>NZ_JAMYVS010000012.1:0-127806 GCF_040324255.1 Mesorhizobium sp. M0001
CGTCTTACCGCGCCCGTTGGGGGGTTTTTGCCGGCCGGCCCTGTGGGGGGCGCCGCGCGTTACCCGCTGACCCATTTTGCAGCGCGAGACGACGTTAGCGCTTCACGCGCAACGACCCCCTCTGTCGCCTTCGGCGACATCTCCCCCTCGAGGGGGGAGATTGGCGCCTAATCACGCCTTGCGCTTCTCCACCTCCGCCTTCCTCAGCAGGAAGCGCTGGATCTTGCCGCTTGGGGTCTTCGGCAGTTCCGTGATGAACTCGACCTCGCGCGGGTAGGCGTGCGCCGACAGCCGTTTCTTGACGTGCTGGGCAAGCTCTTCGGCGAGCTCCGAATTGCCCTTGTAGGCCGGCGCCAGCACGACGAAGGCCTTGACGATCTCGGTGCGCTGCGGATCGGGCACGCCGACCACGGCCGCCTCGTTGACCGCCGGATGCTCGATCAGTGCGCTTTCGACGTCGAACGGGCCGATGCGATAGCCGGCCGAAGTGATGACATCGTCGGCGCGGCCGATGAAGGAGACCGAACCGTCCGGCTCGTACTCCACCGTATCGCCGGTGCGGTAGTAGCCGCCCGTGATCGCCGGCGTTTGCGCCTGGTGATAGCCGTCAAACCAGCGCAGCGGCGACTTCGCGATATCTACGGCGAGGATGCCGGGCTGGTTGGGGCCGAGCTCGTTGCCGGCCTCGTCCAATACCACCATGCGATATCCGGGCATTGCGAAGCCGGCCGAGCCCGCGCGCACGACATGCGAGAGCCCATGATGGTTGTTGACCATCATGCCGTTCTCGGTCTGGCCGTAATGGTCGTGAATGGGCGCGGCGAGATTTGCGTCGAACCAGCGGATGACTTCCGGGTTGAGCGGCTCGCCGGCGCTACTCACCACGCGCAGTCTGCCTTTGACACGGGCCGCAGCTTCCGCGCCTTCCGCCATCAGCAGGCGATAGGCGGTCGGCGAGCCGGCAAGGCTGGTGACGCCGAGCCGCTCGATGATGTCGTAAGTGCTCTTGGCGTTGAAGGCGCCTTCATAGAAGGTCGTGGCGATGCCCAGCTGCAACGGGCCGGTGATGGCGTAATAGAGGCCGTAGGCCCAGCCGGGGTCCGCGATGTTCCAGAAGATGTCGTCGGGCAGCAAGCCGATCGCGTCGCGCATATAGGCGCCGAAGGCGAGCAGGGCGCGAAGCGGCACCGGCACGCCCTTGGGCAGGCCGGTCGTTCCCGACGTCGACATCATCATGAACAAGTCGTCGCCCTTGCGCATCACCGGCTGGCAGTCGGGCGACGCGGTGCCAAGCGCGGCGCGGAAATCGATGTCGCCTGCAGGCAGCACATCGCCATTGCCAAGAATGGTGGCGATTTGCGCTGATCTCTGGACCTCGTCGAGCTTACCGCGATTGGCCGGGTTGGTCACCACGATCCTGGCGCCGCTATAGCCGAGGCGGTGCTCGATGGCTTTCGGACCGAAGGCGGTGAACAGCGGCTGGTAGACCGCGCCGATGCGCCACGTCCCGAGGATCAGCGCCACCAGTTCGGGGACGCGCGGCAGCATGCCGGCGACGACATCGCCGGCACCGACGCCGGCGGCCTTGAGCACATTGGCGGCGCGCCCCGACATGTCGGCGAGATCGTCGAAGCTGAATTCGCGAAGCTCGCCGCCGGCCGAGATCGCGCGCAGCGCCAGCCGGTCTTCTCCGGTGTAGCGGCCGCAGCATTCGACATAGGCATTGATGCCGGTTCCAGGGTTGCCATACAACCGCGCGATCTCATCTTCGATGCGAAAGCGCTGAACGGCATCCTCATAGCGCGGCATTTTGCTCATGGCGATCCTCCCTAGGCGGCGCCCATCTCCCCTTGGAGCGCCTTATCGGTGAGATTGCCTGAAATTGCTGCGCTGGTCGATTACGGCGATAGTCGGGGGATGCGAAGGACCGCAGCGCAGCGACAATCCGCGCTGAGCCACTGGAGTTGACCGAACCGTCCATCCGGCCGATAGCACCGCCAGAATTGCCCCGAGGCCCCAATGACCCCAGACTCAACTTTCGATGACGCGGCCATCGCCGACGAAGGACGCGATGCCGACACCGCCTGGCAAAACGACATCCGCGCGGGCGTGCGCCACGTCCGCGATCTCGCCTCCCTGCCGCTGTCACCCGCCGAGCGCGCGGCGGCGCAGGAGGCGGCCGTACGCCACAAGGTGCGTGCCCCCAAAACCTATCTCGACCTGATCGACTGGAACGATCCCGCCGATCCGATCCGCGCCCAGGTCATTCCATCGCCGGATGAGCTGACGGAAACGGAAGGCGAGCTCGACGATCCGATCGCCGACCATGCCTTCAGTCCGGTGCCGCGACTGACGCACCGCCACGCCGACCGGGTGCTGTTGTTTGCGACCTACCAATGCGCGGTCTATTGCCGTTTCTGCTTCCGCAAGGAATCCCTGACCTCGATCGGCCGCGGCTATACGCGAGAAGCGCTCGAAGAGGCTTTTGCCTATATCGAAGGCCATACCGAAATCCGCGAAGTGATCCTGACCGGCGGCGATCCGCTTTCGCTGCCGGACAAGGCGCTGGCCGAAATCCGCGCCCGTATCGAGACGATCGCGCATGTGAGGCTGCTGCGTATCCACACACGCGTGCCTGTCGTGCTGCCCGCGCGCATCACGCCGGGGCTGGTTGGCGCCTTGCAGGGCCGGCTGATGGTCACCGTCGTCACCCATTTCAACCATGCGCGGGAGATCACGCCGGCCACCGAATTGGCCTGCCGCGTCATGCGCCAGGCAGGCTTCGTGCTGCTCAACCAGAGTGTCCTGCTCAAGGGCGTCAACGACACGGTCGAGGTGCTGGAGGAACTCTGCCGCGAACTGATGTACCGGCTCGGCGTCAAACCCTATTACCTGCACCATGGCGACCTCGCGCGCGGCATGGCGCACAGGCGCACCACGATTGCGCAGGGACAGGCGCTGGCCGGCGCGCTGCGCGCCCGCCTGTCGGGCATCTGCAATCCCGTCTATGTGCTGGACCTGCCGGAAGGCGGCGGCAAGGTGCCGCTCGGGCCGTGTCATATCGAAGGACGGGACGGGCAGGATTGGCGCATCCGCGGCCAGGACGGCGAGGTGAGGCTGTATCGGGACGTCGTGGTGTAGGCAGGGCGCAGCGGCGACGATGACCGCCGCCGTCACATTGTCGATCGGGATGACCATCGCACCAAACTCTCGCCACGACGCGTTCGCCTGCATTCCGTATGTTGACATAAAGATATCCTTATGTGATGGTTGTCGCCTCAAGGATAAAAAATGTCGCAGAATTCTGCATCGCTGGACGCATTGTTCGGCCCCGTCGCGGCAAAGCCCGATGGGTCCGAAGTGCTTGCGGCGCTGACGGCAGCGGCACGCGAGCGCATCCTCATCCTCGACGGCGCCATGGGCACGCAGATCCAGGGTCTCGGTTTCGACGAGGAGCATTTTCGCGGCGAGGCATTCGCCGGCTGCGCCTGCCACCAGCAGGGCAACAACGACCTCTTGATCCTGACGCAGCCGAAGGCGATCGAGGAGATCCATTATCAATACGCCATCGCTGGCGCCGATATCCTCGAGACCAACACCTTCTCCTCGACCTCGATCGCCCAGGCGGATTACGGCATGGAGGATGCCGTCTACGCGCTGAACCGCGACGGCGCGCGGCTGGTGCGTCGGGCAGCGGCGAGGGCACAGCAGGAGGACGGCAAGCGGCGCTTCGTCGCCGGCGCGCTCGGGCCGACCAACCGCACCGCCTCGATGTCGCCCGACGTCAACAATCCCGGCTATCGCGCCGTGACCTTCGACGATCTGCGCCTGGCCTATGGCGAGCAGTTGCGCGGACTGGTCGACGGTGGCGCCGACATCATCCTGATCGAAACTATCTTCGACACGTTGAACGCCAAGGCGGCGATCTTCGCCTGCAATGAGATTTTCCTCGAAAAGGGCGTACGGCTGCCGGTGATGATTTCCGGCACCATCACCGATCTCTCCGGCCGCACCCTGTCGGGCCAGACGCCGACCGCCTTCTGGCATTCGGTGCGCCATGCGAGCCCCTTCACCATCGGCCTCAACTGCGCGCTCGGCGCCAACGCCATGCGCGCGCATCTGGCTGAAATATCGGGCGTCGCCGACACCTTCGTCTGCGCCTATCCGAATGCCGGCCTGCCCAATGAATTCGGCCGCTATGACGAGAGCCCGGACTTCATGGCCGCGCAGATCGAGGATTTTGCGCGGGAAGGGCTCGTCAACGTCGTCGGCGGCTGCTGTGGCTCGACGCCGGACCACATCCGCGCCATCGCCGAGGCTGTCAAGAAATATCCGCCACGCGCCATCCCCGAGATCGAGCGCAAGATGCGCCTGTCCGGGCTGGAGCCGTTCACGCTGACTGATGAGATTCCCTTCGTCAATGTCGGCGAGCGCACCAACGTCACCGGCTCGGCCAAGTTCCGAAAGCTGATCACGGCGGGCGACTATGTCCCGGCGCTCGACGTGGCGCGCGACCAGGTCGCCAATGGCGCACAGATCATCGACATCAACATGGATGAAGGCCTGATCGATTCGAAAAAGGCGATGGTCGAGTTCCTCAATTTGATCGCCGCCGAACCCGACATCGCCCGTGTTCCGGTGATGGTCGACTCCTCGAAATGGGAGATCATCGAGGCCGGGCTGAAATGCGTGCAGGGCAAGCCACTGGTCAACTCCATCTCGATGAAGGAAGGCGAGGAAGCCTTTCTGCATCATGCGAAGCTGGTGCGCGCCTACGGCGCGGCGGTGGTCGTCATGGCCTTCGACGAGGCCGGTCAGGCCGACACCAAGGCGCGCAAGGTCGAGATCTGCACCCGCGCCTACAATCTGCTCACCGAACAGGCCGGTTTCCCGCCCGAAGACATCGTCTTCGACCCCAATGTCTTCGCGGTCGCCACCGGCATAGAGGAGCACGACAATTACGGCGTCGACTTCATCGAGGCCGCCGGCGAGATCACCGCCACGCTGCCGCATGTGCATATCTCGGGCGGCGTCTCGAACCTGTCCTTCTCCTTCCGCGGCAACGAGCCGGTGCGCGAGGCGATGCACGCGGTGTTCCTCTACCATGCCATCCAGCGCGGCATGGATATGGGCATCGTCAATGCCGGCCAGCTTGCCGTCTACGACACGATCGAACCGGGACTGCGCGAGGCTTGCGAGGACGTCGTGCTCAACCGCGCGCCCAGGGCCGGCGGCACCGCCACCGAACGCATGCTGGAGATCGCCGAGCGTTTCAAGGGCACGGCCGGCAAGGAAGCCAGGGAGCGCGATCTCGCCTGGCGCGACTGGACAGTCGAGCAGCGGATTTCGCATGCGCTGGTCAACGGCATCACCGAATTCATCGACGCCGACACCGAAGAGGCGCGGCTTGCGGCCGAGCGGCCTCTGCATGTCATCGAAGGCCCGCTGATGGCCGGCATGAATGTCGTCGGCGATCTGTTCGGCGCTGGAAAGATGTTTCTGCCGCAAGTGGTGAAGTCGGCGCGCGTGATGAAGCAGGCGGTGGCCGGATTGCTGCCGCACATGGAGGCGGAAAAACTGGCGAATGCCGCCAATGGGATCGACAATGGCGAGCGCCAGACGGCCGGCAAAATCCTGATGGCGACGGTGAAGGGCGATGTCCACGACATCGGCAAGAACATCGTCGGCGTCGTTCTGGCGTGCAACAATTACGAGATCATCGATCTCGGCGTCATGGTGCCGGCGGCGAAGATCCTGCAGACGGCTCGCGAGCAAAATGTCGACATCATCGGCCTGTCCGGCCTGATCACCCCGTCGCTGGACGAGATGGTGCACATGGCCGCCGAGATGGAGCGCGAAGGCTTCGACATTCCGCTTTTGATCGGCGGCGCGACAACCAGCCGCGTGCACACGGCGGTGAAGATCCATCCCCGCTACTCCAGGGGACAGACGGTCTATGTCAATGACGCCAGCCGGGCGGTCGGCGTCGTCTCGTCCTTGCTGTCGAAGGAGACCAAGGGCGGCTACGTCGACACAGTGCGGGCCGAGTACAAAAAGGTCGCTGACGCGCATGCCCGCTCCGAGGCCGACAAGCAGCGGCTGCCGCTGGCCAAGGCCAGGGCCAATGCGCACAGGGTGGACTGGTCCGCCTATGAACCGCCGAAGCCGTCCTTCACCGGCGTGAAAGTGTTCGAGAACTGGGACCTGACTGAGCTCTCGCGCTACATCGACTGGACGCCGTTCTTCCAGACCTGGGAGTTGAAAGGGCGTTACCCCAAGATCCTCGACGACGAGAAGCAGGGACCGGCGGCACGCCAGCTTTTCGAGGATGCGCAGGCGATGCTGACAAAAATCATCGCGGAAAAATGGTTCGCGCCGCGCGGCGTCATCGGCTTCTGGCCGGCGAACGCCGTCGGCGACGACATCAGGCTGTTCACGGATGAGGCGCGCTCGCAGGAGCTTGCCACTTTCTTCACGCTGCGCCAGCAGCTGATCAAGCGCGACAGCAAGGCCAATGTCGCGCTGTCGGATTTCGTCGCACCGGCCGACAGCGGCAAGCCGGACTATATCGGCGGCTTCATCGTCACCGCGGGGATCGAGGAGGTGGCGATCGCCGAGCGCTTCGAGCGCGCCAATGACGATTATTCCTCGATCATGGTCAAGGCGCTGGCCGATCGTTTCGCCGAAGCTTTTGCCGAGCGCATGCACGAGAAGGTGCGCAAGGAATTCTGGGGCTATGCATCAGACGAGAAGCTGGCGCCCGACGAACTGATCGGCGAGCCTTATCGCGGCATCCGCCCCGCGCCCGGCTATCCCGCGCAGCCCGATCATACCGAGAAGGCGACCTTGTTCCGGCTGCTCGACGGCGAGCGCAATGCCGGCGTCGGCCTGACCGAGAGCTATGCGATGTGGCCGGGCTCGTCTGTGTCCGGCATCTATCTCGCCCATCCCGAAAGCTATTATTTCGGCGTCGCCAAAGTCGAGCGCGACCAGGTCGAGGACTATGCCCGCCGCAAAGCCATGCCGCTGGCCGATGCCGAGCGCTGGCTTGGGCCGATCCTCAACTATGTGCCCGTGGATTATGCCGAGGCGGCGGAATAGCCGGGACGTGATCTGGCCCAATGGCTCGACCGCTCCCTTGATTTTCACCGTCGAAAGAAATCGCGCCGCACCCGGTTCTCGGCGAGCTGCCGGTTGTGGGTCGGTCAGACTTAGGTCCCTCGCGCCTGCTTTTCTGGAACAAGCCGTGATGTCCCGCATTTTATTGGCAGGGACACAAGGAGTGTCGAGTGAAAGCGATTTTGGGACTGGTCGGCGGCTTCGTGCTGACCCTTGCGGTGTTCGGCAGCGGGCTGGTTTTCGCAGCCTGGCTGCTTGCCGCCAAGCCAGCGCGGGAGGCAAGGCCGACCGTCAGCGTGGCGGAACTGTGGACCCGGAAAGCGCGGCCGGTGGACAAGACGGCGCAGGACTTCGAACGTGTGCCGCCCGAGCAGTCCGCGCCTTCCGACATCGCCGCCAAGGAGCCAGCCCAGGACCCGGCCAGGCAGCAGCCCGATCCCACCGTCACCGGCGCCATCGCGCGGACCGAACTGCCGCCGCCGCATCTCGCCTGGTGCGCCAGCCGATACCGCTCCTACGATCCCGACGACAACAGTTACATGTCATACAGTGGACAGCAGCGCACCTGCGTATCGCCCTATCTCGCCGCCGACCGCGTCGCGCCGCGAGAGGCAAGCTATGTCGAGGGCGCGGGCGCCTACGCGGCTGCCGGCGGCGAACCGGACCATGTCGCCTCCTGCTTCAGCCGCTATCGCTCCTACCGTCCGGAAGACAACAGCTACCAGCCATATTCCGGCGGGCCGAGACGGCAATGCGAATAGCCAGCGCGAAGGGCGCCGCGAACGATTGCGACCGCGCGATTTCTGGGATCGTTCGGATCGTCCTCAAAGCCCAGGGGAGGAACCACCATGGAAGACGACCGCCATCACAAGATACAGCAGCGCGCCTACCAGATCTGGGAGCGCGAAGGCACTGGCGACCCCGAGCACCACTGGCACCGGGCCGAGGCCGAAATCGACCGCGAAGCAGCCCTGCCGCTGACCGCCGACGACGCCCTGCCGCGCGAGATCGCCAGCACCGACGTCCTGACCGTCGAGGAACTCGCCGTGCGCACCGGCATATCGGGCGACGAGGCACAGGAGCTGATCGACAGGCTGGGCGCGGACAGGGCGGCGGTTGAGCAGGCGGCGAGGGGGCTGAAGGTCAGGCGGAAATTCTGAGAATGAGATGGCCCAGCAAACTAAAAGACGAAAAATACCGGCCTCTATTCGAGGAAGAAGGACGAACAGACCGGCAAGCAGCGGAGAAGCGTGTACAGTTCGCTCTCTTAAAATATGACAACGGCGAAGGCAAAATCATCGTATTGGCGACAACCGATATTGAAAGGAGTGTTTCAGGCAGGTTTGTGGAAGATGGATAATATTCCAAGAGAAATGACTTGATTAAAGAACGTAACTTACGGATAGAGTATCACATGGGGAGATCAAACGAGAAGAAGTAAGGGAGTGGGGGAATGCCGGTTGCATATCGGAAGGTGATAATATGCCTAGCGAATTCAAGAAAGATTTCCGGGAGATGTGTTGCTGGAAAAGAGGTTAATGAGCAAGGTGTGGGTGGGTGGGTCCGCCCTGTGAGCGAGAGAGAGAACGGAGAACTGTCTGAGGCAGACCGACGCTTCGAGGACGGTGCCGACCCGAAACTGCTTGACGTAATATCAATTCCTATGAAGCGGCCAAACCCGCATGAGTTCCAGGTTGAAAACCACGTCATAGATGACGGTTATTATTGGAAGAGAATTCGTACCGCGACTGCGGATGAGGTGGCAGCTGCAATCGATCATGTTAACGGCCCTCTTTGGGACAACCAGTCGTCCAGCTACAATGGCCAGCATGATAGGGTGTCCGAAGCTCAGGCGAATCAGCTCGGGTATTCACTTTGTCTGATACCGGTAGATGATTTACAGGTGCATATAGGGGTGGAAGGCGCCGAATTTGGGAATGGCAAACGAAGGGTGCGAGGCCTTTTCACGTTCAACGGAGCGCAATATCTACTGAGCATAACCGACTCAGTTGTGGAAAGGCGATATCTGGCGGGCAAGGATGGAACTTTCGACCTTGGCGCTGCCACTCTTTCCATTAGTTTGGGAGAGCCGTGGCAAGGGTACGCCTACAAACTGATAGCGGCGGTTCTTCCCTGAACTAAGCGGGCCCTACCCGTAGGACGATAAAATGAAGGCAGCCTGCGAAATTTTTACAATCGGCCATTCGAACCTTAGCTATGAGGCTTTCTTGTCGCTGCTTCGGCAAGCTGGCGTAACCGCAATCGCTGATGTCCGTACGTCGCCTTTTTCACGCCGCTCTCCTCAGTTCAGTCAGCCCCAACTCAAGAACGAGCTCCCGCTAGATGGCGTCGCCTACTCCTTCTTGGGTAAGGAGCTTGGTGGTCGGCCGACAGGTAAACAGTTCTACTGCGAGGGTGTGGCAAACTATGAACGCATGGCGAAGTCCTCGGACTTCAAGCGTGGGATTCAGCGTGTGCTTGAGGGTGCCCAGAAATATCGCATTGCGCTGATGTGTTCCGAGCATGATCCTCTGGATTGCCATCGCTGTCTGCTGGTGGGTCGGGTTCTTTCCGAGCGTGGCCTGGCAATTAGACATATCTTATCAAACGGAAAAATCCTTGATCAGAAAGATATCGAGGAAAAGCTTTTGAATTTAGAAGGCAAGCAAGATGAAGATCTATTCGTTTCGCGTGAAGATCGACTGGCGGCGGCTTATCGGGATCGGGCTCTAAAAGTAGCGTACTCAGAACCGCAAAATAACACCTCAGGTCACATGGCTGCGGAGTAGGTTTTGGAAAAGGTCAGCGTTTCTACGATTGGTTTTACAAAATCGAACGCCGAGAATTTTTTTGAGCGTCTTTTAAAAGCGGGGGTAAAGCGAGTTGTTGATGTCCGTTTGCACAACACTTCACAGCTTGCAGCTTTCGCCAAAGCCGATGATTTGGCATATTTTTTAAAGAAAATAGGTGGAATTCAATATGTCCATCAACCTTTGCTTGCTCCAACCGATAATATTCTAAAGGCCTACAAAAAGGAGAAGGGTGATTGGAGCGTATATCAAGAGCGTTTCTTGCATTTAATGGCGGAGCGAAAAATCGAGCAACGTCTAAAGCCAGAGATGCTGGCGGGTGCCTGCTTACTTTGTTCCGAGGCTACTCCACATCACTGTCATCGGCGCCTCGTTTGCGAGTATCTGAATGACAAATGGGGCGACGCACTAAGCGTTAGGCATCTTTAGCTGCACGCGCTGACCTGCTGGTACGGCAATTGTGGTCCTAGGTATCCGATAGAAACGACATCTCTTCAGCCCAGCACCTTTCCATGCATTGAAGCCCGAGCACAAGACCATCACTTAGAGTCCAGAGGCGCTACAGCCATCATAGTATTGATTGATGCGGCTGCTACTGATGCGATTCCCCGCTGCCGGATAGCTCGAGGCAAGCCATGGTTCCACAATGACAACCCATGATGATTGGCGGCTTTTCACGATCAAGAATATCCAGACACGGCGCCTCTGGGGTTGGGGCTACTCTATTCAAAAATTTGTCAGCATGGGGGAACCACGTCAAAGGAAATCTGATCGGCTCTTGATTGCATCCGACTATGGAGGCGATCACCCCCGATCCACGCATCAAATCTACTGCTATCTGGTAGTCCGGCGCGTTGATTTCGAACGGCTTTCGAGTATCAGCTCTATTCGCCGCACCGCGCTCAAGGACAATCGAACGATGTCCTATAAACGCCTTGATGATCCGCGACGTCAGGAGGCGCTGGTACCATTCTTGGCGGCTGCTTCCGAAGTCGACGGTCATCTCGTCGCCATCGCCGTCGATAAGAAGAAAAAGTGGCTGTCCACGGTTCCTGGGTCGATGGACGACATTCAAAAAGCGCTCGGCCTGAAGGCATCCTGGAATCCGCGGTCATTCGAAGCGATGATGCGAAAAGTGCATTTTGCGTCCATCCTGCTGTCGATCTGGTCGCGCCCGCATGGGAATGTCACATGGATTACTGACGAGGATGAGTTCGTTGCCAATGACGCGCGGCATGACGATGCTCTACAGGCAGCTGCGCGAATGTCATCTCTCTATTTCTCTCATCCCATGGGTGTTTTCCGCCTGAACACTACCGGCCAAGACCCGAGCGACAGAGAATATGAGGATCTTTGCGCAATACCTGACCTGGCGGCCGGGATGCTGTCTGAAATCTCAACACGCCTCACAAAAGATGGAGTTTGGGAAGACAAGCTGAAGCGGGTGCTTGATGTTGCACTACCCTTTAAGACGGACCTTATTGCCGATTGGTTTTGGGATGAAGGAATGCGCCTCCGAAAGACCCTTGTCAGCATCGATGTCGAAGGAGCGCGTTTCGGAGTGCGCAAGGTTTGGATGACGGCCAAGTGAGTAGACTTACTAAGAGCTTGCAATTTCGGGAGCTGGAATGCAAAGCCTGATCGGATCGGTGTCGTCAGGCTTCCTGATCCTATTCCCCCTGTCTTTCCAAGTAGGCCTAATGATTGCACGCTTAGCTAGCTCAACGCAGATGTCCTTTGCGTCTGTCTTCCGCAACATGAAAAGCTCAAGCATATCTGGCCACATATCCTCAAATAGCTCGTCAACCTCCGATCCCCTCAGTCGTTTCTCTAGCCATGCTGTCGCGGCTTCCTGCTCTACTGCGCACTGGATGTCGACCGCATTGGAAGGATTCAAATCACCCGCTTTGAAGAGCAAACTCTGGCCAGTAGCCTCGATTTTGGCCAGACGGCTCTCAAGTCGTCGAAACTCGTGATCTCGCAACGCCCGGTGTTCAATACCTCGATAGATCTCCAAACCCTTCGGGTGGCGCGTCCCGTAGGTGATGCAGAAATGGGTGCGATCAGACAATTTTTTAATCGGCGTAGAGACTACCCTCTCGAAGGCGCCCGCTTCTTTGAACTCCTTCCGAAACAGGCGTTCAGCTGCCTCTCCCGGAGGTAGCGAGCGGTCGATCCTATTGCGCCATCCCGGGCGAAGGATGCCGTTAAAAGACGCAGTGATCGTTTCGTCGTCCCATGAGGTGAAACGGCTGATGTGGTCATACATGAAGTTTACGAGTGTCTCACTTGCGGGTCGCGCCAGCAGGGGGCCGATACGATCGAATGCGTAATCGGTCCAGCCTGTGGGATCGATGAAAGTGAGCGTCATGCCTTGAGCAAACTTCATAATTGCCGGGATCGATTCCTCGAATCGCCCGTTGAAAGTCTCTACGCAAAAGCTATCCGCTTCATCGTGATGTATGGTAACAGCCGACTGCAACTGGGTGAATGCAGCTTCATCCTTCTCGACGAAGAAGCACTTGATCGTCGGGCGCAAGCCCCGAGCCCTAAGCTGAATCCGTATTTTCTTCAGGACGCCTATAGCGATCATGAATGAAGTGTCAGAGAAATCTGCCTTGCGCGACATCCAAGGGCCAGAAAAACCGTCAACATAAGTCAGCGTCGAGAACGCCCCCTGTAAAGTGATCAGGGAGAGCTCCTGAAGATAATGGCGGAGGATGAAATGCTTGGCTGCTGTCTGCTCCCTAAGGAAGTATGTATTGTCCATCCAAGTCCTCGTGGCGTGCTATTCAGCTGCTGCGGAAATCCCTTCCCGAATCGAGTTCGCAATAGGTAATTGGTTCCACTCTTCTCCGTCCAGTATCCGCCCACCGCTTTTAGGCCTGCTCCCGCCCCATTGTTTGAAGAAGAATGCGACTCCAGCATCATTACATTGGTCGCGTACTTCCCTCACCCACTCTGGATTCAGAGGTCGCGCTTTCGGGCCGCTTTCGCCGCCTACAATGACCCAATCGATTCCTTCGAGATTGATTGTGCCCATAGGCCCAATCAGTGGCTCGACCGACAGGAATCGGATCGAGGCATTCATCTGCTGCATATGCCGGATACGAGATTTCCGGCTGCCATCCTCGACCGAGGTACCTAGCCATACGTGCGGCGGTGCAGCATCCGCGCCGTAACGCTTATTCACGTAGTCGCGCATCCGGGAACTACGCTTCGTGAGAACCTGAAACGTATGCCAGTCTGCTTGTTCCATGGTGTCGAAGACGCCGTCTACGAACTCCAGAGGAATTCCTTTGTGAAAAAGGTCGCTCATAGAGTTGACGAAGATCATCTTCGATTGTTTCCATGAGAGAGGCTGGAGCATTCTTTCCGGTCGCAGAATGAGATCGAAACCCAGCTCGAAAGGATGCCCGGAAACGCCTCGGAAGCGCTCCGAGAAGCGTTCCGCGTAACAGTTGTCACAACCGGCGCTAATCTTCGTACAGCCTGTAACGGGGTTCCACGTCGCATCTGTCCATTCAATGGATGTGGTGCTAGCCATATTATATTCTCCCAGAACATAAAGAGAACACATAATGTCTTTACTCGGTTAGAGAAGTGTTAAGGCTAATAAATTGTTTGCCGATTACCATGTTTGGGGAACGACCATGGCGAGAACTCGAAATTTGCGATGAATCCTCGGATTGAAGCGCTAGCTCCCGTCCCCCTCCCGTTAACCTTTCATTAACCATACCACCGCTAGCGTTTACCTCTCAGTAAGGAATCGCCCGCCGTGACCTTTGCCGCTCCCCTCGAGGCCAAATCCATTCGCTTTCGCGCCCGCTCCTTCGTCGCTTTCACGCTGACGCCGGAGGCGCCTTTGGATGTGTGGCTGGAGAGCCTCGATCGCTGGGTCGGCAATTCGCCGGGCTATTTTGCCGGGCGCCCGGTGGTGCTCGATCTGAACGTGCTGAAGCCTGATGTCGTCGCCATCGAAGCGCTGGTCGATCTGCTCGGCCAGCGCGGCATTCGCATCTATGCCATCGAGCTCGACGGCGGCGCCGAGCTTGGCGCGCATCTGCCGCCGGTGCTGGTCGGCGCCAAGGAGGCGACCACCGACGGTCTGCTGCAGCCGAGCCGCAAGGCGGGCAGGGCGGAGGACGCCACGCCGGCAGGCGATACGAAGGCGGCCGGTGACATCAAGACAGAGGCCGGCGATTTGAAGGCGGGCGATTTGAAACCGGCGAGCGATGCCAGGGCACAGCCGAGAGACGCCAAAATTGCAGCACCCGACGCCGGCACGTTGATGATCCGCTCGCCGATCCGTTCGGGCCAGCTGATCTTCCATCCGCACGGCGATGTCATCGTGCTGGGCTCGGTCGCGTCCGGATCCGAGATCGTCGCCACCGGCTCGATCCATGTCTATGGCACGCTGCGCGGCCGCGCTTCGGCAGGCGCTCAAGGGAACACGGCGGCGCGTGTCTTCTGCCGCAGGAACGAGGCCGAGCTTCTCTCGGTCGATGGCTGGTATTGCACGGCCGAGGAGATGGACCCGTCGGTCCGGGGCAAGCCTGTGCAGGCATTTCTCGACAACGGTATGCTGCGCATCGCCCCTTTCAGCTAATGCGTCGCCCGACAACGACATAACGAACAACAACGGAGGCTTTATTGATGGGCAAGGTAGTGGTGGTCACCTCGGGCAAGGGGGGCGTCGGCAAGACGACCTCTACCGCGGCTCTGGGGGCGGCGGTCGCCAAGACCGGCAAGAAGGTGGCGCTGGTCGATTTCGATGTCGGCCTGCGCAACCTCGATTTGATCATGGGCGCCGAACGGCGCGTGGTGTTCGATCTCGTCAACGTCATCCAGGGCTCGGCAAAGCTGTCGCAGGCGCTGATCCGCGACAAGCGGGTCGAGACGCTGTTCCTGCTGCCGGCCTCGCAGACGCGCGACAAGGATGCGTTGACCGAGGAGGGCGTGGCCGAGGTCATCGGCAAGCTGCGCTCGGTGTTCGACTATGTCTTCTGCGACAGCCCAGCCGGCATCGAGCGCGGCGCGCAGCTCGCCATGCGCTTTGCCGACGAGGCGGTCATCGTCACCAATCCGGAAGTGTCGTCGGTGCGCGATTCCGACCGCATCATCGGCCTGCTCGATTCCCGCACCTTGCGCGCCGAGGAGGGCGAGCAGATCGCCAAGCATGTGCTGGTCACGCGCTACGATGCGGGACGCGCCGCGCGCGGTGAAATGCTGTCGATCGACGATGTGCTGGAGATCCTGTCGGTGCCGCTGCTCGGCATCATTCCGGAAAGCCAGGATGTGCTGCGCGCCTCCAACCTCGGTTCGCCGGTGACGCTGTCGGAGCCGCTGAATGCCGCTGCCAAGGCTTACATCGACGCGGCCAAGCGGCTCGAGGGCGAACAGCTGCCGGTCATCGTGCCCTTCGAGCGCAAGGGCTTCCTCGATCGTCTTTTGGGAAGGAGGGCGGCATGAACCTGCTCGACATCTTCAAGCGGCGCACCAGCGCGCCGGTGGCGCGCGAACGGCTGCAAGTGCTTCTCGCCTATGAGCGCCGCAACCGCAGCCAGCCCGATCTCGTCTCCATCCTGCGCGAGGAGATCATGGCGGTGATCGCCAAGCATGTGCAGATCGACCAGGACTATCTGCAAGTCTCGATGGACCGCGGCGAGACCATGTCGACGCTGGAGATCGACATCCAGATCCCCAACAAGAGCGCAGTGCCGCTGGCCATGGCTGGGTGAGGGCACTTTACCCTCCCCCTTGTGGGGAGGGTCGATCCGCAAAGCGGATCGGGGTGGGGGTCTGCGCGGACCTCCGCCATCTTGGGTTCCTCTCCCAGACTTTCGTGAGGGAAGAGGAAATCCACATCCCCCACGGTCAGCGCTAGTACCCCCACCCGGACCTACGGTCCGACCTCCCCACAAGGGGGAGGTAGGGGGCCAGCGCCTCTCCCCAAAACACATTCAACCAACTAGTTGACTATCTAAAATCTCGCCTCTATATTCAACTACATGGTTGAATTAGAGACGCCCCAGATGGACCAGGTTTTTCACGCCCTTGGCGACGCCACGCGCCGGAACATGCTTAACCACCTCGCCGGCGGCGAGCGTACGGTGAGCGAGCTGGCTCAACCCTTTGCCATGTCGCTGGCCGCCGCCTCCAAGCACATCAAGGCGCTGGAGCATGCCGGGCTGATCCGGCGCGAAGTGCGCGGGCGCACCCATGTCTGCCGCCTCGAGGCCCGCCCGCTGGCCACCGCCTATCAGTGGCTCGGCCAATACGCGCGTTTCTGGAACAGCCGCCTCGATGTCCTCGAACAGCTTTTGCGCGAGGAGGCGGGGCGCAAAACGTCGACGACGCAGACAACGCCGGCACCGGCAAATCCAGAACCATCCAAGCCGGAATTACCCAGGCCAACATCATCCAAGCCAACATCATCCGAGGGAGACGACCGATGAATCAGATGAACAGCTTCGACGGCTACGCCCAGCTGATCCAGCCGGCCACTTTGAGGATCGAACGGCTTTTGCCCGGAACCAGGGAGCGCGTCTGGGAATATCTGACGCAGAGCGACCTGCGCCGCCAATGGCTGGCGGCCGGCGACATGGAGATGGAGGAAGGCTCTTCCTTCGAGCTGGTCTGGCGCAACGACGAACTGACCGACCCGCCCGGCGTGAGGCCGGCCAGCTTCAGTGGCGGCGAGCAGCGGATGCACAACCAGATCGTCGAGTGCGACCCGCCGCGTAAGCTCACCATCACCTGGAACGGCAGCGGCAATGTCACGTTCGAATTGGCGCAGCGCGGCGACGACGTCCTGCTCACCCTGGTCCACCGCCGCCTGCCGGACCGCTCGAGCCTGATGATGCATGCCGCAGGCTGGCACGTGCATCTCGACCTCCTGGTTGCCCGCGTGGCGGCCGAGAAGCCCGAACCGTTCTGGGACAGCTTTAGCCGTATCGTGGCGGAATACGACCGGCGCCTGCCGGCCTGACCTGACCTGACGCATCGCCCGGCCCAACCGGGCACCATCGATCCCTTGCGCCGGATGCCGGCGCAAGGGTCGGCGAAACACGCGCCTTCGCCAGACACCGCGGCGCGCCAGCGGAAATGAAACCAGGCAACGTGCTTGCATCCCGCAAGCCCGAAGGAGGAAGTCATGCGTAAATTGATCACCGGAATGAAGATCTCCATCGACGGCAAGATGGAAGGCCCCGAAGGCTTTGCCGACTGGGTCGACAACTGGTCGGAGGAATACGGCCTGATGCCTGAGATCGACGCCTGCCTGCTCGGCGGCGTCATGTATGCCGGTTATGAGCGCTACTGGAGCGCGATCCTTGAGAACGAGCCGGACCAGCCATTGCCGATGACCGGCAGACTGGTCGACCCGGCCGAACTCGAATGGGCGCGCTTTGCCGCCAAGACACCGCACTATGTGCTGTCGAACACCATGACTTCGGCCGCCTGGGCCTCGACGCGCTTCCTGCGCAGCCTCGACGACATCGCGGCGCTGAAGCGCGAGCCCGGCAAGGACATCTACCTCATGGGCGGCGCGAGCATCACCGCCAGCCTGATCGGGGCGGGGCTAGTGGATGAAATGCGGCTCATCGTTTATCCGCTGCTCGCCGGCGAAGGCAAGGCGCTGTTCGGCACGGTGCACGCCCGGCACGGACTGGAACTGCGCCAGGTCGGCCAGCTGTCGGATGGGCGGGTGAGCCTGGTGTATGGGCTGGCGAGCTAGCTTCTTTTCCTCTCCCTCCGGAGGGGGGAGAGGTGGCGCCGCGAAGCGGCGACGGAGTGGGGGAAGGCGCTCATGAAACCCACGGTCGCCGCAAAACAGGAGCGACGGAAGCGAGCGCGAAACGCCTGCAAGCAGGCAATCAGGCGGATGAACGGTCGACCCCCACTCCGTCGAGCTACGCTCGACACCTCTCCCCCGATCGACGGGGGAGAGGAAATGCGTCGGCGTTCGCCTCCCACCCTTGCCCTATCAACAGCCCGCTCGTGCCACACGACAGCCAGGCCCTTTATCCCTATCTCCAGCCTGCGCTACGGCCGGCTGGTCGCGTGGAGAGGGACTGGAATTGACGTCGACGTCGATTGCCGCAGCTGAAGCGAAGGCCTTGCCGATCGGCGCGTTGCTTGGCGCCATGGTGTCGATCCAGATCGGCGCCACCTTCGCCAAGAGCCTGTTTCCGCTGATCGGCGCCAACGGCACCACGGCGCTGCGGCTGGCCTTGGGCGCGCTGATGCTGGCGGCGGTGCTGAGGCCGTGGCGGGTGCGGCCGTCGCGCGCCGTGCTGCCCTGGCTCATCGCCTATGGCGTCAACCTCGCGGCGCTGAACCTGCTGTTTTATGCAGCGCTCGCCAGAATCCCGCTCGGCGTCGCGGTGGCGCTCGAATTCTCCGGCCCGCTGCTCGTGGCGACGCTGTCGTCGCGGCGCGCCACCGACTTCGTCTGGGTGGTGCTGGCCGTTGCCGGCATATTGCTGTTGTCGCCCTTCATCCACTCCGGCAGTGCACTCGACCCGATCGGCGTGATGCTGGCGCTGGCCGCCGGCGGCTGCTGGGCGCTCTACATCGTCTTTGCGCAAAAGGCGGGCGCCGAGCTTGGCAGCCAGACCACGGCTTACGGGCTGGTCATTGCCGCTGCTCTCGCCCTGCCGTTCGGCCTCGCCGAGGCGGGTACCGGCCTGATCGCACCCGCGATCCTGGTCAGCGCGCTGCTGGTCGGGCTGTTCTCCAGCGCCTTGCCGTTCTGGCTGGAGATGGTGGCGCTGACCCGGATGCCGGCCAGGCTCTACGGCACGCTGACTTGTCTGGAGCCGGCGCTGGGCGCGCTGGCCGGCTTCCTGTTCCTGCACGAGATCCTGAGCCCGTTGCAATGCGCGGGCATCGCCGCCGTGGTCGTCGCCGCCTTCGGAGCCGCGCTGACCACCAAGCCGCCGGTGCCGTCGCCGGAATAGTTGCCTGAAATGGGTATGTGACGCCGATGCCGTGGTCCGCCGATCCCGTGTCCGGTTGCTCAAGCGCCCGCAGCATCGATATATGGATCGATGTATGCGCAGGAGATTCAGATGAGCAGGGCCGACAGCATTGCTTGAGCCGTCCGTGATCAAGGCAATACTCCTTGTCGGGTTCGCCGCTGTCGTTGCGGCTCTCGCCTGGCGGCTGGCGCGGTCTCGTCGCAGAGCCCGGCTTCGTGAAGATCCGGCCAACGACTACGCCGTGCGCCGCGACTGGTCGGGCAACCACGGCAAGCTCAATCATTCGACCTTTGTCTATTTCGATGCCGATCGCGACGGCCGCTACGGGCTCGGCGACCGCCCGATGGCCGGCATCATGGTCAGACTGCATGATGGCGACGGCCGCTTCGTCGCCGCGGCGCGGAGCAATCGCGGCGGCTTTGCCAATTTCCTGGCGTCGACGAAACGTCGGGCCGCGCTCATCCATGTGCCGGGCAGCTACCGCTTCACCGTGTCTCTGCCGCCCGGCTGGCGCTCGAGCAGCGCCAACGAAGTACAGTCGCAGCACCTCCGGCCGCTGCCAGGCTCGCCCACCGGGCTGGTGTCGGACGCAATGCTGCAGCCGGTCGGCCTGTTTGCGATACGCCGGCTCAGCGGCCGCGTAGCGGACGGTGTTTCGACGAGCATCTCGGTGATGGCGAAAGGGCAAGAGGTGGCGGTGCATCCGCTAAGTGCTGGCGCTGGCTTCCGTCTCGATCTGCCCGATGACGCCGACGCGATCGAAATCACCGGCGGTGGCATGGAACGACGACTGGCCTTGTCGGCCTACCCGACCGAGCTCGGCCTGCTGTCGCCCGAGAACGCGGCTGTCGACAGCGCCGCGTCCTTGCAGGCCATCGGTTTCGACGATGTCACGACGCGCGGCCTGCGCAAGGTGCCGTCCGGTTATGCCGGGTTGACCTGGTTCAACCTGAACGCACTGGCGCGCGATCATACCGAAGGCAGCGAAGGCTACGTCAACGGCAATATCTCGGGAGACCATGTCTGCTATACGAGCAGCGGACACCCGGCTGAATTCTCGAGCGACAAACCGTTCGGGTTCCATTCCGTGATGCTGACAGCGGCATGGTTGAAGTCCGAAGGCGAAACCGCACTGGTCGAGAGCTGGCTTGGCGACCGGCTGATCGCCAGCGACACGATCGTCCTGTCGGCACTGGCGCCCGTCCACTATGCGCCGATGCTGGCGGCGGTGACGCGCGTGCGCCTCTCCACGAGCCACTATTGGCAGCTCGTGCTCGACGATCTGGTGGTTGTGCGCTGAACGGTCCCGCCGCCTGCGGGAGATCATGCTCCGGAAACGATCAAGCCGCCCGACTCTGCCAGGAGGATCTCGATCTACCGGGGAACGAGTTTAGCCCGGAATAGGAGCAGAAGCGCCGTTCGCGGTGATCTGCGAGAGCTTGCCCTTCTTGACCAGCACCGGCTTGGAATAGGTCTTCCTCATTTTCCACTCTCCACGTCGGGCACCCAAAGCCCTGTTCCCGGCCAGACGGCACGAGGCGTCGGATAATCGGCTGCTAGACGGCGACCGGCCCGGAGCCGTTACCATTGTCGGCTGTAACCTGCGAGAGCTTGCCCTTCTTGACCAGCACCGGCTTCGAATAGGTCTTCTTCATGCCGCATCTCCAGTGTCAGGCGAGGCCGCCAGATCAGGCGACAGTCCGACTCAACGACTTCACTCGATCGGGCCGGAACCCGCTCCATTGGCGAGCGCCGTAACCTGCGAAAGCTTGCCTTTTTTGACCAGAACAGGCTTCGAATAGGTTTTCTTCATAGTGAATCCTCCAAGCTTACGCGATAATGCCAGACGGATCGGCACTGTCAACCTTCGCGGCGCCGTCGTCCCGCCCCGGGTTTTCTCGGTCCCGATGCACTAGATCATGATGAGATTTGGTTGCAATCTCATTATGATCTAACCCTTTGTTGGAGCATGATCTTTTCCAAAAACCGGACCCGCTTTTTGGAATCATGCTCTAACCCGCAAATCCACCTTCATCGAGAAAGCGTTGTTCTTGGGCGTGCATGGCGCGGCCGAGGATCGGGTTGCGGTGCGGAAAACGTCCGAAACGGCGGATGATGTCGCGGTGATGTTCGGCCCGCTTCAGGTCGGACGGGCCGATGTCGCGCGACAGCGCCACCGAGCGGTCCTGGTCGGCAATCGCTTCGGAATGCGCGAAGGGCAGCCCGAAGAACAGCCGCAGCGAGGGATCGACCATCCGCTGGAACCCGGCATCGATCGCCTCAGTAGCGATCGCGCGGGCCTTCGCGTCGCTGGCATACATGCGCGGCGTGTCGCGAAAGGCGTTGCGCGGGAACTGGTCGAGCAGCAGGATCAGCGCCAGCGCCCCGTAGGGCGTCGCCATCCAGCCATCGCAGTCGCCGCGCGCTGCGGCCTCATGCAGCCGCAGGAAGCGATCGCGAAACTCGCGGTCGAAGGCCGCATCCTTGGCGAACCACGCGGCAGGTCCTGCCTGCCACCAGAAGCCCACCACGGCGGCAGCGGCATCCGGCACATTCTTCCGGGCTGCGAGGCCGCCCGGTTCGACGGTTGCGATGGCGTCCATTGTCAGGCCGCCTTCGCATCGCCGGCCAGTGCCGCCCAGTCCAGCGCTCTTGCCCATTCGGCGAATGAGGTCGGCTTCAACGGCAGCAGACGGGTCGTCTGGCCGAGATCGACGGCAAGCACGGTCTGCTTCTGGTTGTGGATCCAGGCATAGCTGGCGGCAGTCTGTTCGGCGGCGTCCTTGCCGAGCATGGTTTCGAGCGCGGCGGCGAAGTCCGCCAGCGGCACAGGATAATAGCTGACTTCGCGGCCGACAATGCCTGACAGGATGACGGCCATCTCCGGTCCGGTCAGCGCCTGCGGCCCGCCAATGTCGAAGCTGGCACCGGCAAGCTCCGGATGCCGCAGCGCTTCGACCACGTAGGCCGCCATATCCTGCCAGGAGATCCAGGAGGTCTGGAAGTTGGCCGGCAGCGGATAGGCGAGGACGCCCTGATGCATGATCGCCGGCGCGCTCCAGGGCGCCGCGATATTGCTCATGGCCAGCGTCGGCTTGAGGACGATAGATGGCGGGCCGAACGTCTTGATGTAGTCGATGAGTTCGGCCTTGGCGTCCATCACCGCCGTGCCGGAATGGCCCGACACATGGCCGCTGGTGTTGAACACCAGAAGCTTGACGCCGCCTTGCTGCGCCGCATCCGCAATGTTGCGGCCGTAGCGCAGGATCTCTTCAGGGCTTGCACCGACCGGCAAGGTCAGCGCCACCGCATCAACGCCGAGGCAGGCGAGGGCCAGTCGGCCGGGGTCGGCGAGATCACCGCGCACGATGTTGACCCCATCGCCGAACGGATCGGGCGAGCCCTTGCGTAACAGGACACGCACCGTGGCGCCGGCGGCGCGGCAAGCGCTGACAATGGCCGACCCTTGGGCGCCGGAGGCGCCGGTGACCAGAACCGAATTGGGAAAGTTTGGCATGGATTTGCTCCTCTCTGAATGAGTGCCGACGAAACCGGCACCACCGTCTTCGCGTCGAAGAAGGCATTCGCAACTTTACTCTGCTGAATCCAGTGATATGATTTCAGGAATATGCTGAACAAAATTGACCTGGCGCGCGCCGATCTCAATTTGCTGGTCTTGTTCCAAGCCATCATGGAGGAGCGGCATGTCGGTCGCTCGGCGGAGCGGCTAAACCTGTCGGCCTCGGCGGTCAGCCATGGCCTTGGCCGGCTGCGCAAGCTGCTTGGCGATCCGTTGTTCCTGAAGACGCCGCGCGGCGTCGTGCCCACCGACCGGGCAACGGAGCTTGCCGAACCGGTGGCCGAGATCCTGGCGCGGGTGCGCCGGGTGATCGCCAGCGCCGAGCCGTTCGATCCGGCCCGCTCGACGCGCCGCTTCACCATCGGTGCGCCGGATGCGGTATCGTCCGTGCTCCTGCCGCCGCTGCTCGACCAGATCCGCTTTTTGGCCCCCGGCATCGACATCGGCATCCGGCAACTGCTGCCGCGCCAAGGTGAACCGTCGCCCACTACTGCCTGGAGCGACTGTGTCGCCGAACTCGAAGCGCGCGCCATGGATGTCGCGGTGATTCCGTTCGACGGCCTGCCGGCACGCTTCACCGTCGACAAGCTCTATGAGGAGGATTTCGTCGTCGCCATGCGCGCCGGCCACCGCTTCGCCGGCGATCCGTGCCTCGACGCCTATTGCAGCGTGCAGCATATGGTCGTCTCGAACAATGGCGATCCGAACGGGTTTGTCGACAGGGTGCTGGCTGAACGCGGCCTGTCGCGTCGCGTCGCGCTGACTGTCCCCAACTTTATGTTCGGACTGGCCGTGCTTGCTCAGACTGATCTGATATCGGCCTATCCGCGCCGGTTCCTCGCCATGTATGGCGGCCGTTTCGGTGTCGTCGGCGTTGATGCGCCCATCCGGCTCGGCCACTTCAACATCAACAGCATCGTGCCGAAGGTTGCGCTGATGGATGCGGGCTTGGCCTGGCTGGTCGGCCTGCTCAGGCAGACCGGAAATGCAGCACTATCTTCGGGTGCGGCGTAAGCATTGGCCTGGCCGTCGCGGCGGTGCTCAAAGCTCCTTTTCCGCCAGTTCGCGGAAGGCATCGGGAACCGAGCGCCGGGCTTCCAGCGCCACGGCGCCATAGCCGACAGCCTCTCTGCCAAAGCGCTGGCGGATCTTGTCGATGGCGCGGTCGGCGCCAAAGCGCGCCAGGCCTTGCCTGCTGCCGGGCCGCTGCTTTTCATCGGCAAGCCCGAGCGGCAGCTCCAACTGCAGCTCGGCACTTTCTTCCAGCTGCGACACCGAGATCGCCAGCAGCGAGATGATCTTCTCCCGAGGGTTGGCTGCCACCACGCCGCGCACCAGCTCCCCGGCGATTTCGGCCAGCATCGCGGTTGCCGAAATCGGTTGCTCGAGCGTCAGCGAGCGTGTGACAGCGTGCAGATCGGCGAAACGCACGCGCACCGTCACCGTGCGTCCGGGCCGTGATTTCGCCCTGAGCCGGCTGGCGACCCGGTCTGCCAGATGCAGCAGGACGGGTCCGAAGATACGCGCCGGCCGTCTGCCAAGCGCCGACTGCGCGCCGGCGGAATGCGACGGCCTGTGGGTTTCGAGCTTTCGCGGGTCGCGGTTCCATGCCAGCGACGCCAGCTTTTCGCCGGCGGCGGGCCCGAGCAACCTTCGCAGCGCCCCGCTATGCGTCTTTGCCAACTGGCCGATGGTCTCGATGCCGATCTCGGCCAGCCGCGCTCTGGTCGCCGGGCCGACGCCCCACATCACCACCACCAGGCCGTCGGGCTTGGCCACCTGCGAGGCGATCTTGGCCAGATGCTTGGTGCGCGCCACGCCGATCGAGATCGGCAGGCCGAGCTCTGCCCGGACGCGCCGACGCACCGTGGCGGCGATCTCGGCCGGCGGTCCGAACAGATGCGTGCAGCCGGCCACATCGGCAAAGGCTTCATCGATGGAAATCCGCTCGACCAGCGGCGTGAAATCGTCGAGCACCTTGATGGCGGCGTCGCCCAGCCGCTGATAGTCGGCGAAATGGCCGCCGACGAAGATCAGTCCGGGGCAAAGCTCGCGCGCGCGTCGTCCGGGCATGCCGCCGCGCACGCCGAAAACCCTGGCTTCGTAGGAAGCGGCAAGCACGACGCCGCCGCCGACGGCGATCGGCTTGCCCCTGAGCGCCGGGTCGAGCAGCTGCTCGACCGAGGCGTAGAAGGCGTCGAGATCCGCATGCAGGATGGTGGGCTCCATCCCGACCGTTCCCTTTGCGGCGTTGCAGCATTAGCCGCGTCTGTTGTGAGAGGCGTTTTTGCCGAACAAATAGAGAACAAACAGGGCCTATTGTCAAGCGAAGTGGTTGTCGCCGGCCGGCCCGTTCCAGGTCGGGCTGTCGAGTGCTCCGCCTGGGCATCGGACCTGCGGAACATTGTCTCTCGCCTCGGCGTTCATATCCGCGACGGGACGCTGTTTTGTGGAGGCCGGTATGGGCCAGTTCGAGATGATCGACCTCGTCAGCGTCATTGACGCCTGCACGAGCGATCGCGTTGCCGGGCACTGCGTGTCAATGGCCAGGGCGGTGGAGGAGTTGCGAGTGCTGACCGGTGATTTCGTATCGCCGGACGAGACGGTGGCCAACGCGCTGTCGGCAGTGGCGCTGGGGCGCGGCTGCGCGGTGGTGTTCGACGAGCGAGCGGGCGCCGACATCTTGCTGACGCCGTAGCGGCGGCGCCGGGTTGTGGCAGCCAGAAAAGTCGAACAGCGTGCAAAAAGCTGTGCAGGCATGGCCCCATAACCGGGGCGTGGAAAAGTTCTGCGCGTGGGTGTATTCTCCAGGTCGCAAGCGGTCGCAGACCGCATAGGGGGAGAAATGACATGCCGAGGGTTTCAGAACTCTTTTTCAAAACTGCCATCTTGTTCCTGATGTTGGGGATTGCGGCCGGCCTGCAGATGGCGATCTCGGGTGACCACGCCGCTTTTCCGGCGCACGCGCATATCAATCTGCTCGGTTGGGTGACGAGCGCCATCTTCGGCGGCTACTACGCGCTCAATCCGCAAAAGGCGGCGCGTCGCGTCGCCATGATCCACTACGGGCTCTACACTCTCGGCTTGGTGATCATGCTGCCGGCGCTGTATGTGATGCTGCAGGGAAACCCGGCGCTTGAACCGATCGTCGCCGGCGGCTCGCTCATTATCGCCGCTGCCGTTCTGGTTTTTGCTTTCGTGGTGTTTTCGCCCGAAACGGCGCGCTCGGTGTCCGGCGTGGTTCCGGCCTCTCGCTGACTGTTCGCGCGCGGCGATCAAAGTCCGACCCGCGTTCGCGACCCGCGACACGGGTTGGCCAGGCCGATTGCCGCAGCCGCTTGCTGCGGTGTCTATCGCCGCGTCGGCGCTTAACATACCCGAGTCCCACCACGTATTATTTCGTGACTATTTGGCGCCGGAACCTTCCCAGATATCGCGCGTTGCGGCGACTGTATTCGCGCTGCCTTATATATAGGCAGCCTTGAGTACGTCCACAGCATGGGTTGGGGGAGGAGCAGGACACCATGTCGAACAGAGAAATCGGAACGTCGGCCTCCCTGGGCCGACGCATCGCCGATCTGAAAGCCAGGATGCGAGACGCCAGCGTTACTGAACACGAGATGCAGACCTTCCAGAAGGTCGCAGCCATCATGGGAGGTGTCGAAGGCTCCCTACGCCTCGACGCCGACGACCTGATCGCGGCGTCCTTCGTCACCGAGGCGCTCGGCGATCCCGGGTCGAATTGAAGGTCAGAGCCCGTCGGCACCCAAGTGCCGGCGGTCGATGGCCCGGTTCGCAGCGCCGCGATGCCGGAGCGTGTCTGCACAGCCCGCGGCGGGGATTTCTTGCGCACTTTGAAGATTTCAGGCGAGCGGCCTCGACGGCGCTTGAAATATTGGGCTTCGCGTTCGTGCTTCTCGGCTGTCGAAGGTGCCGAGATTGTCGCCGTCCAGCCCTTGACCACAAGGGCTAAGCCAAACCGCCAAGGCGGCTTAAACGAAGGATCCGGCCAGCCGGATCCTTCGAAATATCCCGATGCTCCGGCATCGCCTTCAGCTCATCCTTGGTCCAACTGGTGACGGCGTGGACGTCCCGGGAAACCTCTCGAAAGTCCGCGGTCGCTGCCTTACACGTCGTCGAACGGGCCGCCGCGCCTCGCCAGGTCGTGACCAATGGCGGCTTCCTCGGCGTCGTCGGGCAAGGCATCGTCACTGTCCTGGTAGGGTTGTCGTCATCCTCCTCGGGCAATTCGCCTTCCTTCTCGACACCGGTGGTGTCCGGCAGGCTTTCCTCATCTGCTCCGTCGGGCAGGACCGTTGCGCCACGCAGCGCATCCCAATCCTGCCGGCGCGGCGTCGGCGCTTCCACCTCGTCATTGGCGATCCTGTCGCGGGCATCGTTTTTGCTCGGTGGCGCCTCGACCCCGTCATTGGGTTTTCTGTTTCGTTCTTCCATGATTGCCTCCTCCGGGCGGCTTTGCGTCGAGAAGGTGGAACTCACTTCCGGCTGTCAGGTTCCGGCAACCACTCCATCTCCGTGGAACCAATTGCCGCCAGTCTGCTTTGCCAAGGACTAGTCTGCTTTGCCAAGGAGATGAATCCAGAGGAGCTGGACCATGAAGACTTTCCCCCTCATCCCATGCGTGCTGCTCCTGGCGCTGGCCGACCCGGCGGCTGCGCAGGACAATGGCGACCAGCACGGCCCTGCCGCGCCTTGCCAGGCGCAGCCTCAGGACGATGGTCAGAAGCCGCCGGTCGCCAATGGCGGCGGCGAATCGACCAGCACGCTCGGTCCCTGCGGCGGCGTGCTGCAGCCGCCGCCCAGTGGTGACCAGGGTATGACGCAGCCGCCGCCGGATCAGGGCAAGACGCCGGTGATCAAGCCTGGCGAGGTGCCTGCGCAGCCGCCGAAGCAATGACCTTTTGCTTGAAACTTCACGGCGTGGCACGAAGGCGGTCGGTTCCGGTCTTGGCCGGGCGACGCGGTCACCGGATCAATGCCGGCGCCGGCCGCAATCGCCACCGGAATTGGAGCCGTGCATCATCCATGTCGAAGGTCTCCTGAGGGATTGTGCTTCAATGCGAATCTTGCGGGTGCGGGTTCTGCTGGCATGACCGGGAAGCCGATCAATTTAGTCTCCGCTTGCGGAACAAGACCGTACCGGCTGCGTTTGCCTCCAGGAGCCCGCCACCTCGATCTGCGCTGTTTTCGCCTCATGCGGGAACACGGCGGAGCTCGCCAACAACGACAGGAGACGAAGATGAAAACCATCCTTATTCCCGCCGTCGCCGGGCTCGCCATGATCGCTGGTATCGGCATTGCCGCCGCCGACGAGGTGATCGTCACGCAGCCGGCACAGCAGCAGGTGATCATCACCCCGGAACAGCGCACGGTCGTGCACCAGTACGTAAAGAAACATCCGCTTGCCTCGGTCAATCTGCTCGGCGTCGAATTGAATGTCGGCACTGCCTTGCCTGACACTGTCGAGCTGCAGGAGGTTCCCGACGTTCAGTACAGATACGCCGTCGTCGACAACCATACCGTGTTGGTCGACCCCAGCACGCGCAGGATTGTCGAGGTGGTCGAGTAACGCTCGACAACCTAACCATTCATCGGTGATACGGCCCTGTCGTTCTTCCCAAAAGGGCGGCAGGGCCGAATGACGAACATGATGAAAGGAGAATTGCCATGTTGCCGCATGTCGAGACCCCGAACTCCGCCAATGTTGCGGCGTGTTGCGACAAGTTGCTGGCCGAGCGCAACACGGCGCTGTTATCGATGAAGGAAGCGATCGCGCTCCTGCGGGAGCGCACCGGCACCGATCGTTCGGATGCCGACCTCGCGGGGCTGATCGTCAAGAAAGCGGCGCTGCTCGGCGTTGCGGTGATTTCCGACCCGCGCTGAGATGTCTCGTCACTCAAGACGCCGGCCGAATTTTCGGCTAATGTTTTCGTGGAATCTGGACCAACCGACCGGACCCAACCACGGAGGCTTAAGTGACGGACGACAAACAGGACCGCATTCGCCAGCGCGCGCACGAGATCTGGGAAAAGGCCGGCCGGCCTGAAGGCGCGCATCAGGAACACTGGGAGCAGGCCACGGCTGAAGTCGATGGCGCGGTCGCCAAGCCCAAAAAGGCGGCGAAGAAAGCTGACGCCAAGCCCGCCAAGGCAGCCGCCAAGCCAAAGGCCGCGAAGCCTGCCGCCGCAAAGTCCGGCAAAGCCAAATCGAAATAAGGCCAGAAATAAGGCCAGTCGAAATAAAGCAAGGCCGGAATTCGCTGGCCGGGCCATCCTTGGCGCCCGCCGTTCAGGCGCGCCCGAGCCTCTCAACCTGACGAATTGCGCCTGCGACGGGCAGCGCAATTCCTTGTGTTTGGCGACAGCCGCCCCTCATGCCTCCCAGGCATAACTCGACAGCGCAAAGCGAATCCCGGCAGCTGTCATGGCCAGTTCGCATTCGGTGATCTGGCGCAGGTGGCGCAGATAGCGCGTTACAGTCTGTGGCAGCCAGCCGGCGCAGGCCTCGACATAGGCGCGGCTGTGAACAAGGGTGCCGGTCGACAGCCTCTCGTCCTTCTCGGCAACGACTTTCAAATATTGGCGGATGAAGCGGATGTCGTCGGCGATGTCCTGGCTGGCCATTCGCCAGGCCCCGGCGAGGCGTTGGCACTGATCGAATGACAAGGGCAACAACGGCGGCGGCAATAAAGGCGGCGGCAACGACGGGGGTGACAGCAAAGGACGAGAGAGATCGGCGAAAGCAACATGGTTCGCTGTGCTCAAGGACATTCCTCTCTGCGAAAAGAGAGATCGTACTTTATGTACGAACGAGCGTCAAGCCAATTTCGTACGGTTGGGACGATAACGCAACGAACTGACGAGTCGTCTGTTAACGCCCGGGCGCCCGGCACGTCTGGCCCAAAACACTTTCCCGCAGTGCCTCAACAAACGGCTTCCCCAATGCCGCGAACGGTGCTTTAACCCGCCCATCCACAGGGGTGCTCCGTATCGTCGGGGCTGAGATGAGGGCGGCAAGCCTTCGGACCCTAAAGCTGATCTGGATAATACCAGCGGAGCGAGGCGGGCGATGTTTTCAGGCGCACAGATTTCCCTTTATCCCATGACCGACGATTTCGTCGGCGTCATCCTCGGCGCGCTCGGCGCGCTCGATCCCTGGCGCGACCGGCTGCGGATCGAAACCGATGACATCTCGACCCTTATGGTCGGGCCGCCCGAGGTGCTGTTTCCCGCCATGCGCGACCTGTTCGTCGCGGCGGCCAAAAGCGGCAAGCACTGTGTGCTTTCGGCGGCGGTCTCGCGCGGCTGTCCGGGCGAGCCCGACGATCCGATCTGCCGCTCCGACGAGACCGGCGGCCCCGCCATTCCGCTGGACGAGCGCAAGATCGCCGCGATCCGCGCTGTCCAGGCCACGCCGTCGACCGGCCAGCCGGTGGCGGCGCAGTTCTCGCTCTACGTTATGGGCACGGGCGACCATATGGACGAGATCTACGGCTGCATCGATTTCCTGAAACAGTCCGGCGTCTTTGAGCGCTCAAAGAACTTCTGCACCAAATTGCGTGGCGATGCCGGTGCGGTGTTTGCCACGCTCAACGAGGCCTTCTGCCGCTTCGGCCCCGGCGCCGGCCACGTCACCCTCGACATCACGATCTCGGCGAACAGCCCGAGCGCCGTCTGAGCCGCGGCTCAAGCGTCGTTCCTTGAGGATATTGCCGTGGCTGGTTTATCTGACCCATTGCGTGGAGGAGATGCCTCTGACCCCTCAGCACAAAGAGGAGGGGAGCCATTGGCGATTGGCGAAGACCGCGATGCCCACGAATCTCCCCCCTCGAGCAGGAGATGGCCGGCAGGCCAGAGGGGGTCCCAGCGCGTGGAGCGCCGACGTCCTTTTCGCATCGGCAAGGCGTGGGCGCTCTATGCGAGACGACCCCCTCTGTCGCCTTCGGCGACATCTCCCCCTCGAGGGGGGAGATTAGCCGCAGCCATCGCCAAGACCATCCCCGCCGCCTGCGCCTCCGCCCTGCTCCTCGCGGCGTGGGAGCTCTACGCCCGCTATGGTGGCGCTGCGCCCACCATGCTGCCGGCGCCGTCGCGCGTGCTGCAGCAGGCCTGGGAGCATCGCGCTGCCCTTGCCGACAACACGCTGCCCACCATCCGCGCCACATCAGCCGGCTTCGCCTGCTCGTTGGTCGCTGCCTTCGTGCTTTCGGCGCTGGTCGATTTCTTGGCCCCGCTGCGCCGCGCGCTGTTTCCGCTGCTGATCGTCAGCCAGACCTTGCCGCTGGTCGCGATTGCGCCGCTCATCGTGCTGTGGTTCGGCTTCGGGCTGATGCCAAAAATCTTGCTTGTGGCGCTCGTTACCTTCTTCCCGATGATGGTGGCGCTGGTCGAGGGTTTTGCCGCGACCAGCAAGGCGATTTCGCAGATGCTCGCCACCATGGGGGCAGGGCGCTGGCGCATCTTCTGGCTGGCGCGCCTGCCTTCGGCGCTGCCCTATTTCTTCGCCGGGCTGCGCATCTCCATCACCTACGCCGTCGTCGGCGCGATCTTCGCCGAATATGCGGGGGCGGCGAAGGGGCTGGGCATCTACATGCTCAATGCCAAGAACAACTTTCGGCCCGATCTGGTGCTCGCCGCGGTCGCCGTCAGCGCCGCGCTCACGCTTGTCTTGTTCGCCATTGCGGTGCTCGTCCAGCGCTTCGCCATGCCTTGGGAGAATGCAGGGAGCGAAAGCCGCGACGGCAAGGTTGAAGCTGCAGAAGAGAACCGTCAATGACGCGGCTCGAACTCCGGGACATCAGGAAGAACTTCGGCGCGCTTGAGGTGCTCGCCGGCATTTCGCTTCATGTCGCGGCCGGCGAGTTCGTCTCCATCCTCGGCCCTTCCGGCGCCGGCAAGTCGACGCTGTTCCAGTTGCTGACCGGCGCGCTGAAAGGCGAGGGCGACATGCGCTTCGACGGCGCACCATTGCAGGGCAGCCCCTTCGCCTTCATGCCGCAGCGCGACGCGCTGATGCCGTGGCGACGCGTCATCGACAATGTGACGCTGGGGCTGGAGGTGCAGGGCATGAAGCGCCGCGAGGCGCGCGCGTCCGTTGCGCCATTGTTCGCTGAGTTCGGCCTTGCCGGTTTCGAGCGCGCCTGGCCGGCCGAGCTTTCCGGCGGCATGCGCCAGCGCGCCGCCCTTTTGCGCACCGTGGTGCAGCAGCGCGACATGCTGCTGCTCGACGAGCCCTTTGGCGCGCTGGATGCACTGACCCGCGCGGGTATGCAGCGCTGGCTGGAAGGCATGTGGCAGCGCCACCGCTGGACCGCGCTGCTGATCACCCATGACGTGCGCGAAGCCGTCTACCTCTCCGATCGAATCTATCTGATGTCGGCGCGGCCGGCCCGCATCATCGGCGAGATTGCCGTGCCGCTGCCGCGCCCGCGCACCACCGGCAGCGATGCCGCGCGCCAGGCCGCCGCGCTCGAAGCCGACATCCTCGACACGCTGCTCAATCCCGGGACTGACCGGGGCTTGTTTCCGCAGACCGCTCAAAGGAGTTTTTCATGACCGAATTCACACGCCGGCAGGCTTTGCTGCTGACGCTGGCCGCCGGATTGCCGCTGGCCTCGCGCGCTCATGCGGCTGCGCAAAAAATCACCGTCGCGCTCGACTGGACGGTCAACACCAACCATGTCGGCCTGTTCGTTGCCCGCGACAAAGGATTCTACAACGAGGCCGGGCTCGATGTTGAGATCCTGCCCTATGGCGATACTGGCGCCGGCACGCTGGTCGCCAACCGCATCGCCGATTTCGGCATTGCCGGCGTCGGCCTGTTTACCCAGCGGGCTGCCGGCGCCGATCTCAAAGCGGTCTACGCCGTGGTCCAGCAGGAGACCGGCCGGCTGGTCTTCAACGCGGACCGTAGTGAGATCAAAGGCCCGAAAAACCTTGACGGCCTGACCTATGGCGGTTTCGGCAGCGCCTGGGAAAACACGCTGATCTCGACCATCATCCGCCACGATGGTGGCAAGGGCGTTTTCGAGACGGTGACATTAGGCACCTCGGCCTATGAGGCGCTGGCCAACGGCTCGGTCGACTTCACGCTGGAGGTCTCGACCTGGGAAGGCGTCGATGCGGAGCTGAAAGGCGTCAGGCAGCGCGGCTTCCGCTACGCCGACTACGGCGTGCCCGACGAGCACACCACCTTGATCGCCTCCAGCAATGCATATCTCCAGGCAAACCCGAAGGCCGCATCGGCCTTCGTCGAAGCAACGCGGCGCGGCTACCAGTTTGCCTGCGATCACCCGCAGGAGGCTGGCGACCTGCTGATCGCGTCCAACAAGGACGCGCTGACCGACCCGGCGCTGATCCACGCTTCGCTGAAGATGCTCGTCGACGGGCACTTCCTCAGAAGTCATGCCGGCGTCATCGGCACCGTCGACAAGGCCAAGATCGAGGCGATCGGAACCTACCTCTTCAGGGCCGGCATATTGCTCGATGGCGATGGCAAGGTTCTGAAGGAGAAGCCGGATTTTGGAGCGTATTTCACGAACGAGTTTTTGGGCGCGTAATCTCCCCCCTCAAGGGGGAGATGTCGCCGAAGGGGTCGGTACGTCCTGACGCGACTTCCTATCGCGGACAGAGGACGTCAGCGCCTTACGCGCGGCGACCCCCTCTGGCCTGCCGGCCATCTCCCCCTCGAGGCGGGAGATTGCGCCTCACCGCCTTCTCCCTCACATATCGATCATCGAGCGCTTCACCCGGCCGATGATGGTGATGGCGCCTTCGAGCGCCGGCGGCGGGATGTCCATGTAGGAGGCCGGCTGGAAGGGCGGGTTCTCGTTGGGGCGATAGCGCTTGTAGGTGGCCTGGCCGGATTCGTCCGAAATGACGTAGCAGCCATTGGTCACCAGCCGCTTGTCCCTGAGGTTGACGAAGATGATCGAATCCGGTGGCGAGATCTTGTTCATCGACGGGCCGTCGACGCGCAGCGCAATCCATTGGCCCTGCTCCAGATCGGTGGTGGGGATGGTCGGATAGTCGCTGAGATTGGCCACCGTATCCTGGCTGCCGAGTTCGCCGGCGCTGATCCACGAGACGATGGGCACATCGACGGTGGCCAGCGACGGCATCGGGATCTGCCGGCCCGACTCGTCAAAGCCGAAATGGCCCCCCGCAAGGCTGCCGCCGTCACCGTTGAACAAGAGCCAGCCGGGATCGACGCCGAACAGGCGGCCGTATTTCTCCGCCGCCTTGCGCGACAGCGGCCGGTTACCATTCTCGTGACTGATCAGCGTGTTCTTGTTGATGTCGCGCAATGCTCGCGCCGCGTCGCTCGGCGAGGCATAACCCGCCTCCGCCCGCGCCTGCTGCAATCTGTGCCTCGGTTCCTGCATCGTACAAATTGCCTGAAATTTATCGTCCAATTTGTACGATTTCGCTTGCGTACGTTTCGTACATATCGTACGCTTAGCGCATGATCGAACAAACCGCAAGCGTTTCCGCAGACATCGTCAGCTTTCTCCCATCGTCCGGGCTGTCCTCCTCCCCGGTCCGGACGCAAACCGGGGCTCTTGCCCCGGATCCGGTCGAACCGTCGTCCCCCCGATCGACCGGAACGGCCGGAGCCGCTCCTCTCCCGGCTCGGGCCACCTCTTCAGCCCATGGCGCCGCCGGTGCGCCAAGGGCTGTCTCCGGCGGGCAGGGTATTTCCTGCATCCGCACGGAAGATGGCACCGTCATCCTGTTCGACCGGCTGACGGGCAGGGCGGTTTCCGCCCTCACCAAAGCGGCCGCCGAAGCCGCCTTGCGGCATCTCGCCGGCTCGCTGCCGGCCGCCAGTATCGGCTGACCGCACCGACCATCCGCTCTGATTTTTTCCCGTGGGCCCTCGGGGCCGGCGCTCGGCCTTTGCGCGCGCAATCAATGGATACCGACATGACTGCCTATACCGACACCGAATTGCAGGAGATCGCCGTCTGGCTGAGGGATGGCCTGTCGGCCACAGGGATCGCCGTCCGCTTCACGGCGCTGCGCGGCAGTCCGGTCTCGCGCAATGCCATCATCGGCATCGTCCACCGCAACAGCGCGTTGAAGACCATCGGCTTCGCCAACCCCAGAGGCGGCAGGTCCGGCGGCCGACCGAGGAAGAATGCGACGGGGAAGACTGCGGCAAACGAGAATACCGCCAAGAGGAATCCGCCGGCGCAGCCAAGCAAGCTCGTAAGGGAAGTAGGAGTTTCGAAGCAGGCCGCGCCGGTCAAACCGGCCGCCAAACCGAGCCGTCAGCCATCGGCCAGGCCTCTGTTGCCAGCCCGTCCGGCGCCCTCGATCCCGGGCGAAGGACGGCTGGTGGTGGACGGCGAAATCTACCGCTTCAATGTGCCGGCGCCGCGCCCTGCCTCGCTCGGGCGTCAGCCGCATGTCGCCGCCATGCGCTTCATCGACTGCCTGTTCGACCGCTGCCGCGCGCCGCTCGACCTGACGTTGGAGGAAGACCCCGACAACGATGCTCCCGGCAGTCGGCCGGGGCTCGAGATGCTGTGCTGCGGCCTGCGCACAAGGGCGCTGAAAAGCTACTGCGAATATCATCAGACGCGTTTCCACCGACCTGTGGCGGAGGTGGTGTGAGCGGCTGGGCTCCGTTCCTCGCCTCCGGACGACCCCACCAATGATCGAAAGCCGGCGGGACAGCGCCCCCCTCTGTCCTGCCGGACGTTCGTCGCTCGGGAAGCCAAGCAATTGGCTTTCCGTCCGCTTCGCGGACCACTCCTCAACCTCCACGCGGGGGGAGATTGGCAGCTCGCCCGCACTGCCTTCCAACGGCGGTGGTGATTGGCGAAAGCCGACGCGACATCCGATCTCCCCCCAAGTGGGGGAGATGCCCGGCAGGGCAGAGGGGGGCGCGAAGGAACGCCAACCTTCCGGCTCAACAACCCAATCCCACAAGGATCCCCCGATGAGCAAAAAAACCGCGCAGAAAGCCAAACCGCCGAAATTGCCTGCGGGCGAAGCCGAGCAGGTGCGCATCCGCCGCGAGATCGGCCATGATTTCGCGCTGAAGGACGATCGCTTCGGCCGCAAGCGGTTGAGCGTCGGCACCGAAGAGGCGCGGCGCGTCTACGAGGTCTCCAATGACGGCTACACCGCGACCGGCGGCATCGTGCGGGTGCGCAATGTCGATCCGCTGGTCGGCATCACCTCGCTGACCCGCCAGCAGCGTGAGGCCGCCCAGCGGTTTCGCGACGATTTCGAGCGCGCCTCGCGTGACGGGCTGCGGCCGATGCCGTGGGAAGAGCGCATTGACGGCGGCCGCATCAATGGCGGCATCCCCGACCGCGTGCTCAACGCCGGCCGCGCCCACACCCATGCCATCGCCGCCATGGCCCACTGGGAAGTGACGGAGGTGGTTCGCAAGATCTGCCTCGAAGGCCAGTCGGTGAAGGCGCTCGCCGAACGCACCGGCGAGGGACGAGATGTGGTGGTGAAGCTGTTGAAGGTCGGGCTCGACCTTTTGGCCGTGGGTTACGGGATGATGCTGATGCGGAAGCCGCGATAAGGCCGGCAGCCGCGCAGGAAGCGGCCGGCCGGCAGATGCCGGCCGACCGGTTTCACCCTATCGGATCACCGTTCGCAAACGCGAATTTCCTCGATGATCCTGTGATGATGGCGCCAATGCTTGACCAACTCTATTCGGCAATGGCGATGGTGCCTGTGATACCTGTGGTACCTGAAGCCGTTGTCGTAGGCATTATACTGGTAGTAGGGGCGAGGAGCGTAGCGATCGTAATAGTCGCCATAGCTGTCATTGTAGTCATCGTCATAGTAGCCGTTGCCGATGCCGATCACGACGCGCCCGCCGGCATTCGCCGGAGCGATCATCGCCGCCGCCGCAGTGATAGCGATAGCCGAAGCAAGCAGGAGCTTTCTCATAGCTGCCTCCTATTCAAGGTTGCGCTAATATAACTCGCTGGGCACCACCTCGTTCCATAATTTTGCAAGATGCGAACGACCCCTGCGCCGTGCATTGCGAGGAAAGCCGGCGTCACCTCCTGTCAGCATCGTCCCCCGATTTTTGAACCCTTCGCCGCCCCAGCCATTAATCCGGCATGAATCAGCAAGGGAAGGACGAGACCATGCATGTCATTCTTGGAGGTACCGGCCATGTCGGCTCGGCGGCGGCAATGGCGCTGTTGCGGCAGGGAGAGGATGTCACGGTGGTGACGCGCGACGAGTCGAAGGCCGCATGGTTGGTTGAACAGGGCGCGGAGGCAGCGGTTGCCGATGTGCTCGATGTCGAGGCGCTGCGTGAAGTCTTGCGGCGCGGCAAGCGGGCGTTTCTGCTCAACCCGCCGGCCGATCCATCGACCGACACCGACGCCGAGGAGCGCAAGACGGTTGGCGCCATTGCGGCGGCACTGGAGGGCTCCGGCCTCGAAAAGCTGGTGGTGGAATCGACCTATGGCGCGCAGGCCGGCGAGGGTGTCGGCGATCTCACCGTCCTTTACGGCCTCGAGCAGAAGCTGAAGGCCCAGGCCATTCCGGCAAGCATCAACCGCGCCGCCTATTACATGAGCAACTGGGATCAGGCCTTGGAGACGGCGCGGCGCGACGGCGTCATCACCTCCTTCTTCCCGGCGGATTTCGAGCTGCCGATGGTGGCGCCGCAGGATCTCGGCGAGGCCGCGGCGAGACGTCTGCTGGAGCCGACGGACAAGACCGGCACGCACTATATCGAGGGCCCTCGGCGCTACTCAGCCGCCGATGTCGCCGCAGCCTTCAGTGCGGCGTTGCGCAAAAACGTGCGCGTGGTCACGGTGCCGCGCGAGCGCTGGACAGAAACCTACGAAAAACTCGGCTTCTCCAAAGCGGCGGCCGAGTCCTACACCCGCATGACCGAGGCCACGCTGGACAAGCCGGCGGAGCCGGAAAACCCGGAGCGCGGCACGACCAGCTTGGAAAGCTATATTGCTGCGCTCGTCGAGGGGCGGCCGGAAGACCTGTTGAAGGGTGCCGCGTAAAGTGAAGGGTTGCTGTTGAGAAACAGGCGCTTCGACGACCTACGTGGCCCGCTATTCCTATTGCCTGACCGTTCGGCAGTTGCCCGCCGGCGGCGTGGTCTTGCAGATATCGATGGAGGTGCGCGTGTCGCCGTGACCGGTTTCGGTTATCAGATTCAGGTCCAAAAGTTCGTATGTCACGAGGTATCGTATGCTGTCGTCGGGTATTTTTTGCATGGCCGATACGATCCACGAACCTGCTTTCATCTCGGTGAAATAGCTGTCGACCTTGCGTTCATACCATTTGGGTATCGGAACGAGGACGATGGTCTTCTTGCCGTGGATTTTCTTGGCGGTCGGCAGCATGATCCGGTGAATGCCGACAAAGGCGCGGCTGTCTGCCAGGCGCCGTACGCCGCCCGCAAGAACCATCGTACAAGCTGACGAACAGACTGCGCCGACGGGGTTGGCGACGCCGAAGCGGAGGTCGCCCGGCCCGCAGGCTTTTGTGTCTGGCGCGCATTCGGAGAACTCCGTCTTGCCAACCATCGTGTCGAGCCCGCTGGCGCGGATCATATGGCCAAGCGCCATCGCCGCATCGGTCTCGCCGCCCGGGGAATTCAACGCCAAAGGCAATTTGCGGGGGCCGAGTTTTTTCAGCAAGGCCTTCAGCAAAGCTGGCGTGCCCGCCACGATGTGACCTTCCGCCGAAATCCATTCCGGGCATGTCGGCTCGCATCCTGGCGTGCTGTTGCGTACAACGACGAAGTGCATCGGCGGTGTATATGCCAGTATGGCAGGCTCAGGCGTCGTTTGGGCGATCGCGCCGCCAATCGCCAGCAGCACGAAAACCAACGTCCATGCGAATGTCTTCATGCCGAGCCTCGCCTGGCAGAGCATCACTTGAGAAATGGGTCTTTGCAAGCATTATCAAAACAAGCCGAGCACGTGTTTCTATGGGCCGCGCACTATCTCTGCATGATGGACAGGCCGCTACTGGCGGCCCCTGTCTGAACCGTCGTCGCTTTCCGCCGCCCCCTCCCACCCGAACACACTGCGCCCTCCCAGCAGATGCGACTGGTCGAACTCGCCGGCGACGATCTCCTTAAGGCTCGGCCCGATGACGTAGCGCTCCAGCCGGCGCGCCTCGCCATCCAGGCGCTTCAGCGCGCCAAGCTCTTCCTCGCGGCCGAGCTTGGCCTTGCCGACGGCCGATTTCAGCACCGCGATCGTCTCGTCATAGACTTTCAGCGGCACCGGGAAGGGATGCCGGTCCTTGCCGCCATGGGCAAGCGAAAAGCGCGCCGGGTCGGAGAACCGGCAAGGCGCGCCATGCACCACTTCCGCCACCATGGCCAGCGCCCGCACCGTGCGCGCGCCGACGCCGGGCACCAGCAGCAGCTCGGGAAAGTCGGCCGGCCCGCTTTCGATGGCGGCGGAAATGTTGCCGTGCAGCCGGTGCATGACGATGTCGCTCTCGCGCACGTCGTGATGCGCCGGCATCACCAGATTGGGCAGCATCGGCTGCGCCGCCGGTTTCGCAGGCGCTGCTTTCGGCGGCGGCTCCAGCACGGCAAGCTCGTCGAGGATCCGTTCCGGGCTCATGGTCTTCAACAGGTCGATCTGGCCGCTACGTGACGGCGCGGCGCGATGGTCGGTCAGGTTGACGATCTCGCCCTGCCGCTCGCCCTCGATCGCCGCATGCGGCTGGTCGACGAAGCTTGTCAGCCCTTCCGACAGCCAGTGATAGCGCCGCGCCTGGCGGCTGTCGCCGTTCATGCCTTGCTGCACCACCACCCAGCGGCTGTCGTCGGTGACGATGAAGCCGTGCAGATAGAGGTCGAAGCCGTCCTGCACGGCCGCACTGTCCACTTTGGCGACCAGGCGGCTGGCGGTGGCGAGTGCCGCGCCATCGATGCCGACGCGTTCGCCGATCGCGGTCAGCTCCTGCGGCGTCTTGCGCGAATGCGCGCCGCGCCCGCCGCAGACATGGATGCCGAGCTCGCGCGACATCGGGTTCAGCCCGCGCTTCAGCGCGCCGACGACCGAGGTGGTGATGCCCGAGGAGTGCCAGTCCATGCCCATGACGGCGCCGAAAGACTGGAACCAGAACGGATGCGCCAGCCGCCGCAACAGCTCGTCGCGGCCATAGTGATGGATGATCGCCTCGCACAGCACAGCGCCCAGCCGCGTCATGCGATCGCCCAGCCATTTCGGAACCCGCCCGCCATGCAGCGGCAAATCCGCACTGCCGCTTCGCTGCGTCAAGTGAAAGCTCCGTGGCTAAGGCGCACCGGCGGTGCGCCTGTGATCTAGATGGCATTTGGGGGGCGATTTGCAAGTGGGGTGGGGGCGGCGACTATCGTCGCCCTACGCTCTTCTTGGCGTCTCGCCGAAAGATGCAGTTACGCCGCCTGTCGCACCTGGCAATAAGGTCGGCTCCATGCTTGTAGGCGAGACAGGTCTCGAATAGAGCTTACCCAGCCGACGGCAACTATTAAAATCAAAAACGATGTCGCAATTCTGGTGGGTAAATCACAGTCAGACCGCCTGCCAAGAGATCGACGGGCAATATCTCTGGTCGCCCAAAACTCAGAAGAATGGGGCACGCAGCGAGTTCTACAAAAATATGCGTCGGGCGACACCTGGTGACCTCGTGTTGTCTTTTTTCGGTCAAGCCGTGCGCTATATTGGTCGGGTAGCGGAGTTTGCATTCACAGCACCGAAACCACCGGAGTTCAAGAACACTGGAGCCAATTGGAACGAGGAAGGTTGGCTTCTCCCGGTGTATTGGGCGCCGCTCCTGCCGACGGTGCGCCCGTCGGACATAATTGGCGAATTGGGTCCGCTTCTGCCTCCCCGATATTCGCCCATCGACCCAAACTCCGGATCAGGCCGTCAAAACGCCTATCTCGCGAGCGTATCGCAAGAGGTGTTTCACACCATTGTCGCGGGTACAGCTTTCGACCGCGAAGCTCTGAGGCGTGGTGGCGCAAACAGTCTCACTTTCGAAGTCGTCAATGAAATTTTAGAGGACGTCGTTGAGCGCCGTATCCGAGACGACCTCCAACTCGAGGACACTGTAAAGACGAGCGTCATTCAAGCTCGTCGCGGCCAAGGTAAATTTCGTTCCAATGTCGAAGCCATGGAGCGCTCGTGCCGACTCACAGGGGTCACCAATCCCTCGTTGCTGATTGCAAGCCACATCAAGCCTTGGCGCCTATGCGCTTCCGCGCAGGAGCGCTTGGACGGCATGAACGGGCTGCTCCTCACGCCTGATGCCGACCACCTCTTTGACCGTGGCTTCATCAGTTTTGAAGATAGCGGGCAGGTCCTCATATCCCAGCGCGTCGACAAGACTGATTTGCGGCGGCTCGGTTTCGAGCAATTGGTGATGCAGAGTTTCGGCTTTGCCGAAGCCCCCGCCGTCTGGCGCACTAGCACCTTCACCCCGCCGCAGCAGGCTTACCTCGCTCACCATCGAGAGGATGTGTTTGTGGCATAGCTCGCATCAACTGAGCGGTCAGCCGTCAGGTCCCCCTACCTCGCCGCCCCCTAAAACACCGCCTTCTCCAAGACCGGCTCCAGTGATTCAGCAAATGGCGTCGCCAGGTGGTGTCGGTCGCGGAAGGCGAGTTGGCCGTTGATGAACACGTGGCAGGTTTGGGCGTCGCAGAACTGGCTGGTCAGGTCGACATAGGTGGCGCCGGGCACGCTGCGCACGACGTCGCGCTCGGCCGCGGCGATGTCGTCGTTCGCCGCCGCGTCCCTCGGCGTGTCGCAGACTTCAGGCACCTGCCCGCGCCACAGCGCCCGCGCCACGCATTTGTCGGCATAGCTTCCATTGTAGGGAACGTCCCGGATTACCGCGACCTTGATCCCGGCCCGGCTGAATGCCGCCAGCGTCCAGCGCAGGCCGGCCTTCCACTCCTCGTTCCAATCGGCGTGCTTCAGTTCCTCGGGCGATTCCTTCATCACATTGCCGATCGAGAATTCCGAGATCACCACCATGTGCGGGTGCAACGCGATAATGTCCTTGACCGATTGCTCCCGCCACTGGTCGCATTCGGTGTAGTCGCGCTTCAGCCGCCAGTTCCAGGTCGTCACCCGCGAGGCACGGCAGGACGATTTGAGATAGGTGACGAGGCGATAATTGTTCTTGGCCGCCGCGTCGATCAGCGGCGTCGACCAGTGGTCGGCATGCGAATCGCCGAACAGCGCAATCGAGCGCCCGGCGTCCTTGTTGCCGAACACGCAGGCCTTCGGCGTCACCGTCTCAAAGGAGAGAATACAGCCGGCCGCGCGCGCCGTGGACGGCTGCGCGGCGCTGGCGGCAATGCTGCGCTGCTCAGGGTCCAGATCGTGGACGGCAAGCCTGGCATTGGCGTAGGCGGCTGCGACGCCGGTGCCGGTCAGGAGGACGGCCGGCACCAGCGCCCGCGCCGCACTGGCCATCAGCCAGCCATTGCGGCGGATCGGGTTTTCGATGACATGATAGGTGAACCCCGACAGCGCCAGCGTCAGCGCCAAGCAGCCGAGCCGCTGCAGCGGCGAAAGTTCCGGCGTCAGCATCGTGGCATACACGATCACCGGCCAGTGCCAGAGATAGAGCGAGTAGGAGAGTTTGCCGACCCATTGCAGCGGCGCCAGCGCCAGTGCCTCGATCGGGCTTTTCTTAGCGCTCTCCTGCTGCGCGTGCGCCGCTCCTGCCAGCAGCAACAGCACGGTGCCGGCCACCGGCACCAGGGCGAGGAAACCCGGGAAGGGCGTTTCGTCGCTGAAGGAAAGATAGGCGCCGGCAATCAGCGCTAGGCCGAGCCACGCCAGCGGCGTGGCGAGCCGCGGGCGGTTTTGCCAGACTTGCTGCGGCACCATGCTGGCCAGCCCGCCGGCGGCGAACTCCCAGGCGCGTAGCGGCGAGAAATAGAAGGCCCAGGGCTGCGAGACCGTGGTGAGCCACGCGCAGACGGCGAACGAGACGAGGCCGGCAATGCCGATCACCAGGATCGCGCCGCGCTTGCCGGGGCGCAGCCATGCCGCCAGCACAAGCAGCGCCGGCCAGGCGACATAGAACTGCTCCTCCACCGACAGCGACCAGAAATGGACAAACGGGTTGCTGGCCGCATCGGCGGCGAAATAATCAAACGACCAGCGGATCAGCCACAGATTGATCATGTAGGCCGAGGCGAACATGGCGCCTTTGGAATAGAGCGATTGTTCCTCCGGCGACAGGATGAAGGCGCCGGCCACCAGTGTGGCGAGGATGACGAACAGCGACGCCGGCAACAGCCGCCGAGCGCGCCTGGCATAGAAGCGCCACAGGTTGAGCCGCCCGGTCTCGGTGATTTCGGCAAGCAGGTGTTTTGTGATCAGATAGCCCGAGATGACGAAGAAGATGTCGACGCCGGTGAAGCCGCCGGGCAGGCCGGTGAAGCCGAAATGAAAGGCGATCACGCCTGCCACCGCCAAGGCACGCAGTCCTTCGATATCGGGCCGGAACGATGCTGACACGATTTGCCACCTCGTGCTGGTGCATGACCCCGCCTCGGCGAGTAACGATCGCGCCGGGATCATACGTGCGGCAGCTTTGCGCCCAACGGGACACGGCGCTGCAACCGTTCACAGTCGGACCAAGACTCCGCCCTATGGGTCGATATCGCAATGCAACAAATCTAACGCAGTGCAACATTGGAGGAGGCGACGCCGCTGATCTCCCCCCTTGAGGGGGAGATGGCCGGCAGGCCAGAGGGGGTCGGTTCGACCGGACTCGGCCCAATCCTGCAAGTGAAGGCAGGCGCTCCACGCGCGGCGACCCCCTCTGTCGCCTTCGGCGACATCTCCCCCTCGATGGGGGAGATTAGGTCCCCGCCTCCTTCGCCAAATCTCCGACATCCGGGGTCGGCCCTTGCGTTGCCCCCGTCACACGCATCGGCTATCCAACCGGCAGCCATGCAATTCAAACGGAGCCTCCCATGACCAACACCACCATTTTCAAATTCGGCGCTGTCGAGCATGCCGAGGGCGGCGACTTACCGGGCTGGATCGTTGTCGCGGGCCGGCCGACCATGCAGACCGCCGTGCAGCACACCACCGCCGACGGCAAGGTGCTGTCGGGCACCTGGCGGGCCTCGCCCGGCACTTATCACGCCACCTACACCGACTATGAGTTCGTGCACATGATCGCCGGCCGCATCATCATCACGCCCGATGGCGGCACGCCTGTCGAGGTCGGTCCGGGCGATGCGTTCGTGGTCGAAGCCGATTTCAAGGGCACCTGGCAGATCCTCGAGCCGGTAACCAAGCACTTCGTCGTCAAGCTTGCTTGATCGACGTAGTCAAGCTTGCTTGATCGACGTCGCCAGGGTCGCCTGATCGGCTCGTCGTCAGGCTTGCTTGATCGCGTCGTCAGGAGTGCCTGATCGGTAACGATACACGTCGGCCGGCGCGGTTCATCGCCAGCGTCCCCCTCGCCCAGCAGGGGAGGGGGACGCTGGCGAAGCGAATATCGGTTAAGAGGGCGTCACCTCGTTCGCTTCGAACCGATGCGGATCGAAAAGCTGAGACGATGGCGTTCTGCGGAGCCTGGTCGAGAGAACGCAGGCCAGGACTGCTGCCGGGTCGCCAGCGCGTCAGCCAAGAGCGAGCGGCGCACTTCGAGAGTGCATGCCGCCCGTCCGGCGCCGGGCCGTCAATGCTGTTGTTACGAAACCCCCCAGCCCCGTCTCAACCGCCACGGCCATGGCGTGACCCATGGCTTGCTATACGCATGCAGCACCGCGGTCTGTCAACGCCGCCCGCAATGGCCGCGGGAGGTCCCTTTGGCGCCTCCCGGCCAGCTTTCCAGCCGGCCTCGCGCAAGCCATTCGCCGCTGCAAAATGCGCTTGAAATGGCGGTTTTCCGGGTGTTCCGGCCGCTCCGGAGCGGCCCTTTGGCGCGACAGAGGTCGCGATCTAGGCGATTGGATGAATTTGTCTTTCCCGGCTGAAACGTTTCAGGAGCCGGTTTGTAAACCTGACTTTTTTTGGGTGTATTTCCCTCACGTCAGTTTTGCACTCCAGCCGGCCCGATCGACCCGCCGGAGGGCAAGCCTCAGGGGCCGGCGTCGGCGCTCTGAGTCTCTCGGACCGACGGGCGCCGGACCATGCCGCTGACGACATAGGCCGCCGCGCCCAGCGCCGTGATCCAGAAGCTCGTCGGCCAGTCGGTCAGGAAGGCGAGCGTCAGGCTGATCCAGGCGATGATCACGGCAAGCGCGATGGACGTCAGCACGCCGGCTCCGACGCCGCTGGTAAGCCTGAGCGCGGTGGCTGCAGGCGCCACCATCAGCGCGAAGACGAGCAGCACGCCGACGATCTGCACCGCCTCGGACGTGGCGACGGCGACCAGCACCATGAACAGGGTCGAGACAAGAGTGAGGGGCACGCCGCGCGCTTCGGCGAGTTCCGGCTGCAGGCTGGCGAACAGCAGCGGCCGCGCGATCAGCAAAAGCGCGACAAGGATCGCCACCGCCAGCACCGCAAGCACGATAACGGTGCGCAGGCTGATGCCCAGCACATTGCCGAACAGCACGTTGGTCGCCTGCGAGGCGAAGGCGGTGTAGAAATGCAGGAACAGCAAGCCCAGGCCGAGCGACAGCGTCAAAACGATGCCGATGGCGACGTCGCGATGCGCGCGTTCGCCGAGCAGGCCGATGCCGATGCCGGCGGCGACGGTAAACACGGTGAGGCCGAGAAACGGCGACAGCCCGATCAGGCCGGCGCCGGTGGCGCCCGGAAAGCCGACATGGGAGAGCGCATGACCGGCGAAGGTCTGGCCCCGAAGCACGAGGAAATAGCCGACCGCGCCCGAAACGATGCCGACGATGGTGCAGGCATAGAAGGCGTTGCGCATGAATTCATAGTCAAAGATCGTGGACATGCGCCCCGCTCTCCAGTTCGACATCGTCGGCCATGACGAAGATGCGGCCGGCAACCCGCACCACATTGATATGCGTGCCGTAGAGTTTCGACAGCACCGGACCGCTGATGACCTCGTCGACGGAACCGATCGCCGCCTTGCGGTTGCCGAGATAGAGCACGCGGTCGACGGCGCGCAGCAGCGGGTTGATCTCGTGCGAGCAGAACAGCACGGCAATGCCGAGCCGTTCGCCGATCTGATGCACCAGGTCGATGATCGCGCGCTGATGGCCCGCATCGAGGCTGATCAGCGGCTCGTCGAGCAAAAGCAGTTGCGGATTGCCGATCAACGATTGCGCGATCAGGATGCGCTGGCGCTCGCCACCGGAAAGCTCGCCCAGCGGCCGCCGCGCAAGGTCGCCGGCGCCCACCTCTTCAAGAGCCTTCCACGCCGCCTCCTTCTCGGCAGCCGATGCGACGGGCCAGCCCCAGCGATGCCCGCCGGCGGCACTCAGCACGAAGTCGAGGCCGCTGACGCCGACATCGCCAAGCGCGCGCCGCGCCTGCGGCATATAGCCGATGTCGGCGTTGCCGCGCGTCGGCGATTTGCCAAGCACCGAAATGGCGCCGCCGGCCGGTTTGATCAGGCCGAGAATGGCGCGCAGCATCGTCGTCTTGCCGGCGCCATTGGCGCCGAGCAGGCCGACAAAGGCGCCTTGCGGTAGAGAAAAGGAGACGTCGGATAAAACCCGGCGTCCCCCATAGGTCAGCGTGACTTTGTCGAATTCGATTGCGTTCATTTAGTCACATTCATTCGCAGTCACGTTCATTGTGTGCGGGCGGCGAGCGCCTTCTGAACCGCGTCGATCTGGCCGCCGAACCAGGTCTGGATCGTCTGGCCCGCCGGTTCCGTCTCGGTGACGCCGATGACCGTGACCTTGTTCTGCCTGGCGATGTCGAGCAGCCTTGTCGTTGCCTCGTCGGTCACCTGCGAATTGTAGAACAGGATCTTGGCCGAGCCGTCCTTCAGGCTGTTTTCGAACGCCGCCACCTGCGTGGCGCTCGGCTCCGCATCGTTCATCAAGGCCACCTGGAAATCGTAGTTCAGCATCTTGAGACCGAGCGCTTCCGCCATGTAGCCGAAGACCGGCTCGGTAGCCGTCACCTCGGTGCCAGCGTACGTCTTCTTGACGTCGGCGATTTCCTTGTCAATGGCCTCGAGCGAGGTCTGGAATGCCTTCAGGTTCGCCTCGTAGTGCACCGCATTGGCCGGATCGCGTTTGGCAAGATCGGCGCTCAGCGCCTTGGCGATGGCCGGCAGCGTCGCCGGGTCGTACCACAGATGCGGGTTGTCGCCCGACTTCTTGCCGATCAGGTCGGCGGCGACGATGGTCGTGCGATCCTTGGCTGTCGAGGCCGACAGCAGCTTGTCCATCCACGGATCGTAGTCGGCGCCGTTGTAGATGACGATCTTGGCGTCGGCGATGGTGCGCGCCGTCGACGGGCTGGTCTCGAACAGATGCGGATCGTCGTCGGGATTGGCCAGGATGCTGGTGACCGTGACGTTGCTGCCGCCGATCTGGCGGGCAAGATCGCCATAGAAATTCTCGGCTGCCACGATGGTCAGCTTGTCTTCGGCGCGGGCAGCCGTGCCGGTCAAAAGCGGCACCGCGACGAGCAGCGCGGCGAGAAAGGGAATGCGACGCATCCGTGGTCTCCTTGCAGTCTGAAAGGTATGTCGCCGGAGAGGCGGGCTGTGTAACTGTATAACAGTAACAATATAACGTTTGCGTCGAAAATACGGCTGATGTCAATGGGCTTGTTGAGCCGCTCAGTTTTTCACGCGCACATATGCGTGAGCGGCCTGCGCCGATCAGGCGGAGCCACTCGTGGCGGTATCCTGATGAATTCGCGGCGGGTAAGTTCCTTGCTTGTTGCCGTCAGTTTTGCGGACGCCTTCCCTCCCACGCGTCCTGCAACAGGGCGCGGATTGCGGCGCGGTCGAAAGGCCGCGGATTCCAGTATGGGTTCCTGGTCGCGATCTCAGCGGCGCGGTCGAGATCGGCCTGCATGAGGCCGAGTTCTTTCAATGTAAGGGGCGCGCCGACCGCCTTGGCGAAATCGTGGAGACCGCCGCCCGCACTGCCGCCAAACAAGTCGGCGACCGGCTTCAACGAGTCGGGCACCGCGACGGCGTTGAAGCCGATCGTGTGCGGCAACATCACCGCATGGGTCTCGGCATGCGGCATGTCGAAAGAGCCGCCCAGCGTGTGACAGATCTTGTGATGCAGCGCCATGCCGACGGCGCCGAGCACCGTACCGCACAGCCAGGCGCCGTAAAGCGCATCGCTGCGTGCATCGATATTTCCAGGCTCCTTGGTCAACACCGGCAGCGCCGCCGTCATGGCGCGCAATCCTTCTTTCGCCATCAGGGTGGAAATCGGATGGCGATCCTGCGCGTAAAGCGCTTCGGCCGCGTGCGCCACGGCGTTGAGTCCTGACGCGACGCTCATCGCTATCGGCAGGCCGACGGTCAGCTCTGGATCGTAGATCACCACTTCCGGCAGGATCCTTGCGTCACGCATTGTGGTTTTTTCGCCGTTCTCGGTCTGACCGAGGATCGGCGTCACCTCCGAGCCGGCATAGGTGGTCGGGATGACGATCTGCGGCAGGTCGGTGCGCCAGGCGATCGCCTTGCCGAGACCGGTGGTAGAGCCGCCGCCAAGCGCGACAACGCAGTCAGCCTTGACCTCGGTCGCCTTGGCCATTGCCGTTTGGGTTACCTCGACCGGCGTGTGCATGGCGGCGCCCGAAAAGGTGCCGGCCGCCAGCGCGCCGAGGGACTTGGCAAGCGCCTCGCCGTCGGCAGCCCGATGCGGCGTCGACAGCACCAGCGCGCGATTGCAGCCGAGTTTTTCGATCCAGGTGCCCACCTCGGACGACGCGCCATTGCCGAAGACAATATGCGCAGGGCTGCCGGAGTAGGTGAACGTCCTTGTCATGCCGATCCGCTCCCTTTGCATATTGTCACTGTGACGGAGCCGAAATCGAGCGACCAGCTCTCGCCGCCGGCGACATCGTTTGCGTCGTCACCGTCTCGCAAGCGGGGCCTGATCTCTCCCGCGTACTCGCATACGTATCGCCTTGACCACAAAAACGTCAAAAAAGTATCAGTGAGGTGGACACACCGTGGTGGCGGCTGCATGAATTGCCGCCTAAGCTTCGATCACTGCAGAGAGCGGCAAACGCGGCCTGCGGGAGATGGCACTGCAACTGGTCGCATGACCGGACCGGCGCCGGGAGGAACTGACATGAATCCGGACTTGGAAGTCGTCCAGATCAGACGCGGCGAGTCGTTCAAGGCCTGGGCCCACGGCTACCCCTTCCACACGGTGCGCTGGCACTTCCACCCCGAATACGAAATCCATCACGTCGTCGCCACCACGGGCCATTATTTCGTCGGTGACTTCATCGGCGAGTTCGAGCCCGGCAATCTCGTGCTCACCGGCCCGAACCTGCCGCACAACTGGGTCAGCGACGTGCCGGCAGGCGCCAGCGTGCCGCTGCGCGGCCGCGTCGTGCAGTTCTCGCAAGAGTTCATTGCCGACGCCACCGCCGCGTTGCCGGAACTTGCCGGTTGTGAAAACATTCTCGAGCTCAGCCGCCGCGGCGCGCTGTTCTCCACCGCTACCGCCAAGCTCGCCGCACCTGTGCTGGCCGAACTGGTCGAGGCGCAAGGCGTTCGCCGCATCGCTTTGTTCATGGAGCTCATCGACATTCTGAGCCGCGCCGCCGATGTGCGGACGCTGACCAGCGCCAGCTATCTGCCGGATCCCTCAGGCTTCATGTCGGCCGGCGTCAACAAGGCGCTTGCCTATATCAACGCCAACCTGACCGAGCCGTTCAGCGAAAGCGATCTGGCGGCGATCGCCGGCCGCAGCCCGAGCGCGTTTTCGCGCAGCTTCCGCCGCCATACCGGCATGGCGCTGGTGCAGTATGTCAACCGGCTGCGCATCAACCTTGCCTGCCAGTTGCTGATGAGCGAGGCCGACATGCCGATCACCGAGATCTGCTATGCCGCCGGCTACAACAACATCTCGAATTTCAACCGCCAGTTCCTGACCCAGAAAGGCATGTCGCCTTCGCGCTTCAGGGCCCTGCTGGCGGAAAACATCAGCGCGGAGATTGCCGCCTAACAGGGAGGACCGGGAGGAGCCTAGACGTTTACTGAGGTAAGAACGCGGGGTGCGTTGGAGGCGCCCCGTGCTGGAGATCGCTTGTCCCGAAATCCAGGGATATCAAGGGGATGCGCAGCACGGATCAAGTGCTCCGTTGTTCCTCGCAACAGCCGACTGCAGTCAAGGCCCGGCGCCATGTGGTGTCCAGGGCTTCATGAAACCATTCCTTGAAACGGAGCTATCAAAATGACCAGATTTGCCTGGAAATCGACGGGAGCCATTGCGCTCACTCTGTCTCTTCTTGGCGGCACCGCTGCCTTTGCCGCCCCGGTTACCGACGCCACGGTCGCCTTCTTGATGCCCGACCAGGCCTCGACGCGCTACGAGCAGCACGACTATCCCGGCTTCGTCGCCGAGATGAAAAAACTCTGCCCCGGCTGCAAGGTGATCTACCAGAACGCCGATGCCGACGCCTCGCGCCAGCAGCAGCAGTTCAACTCGGTAATCTCGCAGGGCGCCAAGGCGATCGTGCTTGACCCTGTCGACTCGACCGCCGCCGCCTCGCTGGTCAAGCTGGCGCAGAGCCAGGGCGTCAAGGTCATCGCCTATGATCGCCCGATCCCGACTGCACCTGCCGACTTCTACGTCTCGTTCAACAATGAAGGCATCGGCAAGGCCATTGCCGACTCGCTCGTCGAACACCTCAAGGCGCTGAAGGTCGACCCGGCCAGCGGCGGCCTGCTGCAGATCAACGGATCGCCGACCGACGCGGCCGCAGGGCTGATCAAGAAGGGCATCCATTCCAGCCTCGACAACAGCGGCTACAAGATCCTTGCCGAATACGACACGCCGGAATGGGCGCCGCCGAAGGCGCAGCAATGGGCAAGCGGCCAGATCACCCGCTTCTCCACGCAGATCGTCGGCGTCGTTGCGGCCAATGACGGCACCGGTGGTGGCGCCATCGCCGCTTTCAAGGCCGCCGGTGTCGATCCGGTGCCGCCGGTGACCGGCAACGACGCGACGATCGCCGCACTGCAGCTGATCATCGCCGGCGATCAGTACAACACCATCTCCAAGCCGAGCGAGATCGTTGCGGCGGCTGCCGCCAACGTCGCCGTCCAGCTTCTGTCGGGCGAGACGCCGAAGGCCGAAATGACCCTCTACGACACTCCTTCGCAGCTGTTCACGCCGGCGGTGGTGACGCAGGAAAACCTAAAGGCCGAGATCATCGACAAGAAGATCAACACCGCCGAAGAGCTTTGCGTCGACCGCTACGCCGAAGGTTGCAAGAAGCTCGGCATTACAAAGTGACAATGCAGGTCGCCCAAAAGTGCGCAGCGGTTTTGGGATAACGACATGCATAAAAGGATGACCTAGAATCCTGATCCTGCTTTCCGGCCGCCCTTGCGGTGGCCGGAAGTTCGCAGTCACTCTTGACCGCCCATCCGGAAAGGTTTGCCACCATGTCTGACATCTCTGACGGACCGGTTTCGGCAGGCGAGCTGGTGCTCAGCCTGCGCGGCATCTCGAAGAATTTCGGCGCCGTTTCGGCGCTCACCGATATCGATCTCGATGTCCATGCCGGCGAGGTGGTGGCGCTGGTCGGCGACAATGGCGCCGGCAAGTCGACGCTGGTCAAGATTCTGGCCGGCGTCCACCAGCCGAGCTCGGGCACCATCAATTTCCGCGGCAGGCAAGTGACGATGCCCGACCCGAGCGCCGCGCTGACGCTCGGCATCGCCACCGTCTTCCAGGATCTCGCACTGTGCGAAAACCTCGACGTCGTCGCCAACATCTTTCTCGGCAAGGAGATCAACCCGCTGCGGCTGGACGAGGTGGCGATGGAAATTCGCGCCTGGACGCTGCTCAACGAATTGTCGGCGCGTATTCCAAGCGTCCGCGAGGCGGTCGCCTCGCTGTCCGGCGGCCAGCGCCAGACCGTGGCGATCGCCCGCTCGCTGCTGCTCGACCCCAAGGTCATCCTGCTCGACGAGCCGACCGCCGCTCTTGGCGTCGCCCAGACGGCGGAAGTGCTGAACCTCATCGACCGGGTGCGCGAGCGTGGGCTCGGCGTGCTGATGATTAGTCACAATATGGAGGACGTGCGCGCCGTCGCCGACCGCATAGTCGTGCTCAGGCTCGGCCGCAACAACGGCGTCTTCGAACCCGACGCCTCGAACCAGGAACTGGTCAGCGCCATCACCGGCGCCGCCAACAATGCAGTGTCGCGCCGCGCCGAACGGCGCAAGGCCGCCGAACAAGCGAACAATCAGGAGCAGCGGCCATGAGCGCGGAGCCCAAGCAGGACACCTCCTCGTCGACGGCCCTCGACCGCAGCGACGTGCGCGTCAAGCACCAGGCCGGCGTTGGTGGCGCCATCAGCGCCTTCTTCGACCGCGTCCGCTCCGGCGACCTCGGCTCGTTGCCGGTCATCGTCGGCCTGGTCATCATCTGGAGCGTGTTCACCGCCCTCAATCCGGTCTTCGTCTCGTCGAGCAATCTGGTCAATCTCCTGTTCGACTGCTCGACCGTCGGCGTCATCGCGCTCGGCATCGTCTGTGTGCTGATGGTCGGTGAGATCGACCTGTCGGTCGGCTCGATCAGCGGCTTTGCCTCGGCCATGGTAGGCACGCTGTGGGTCAACCAGGGCTGGCCGGTGGCGCTCGCCATCCTCGCCGCAATTGCCGTCGGCGGTTTCATCGGCGCGCTCTATGCCTTGCTGTTCAACCGGCTCGGCATGCCAAGCTTCGTCTCGACGCTCGCCGGCCTGCTCGCCGTGCTCGGCCTGCAGCTGTATATTCTGGGCTCCACCGGCTCGATCAATCTGCCCTATGGCTCGAACCTGGTGAATTTCGGCCAGTTGCTGGTCATGCCGGACTGGCTGTCCTATGCACTGGCGGCATTGCCCGGCATCGTCATGCTGATCAGCGGCCTGCGCACCGTCAGCCGCCGCCGGGCCGTCAATTTGTCGGCGCCGTCTGTCGGCGGCCTCATCGTGCGCGTCGCCGCCCTGACCATCCTGCTCGAACTGATCGTCGGCTATCTCAACCAGGCGCGCGGCATACCGTGGATGTTCGGCCTGTTCGTCGGCCTGGTGGTGGCGATGAACTATGCGCTGACCCGCACCCAATGGGGCCGCTCGATGACCGCCGTCGGCGGCAACCGCGAAGCGGCGCGCCGCGCCGGCATCAAGGTGCGCTCGATCTACCTCAGCGCCTTCGTCATGTGCTCGATGTTCGCCGCCCTTGGCGGCGTGCTGTCGGCGGCGCGGCTGGCCTCTGCCAGCCAGCAGGCCGGCACCGGCGACGTCAACCTCAACGCCATTGCGGCGGCGGTCATAGGCGGCACCAGCCTGTTTGGCGGCCGTGGCAGCGCCTATTCCGCGCTGCTCGGGATCATCGTCATCCAGTCGATCGCCAGCGGGCTGACCTTGCTCGATCTGTCATCGTCGCTTCGCTACATGATCACCGGCGCCGTTCTGGCAATTGCGGTCATCGTCGACTCCCTGGCACGCCGCTCGCGGGTTTCCCACGGCCGCGCCTGAACGCAACCGCAATCGATACGAGGATAGAATGGCTCAGGATTTGAGTGGAAAGGTCGCGGCGATCACCGGCGCCGCGTCGGGCATAGGCCTGGAATGCGCGAGAGCGCTGATTGCCGCCGGCGTTCGCGTTGTGCTCGTCGACCGCGCCGCCGACGCGCTGAAAAGCGTCTGCACCGAACTCGGTCCCAACGCGATCCCGCTGGTGATCGATCTGATGGAGCCGGCCAGCGTCGCGACGATGATGCCGCAAATCCTGGACAAGGCCGGCCAGCTCGATATCTTCCACGCCAATGCCGGCGCCTATGTCGGAGGCCCGGTGCTCGAAGGCGACCCCGATGTGTGGGACCGCATGCTGAACCTCAACATCAACGCGGTGTTCCGTTCCATACACGCCGTGCTTCCGCATATGGTCGAACGAAAGACCGGCGACATCATCGTGACGTCCTCGATCGCCGGACTGGTGCCGGTGGTCTGGGAGCCGATCTACACCGCCTCCAAGCATGCCGTGCAGGCCTTCGTCCACACGGTGCGCCGGCAGGTCGCCCCGCACGGCCTGCGCCTCGGCGCGGTGCAGCCGGGGCCGGTGGTGACAGCGCTGATCAGCGACTGGCCGAAGGACAAGCTTGAGGATGAACTGGCCAAGGGCGGCCTGATTCAACCGGTCGAGGTCGCCGAAGCCGTGCTGTTCATGCTGACTAGGCCGAGAAATGTCACTATCCGGGATCTGGTGATCCTGCCGCAGAGCAATGATTTGTGAGGCAGTAGGCATTAGGCAGTAGGGAATGGGGAGAGGCTCTTGCAACTGGCCGTTCACTGCTGACCATCTCGCCTACTGCCTAACTTCTGAGGTTCCCATGTCCCACTTCCTCGGCATCGATGTCGGCACTGGCAGTGCCAGGGCGGGGGTATTCGACAGCAAGGGCACCATGCTTGCCTCGGCGAAGCGCGACATCGCTCTGTTCATCGAGCCCGGCGAAATCGCCGAACAGTCGAGCGAGGACATCTGGCGTGCGGTTTGCGCCAGCGTGCGCGAGGCGGTGACCAAGTCGGGGCTCGCTGGGCGCGACATTGCTGGCATCGGCTTCGACGCCACCTGTTCGCTGGTCGTGGTCGGCAAGGACGGCGCGCCGTTGCAGGTCGGCAGTTCCGGCGACAGTCAGCGCAACATCATCGTCTGGATGGATCACCGCGCGCTCGACCAGGCGCAGCGCATCAATGCCGGCAAGCACGCCGTGCTCGACTATGTCGGCGGCACCATCTCGCCGGAAATGGAAACGCCGAAGCTGCTGTGGCTGCGCGAGAACCTGCCCGCCACCTTCGATGCGGCCGAGCATTTCTTCGACCTGACGGACTATCTGACCTGGCGCTCAACCGGCAGCCTGGCGCGCTCGATCTGCACGCTGACCTGCAAATGGACCTATCTCGGTCATGAGCGGCGCTGGGACGATGCCTATTTCCGTGCCATCGGCCTCGGCGCGCTCGCCGATGAAGGCTTTGCCCGCATCGGCACCGAAATCGTCGAAGGCGGCACGGCACTTGCCCAAGGCCTGACTGAGGCCGCCGCGGCCGATCTCGGCCTGCTGCCGGGAACGCCGGTTGCGGCCGGCCTGATCGATGCCCATGCCGGCGGCGTCGGCACGGTTGGCGGGCAGGGCTCGGTCGGCACCTTGCAGTCGCGCATGGCCTATGTGTTCGGCACTTCGGCCTGCACCATGGCCAGCACCAGCGAGCCGGCCTTCGTGCCCGGCGTCTGGGGCCCGTATTTTTCCTCGATGGTGCCGGGGCTTTGGCTCAATGAAGGCGGGCAATCGGCGGCGGGTGCTGCAATCGACCACCTCGTCGCTTTCCATCCGGCCACGGCTGAGGCATCCGCAAAAGCCAAGGCGGAAGGTCTCGGCCTGACCGCTTGGCTTGGTCAGCAGGCGGCGAAGCAGTCCGCCGACCTGTCCGCCGTAGCGCACCTGGCCGATGGACTGCATGTCGTGCCGGAATTCCTCGGCAACCGCTCGCCCTTCGCCGATCCCGAGTCCAAGGCCTTGATCGCCGGGCTTGGCATGGACACGTCCCTCGACAGTCTGGTCGCGCTCTATGTCGCCGGCCTGCTGGGCATCGGCTACGGCGTGCGCCAGATCCTTGCGGCGATGGCCAACAAAGGCATTGCCATCGACACCATCGTCGTCAGCGGCGGTGCCGCGCAAAGCGCGCTGGTACGTCAGCTTTTGGCCGACACCACAGGCCTGACCGTCGCCGGTTCGACCTCGCCCGAACCGGTGCTGCTCGGCTCGTCCATATTGGCGGCGGTGGCGGCGCAAAAATATCCCGATGTGATCGCGGCGATGACCGGCATGTCGCGCATCGGCGACATCTATCGCCCGGCCGGTGGCGACCTCGTGCCCTGGCACGACAAGCGCTTCGCCGCCTTCGAATTGCTGCAGCAGGCAGGCCGCGCCATCCGCGATTGAACGGCTTAGCTCACGTCCAGAAATAGCGGACGATGTGGAAGAACACCGGTGCGGCGAAGACCAGGCTGTCGGCGCGGTCCATCATGCCGCCGTGACCCTCGATCAGGTGACCCCAGTCCTTGACGCCCTGGTCGCGCTTGATCGCCGACGCCACCAGCCCGCCGAGGAACCCCATCAGGCAGGCGATGAAGGCGACGCCTGCCGCCGCGAGCGGCGAGAACGGCGTCAGGAACGACAGCAGCGCGCCGAGCAGGCTCGATGACACCAGCCCGCCGATCAGCCCTTCCCAAGTCTTTGATGGCGAAACGGACGGCGACAAAAAATGCCGGCCGAACAGCTTGCCGAAAATGTATTGCAGCACGTCGCTGCCTTGCACGGTGATGATCAGGAAGGCGATGAGCAGGAGGTTGCGGCCCTCGAAACCGGGCACGTTGAGCGTCAGCAGCGCCGGCACATGGCTGACGCAGTAGACCGAGATCATGACCGCCCATTGCTGCGCGGACACGCGCTCGAGGAAGCGCTCGGTGTCGCCGTTGAGCGCGGTGATCGCCGGCATCAAGAGGAAGCAGTAGACGGGGATGAAGATGGTGAACAGCCCGTACCAGGCGGTCCACACCAGCCAGTACTGGAAGGGAATGATGATGCCGAACATGCCGAGCAGCACCCAGTGGTCGCTGCGCCGGCTGTGCGTCAGCGTCACGAACTCGCGCAGCGCGGCAAACGAGATCAGCGCAAACAGGATGGTCATGCCGGTGCGGCCGAAGAAGAAGGCGACGGTGATCGCCAGCACCATCACCCACCAGGCGTTGATGCGCTGGTTCAAGTTGACGAGCGTCGAGGGCAGCGGCTTCGGCGCCCGCCATGAGAGGATACCGGCAACGATGCTCGCCATGGTGAGCACGCAGATCAGGCCGGCCAGCAGGATGACGGTTTCATGCATTGGCGGCAGTGTCATACGAAGTCTCTTTGCCTGGTCATGCTAGTGGTCCCGATCGGGACGCGGGTTGAGCGACAGCAGCGTCTGGCGCGCGCGCTCGAGGAAGGTGCGGCGTTCTTCGCCGGGCGCGATCGCCACCGGCGGACCAAAGACGACGCGGCACAGAAGCGGCACCGGCAGGAACTGGCCCTTGGGCAGCACGCGCGACATGTTCTCGATCCAGCACGGGATGAGTTCGACATCGGGCCGCGCCATCGACAGATTGTAGAGGCCGGAGCGGAACGGCAGCAGATCCGCCTCCGTCGTGTTGCGAGTGCCTTCGGGAAACAGGATCAGCGAGTGGCCGTCGTCGAGCACCGACAGCATGATCGAGATCGGGTGTTGCGTTTCGTCGGTCCACTGCCGGTGGATGAGCACGGACGACAGCATGTCCTGCGCGATGAAGCGGCGCAGCCGCGACTTGCCCCAATATTCGGCCGCCGCGATCGCATGGGTGCGGGCGCGCACCTTCTCGCTCAGACAGGCCGACAGCAGGATGAAATCGCCATGGCTGGCATGATTGGCGAAGTAGATGCGCTGCCGCTCCGACGGCTGGCTGCCGTTCCAGATTGGCCTGACGCCGGTTACCACCCAGGCCGCCGCCGACAGGCCGACCGAGGTCACCGTCTGCAGCAAGGTGAAGGTGTTGGCGCGCAGGTGAAGTTTTGTCATGGCTCAAACAAATGCTGCGAAAAGGGATGCCGCAGCAAACATGGCGAGCGCCATGCGCTGCCTTGTCAGCAGGCGGCGCGTGCCTGCCATGCGACGGTCGAGCGAGCGGCCGCCGGCAGCGGTGGGCTTCAGGCGCATGCGCGTCAGCACGTCGTCGACCGCAGCACCGCCGGCGGCCTCGCTGGCGTGGCTTGCCATCAGCCGGAACAGCAGCGCATCGAACAAAAGCAAGGCCGAAAGAGCCAGCGTGGCCACGGCGCTCGCCGCCGCGACCAGCCAGGCCGCCGCGGACAGCGCTGTCGTCTGCGGTCCGGCCACCAGGCCGATGACCGGCGCTGCCATCACAGCCGCGACCACCAGCAGGATCGGCCACACCGCCTGCACCATCAGCCCGGCGGCGAATATTTCGGCCTTCTCGGGAAAATTCTCGCCACTCATGCCGGCCAACTCATGTCGGTTCTTCCAGCCCCGGTTCTTCCAGCCCGATCTGAAGATGCACGGGCCGGCCCAATGCGGCGAGTTTCCTGCGCGCCTGCGCGGCAGTGTGCGAGCGTCCGGTCACAACCAGCCAGTCGGCGACGACGGCTGCACTGCGCTGGAAGCCGAGCGCGCAGCAGACCAGCACGGTGCCGCGCCGGCGCGCCAGCTCGATCGCCGCCACCGCTCGCTCCAGCCTGTCGTGAGGCGGCGCCACGAGGTCGAGCATCGCGTAGCTGATCCAGCGGCAGGTCACGCCGCGCGGCCGTTCCATCTCGCCGGCAAGGTCGATCACTGTGCCGAAGCGGTTGGCCTCGTCGGCACTCGGAAACCGGCCGAGGAAAACACCGTCGGTGATCTCCGCTTGCGGCGCCAGTTGGCGGGTCCATACCCACACATTGATCCGGGCGCCAAGCCGGTAGGGCAGGAGCAGGATACGGTTGGCCAGTGAGACGCTACCATCGGCTGCCTTCTGGAACACTTTGGCCCCGGCCCCAGCATAGGCGAAGGCGACGATGGCCAGCGCCAATGCCGGCCACAACAGGATGAGAAAATCGGCGGAGACCAACGCGCCCTCGGCAGCGCCGGCCAGGGCAAGGGCCGCCCCCAGCCCGTAATAACCCGCCAGCCGCCGCGCCCTTGGGTCGGCGGTCAACCGAAAACCCCAGAATGGCAGCTCGCCCTTGGACGGAAACAGCCACAGCGCAAACAGGCCGAGCAGGGCGCCGGTCGGAATGTCGATGAAATGATGCTGCCAGGTCGTCAGCACCGAGGCGCCGATGAGAAAACACCAGACGTGCCAGAGGGGGCGGAGAATGCCGCCGAGACGGTGACGTGCCAGAACGTGACGCCAATGGTCCCAAATGATCACCAGCAGCGCGATGTGCAGGGACGGCGCTTGGTTGAACGGCTTGTCGAAACCACCGAGCACCGCAAACAGGAAACCCGGCAGGCCGGTGGTTGCCGGCCGCACGAAGGTCGCCGTCAGCGGGAACGCGATGAAGCAGGCGACGGCAATGATCTGCGCCGAGAGATAGCGGCCGGCGAGCCGGTCGACACCGCGCCTGGTCGTGTTGAGCAGCAACGATAGGCCGTAGAACAGATTGATCGACCAATAGGGCACGATCGTCCAGGCGACGAACGGGACGGCGTGCTCCCAAGCGTAGACGATGCTGCCGACATGGTCGCGCCGCGATGCCAGCCAGTTGGCAAAGCCATAGGTCGAATAGAAGAATGGCGCCAGCAGCGCCAACCAAAGGGCGGCCCTCAGCACGATACCCAAATTGTGTTCCCGAGCCGGGGCCATGGTCTCAGACGCGCCGAGCGACCGAAACAGTGAAGATGCCCCATTGGTCGATGCGCTGGTCGATCTTCTCGAAACCGGCAGCCGTCACCAACTGGTCCATCTCGCCCTGCGTGCGCCGCCGCATCACCCAGGCCTGTCCGCCGCGATGCGAGGTCAGGCTGCGCGCGATCATCTCCAGCTGCGGATGCCATGGCTGATTGGTGTAGACGAGCAGGCTGCCGGACTGCATGGCGCTCGCCAGCCCGCCGAGCGAGCGGGAAATCATCGTATTGTCGGCGAACAATTCGTAAAGTCCGGAGACGATGGCGAGGTCCGGCGCCGGCTTTTGCCCGGCCAGCATGTCGGCATCGAAGGCGTCGGCCTGATGAAAGGTGACGCTGGTCGGCAGCTGCCGCTCGGCTATCAGCTTCGAACCCAGTCCGACATTGAGCTCGGAATAATCCTGCAGCCGCACGCTTGCTGGTGGTTCAGTGCATTTGGCGACGGCATCGAGCACATAGCGGCCGTGGCCGGCGGCGATGTCGAGCATGTGGACGGGACGGCCAGCTGCCTTCAGGCTGGCGGCGGCGTTGCCGATCAGCTCTTCCAGATGCAGCTTGCGCTGGCGGATGCCGCGCCAGCCGATGGCGTCGAGGAAGGTGCGGTCGATCATGCGGCCGATGAAGCCGCTGCCGCGCGCGTCGTTCTCGTAGACATAGTCGAGCGTCGAGCCGGAATCGAAGCCGGTGGCAATGCCGGTCTTCATGCCCGAAGACAGCCAGGCGCCCACGCGGATCGAGGCGCGGCTCATCGCCCAGTAGATACCCTTGGGCGACAACAGCGTCAGCGGCGAGGCGAGCCTCTCGGCCTCGTCGCGGGTGTAGCCGGCGCGGTCGGCCTGAAGCAAGTCGATGGTTTTCTCCCGCGTGGCAAATTGCTTTTCGAGGAACGGCCGGATCAAGTCCAGCGCCTGCTTGCGATCGCGCTCGCCCAGCGTGTCGTGGAAGAAGCCGGGCAGCACATGCCGCTCCTTGGCGCTGCTGCCGAGATTGACGAAGAACTCGTGCTGCGGTCCATGCCGCACCACCCAATCGCTGCCGGAGATCAAGAGCTGCGTCGGCACGGTGATGGCGCGCGCGTCCGAGACGATGCGGGCAGCGTGGTCGTAAAGCTCGACCAGGATGTTGGAGGCGATCGGTCGCGTGATCAGCGGATCGGCGTCGAAGGAAGCGATGCGCTCGGCATCATGCGTCAGGAACTTCGCCTTGACGTAGGAATTGACGAAGAAGCGGCCCTTGAGCTTCTGCCACAGCGCAATGCCCTCTTTGGCGAAGGGCACGTAGAGCTTGACCGAAAAGGCCGGTGAAGCCACCACCAGCGCGCGGATGTCGGGCGCATAGTCATGCACCCAGGCAGCAGCCAGCACGGCGCCGAACGACTGCGCGATCAGCGCGATGTCGCGCTGGCCAAAACCATCCCGGCCGATCTCACGCACCAGGCAGTCGATGTCACGAACCAGGGCGGCAAAGGATGGCGCATAGCCGCGCTCGCCGGCCGAGCGGCCATTGCCGCGCACGTCCCAGGCGTAGAAGGCATGGTCGGGCATGGCGAGTTCGTCGACCAGATGCGCCATGCGGCCGCCATGCTCGTGGCCGCGATGGAACAGAAGGATCGCACCCTTTGGCGTCGACCCGGCGGCCGGCCAGTAGCGGTAGAAGATCTCGGTGCCGTCATGGCTCTTGAACGTGCGCTCCAGCGCGATGCGCTCGAGGCTTGCCGGTGCTCCGGCTGCAATGGTCTGGTGGATCATGGTTTCCCTCTGGCGGTCGGGCGCCTGACGCTTTGGCATCATGCGCCGCCCGCTCTAAGGCCGCCGCGTATCCGGTTGATGGCGGTTACGACTGACAGTGTAGCCATGACCGGAAACACAAAGGGCACAATCGCTTGGAACCACAGGCCGCAGGCGATGAGGAAGGCGATGACGCCGAGCGCCAGGGCCCGGTCGCTCTTGCCGAACGGCCCGGCATAGTTGCGCCCGCTGCCTGCGGCAACGCCAAGCACGCCGGCGAACTCGACCAGCATGGCGGTAATAGCGAAGGCGACGACACCCCAGGCCGGGAACAAGGTGGCAAAGGCCAGGATCAGCGCTAGGTCCGAGACGACGTCGCAGAGTTCGTTGAGATACATGCCGAGTTTTGATGCTTGTCCATGTTCCCTGGCCAGCATCCCGTCAATGGCGTTGAGCGCCATGCGCACAAACAGCACCACCGGCATCAACAGGAACACCAGGGGACGGAAGGCAAAGGCAGTGACCACCAGGCCTGTGGCGATGGACAGTGCTGCGGCGAGAAGCGTGATCTGGTTGGCGGTGACGCCGGCATCGGCCAGCCGGTCGGCCAACGGCCGCAGCCTGGCCTGAAAGGCCGGTTTCAGTTGATAAAGCGTTGGCATGTGCGATCCCCCAACCGCGGCTCATGACAGTGTCGGCCAGATTGGTCAATCGGCAGGCAGGGCGCAAGGGCTCGCACCAGCATCCGCACCGTTGCGGGACTCGAAACTCCCGGCATGGATGCAGAGGCGCAGCCGAAGATCTCGGCCAAGCAGGATGTTGCGCGCTACAAACCGCCTCGCAAATGATAACTTTACAAATACTCGTATTTATGTGAAGTAAATCACTGAAAGGTCGATCATGACAAACAGTCGCTTCGCCACCCGCCTGAATTCCTTCGCCTCGCGGCCGCAAGCCGAATGGCCTGATCTCACCGGCAAGCCGTCCATGCTGCAGATGGCCACTCGCGCGGCCAAGGTCGACGGGTTGACCGATCTTGATCTTAATTTCCCCGATCATGTCAGTGAAAAGCCGGCTGAAATCGCCCGAAAGCTCGGCGATTTCGGGCTTTCCATCAATGGCTTTGCCATGCGTTACTACTCCAATCCGGCCTTCAAGCTCGGCGCCTTCACCAATCCGGACCCGGCGGTGCGCCGCGAAGCCATCGACTTGACCAAGGCCGGTATCGATGCGGTGCGCGCGGCCGGCGCCAGTCTGATGACGCTGTGGCTGGGCCAGGATGGCTTCGACTATGCATTTCAAACTGACTATGCGACGCTCTGGCAGCACGAAATCGAGGGGATTCGTGAAGTTGCCGCGCATGATCCCGGCTGCCAGATCAGCCTGGAGTACAAGCCTAACGAACCGCGCTCCTACTCGCTGATGCCGGATGCGGCGACCACCTTGCTGGCGATCCGCGAGGTCGGCCTACCCAATCTCGGCGTCACGCTCGATTTCGCCCATGTGCTCTATGCCGACGAACAGCCGGCCTTCGCCGCGGCGCTGATCGCTCGCCACAGCAAGCTGCTCGGCGTCCATCTCAACGATGGCTATGCCAAGCGCGACGACGGCCTGATGGTCGGCGCGGTGCACACGCTGCAGACCATCGAACTGCTGTGCCAGATCCGTCGCGACGGCTACGCCGGCGCCATCTACTTCGACACTTTCCCCGACATGACCGGGCTCGATCCGGTGCGCGAATGCGAAGTCAACATCGCCACCGTCAAGCGCCTGCTGCGCGTTGTCGACCGGCTGGAGAAGGATAACCGCCTGTCCGCCGCGATGGCCAGCCAGGACGCCGTGACGTCGCAGGCTATCGTCCAGGAAGCCATGCTCGGGCCGGAGACGAGGGGACGTGGATGACGTTGAGCAATCTCGATCTGAAAGCCGTGGGGCCGCGCATCCGCATGATGATGCCGCATCTCACCCCGCTTGAGGCCAAGGTGGTGGAAACCGTCTTCGGCCGGCGCGGTTTCGACGAGACCATTCCGCTCAAGCAGATCGCCGAGGAGGCCGGCGTGTCGGAGGCGATGGTGGTCAAGATCGCCAAGAAACTCGGCTTCTCCGGCTACCGCGACTTCCGCACCGCCGTCTATGAATACAGCCGCCTCCCGACCGCCGAGATGCACCAGGAACTGTCGGTCGACGACAGCTCGGCCGAGATCGTGCAGAAAGTGTTCCGCACCTCGATCCAGGCGCTGGAGGAGACGCTCGCGATCCTCGACATGGACGATTTCGACCGTGCCGCCGATCTGCTCTACCGCGCCAGGAACCGCGATTTCTATGGCGTCGGCGGCTCCGCCCAGATCGCCCGCGATGTCTCGCACAAATTCCTGCGCATCGGCATCCGCGCATCGGTCTATGACGACTCGCACATGATGCTGATGTCGGCCTCGCTGCTCGGCGCCGACGACATCGCCGTCGGCTTCTCGCATTCCGGCAACACGTCGGCCGTCATCGACGCCATCCATCTTGCCCGCAAGAGCGGCGCCCGCACGCTGGCCATCACCAACTACGACAACTCGCCGCTGGCGCAGATTGCCGACATCGTGCTGTGCTCGACGGCGCAAGGCTCGCCGCTGATGGGCGAGAACGCGGCGGCGCGTATCGCCCAGCTCAACATCCTCGACGCTTTGTTCGTGGCGGTGGCGCAGCGCGACTATCAGGCGGCGGAGCGCAATCTCGGCCGCACCATGTCGGCGGTCACCTCGAAACGAAAAGACCGCGGCACATGACGGTTCCGCTGGTCACCGTCTTCGGCAGCCTGCATTACGACATCATGGTGGACGCGCCCGACCGTCCGCGTAAGGGCGAGACGGTGACCGGCCGTGCCTGGCAGCCGAAATGCGGCGGCAAGGGCGGCAACCAGGCGGTCTCGGCGGCACGCGCCGGCGTGCGCGCGGCGATGATCGGCGCCGTCGGCGACGACGATTTCGGCACGGCGCTGCTGGCCAATCTAGATCGCGCCGGCGTCGATCGCCGCTTCGTGCGCGTGGCGGCAGGCGCAGGCTCCGGCATGAGCGTGGCGATCTTCGACAGCGATGGCGACTATGGTGCGGTGATCGTCTCCGGCAGCAATCTCACGCTGGACGATGATGACGTCGTGGCAGCAAGGGAGGTGGTGGTACAGACGGCAGTGCTGTTGCTGCAAAACGAAGTGCCCGACGCCGCAAACATCGCTGCCGCGCGCGCGGTGAAGGCATCCGGCGGCCGCGTCGTGCTCAACGCCGCACCGGCGCGAACACTGTCGGCCGAATTGACCGCGCTGATAGACATCGTCATCGTCAACGCCATCGAAGCGGAATTTTTGGCCGGCATTCCGGTCGTCGATACGCTCGCCGGCGCAACCGAAGCCGCGCGGCGGCTGATCGATGCCTACCCCTCGGCGATCGTCACCGCCGGCGGCGAAGGTGTCGCCTATTGCGACCGGACCGGCGCGGCCTTCGCACTGGCGGCCGTCCCGGTCAAGGTCGTCAGCACCCATGGCGCCGGCGACGAATTCGTCGGCGCCTTCGCGGCAGGCCTCGCCCGTGGCCATCCGATGGAAGCGGCGATCGCCACGGCCAATGCCGCCGCCGCCTCGCTGGTGGCGACACCGGAGGGAAAGCGCAGCTCGCGTTGAAAACTCAGGCCGCATATTGCCGCCTCCAAACCCGTGCCCCCGTCGATGAGCGAAACGGCAAACCGGGCGCGGCGAGAACCTGCTTGGCTTTGCCCTGATGGAGGCGCGGGACCAAGCTGCGTGGTCGAAAGTAGGGAGCTTCAGTCCGCTTCGCCGGCCGAACTTTTGCCGCACTGCGCCAGCACCTTACCGATCGCAGCGCTCGAGCCCGTCAGCGGAAAGCTGTTCTCGCCATATTTGTCGGCCGTAACCGTGACGTCGCCCTTGCCGCGCAACAGGCCGAGCAGTGGATCGTCTTTGCTCAGCTCAGCCGTGAAGTAATTATACATGGCCTCGAGGTCGAGCTTTTTGGTCACGCTCTTGTCACCGCCCTTGAAGGTGAAGGAAGCGCTGATGCCGGGTTCCAGCTGCTGGCCGGCCGCACCCAGATCGTAGCTCAGCACCGGCTTGTCGAAACAGACGAGCATCAGATGCGCATCGGCCTTCGGTCCGCCGCACACCGAAGCCGTCAGCACGCTGCCGCCTTCGTCTTCTTCCATCTTGGCGCTCCAGTTGCAGGATGCGGCAAAAGCCGGCTGCGCGGCTTGCAGCGCGGCCAGAACGGAACCTGCCATCATGAACTTCGCCAATGCACTTTGCATGATCACCTCCCAAGCTTCCTTCAACGAGATCATACAGGACAAAAGGCCTGGTGATAGCGGCATATGCCGTCTTAGCCCCCGGCGCGCCCCATTGATCAAGCCTTTGAGACCGGCCTCGACGTCCAGGGCGGCTCCGGCGCGAAGCGCTTGCCGATCCACTCGGCGAAGGCGCGTGTCTTGGCGGCTTGTCCCTTGGCCGAGGGCATGACGACATAGACCGCGCCTTCGTCGGCCAGCGTCCAGTCCGCCAGCACCGGCACCAGCCGTCCGTCGGCGAGTTCGCGTCCGACCAGCCAGTCGGTGCTCATCATCAGGCCGAGGCCCTGCACCGCGGCTTCGACCAGCACCTCGGCATCGTCGCACACCATCGGCCCCGAGACGTCGACGTTGACGCGGCGTCCCGAACTGTCGGTCATCTCCCAGGTTGGAAAGGTCTGGAAGCCGGAGAAGCCGAGGCAGGCGTGTTCTGTGAGCGCTTCCGGCGCTTCCGGCGTGCCCCGGCGGGCGAGGTAGGAGGGAGCAGCGCACAGCAACCGCCGCCGTGTCGCGATCTTGCGCGCCACCAGGCGCGAGTCCTCCAGCGCGCCGAGACGGACGGCGACATCGAAGTTCTCTGCAACGAGATCGACTAACCGGTTGGAGAACTCGGCCTCGATGCTGACATCCGGGAACGTCGCTAGAAATTGCGGCAGCAGCGGCCCGATCCACATACGGCCAAAGGTTCCCGGCAGCGCCAGCCGCAGCAAGCCGCGCGGCGTCCCGCTGGCATGCGCGGAAGCAGCAGCCTCGGCTTCGTCTACCGAGGCCAGGATGGCGCGGACGCGTATCAGGAACTCCGCTCCCGCCTCCGTCAACGATACGCTTCGGGTGGTCCGGTGCAGCAGCCGCACGCCGAGCCGCTGCTCCAGCGATTGCAGGCGGCGTGACAGAACCGTCGAGTCGCGCCCGACGCGCAACGCTGCCTTGGTGAAGGAGCGCGCTTCGGTGATGGCCGCAAAGGCGGCCATTTCGGCAAGGCTGGCGGGGTCGTGTGATTGCTGCATAAAGCACAGGACTCAAATGTAAAAATTCCGGATTATCTGCTTGTAGCGCAGCAGATAGCTTCACTCAATCCTGACGATTGACCCCTTAAACAGGAATGCGTGAGCCATGAAAGCCATCGAACTGACCGCCGCCAAGCTGGACGCCTTTCGCGCCACCACCATTGCCACGCCTGAACCGCAGCGCGGCGAAGTGCTGATCCGCCAGCGCGCCGCGAGCCTGAATTTCGTCGATGTGGCGGTGGCCAGCGGCAATTATCGCGTGCCCGGCTTTCCGCTCATTCCCGTCGCCGACGGCGCCGGCGAGATCGTCGCGCTGGGGGAGGGCGTTACGGATTTCGCCGTCGGCGATCGCGTCGTTGCCCATGCCAAGCCGCGCTGGATCGGCGGTCCGCCCCGGCCTAACGAGATGACGCAGATGCGCGGAATTTCGCTGCCGGGGTCGCTCGCCGAATATGTCGCGCTGCCGGCCAACTCGCTCGTGCTGGTACCGGCTCGTCTCTCTTTCGAGGCGGCGTCGACCCTGCCGATCGCCGCGACCACCGCCTGGAACGCCGTCCGCGCCGCCGATGTCGGGCCGGGCTCGGTCGTCGTGCTGCTCGGCACCGGCGGCGTCTCCATCTTCACCCTTCAGCTGGCGAAAGCCGCTGGCGCCACCGTCATCATCACTTCTTCGTCGGACGAGAAGCTGGAGCGGGCGAAGGCACTCGGCGCCGATCATCTCATCAACTACCGCGCGACGCCCGACTGGGACGGCAAGGTGCTGGAACTGACCGGCGGCCTCGGCGCCGACCTCGTCGTCGAGACCGCCGGCACCGCCACCTTCGCCCGCGCCGTCAACGCCACCGCGCCTGGCGGCACGCTGTTCACCATCGGTTTCGTCACCGGCGCCGAGGCCACGGTCGACCTGCTGCCGATCATCATCAAGGCGCTGAAGGTGGTCGGCAACAACACCGGGTCGGTATCTGACCTTCGCGCCGCCGTCCGCGCCATCGCCGCCGCCCGCATCGACCCGGTCGTCGACAAGGTGTTCAGCCAGGAGCAGGCGGCCGAAGCCTACGCGCACATGTCGGCAGGCGGGCAGCATTTCGGCAAGCTTGCGTTCAAGCTCGACTGGTAACCGAGGCGCGCGAGCTGCCAATCTCCCCCCTTGAGGGGGAGATGCCCGGCAGGGCAGAGGGGGTCGGTCCGACCGGGCTCGACCTACGGCGGCGGAAGGAGGTTGGCGCTCTACGAGAGGCGACCCCCTCTGTCGCCTTCGGCGACATCTCCCCCTCGTCAAGGGGGGAGATTACGCACGCCGCTTCCTAGATCAACTTCTCCAGCGTGATCGGGAGGTCGCGTATCCTTTTTCCAGTTGCGTGGAACACCGCATTGGCGATCGCCGGCGCTACGCCGACGATGGCCAGTTCGCCGACACCCTTGCCGCCGAGCACCGAAGAGTGCAGGTCGGGAATGCCGACCGAGATGACCTCGATATCGGGGATGTCGGCATTGGTCGGCACCAGATAGTCGCCGAGATTGTTGTTGACGATGCGGCCATGCCTGCGGTCGACAATGCCTTCTTCAAGCAGCGCCTGGCCGATGCCCATGATGATGCCGCCCTTCCACTGGCTTTCGGCCAGCTTGGGGTTGTAGAGCCGGCCCGAATCCAGCGCCGATACCACGCGCGACACGCGCACCGTGCCGAAATCCTCGTCGACGCGCACCTCGATGAAATGCGCGCACCAGGAGTGGCGCGAATAGTCGCCCTCGGTGTGCGGCAATGCCGCCGCGATGGTGGTGTAGTTCTTGTAGCGATCGGCGGCCGTCGAGTTCGCCGGCATGGTGTCGCCTGTGGCCTCGATGCGGTCGCGGCCGACGCTGGCCAGCAGGTCGGCGATCGAGACATCGGGACCATCGCCGCGCGGCGACCTGATGCGGCCGTTGGCGACGACCAGCGTGTTGGCCTGCAGCGCGTGGAAGGGCGAGCGTGAATCGCTGATCGCCAGACCAACCAGCTGGTCGAGTGCCGATGTCGCTGCCTTGTAGACCGCGCCCGTCATCACGCCGGCCAGCCGCGACCCGCCGGCCACGCCGGCGCGGGGATACCGGGAATCACCGAGCTTCACCACGACATGGTCGGCCGCCACGCCTACCGTTTCGGCCGCTGTCTGCGCCAGGATCGTGTAGGTGCCCTGGCCCATGTCGATCGAGGAGCTTTCGACCTCGACCGAGCCGTTGGCAAGGATACGCACGATGGCCTCGCCGTAAGCGCGCCGTACCGGATAGGTGCCGGCGGCGACGCCCCAGCCGATCAGCTGGTTGCCGTCGCGCATCGAACGCGGTTTGGGCGTGCGCTGGGCCCAGCCGAAGCGTTCGGCGCCAGCCGCGAAAGCCTCGCGCAACTGCCGCGTCGACCAAGCCTTTTTTGCGTGCGGATCCTGCTCGGCGTAATTCCTCAGCCGGATCTCCAGCGGATCGATGCCGACCTCGTAGGCGAGCTCGTCAATGGCGCTTTCGATGCCGAAGGCGCTAGGGTTTTCGCCCGGCGCGCGCATGGCGCCAGGCACCACCGAATTCACCCGCACGACATTCTGCTTCGAGGAGAAGTTGGGCGTCGCATACATGATCGAGGTGACCACGCCCAAAGGCTCGACCCACATGCCGTCGATCGACGTTTCATTGACGCCGCGATGCACGATCGACTGGATTTTTCCGTCACGGTCGGCGCCGATCGTCACCGTCTGGCGGGTCGCGGCGCGGCCGCCATAGCCGGTAAAAGTCTGCGGCCGAGTCATGACCACCCTCACGGGCCGTCCCAGCATCTTGGCTGCGGCAGCCGCTACCGCGCCGTGGCCGAGCGCCAGCGCCTTGGAGCCGAAGCCGCCACCGATATAGGGCGAGACCAGCCGTACATTTTCGAACGGCACGCCGAACCATTCGGCATAGGTGCGGGCCATACCGTCGAGCCACTGGCTCGGTTCCCACACGGTCAGCCGGTCGCCCTCCCAGCGGGCGATGAGGCCATGCGGCTCCATCGGCGCCTGGTATTCGCGCGGCGTGTTATAGGCGCCGCAGACGCGCACCGGGGCAGCGGCGAAAGCGGCCTGCGCATCGCCCCATTCCTTGGTCATGGCGGCGATCGGAATGCCGTCGCCCGCCTTGGCGTCGCTGAGGTCGACGATGGCCGGCGTCTCGTCATAGCTGACCTTGACCAGGGCTGCGGCCGCAACGGCCTGCTCGAAGGTCTCCGCGATGACCGCGGCGACATGCTGGCCCGAAAAGGTGATATCGCGCGCCAGCGGGCAGTAGGGCTTGTCCGGCGGCGGTGTGCCGAACCAGTCCGATGCAGTCTTCAGCGGCATGATGGTGTCCGGCGTCAGCACCTTGAGCACACCAGGTGCCGCCTCGGCGGCTGACGTGTCGATCGAGCGCACCTTGCCTGATGCGATCGTGCTTTCGACCAGGACGCCGTAGGTTAGCCCGTCGAGCTGCTGCTCGACGGCATATTTTGCCGCACCGGTAATCTTGGCCGGGCCGTCGACGCGCGACAGCCGCCCGCCAACCTGATCGGCAGTGCCGTCCGAAGCGTCGCCGTGCCGTGTCCTCGGGTCGTGAATGGTCATGACATGGCTCCCGTCTTGAGGATGGCGCGGGCAACGACGCGCGGCGCCAGTTCGATCTTGTAGTGGTTGGCGCCGTGGTCGATCGCCCCTTCCATGGCGAGCAAGCTGGCTGCCCGCACCCTGTCTTCGCTGAGCACCTTGCCCTTCAACGCCGCTTCCACGGCGTGCGCCCGCCACGGCTTCGTCGCGACGCCGCCCAGCGCGACGCGCAGGTCGCGAATGGTGCGGCCATCGGCTTCGAAGTCGATGCCGACCGCGGCGCTTGCAGCGGCGAACTCATAGGACTGCCGGTCGCGAACCTTGAGATAGGTCGACTGCCGGGCGGCGACTGAAGCCGGGATGCTGATGGCCGTGATCATCTCGCCCGGTTGCATGGCATGTTCCCTGTCGGGCGTGGCGCCGGGCAGGAGAAAGAAGTCGTCGACGGCAACCTGGCGTTCGCCAAGGTGAACCACGGCGTCGAAGGCGACCAGCGCGGTGGCGAGGTCACCGGGATACATGGCGATGCAGGCGTCGCTGGTGCCGAGCACGGCATGGCCGCGGGTGACGCCGCCGATCGCCGAGCAGCCGCTGCCGGCCGAGCGCTTGTTGCAGGCGGAAAAATTCGCGGGATCGCGGAAATAGGGGCAGCGCGTGCGCTGCATCAGATTGCCGCCGATGGTCGCCATGTTGCGCAGTTGCGCGGAAGCCGCCTGCCACAGCGCTTCGGAGACCGCGGGAAAGCGGCTCTTGATCTCGGCATGGTCGGCGACGTGGCTCATCTTGGCCAGCGCGCCGATCATGGCACTGTCAGCGTCGACCTTGATGGCGTCGAGTCCTTTGAGATGGGTGATGTCGACCAGGCTGTCGGGTTCGGCCACGCCGCATTTGGCGAGATCGACCAGCGTCGTGCCACCGGCAAGCAGCATGGCCCCAGGCAGGGCGGCAGCTTGGCGTGCGGCGTCGATGCTATGGGCGCGAACGTAGGAAAAATCCCTCATGACGCGACCTCCAGTGCCGCCTGGCGCACGGCGGCAACGATGTGCGGATAGGCTCCGCAGCGGCACAGATTGCCGGCCATGTATTCGCGGATCTCGTCATCCGAGCCGGCATGGCCCTCGCGGATGCAGGCCACCGCCGACATGATCTGTCCGGGCGTGCAGTAGCCGCACTGGAAAGCATCCTGGTCGAGGAAAGCAGCCTGAACCGCGTTGAGCGTGCCGTCATCGCCGGCCAATCCTTCGATGGTGGTGATCTCGCGGCCTTCGGCTTGTGCTGCAAGCGTCAGGCAGGACAGCACGCGCTGTCCCTCGACATGCACCGTGCAGGCGCCGCACTGGCCCTGGTCGCAACCCTTCTTGGTGCCGGTCAGGTCGAGGCGATCACGCAATGCATCGAGCAGCGTGACGCGCGGCTCGACCTGCAGTTCGTGACTGTGTCCGTTGATGGTGAGACGGATTGGGATAGTGGTGGATTTGGTTTGGTCGGTCATGAGGCGTCTGGCTCCAGTTGCTTGACGCTAGGGGATTGAAATGGGCTCGAGTGGGAGAGGACAAGGGAAGAGGCGACGGTGCGCCTAATCTCCCCCCTTGTGGGGGAGATGCCCGGCAGGGCAGAGGGGGCGCGAAGGAATGCGACGTTCCCGATTTACATGCGTCGACACGAATCTTGTCCGAGGAGGCGCTAGTCAGGCCTTGATAGGCTGGCGGGACAGCGCCCCCCTCTGTCCTGCCGGACATCTCCCCCACGAGGGGGAAGATTGGCAGCTCTGCCGCCCCGACTCTCCAGCCGGCAGGGGATGCTTCAGTCTTCACAATCTCAACACGTGACATATCGGCTCCCCTGATTATATGATAAGACTGCTCCACTAAAACGGAGGCGCCTCCGTTTATCTAGTTGGGGGCTTACCCCTTTGGGTTCAAGCCCCCATATATCAACAGTGGAGAAAAAATTGACCGAGCAGTCGCAAGCAATTGCCGACGAGAAGCGCGAAGCCGCAGCGCCAAGGCCGCTGCGCGCCGATGCGCAGCGCAACCGCGACCGGCTGGTCGAGGTTGCGGCAGCGGCCTTTGCCGAGCACGGTGTCGATGCCTCGCTGGAGGAGATCGCGCGCCAGGCCGGCGTCGGCATCGGCACGCTCTACCGGCATTTCCCAACCCGCGAGCATCTGGTCGAAGTGGTCTACCGGCGTGAAGTCGAGGCGCTCTGTGCGGCGGCCGATGACCTCGCCAGCCACCATTCGGCCGACATGGCGCTGGAACAGTGGATGCAGCGCTTCGTCGACTACATCGCCACCAAGCGCGGCCTGGCGGCCAGCCTGCGCATCCTGTTCAACACGAATTCCGCCGTGTTCTCCGACATGTCGGGCCGGGTGTCGCTGGCCTTGCGGCAACTGGTCGAGGCGGCGGTGGCCGAAGGCTCGATCCGCAGCGACGTCGATGCCTCCGATGTGCTGCACGCACTCGGCGGCATCTACTCGGCCCCCGACACCAAGGACTGGCGCGACCGCTCGCGCCGGCTGGTCAAGCTGCTGATGGACGGGCTGCGGTTCGGGGCAGGGAAGAGGTGACCTAGCGGCTCAAGCCGAACCATCGACCGCATAGAACGGAAACGCGCCGGGCAGCCCGCTTGCCGCCATTTCGCCACGCTTCTCGAACCGCAGGCCGGAGCCGACCACGAGATCGCGCACCGTCCTTGATGCGATGATTTCGCCCGGCCGCGCATGGTCAAGCAGACGCGATGACAGTTCGATCGCCGCGCCTGAAAATTGATGGCCCCGCTGCTCGCACTCGCCGATATGCACCGCCGAGCGGACCTCGACACCGGATTGCCGCAAGCGATCGCGGATGGCGATCGCGCACTGGATCGACCGCGTTGGCCGCTGGAACACCGCGAGCACCTTGCCGTCCGATCGCCTGATCTCTCTGCCTTCGGCCGCGAGGAGTTCGCCACGGAGCGCTTCGGCGTGCCGCTCGGCCGGGTCGATGCCGAAAGGCGAGCCCGTCATATCGAGGGACAGCACCGACACAAGCAGCCGTTCGCCTGGGGCCGCCGGCAAGGCGCCGGTGACGAAAGCCTGGATCTCGTCGACGATCCGATCGGAATTCTCGCCCCAGATGACGTGGTCGCGGCCGGCGAACTCAATGTATCGGGCGCCCTCGATGTGCGTCGCCAGGTAACGTCCTTCTTCCCGCTTCACCCAGCCGTCGCCAGTCGTCTGCATGATCAGTGTCGGAACATGGACAGCAGGCAGAATGTCGCGAACATCGATTTCGGCTCCCCAGCGCCACAGGGCGATCGCGTCGGCGGGCGAGGCAGAATTCCTGAGATAGGCGGCGAACCATTCTGTCTCGAACGTGTCGCTCATCAGACTGGGCGCCGCGTTGCTCATATCCGCCGCCGCTCCCCATTCTTTCTCGACGATCGCCAGATCCTCTTCCACCTGCTCGCTTGTCTTCGCCCACGGATAGTCTTGTGACCACCTGCCGCGGGCGTAGGCCCCATTGAGCACGAGTGCCGCTGTGCGCTCGGGATAGGTCGCCGCGAACAGCATGCACATCGGGCCGCCCTCGGAGCTGCCGAAAAGCACCGTGCGCTTTGAGCCAACCGCATCCAGCACTGCCCGCACATCTTCCATCCGCTCTTCCAGGGTCGGCAGACCGACATTGCGGTCCGAGAGCCCGGTGCCGCGCTTGTCCATGCGGATTAGGCGCGAGAAAGTGCCGAGCCGCCGGTGCACATGCGAAAGCCGCGGCGAGCCCCAGGCGTGGTCGAGGTTGGAGACCCATCCCGGCACATGGATCAGGTCGACCGGACCGTCGCCGGTCACCTGATACGCGATGTTGATCCCGGCCGATTTGACATAGTGGGTCGGGGGGGCTGCGAGTTCGTGGCTGAAGCCGGTAGCGTCATCCGCATCAGTCGTGGGTGGCCGTGCCGGCGCCATTGTGCGGCGTGTGCGCAGCGTCTCGAACAATTGCCGCGTCTCCGGCTCCGGCTGCAGCTTGAGATCGCGTAGAAGCGCGGTGCGGCAGTGCTCATATTGCTTCAGCGCGAGATTGGTCCTGCCTTGCGCCGCATAGGCGCGCATCAGGGCACGGTGGACATCCTCCCTCAACGGGTCCATGGCCAGCAGGCGCGCCGCCGCGCGCACGCATGCGGCAGGATCGTTCGTCGCTGCATAATGCGCGACGAGCCTGTCGAGCGCCGCGACGGCCAGTGCCCGCAGCCGCTCGCGTTCGATCCTCAGCCAGTCCTCGAATGGCTCCTCCTTCAGGCCGAAGCCGTCGAGCAGGTCGCCGCGGTAGACATTGAGCGCCAGTTCGAGGTCTTCGGGTGCCGGGCTGGCGACCAGCGCCTCGAACCGCGCGACGTCGAAATCAAGGCCGTCGAGATGCAGAGCGACGCTGTTGCCATCGGTGAGGAAGCGGCCGCCGCCGCACGTCTGCATGGCCTTCCTGACAGACGATACCGCTTGCCGCAGGCTCATTCGCGCCTGCGCCTCGCTGTTGATGCCCCAGAGCAGGGTCGCCAGCTTCTCGCGCGACTGCGAATGCCCCGACTGCAGCGCGAGATAGGCGACCATCGCACGCGCCTTGCGGCTGATGGCTGGAACCGTGGCCCCGACGCCGGCAAAGTCGAAACCACCCAGCAGGTGAAGATAAGGTCCGGTCATCGGATCCGCCACGGTCACAGCGCGACGACGATCCGCTCAAGCTCACTCCATTTCAACACTTATTCCGCCGCCGAGGCGCTTTTCACGATTCCATCACGCAGGTTCCCACGCGTTGCTCACGGCGCTTGAGGAGATTGTTCGCACTGGATCTCTTTTCGCAGGAGGATACCGTGCATCACCCTGGCCCGACCGAGTGGCCCATCTGGCATGACGACCCCGGGCGCGACCGGCAGGAGCTTGGCGCACCATCGCGTCACGATATTGCGCTGGCCCGCTATCTCGAAACACAACAGGCCCATCGGGCATTGGCGGCTCGCAGACTCGATCCGGCGGCGGTCGTGGCCTCTGCACTGGCAGCGTTCGTCCGCTGCCTTTTCCGTGCAGCGCTGCGCCGAATTGTCCGCTGGCCAACCGATGCCGCGACAGGGATGGACGATTTCGGCTTGACGTTGTCCAAGGCTCATGCGGATCTTAGCAAGACCCTTTGGGGCCGCTGAGTGCAGCGCCCTTGGTCGACGATCTCATCCCCAACCGCCGCCGCCGCCGCCAGCCCCACCGCCGCCTCCGCTGCCGCCGAGAGAAGGAATCACGGGCGGCTTTTGCGGGATCTCCTCGGCCGGCTTCACCACTTTGCCGGTGGTCGCCTTCTTGTATCTGACCACCTTTGGCTGAGGTGCTACGCGAACCACCTTGCGATGTTTCACCGGCGGTGCCGGCTCAAACATCGGCGACACCGAGGTGCAGCCCATGAGCCCGGCCAGAACGCCGGATAGAATTATCCCGATGAATGCCTGCCCGATGAATGTCTGCTTGAATGCCTTGCCCACCATGGCCTCCTTATTGTTCAGAACAAATCCCGACGCGGATTGGCTTCTTCCCAGACCCCCCGGGCCGCATTGACCAGTTGCGTGTCCAGCGAACCGGACGCGGGAATCTTCGACTTGAGCTCTCGACGCAGGGCGTCCAAAGCTGCCGTTTTCGGCTTGGTGCCGAACTGCGCCAGGCCCTTTTTGGCGTCCGGCAGCTCCTTGCGCAGATCGAGCGCGACGGCGAATGCCAGGAAGCGCACCGCGACAGCCTGATCGGCCTTGTCGCCTTTCGCCATTTCAAGCGCCGCGCGATCATAGGCGCTCGACGGATCGCCGCGCGTGGTCGCCAGTTCGAACAGCCTTTGCGCTTCCGCCGGGTCCTGGCGCACACCGGCGCCGTCCCTGTACATGCGGGCGAGGCTGCCCGGAGCGTAGGGCTGGCCAAGATCGGTGGCCTGCTGGAACAACGCCTGCGCCGTCTTCGGATCCTTGTCGATGCCCTGGCCGGCCAGGTAATTGCGGCCGAGCAGGTTCATCGAATACATGTCCTGGCGCTGCACCCCCGCTTGCAGGAAGGCGACGGCGCGGGCCGGATCGGCAGGCACGCCGTTGCGGCCCTCGGTGAAGATGGCGGCAAGATCGTTCATGGCATAGGTGTGCCCCATGGCCGCCGCCTTGAGCAGCAGGTCGAGGCCCTTGGCCGTATCGCGGTTGACGCCATAGCCATTGAACAGCGCGCGTCCCCACGAGGTCATGCCGTAAGGATCGCCCTTGTCTGCGGCAGCCTTGTAGAGAGCGTTGGCCTGGGTGCGGTCTATGGTCGTTCCGGTTCCGGTTGCGTTGAGATAGCCGAGTTCGAAGACGGCGCGCACATGGCCTTTCTTGGCGGCGTCCTCGATGGCTGTCCTGGCCTCTCTAACCTGGCCTGCCGCAAGCAGGGCGCGGCCGAGCTCGTAGTGGAAGCGGGCGACGTCTGGATAGGTTTTCACGGCCGCCTCGCAGGCTGCCACCGCACCGGCGCCGATCTCGTTCGGCAGCAGGCCGGGCACCACCCCTTGCAGGTCGAGAGGCTCGCCGGCGGCGGTATCGCAGGCATCGACCGTCGGCGACAGCTTCATTGTCGCGGGCTTAGCCGAGCTGCTGTCGGCCCGGATTTCGAAGCCGACCTCGACCGGCGCGCCGGCGCCGATCTGCGGCTCGTAACGGAGATGGTCGACTTCACCGGCCAGAAGGCTGGATTGCGGCGACAAGGTTCGATCAGGCAATGACAGCGTTCCCGTTGCCGGATACCCCGAGACCTTCAGGCTGACCGCCGGATCGTCGGTGGGGAAATCCAGATTGAGCGCGACCGGGCCGACGCCGACGGGAATATCAAGCTTGCGGTTCTCGATTGCTTCGGCGGCGCCGGTGATGTGGATGCCGCGCTCCAGCACCTGCTGTTTCTGCTCGGCCTCGAGCGAAGCCATGATCTGCTGGCCGGCAGCGCCTTCGCCGCTCTTGACGCGGAATACGAGTATGCCCTGGCTCCCGCCGCCCCAAATGTCATGCGTGGCGTAGGCCAGCATATCCACCTCGTCCTGCGTGGCGGCTCCTTTGGGGATATCCATCTGCAGGCGCGGCAGGTCCTTGCCGGCAATCGGTTCGCCCACCGCGACGTCTTTGCCGTCCAGCACCAGACGGCCCATTGCCGGCGGCCGTTCGATGCTGATGCTGATGGCGCCGCCATCGACATCGACCGGCTCCGGCAGGCCGAGAGCGACAGGCCCGACCCCCGACAGCACCACCTTCTCCAGCACTGGCGGCAGCGAAGGCCGATTGTTGCGGCGCACCAGCACCACGTCGTCGATCAGCGAGGAATTTTCCCATGGCACCTGCATGCCGTTGGTGGCCTGCACGACATCGCGGCGCACCGCCGACATGACCGTGCGGATCTCCTGGTTCGGCGCCAGCGCGCGCCGCGAAAAGGCCGATGAAAACGGGCTGAGGTCGCCGCTGCCGTCATAGGCGACCGCGCCTGGTTCGGTGGCGAAGGCAATCAGCGTGTTGAGCGAGCTTCGCACCTGCGCCAGCCCGGTATTGCCGGCGGTGACAAGCTGATCGCGCAGCCAGTAATTGTTGCGCGGGAAGGGGTTGCTGCGGCAGGCATCGAGGATGATCACCTGGATCTTCGACTTCGAGCGCAGCTGCTCCAGCACGTCGTTGAGCTTAATGGCCTGGACCTCGATATCGGCCGCCTTCTTCAACGAGGCGTCGACCGGTATCAGGAAATTCTCGCCGCCGATCTGAAAGCCGTGCCCGGAATAGTAGACGACGGCGAGATCGGCGCCGTCGGCGGCGGCCAGATAGTCCCGGAACTGGCCTTCGAACTGCTGCTTGGTGAGATTCTCGGCGACGAAAACCTCGAAGCCCGCCAGCCGGAACGTGGCCGATACGTCCTGGGCATCCTTGGCCGGGTTCTTCAGCGCCGGGATGTCGCGATAATCGGAATTGCCGATGACGAGCGCGACCCTTCGATCGGCGAAGGCCTCGAAGCTTGTGAGGCCGGCAAGGATGAAGGCCGCGATGAATCCGCAAAGTCGGAGCATGACAAAACTCCTGGTCGCGGCCTGACGCCGACGAGAACACCGCTTGCGGCATCAAGGTCCGTTGAGAGTATGCAACCTGCCACAGCATAAAGTGAAAGGCCCGTCACCGCCAGACCATGGCAGGCGATTTCTTTCTGGCGTCGACCGACCGCAGGATGCAAGTAGCACGCGCTTCACGAGCAGGTATGTGACAAGTCTCACAGTTCGCTGTTTTGGGGGAATGCCTGGTGCCGGCGGCTGCGCGCCTATTCCTTGAAGAGCAATTCCTTGTCGTTCGAATATTTCACCAGCAGCGGAATGCTGGCGCCGCCGATAACGGGGCCGAGATGGCCAAACGTCCCCTCGATGACGGAGAACGGCTCGGGACGATCGACAAGGATACGTGCCAGTTTTCTGCGCATGGCCTTGGCGATCTCCTTGCGCACGCCATTGGGTATGGCGCCATCGATCACCACATTGTCGATGTCGAGCAAGGCAACGGCACTGCGGGCGGCATAGGCAAGCCCGTCCGAAACCTCATCGATCCACGCGGTGACCGGCTCTCCAAGGTCGCCCCAATCGTCGGGCGACGACCAGATGCGGCCGGCGTCCTTCTCCCCATTGTCCTGGTCGTTGAGCTTGCCGGCCAGCGAATGCAGCGAAGCGACGCGCAGCAGAGGCGTCATCCGGTCGCCCCTGCGCCCCGGCGCGGGCACCGGCATGTCGCCTAGCGCCCCGGCCAGCTTGTTGCGGCCGGGGAACAAGTGATGATCGAGCACCAGGCCGCCGCCGATGAAGTGCCCGACATAGGCATAGAGAAAGTCGGCGCGCGATCCGCCGGCGCCAAACATCAGTTCGGCCGCGGCCGACACCGTGGCGTCGTTGTAGAGGAACACCGGCCAGTCGAACGCCCGGTCCAGTTCGGCGCGAATGTCGATTTCCCTCCAGGCATCCAGCCTGCTCGCCGGCACCGCGCCCTCTTCGCTCAGGTTCCACTGATGGAATGGCGAGGCGATGCCAAGACCCGCGATGCGGTCTTGCTCTATCGATCTGTGCTTGCGGCACATGCGCGCGATGGCGCCCTTGGCGAATTTCATCACCTCGACGGGCGTCGGATAGTCGAACAGTGTGCGTTCGAACGCCATCACGTCGCCGACGAAATTGACCAGGGCGACATCGGCGCTGCGATGGTCGACCTTGAGGCCGAAGGCGTACGCGGCTTTCGGGTTCAACGCATAGGGAACCGAGGGTTGCCCCAGCCGTCCGCGCAAAGGCTCCAGGCGCAGCAGCAGCTTGTTGTCGGCGGCGCGGTTGACGATGGTGGTGATGGTTTGCGCGGCCAGCCCGGTCAGCCGCGTCAAATCGGTCTTGGCCAGCTGGCCGTGCCGGCGGATCAGCGAGACGATCAGGCGTTCGTTGTAGACGCGGCTCTCGGCCTGCGTGGTTCCGCCGCTGCGGCCCTCGGCGATCTTTTCGAGACTGAAGAAGCTGGTGCCGGTCACGCTTTCCCCTGCGCAAGGAGGTTGGCCGCAAGGCGAGCCGATCAAAGCGCTGACGTAGCAATGCGGGAACGGCAAGGCAACACTTAAATCCACCCGATGGAAAAATGTAGTTGACGCCGGCCGGCCTGCTGTCGTTCAAAGTATGCAAGCCTGGAGGAGCAATGCCGTGACGCAGACCCGGACAATCATGTGCTTTGGCGATTCCAATACCTATGGCGCCATTCCCACCCTGGCCCGCGTCGGACGGCGCCGCTTCACGCCCGACCGGCGCTGGCCGGGCATCATGCGCCGCCAGCTCGGCAGCGGATGGGATGTGATCGAAGAAGGGCAGGGCGGGCGCACCACCGTGCACGACGATCCGATCGAAGGTCTCCACAAGAACGGGCTCAAATCGCTCCCGGTGTGCCTGGAAACGCATATGCCGCTCGACCTCGTCATCCTGATGCTCGGCACCAACGATCTCAAGCATAGGTTCTCGGTAACGCCGAACGACGTCGCTGATTCCATTGAGATTTTGGCCAGAATTGTCCTGCGCAGCGAAGCTGGCGCCGCGGGCGTGGCGCCCGCGGTCCTGATAGTAGCGCCGCCGCCGATGCTGGAGGTCGACTGGTTCGGCCAGATGTTCCTGGGCGGCGCCGCAAAGTCGATGCACTTTGCCGGCCTGTTCCGCGATGCGGCCCGGCGCGCCGGCGCCGCCTTCTTCAACGCCGGCGACGTCGTCGAATCGAGCGCGGTAGACGGCATTCACCTCGACAGCGACGCGCATCGCGTGCTCGGCACGGAATTGGCCAAAGCCGTCCAGTCGCTGATCGCCAAGGCGTGATCGCGTGGGCGAGCCACCCGACTATCTCTGATTAATTAATTCCACTGGAAAAACTTTTGACTTGCAAGCGGGAAGGTGGGTATCTGGGGAGACTGGGAAGAGTAGCGACCGCGAGGCTTGCGAAGCGCGGCAACAATCAACGACAGGGAGGAAGTAAAATGCGATCTGACAGGAACATGATGCTGGCGACGCTGCTCGGCGTTGCCGCTGTGCTCGCGGGCGGTACCATTCTGGCAAGCGCGCAGGACGGCCCGGCCGGGCTCACCAAGCCGGCGGTATTTGCGCCGTTCGATCCGAAGGCGCCGGCCTGCAGCCCACCGCCCGGCCTGAACAAGGTGCTGGCCTTCGCGCAGGATAACGAGCGTGAATTCATGCAGGGCGTCGACCGCGGCCTGGCCGCCGCCGCCAAGGATCGCGGGCTGGAATATCGCCGCGCGCTTGCCAACAATGACGCCGCCAAGGGGGTCGAGCAGGTGCAATTGTTTCTCGCCTCCAAGATCGGCGGTCTGGTGGCGGCGCCCGTGGACCCGGCCTCGATGAGCCGCAGCCTGCAGGAGCTTATCTGGTCGGGCGCCTATGTCGGCACCATCGTGCCGCCGCCAGCCACGTCGCTGCTCAATGCGCCGCAATACGAGACCGGCAAGGTGCTGGCCGAAGCGGCCGCAGCCTACATAAAGGACAAGCTCGGCGGCAAGGCCAATGTCGTCATCCTGTCGCATGACAGCATGGAATTCCTGGCGCCGCGCTTTGCCGCCATGCGCGACATCTTCAAGGCAATGCCCGGTGTCACCATCGTCGCCGACATCTCACCCAATCCCGTCAACAAGGAAGGCGGCTTTGCCACGATGAGCACCATTCTCCAGGCCCATCCCGACGTCGATGTCGTGCTCGGCGCCGACACGGTCGTGCTCGGCGCGCTGGCTGCCCTGGAAGCGGCGGGCAAGGCGCGGCCGGACCAGTTCCTTGGCGGCATCGACGGCGAACCGGAGGCAGTCGCCGCGATCAAGAAAGGCGGCGGTCCCTACAAGGCAAGCATCAGCCTGGCGTCGCCGGTCTTCGCTTATGCCATGGGCCAGCACGCCGCCGACTGGCTGGAGGGCAAGAGCATCCCGCAGGCGATGGATATCCTGCCGGTGGCGCTGACCAGCGACTACATGGCCCAGTACGAGGCCGACGTCGCCGACCCGGCCGCGGTCTACAAGGACCCGAAGCGCCGCGACATCTATCTCAGGATGTACGGCAACATCTGCTACGACACGCGCGACCAGTATGTGAATTTCCCCTGGTCATCCGAGGCAAAGTAGCGCCTGTTTTTCCCGCGCGATACGGGCGGGTCAGCCTGACCTGAAACCGCCCGCTTCAGTCAGAGGCTAGCATGAGCACAGACAGCCTTCGAACGGGGACGACACCGCTGCAAACGGGCCGGTTTTCATCCTTGCTGCCGGGCGTCAAGGCGCCGGGCGAAGCGTCTGGCCGCATCGGGCTGGCGCTGGTCGCGCTGGGCTTGATCATCGCCTTCTCGCTGTTGAACAAATCCTTCTTCAGCCTCGACAATTTCGTCGTCATTGGCGTCAACTCGACCTCGATCCTGATCGCCGTGCTCGGCACCTCCGCGCTGCTGATCGCCGGCTATGTCGACCTCTCCATCGGCAGCATGGTCGCCTTGATCGGCATCATCACTGCCAAGGTTGCGGTGGCGACGCAGAGCGCGCCGCTGGCAATCTGCGTCGGCCTGGGTCTGGGCCTTTTGCTCGGTCTGCTCAACGGTCTGCTGGTGCGCAGGCTGAGCATCTCGCCGTTGATCGTCACGCTGGCGATGCTGGCGCTCTATGGCGGCCTTGCCTTCGTCGTCTCCAGCACCGCGGTCTATGGTTTTCCCGAGGCTCTGCTCGAATTGGGGCGGGGCAAGATCTTCGGCATCCAGTACACCGTGATCATCGCCGCATCTGTCTTTGTCATCGGAGCCTTTGTCTTGACCAGCACGGTCACCGGCTTGAGGCTCTACGCCATAGGCGGCGACCCGCGCGCAGCCGAACTCTGCGGCATTCCGGTGGGGCGCACGGTGGTTGGCCTCTACGCCGCCAATGGCTTGCTGATCGGCCTGGTCTCGGTGCTGATCGCCGGCCGTCTCGGCAGCATCACGCCGACCATCGGCGTTCGCTTCGAGCTCGACGTGCTCACCGCTGCAATTCTCGGCGGCGTTGCGTTTTCCGGCGGCTCCGGCAGGCCGCTCGGCATCGCCATCGGTGTTGCCACCATCGGCATCCTCAATGCAGGACTGATCTTCGTCGGCCTGCAATCATGGTGGCAATCCATTTCGGTGGGAAGCATGCTGTTGCTGGCGTTGGTGGCCGACCAGGCTGCGATCGGTTTTCGCGGCCGGCGCGCCCGGGCGGCCGCGACCAACTTCACGGTGGCGGACAATGGTCCCGTCGCCTCGGCCGGCCCTGCCGTGACGGCTGGCAATGGAGAAGCCCCGCAAGGTCCGGCATTCTCGATTGCCGGCGCCCGCAAATCCTACGGCGCGCTGACGGCCCTGGAAGAGGCGAGCTTCACGGTCGGCAAAGGCGAGATCGTCTGTCTGCTCGGCGACAATGGCGCCGGCAAGTCGACGCTGGTGAAGATTATTTCGGGCGCCATCCAGCCCGATGCCGGCGCGATGACCCTCGAGGGCCAGCCGATTTCCTTCAGGAGCCCGCAGGATGCACGCGGCGCCGGCCTGGAGACGGTCTATCAGGATTTGGCGCTCTGCCCAAACCTCAGCGTCGCCCACAACATGATCCTCGGGCGTGAGGAAACGCGGCGTTGGCTCGGTGTCTTCCCGGTTCGCGACGACCGAAAGGCCGCCGAGCAGTGTCGTGCCCGGCTTGCCGCGCTGGGCGTCACGCTTCGCGACGAAAACGTTCTGGTGCGCTCGCTGTCGGGCGGCCAGCGGCAGTCCATCGCCATTGCCCGCGCGCTTGCCGATCACGTCAAGCTGATTTGCCTCGACGAGCCCACCGCCGCGCTTGGCGTCAAGCAGACCGCGCAGGTCGTCAAACTGATCCGTTCGATCGCCGTCAGCGGCACCGGCGTCATCCTGGTCACGCACGACCTGTCGACGGTCAGGGCGCTCGCCGACAGGATCGTGGTGCTCAGCCTCGGCCGGGTGGCCTACGACGGCTCGGCCAGACAGCTGACCGCCGATCAACTCTGGGGCCTGATGGCAAGCGGGACGCTGGCGCCGGCCGCTGGGTAGGAATGCCGATTGCAGGGTCTAAAGCTCGAGGCAGATCTTGCCGAAATGCCTTTGCGCTTCGTAATGCCTGAAGGCGGCGGCGATATCCTGCAGTGGAAAGCTGCTGTCGATGACGGGCTTCAGGCGGTTGACCTCTATGGCACGGATCATGTCCTGCTGGTCGGCTTTGCTGCCGATGGAAATTCCGCTGATGCGGATCTGGTTCGAAAACAGCGCCGGGATCGAAACTTCTGCTGCAAAGCCGGTCAGGACGCCGATGAGTGCGATATGCCCGCCTGTTCGGCAGGCCGCTATCGACTGCGCCAGCGTCGCCGGTCCGCCGACCTCGATCACATGATCGACGCCGCGTCCGTCCGTCAGTTCCCTGGCCCTGCCGCCCCACTGCGGCACCGCCTTGTAGTTGATGACGCTGTCGGCCCCGAGTCGTCTGAGCTTCTCCAGCTTCTCTTCATCGGACGAGGTGGCGATGACCCTTGCGCCGGCGGCCTTGGCAAATTGCAGCGCAAACAATGACACGCTGCCGGTGCCAAGGATCAGCACCGTGTCGCCGGGCTTTACCTTGCCGCATGTCACCAGGCCGCGCCAGGCGGTGACGCCCGTGCAGGTCAGCGTTGCCGCCTCGAGATGAGTATAGCCCGCCGGCGCCCTGGTGAATGCCTGCGCCGGCATGCACACATACTCGCTGGCGAAGCCGTCGAAACTGTCTCCGGGAATGTCGCGGCTTGTATCGGATCTCATGTCGCCGGCCAGCCACCAGGGGTAGAAAACACTGACGACGCTGTCGCCCGGCTTGAACGTGTCGACGCCGTCGCCGATCGCGATCACCTCGCCGGCGCCATCCGACAGCGGCACGCGGCCGTCGGCGAGCGGCACCTTGCCTTGTACGGCGAAATCGTCGCGCATGTTCAGCGCGCAGGCGCGAATCCTGACCAGCATTTCTCCCGGCCCAGGCCGGGGCTGATCCTCCTCGACCAGGTCGAGCTTGTCCAACCCGCCCGGCGCTCTCAGCCTGACCAGCTTCATTGTCTCTCTCCGACGTAAAGAGCGTTACCATGGCGGCGGCGGTGGTCCAGCCTATCGCCGGACCGGCTGACCGGAAATCACGCGCAGCCAGGGCGCCAGATGGACGGCGCTCATCAAGAGATACATCAGCGGCATGCCGGTGAGCGGGGAGGCATCGGCCCCCAGGCACGACATGACGCCGTCGCCAGCGTGAATGCAGGTAAGCAGCGCCATCACGGCGAAAACAGGGGCCGCGGCGAGGCACAGCCACTCGGCGGTGCGGAGAGAAACTGCATCGGAGCGTTGAGGGACCTCACTGCCGGTGCCTGTGCCGATATCGCTCATGGTCGTAATCCCTTGATGATCAATGCCCGGGTTTCCTGTCCCGTGCCGGACAGGAAACCAAGCTGGATGGGCGCCGCTCCAGGTCCTCACTTGCCGTCCTTGTTGCGGAACGCGGCTTCGCCGGCCGCCGACACTTCCTCCCACGTCTTGTCGGGTGCGGCGTCGTAATTGTCGTGCCAGTTCCACCAGCTGTAGAGCTCGGTCTGCGGATAGCCTTCGGGCGAATCCTCCCAGATTTCCTGGCGGCCGAGCGGCGTTGCGTCGAGGTAGCTCCAGACCGTGCCCATCTGCTCGTCGCCGCGGTTGTTGATGAAGTAGGTGCGATAGACTTTCTTGCCGTCCTGGATGAACACGTTGTGGCCGTGCCATTCGTCGACGCCGAAATCCTTGTCGAAACTGTCGGTGATTGTGTACCAGGGCATCTCCCAACCCATCCGCTGCTTCAAGCTGGCAATGTCGGCCTGCGGCGCGCGGGAGGCATAGGCAAGCGTGGTGTTGCGGGCGTTGAGATGGGCGAGATGGCCGACCTGGTCGGCGCCGAGCGAACAGCCGCGGCAGGCATGTTCGGGCCAGCCGTGGACGCCGGGTTCGTAGAAGGCGCGGTAGACGATCAACTGGCGCCGGCCCTCGAACAAATCGAGCAGGCTCGCTTTGCCGTTGGGACCTTCAAACACATAGGGCTTGTCTACTTCCATCCATGGCATGCGCCGGCGCTCGGCCGACAGCGCGTCCCTGGCGCGCATCGTTGCCTTTTCCTTCACCAGCATCTTTTCGCGCTCGGCTTCCCATTCCTGCCTTGAAACGACCGGTGGGGTCTTCATTGCCACGTGCTTGGTCATTGCTTGTTTCCTTTGCCAATTGTTGAGCCGTTGTGGCTTGTCGTTGCCTGTTGATCGTGAGGCAGGCTAGGGCCGCGAGGCGGCGAGGGCGGAGTTACAAATGTGACGGCATTTGCAGGCGGGCCACCGCAGCAGGGGTGGCGAGGCCGCACGGTGGGCTCGAGGTCCTCGGAAGCAGGCATGGTCGGTTTTTCCTTATTGAGAAGCTTAACGCGACTGTCTGAGATGCTCAGGCTAGCGAATGCGAATATTGCCGTCAACGCAGGCCTGGGCGTCTTCAACCAGTCCAGATGGCTAGGTCGCCGTCCGCAGCTTGCTGCTTGGCGGTGGTGACTTAAGTTAGGGCCGGTAAGGGGAGCGGTGGGAGTTACAAATGTGACGGGATTTGCATGGACTCGCTGATCACCGCGGCAGGGCTGGCGCTGGCGGCGGGCAACCCGCTGGCGGCACTCGACCGCGTCGCCTTGCGCGAGGATGCCCCGGCGCTGGCGTTGCGCGGCATTGCCATGGCGCAGCTCGGCGATTTCGATCGCGCCAAAGTACTGTTGCGTAGGGCCGGCCGTGCCTTCGGTCCAAAGGAGGCGGTGGCGCGCGCCAGGTGCGTTGTCGCCGAAGCCGAGATCGCACTTGTTTCGCGTGATCTCGGCTGGCCGTCCAAGGCGCTCGACGCGGCGCGGTCGACATTGGAAAAGCATGGCGACCGGCTGAACGCGGCGCATGCCGGGCATCTCAAAGTGCGCCGCCTGCTGCTGATCGGCCGCCTCGACGAGGCTGAAGACGTGCTGGCTGGGCTCGATCCGTCGCCGCTTCCGCCGGCCTCACGCGCCGCGCATGAACTCGCGGTTGCCGGCATCGCCATGCGGCGCCTGAAGACGAAGGCCGCGCGCGCAGCCCTTGAGTGGGCGCGCCATGCCGCCCGCCGGGCCGGCATTCCGGGTCTCATGGCGGAGGTCGACAGCGCCTTCCTGGCGCTGGAGACGCCGGCGGCGCGGCTGATCGCAGGCGGCGAGGAGCATCCGCTGTTGCTCGAAGAGGTCGAAGCGCTGCAGGCGTCGCGCGCGCTGGTCGTCGATACGTTCCGCTATATCGTGCACAAGCAGGAAACAACGATCTCGCTGGCAACGAGGCCGGTGCTGTTTGCGCTGGCGCGCGCGCTTGCCGAAGCCTGGCCGGCGGATGTGCCGAGGGCGACGCTGATTGCCCGCGCCTTTGGCGGCCGGCATGCCGATGAATCGCATCGCGCCAGGCTGCGGGTCGAGATCGGCCGGCTGCGCGCCGAATTGCGGCCGCTGGCGGGCATAGGCGCGACCAGCCAGGGCTTTGCGCTAAAGCCGCGCGAAGCAGGCTCCGTGGCGGTGCTGGCGCGGCCGATCGAGGAGCGGCACGCCGCGGTGCTGGCCTTCCTGGCTGATGGTGAATCCTGGGCCAGCTCGGCGTTGGCGCTGGCGCTGGGCGCCGGACAGCGCAGCGTACAGCGGGCGCTCGAGCAGTTGGCCGAGACCGGCAAAGTGCAGTCCTTCGGCCACGGCCGGGCGCGGCGCTGGATGACGCCACCGGTCGCTGGTTTCACGACCACCTTGTTACTCCCGTCGCCGCTGCCGAACGGCTAGGAAAGGTGACCATGATCGAGGACCAGGACATGAAACATTCAGCAGCGGAAATCCTGCGCGAATACGGGCCCTTTCCTGATGTCGACACCGTGCACGGCGTGAGCTTCGACGGACAGAATGTCTGGTTTGCGACGGGCGAGCGGCTGACCGCCTTCGATCCGGCAAGCGGTGAGACGCTGCGCTCGATCGATGTCGCCGCCCATGCCGGCACCGCCTATGACGGCCGACATCTGTTCCAGCTCGCCGGGGACCGCATCCAGAAGATCGACCCGGATACCGGCAAGGTGCTCTCCATCATCCCGGCGCCCGGCGGCGGCCGCGATTCCGGCATGACCTGGGCCGAGGGCACGCTCTGGGTGGGGCAAAACCGGGAGCGCAAGATCCACCAGATCGATCCCGAGACCGGGAAAATCCTGCGGACCATCGACTCAAACCGCTTCGTCACCGGAGTGACCTGGGTCGATGGCGAGCTCTGGCACGGCACCTGGGAAGGCGACCAGAGCGATGTCCGGCGCGTCGATCCGCAAAGCGGAAAGGTGCTGGAACGGCTCGACATGCCGGCAGGGGTGGGCGTTTCCGGGCTCGAATCCGACGGCGGCGACCGCTTCTTCTGCGGCAGCGGCCCCGGCGGCATGGTGCGATCAGTGCGTCGGCCGAAGTAAGGCCGTCAAGTATTGGGCCGGCAGCATATTTCCTACGGTCATCCCGCCGAGATCATATCCCGGAGCCGTCGAGCAGCGGGACGTCTTCGCCTTGCCACGGACTTGGCATTGAAGCCCGGCTCAGATTGGCCGTCGGCAGCGGCATCCAGCATTTTAACTCCGGTTCGGGGTATTCGATCACCCGTCCTGGCGACGAATCGGAAGAGCGCCAGCCCTCCGTGCCGAACTGGTCGGCGCGCGACCAGTAAGCGAGGTCGACCTCGGCCGGCCCCTGTTCCGATGGCCTGACCGTGACCAGGATGCGGCTGCCGTCCTTGGGCGCGCTCGCCATGTGCCGCCAGCGATCGGGTTCGTCCATTCTCATGTCCTCCTGCACGTTGCAGGGATAGTCGCCGCGCTCTTGGCAGCGGTCAACCCGAACTTTGCCCAAGCACGAGATCTGTTTAGTACTCCCGCGCCGTCGGCCGAAACAGGATCTGGTTCATGTCGACCTTGTCGGGCTGGCTCACGGCGAACGCCCCCATGGCGAAAGAATCCGGGTGCCGGGCCGCAACAGGAAAATCAAAGCCGGCATGTGAACGGGCTCACATGCCGCCACTGCAAGGAACGCTATGGGACGTCCGGCCATGACAGGGGTTTCGGATGACACTTGCAGATCTGTCTTTTTATCTCTTCACTATTTTCAATGGCTTGCGCGTGGTGTCCTACCTGCCGCAGATCGTGCGGGTGGCCCGGGACAGGCACGGGGCGTCGGCGATTTCCTACGCGACCTGGCTGTTGTGGACAGGCGCCAACGCCACGACGGGACTCTACGCCCACATCAATCTGAACGATCCCGCTCTGGCGGCGATCAACTGGCTGAACGCCGTATGCTGCGTGCTGGTCATCGCGCTCACCGCCTACAAGCGCCATCGCGCACGGCTTCCGGTTGAGGAAGCCGCAAGCCGGTCGGAAGCGACCGCTCTGTTGGTCGACAATGTCTGCTGAAGATCACCGCGGCAGATTGCGCTTTTCGAGGCCGCTCTCAGACATGCACGGTGCCATGCGAAAGCTCGCCCTCGTCGCTTGAGATGAGGAAAGCGGCTGCGAGCAGGCCGACATAGAACAGCCCGACCATGCACACGACATAGATGCCTGGAACCGGGCCGAGCTGCGCCACGCGCGCGGCGTCGAGAAATGACGCGCCCAAGCCTATCGGCGACCCTTCGCGCTGCAGACTGGGCGTCGTGATCTTCAGCACCCACGCCAGCATCAGGATCGTGTACATGAAAATGTAGTTGCGGCGCAGCCGGCGCACCAACGCCGCGCGTTGCGAGATCAGGAAGCGCGGCGAACGCAGGCCTTCGCCGACGATGGCCAGCCAGTTGGAGGCGTAGTCGGGCTGCGGCGAGAAGATCTGCGCGAAATAATAGCGCTCGAACTGGCGCACCCTGGCCCGGTAGACATCGAAGAAACGATAGCGCCGCGCCTCGATCCATAGCAGCAGCGTGGTCAGCAGCATGGCAAAGAGCAGCACCCCGTGATGGGCGCTGGGCGTCGAGAGTGAGACTGAGAGCATGGCGGCGACGACAGTAATCGCCCAGTTGCTGGTACGGTCCAGCCGGTCGCGCCAGCCGGCCATGCGGGCGATTTCGGCGCGGTGGAAATGCGACATGGTGGCCACGAATTCCGATGAGGTGAGCTTCAGCGCGAACGCATCAGAGGCCCGCGGCGCTGCAGCCGCTTCGTCGGTTTTCACGGTCTTGACCTGGGACATCCCTTGCCATGCGCCTCCCAACGCCATGGCCGGCCGAAACGACGCCGGTCATCCCCATCTGCGCAACGCGCAATCGGTTGAAAATGTTCCGTCGCCGGCCGGGTCTCGGCGGTTTATCCGCAGTCAGATAGGCCTGTTATGCGATTCAGGTAAGGAGGAACCTGCGGCGCGCCAACGGAGCGTGGCGTGCAACCGATCTCGCCCGCAAACGTTATACCGGGCACAATGAGGGGGTGCATGTCCTTCGTGGTCAACCGGCGCCGGTCGGTCGCGCTTGCCGCGGCAGCTTTCGCATTCATGCCGGCCGCATCGTTGGCAGCCGAAAAGACCGGCATGTCCAGCGAGGGCATTTTCGTTCTCGAAATCCTCCTTCTGCTTCTCGTCGGCCGCGGCATCGGCGAGTTGCTGGAGCGTCTCGGCCAGCCGGCGGTGATGGGTCAGCTCATCGGCGGCATCCTGCTCGGGCCATCGCTGCTCGGCTGGCTATTGCCGGAAGCAGAACGCGTGATCTTTTCAGGCGACGCCACCCAAAAGAGCATGATCAGCGCCATCGCCCAGCTCGGCGTGTTGATGCTTCTGTTGCTCACCGGGATGGAGACGGATCTGCGGCTGGTGCGCCGGGTCGGCCGCGCCTGCTTTTCCATCTCCGCCGCCGGCGTGGCGATACCCTTCGCGCTGGGCTTCACCGCCGCGCAGGTCATGCCTGCTTCGCTGCTGGCCGACGGAACCGAGCGCATTGTCGCCGGTCTCTTCCTCGGCACGGCGCTGTCGATCTCCTCGGTCAAGATCGTCGCCATGGTGGTGCGCGAGATGAACTTCATGCGCCGCGATCTCGGTCAGATCATCGTCTCGTCGGCCATCATCGAGGACACGATCGGCTGGGTGATCATCGCCATCACCATCGGCATCGCCACCAAGGGGCGCATCGAGCTCGGCAGCCTTGCCTTCACCATTGTCGGCGTCGCCGCCTTCATGGGGTTTTCCTTCACGATTGGCCGCCGCATCGTCTTCGACGCCATCCGCTGGACCAACGATACGTTCCGCAGCGAATACGCCGTCGTCACCGTCATTCTCGCCATCATGGGCGCAATGGCGCTGATCACCGATCTGATCGGCGTCCACACCGTGCTCGGCGCCTTCGTCGCCGGCATACTGGTTGGGGAATCGCCGATCCTGTCGCGTCATATCGAAGGGCAATTGCGCGGCGTCATCATGGCGCTGTTCATGCCGGTTTTCTTCGGCGTCGCCGGCCTTTCGGCGGATCTCACCGTGCTTGTCGACCACGAGCTTGCGCTACTCACGGCCGCTTTGGTGCTGATCGCCAGCTTCGGCAAATTCGCCGGCGCCTTCATCGGCGCCGAGCTTGCCGGCATGAGCCGCAAGGAAGGCATCGCCGTCGGTTGCGGCATGAACGCGCGCGGCTCGACCGAAGTCATCGTCGCCTCGATTGGCCTGTCGATCGGCGTTCTGTCGCACAATCTTTTCACCATGATCGTGACCATGGCCGTCATCACCACGCTCGCCATGCCGCCGACCTTGCGTTGGGCACTCGGCCGCTTGCCGATGGGGGAGAACGAGAAGAAGCGTCTGGAGCGCGAGGAGATCGACCAACGCGGCTTCATCGCCAATCTGGAACGACTGCTGGTGGTGACCGATGAGGGGGTTGTCGGCCGCTTTGCCGCTTACCTCGCCGGAGTCGTGGGCGCCGGCAGGCCGACGACGGTGCTGCATGCCCGAGGCGAAGGGGAGGATGCCGAGCCCGGCACGGATGCGAAGCTCGAGCCGATCGAAAAGGGTGCCGAGGACAGCCGCGAGGCCGCCAGGAGTTCGGACGAGGAGCTGGCCCATGCGGCGCCTGTCACGCGGCGCCGCGAGGCCGAGCTTTCGGCCGAAACGGTTGCCAAGGAGGCGCGCAAAGGCTATGGGCTGCTGCTGATCGGGCTCGGCCGCGCGGTCACGTCGAAAGGTGGGTTTGCCCGCCGCATCAACGAGATCGCCGGCGCCTTCGAGGGCCCGCTATGCCTGGTGCTGAAGGCGACCGGCGCCGGCCGCCAGATGCCAAGGCTAGGACCTGAAGGCGGGAAGATTCTGGTTCCGGTCAACGGCACCGCGATCGCCCGCCGGGGTGCAGAAATGGCACTGGCGATTGCAGCGGTCACGGGTGCGCGGGTCAAGATACTTTATGTCGCGCGCGTCGGCTGCGATGAACCGCGCGACACTGTCTCGCATCGCCGCAGGGAGGCGGTGCTGAAGGATACCGTCGCACTAGCCGACCGCTATGGCGTCGAGATCGAGACGGCCATCCGCAGCCGGGCCGCCGCCGCCGATGCCATTGCCCGCCAGGCCGGCAGGGGGGCGGCGCTGATCGTCATGGGCGTGGCGCGGCGCCCTGGCGAGGAACTCTTCTTTGGCGAGACGACCACAGGCGTGCTGCAGCGCTGCCAATGCCCAGTGGTGCTGATCTCGGACGCCAGGCTCAGCCGCGCCGACGAGGGCAGGGAAGAGCTGCGCTCAGGAACGGCGACAGGGTGATGAGTATTTCCCCTCGAGGGGAAATTTCGCTCACGCCGCCTGCAGCCTCTCTCGGCCGGGCTGCGGCGGGAAGGCGATGGCGATGCCGGCAGCACCGAGGCCGATCAGCGCCGAGCCGATGAACAGCCAGGAATAGCTGGCATAGGCGTCGAAGATCATGCCGCCGGCGAGCGGGCCGAACGACATGCCGAGGCTGGACAACAGGGTCGCGGCGCCAAGTATCGTGCCGATGATGCGTGGCCCGAAATAGTCGCGCGCCAGAACCGCATAGAGCGGCATGACGCCGCCATATGTGGCGCCGAAGATGATCGCCAGGAGATAGAACTGCTCGAGATTGCCGACGGCGAGATAGGCGGCGATCACCACCGCCTGGATGGCGAGGCCCACGATCAGCACCGGCTTGGCGCCCAGCCTGTCGCCGAGCACGCCGTAGAGCACGCGCCCGCCAAGGCCGGCAAGGCCCTCGACGCTGTAGATCGACACGGCTGCCATCGGCGCCACGCCGCACGACATGGCATAGCTCACCATGTGGAAGATCGGCCCCGAATGCGCCGCGCAACAGGCGAAGAAGGTCATGCCCAGCACCAGGAATTGCGGCGAGCGCAGCGCCTGGCCGACTGACATGCCGGGGGCCGCGGCAGGCGCGGGCGCGCTGCCATCCGCTGCCGCGACCGCCGTCGACGGCTGGCGCACCAGGAAGACGGCCGGCAGCAACAGCACCCAGGCCATGATGCCGATGTCGAACATGGCGGTGCGCCAGTCGTAGGCGGTGATCAGCCAGCGCGCGAAGGGCGAGATGGTCATCGGCGCCACGCCCATGCCGGCCGAGACCAGCGACACGGCCAGACTGCGATGGGTCTCGAACCAGGCGGTGGTCAGCGCGATCATCGGCGCGAAGAAGGCGCTGGCCGCCAGCCCGACGATGACGCCATAGCTCAGCTGGAAGACCAGCAGCGATTGGGCTCGGCTCGCCACCACCAGCGACAGGCCGAGCAGCACCGCGCCGGCAAAAACCACCGGGCGGGCGCCGACACGGTCATAGATGGCGCCCCAGGCGAAACCGCCTGCGCCCATCACCAAGAAATTCAGCGTCATGGCGCTGGAAATGCCGGTTCGCGACCAGTTGGTGTCGAGCGCCATCGGCTCGAGAAAGATCGCCAGCGAAAACATCGCGCCGAGCGCCATACAGGTCATCAGCGCGCCGCACGCGACGATCACCCAACGGTAGGAATTGTTCATGCTCTTCTCCCGAGATCGGTTTCGATGCGGCGCCACTCGCTCCAGCTCCGTTGCGCCGCTTGCGTCCGAAGGACGTTGGCGGGATTTCGAATCCGACAATCCGGTTGCATTTTTTATCCGGTCTGCGCGGAAGTCCATCCGGATATGACAAAAGCAGGGGCGTAAGGCTGCCAAGCGCGCCGACAAGATAGACTGCCGAATTGACGAGCCGCTCCGCGGCACTAGCTTTGTGGTCTCGCGACGGGAGATATCGCTCATGGAACTGCATCGCGGCCGCCTCATCGACCACGTCCAGCTGGTGGTCAGGGACCTCAAGGCGAGCCGGCGCTTCTATGAAGCCGTCTTCAAGGTGCTCGGCATTCCGATCGGCGGCGAGGCCGAGGACTATTTCTGGGCCGACGAGCTGTTCATCTCAAGCCTCGACAGCCGGGCGGCGAGGGGACAGCTGACCGGGCGCCATCATCTGGCCTTCCAGGCCAGGGACAAGGCCATGGTCGATGCGTTCTACAAGGCTGGCCTCGATGCCGGCGGGGCCGACAATGGCGCGCCGGGTGAGCGGCCCTACCACCCCGGCTACTACGCCGCCTTCCTGCTCGACCCCGACGGCAACAACATCGAGGCGGTGTTTCACGGGCCGGCAAAGCGAAGTGCCGCTTCGGTCGAGATCAATTTCTAGCGCAGGTTCACGAGGAGCGGGTTGCGGTGATCCGTCCGGAGTTCTCGCAAAAACAAAGAGTTGAAGCGGTCCACGGATTCAATCTCTGAACTGCTTCACATTGCCGGCGCGTAGCGGTTCACCACCATTCCGCAGGCATAGGCTTTAGAGCCGAGCAGGCGCAATTTCAGGAAGCCGCCACAGTCGAAAATCCGCTCGCCGTCGCCCAGCGCGGCCGGATTGATGAACAGCTGGAACTCATCGACCAGTCCCGCTGCAATCAGCGCCGAGGCAAAGCCGGCGCCGCCGAATACCGCCATGTCGCCTTCACCTTCAGCTTTCAGCGCCTTGACCTCGCGCGGCAGGTCGCCGCTGGCAAGCGTCGTGCGCTCCCACCGCGATGCCGCGAGCTTGTCGCTCAGCACCACCTTGCGCGCCTCGACGATGCGCTGCGCAAAGGCGTAGAAGGGATCGCGCGGATAGTTTTTTGCCGCATTGCCCCAATGGGTTAGATAGCCTTCTTCGGCCATCTTGCGGCTGAGCAGAATGGTATCGATGCCGGCGAACACCGCGTTGAAATCCTGCTTCAAGTCGTCGTCCCACGGGCAGTTGGCGCCCCATTCCCAGAGCTGCCAGTGCTCATCGCCGGCCGCGCCGACAAAACCGTCGACCGATATCTGCATCTGCAGGATTAGTTTTCTCATCGTCGTTCTCCTGAGCTCTGGTGTCACCAGCGCCAGGTCAGGCGGCGTTGGTTATTGCTTTACTTTCGGAACCATTGACATGAGTGAAAAATGATGTCAATAGTAAAGTGATTTAAAAATGGAAGCATTTAAATGTCGACCAGGGAAAGATCCGGCTGCCCCATCAGCCTGTCGCTCGAATTGCTCGGTGACCGCTGGACGCTGCTGATCATCCGCGACATGATTTTTGCGGGAAAAAGGCACTTCCGGGAGTTTCTGCTATCAGGCGAAGGCATCTCGTCGCGCACCCTGGCCGAGCGGCTGCAGACCTTGCAGGATGAGGGCATTGTCACCAGAAGCGACGACCCCACGCACAAGCTCAAGGCGATCTACAAGCTGACGGAGGCGGGCATCGACCTGTTGCCGGTGCTGGCGACGCTCGGCGCCTGGGGCAGCAAGTACCGCAACGCCGATGACGAGCTGGCAAGGATCGCCGACGAACTGGCGGGGGGCGGCGAGGCGGGCCTGGAGCAGATAAAGAAGAAGCTGCGCGCCGAGCATATCGGCTAGGGAGCAACGCCAGCCCTCCCTTCGCGGCCGGGATGCTGCGCAACGGGTGACTTGTCCCGCCTGCGCCTCTGCGCATAACCTCTGCCAACCCGGCGGGAGGAGAATCGCTTGGACACCACTGTCGTTATTGTCGGCGCCGGGCCTGCCGGCCTTGCGGTCGGTGCCTGCCTGAAGCGGGCAGGAGTGGATTTCATCCTGCTCGAAAGATCGCAGGAGATCGCGCCCGCCTGGCGGCGGCACTATCGGCGACTGCATCTGCATACGGTCAAGTCGTTCTCGTCGCTGCCGTTCCTGCCCTTTCCCAAAAACTATCCGCGCTACGTGCCGCGCGAACTGGTGGTCCGTTACCTCGACGACTATGCGGAAAAATTCGATCTGCGCCCGCGCTTCGGCATAACGGTGAAAGCCATTCGCCGTACCGACAGCGGTTTTCTGGTCGAGACAGGTTCGGACAACCTGAAGGCGCGCCATGTCGTCATCGCCAGCGGTAACAATGCCGAGCCGATCGTCCCCCGGCTCCCTGCCATCGAGGCTTTCAAGGGCGAGGTGCTGCACAGCGCCGACTATACGCAAGCGGCGCCCTTTGCCGGCCGCTCGGTGCTGATCGTCGGCATGGGCAACACCGGCGCCGAGATCGCGCTCGACTTGGCGGAAAGTGGCGCGCGTCCGACCATTTCGGTGCGCAAGGGCGTCCACATCGTGCCGCGCCAGCTGTTTGGCGTGCCGATCCAGATGGTCGGCATCGCCAGCCGGCCAATGCCGCAGGCGCTGAACGAGTGGATGTTTCCGATCATCCTCGATTTCGCGCTGGGCAAGCTCGAGAGATACGGCATCGTCAGGCCGAAGCAGGGCATCCTGCAACAGATCGACGAAGTCGGCCGCATCCCGGTCATCGACGTCGGCACGGTCGACGCCATCACCAAAGGCGCCATCAAGATCGCACCCGACATAGCGGGCTTCACCGAGCGCGGCGCTGCGTTCACCGACGGCAGGCTGGAAAATTTCGACGCCGTCATCCTCGCCACCGGCTATCGCCCGGGCTACGAAAAGTTTCTGCCCGTGGAATTGCAGCCGGAGCGCAGTGGCGTCAACGCCCGCGCCTCGCAACTCGGCCTCTACCTCGTCGGCTTCTACAATCCGGTCACCGGTCTGCTCAGGGAAATTGGACGCGAGGCGAAGGCAGTGGCGGCCGACATTGCTCGGCGAGGCTGAAAGGGGCGGCGTCGGCCAAGCTGCGGATCTCCCGCCTTGCGGGGAGATCGGCTATCTATCACAGCCGCGCCGCATCGCCCTCATCCAGCAGCCATTGCCGCACGGCTTGCGTCGGTTCTGGGTGCCGTTGCTTGCGCGGCATCACGACATAGAAATCGTGCGTCCCACGCATCTCCGCGTTGATCGGCTGCACCAGCCGGCCGGCGGCAATGTCGGCAGCGACGAGGAAACGGCTGGCCAGTGCGATGCCTTGGCCGGCAATGGCGGCGTCGATGGCTAGGCCTGTCTGGTTGAAGCGCATGCGTTTGGCCCCGGTGGCCATCCTCAGGCCGAGCGCTCTCTCCATGAATTCCGGCCACAGATTGTGCGCGTCGTGCAACAGGACATGATGCTGGATATCGGCCGTCGCGATCTCGTTCGCCTCGGTAGGCAGCAGGGCAGGGCTGCAGATGGCGACGATCTGCTGTGGGAACAACAGGTCGACCATCAGGCCGGCGCCGAAGGGCGGGCGGCCTTGCCTGACCGCAATGTCGACGCCGTCGGCCTGAAAACTCGACAGGTTTTCGCTGGCCAGGATTCGCAGATCGACGAGCGGGTTGTGCGCGACGAACTCCGGCAGTTTCGGGATCAGCCATTTGGTGGCAAAGCTCGGCGTGACGCTGATCGTCAGCCGCGCCGGTTCGGGCCGCAGCAGCAAGGTGGCCTCCGAGATCAGCTCGAAGGCGCGGCGGATGTTGGGCATATAGGCGCGGCCCTCATCGGTCAGCGCCAGGCCGCGCGGCAGCCGGTCGAAGAGTTTTGTGCCGAGATCGGCCTCCAGCCCGCGTATATGCTGCGCCACCGCCCCTTGCGTCACGTTCAGCTCCTGCGCGGCGATGCGGAAGTTGAGATGACGCGCGGCGGCTTCGAAGGCACGCAGCGCATTCAACGGCGGCAGGCTCAGGAAGGCTTCGGGCATGCAGGAGTTTTTCTACAGCTTGATTTCAGGCTTTCTGGTTCGAACCAGATGGCAAGACCGGCTATATCATCCTTTGAAGTCGCGAGACACACGCCGCAAAACCCCAAGGAGAGAAAAATGAGTGTAGAAAAAGTGGCAGTCGTCGTCGCGGGTGGCAGCGGTATGGGCGCGGCGGCGGCCAAGCGGCTGGCGGCGGACGGGTTCAAGGTCGCGATCCTGTCGTCCTCCGGTAAGGGCGAGGCTCTGGCCAAGGAGATTGGCGGCCTCGGCGTCACCGGCTCCAACCAGTCGAATGACGATCTGCAGCGGCTCGCCGACCTGACGCTCGAGCGCTTCGGCCGCATCGACGTGCTGGTCAACAGCGGCGGCCACGGGCCACGCGCGCCGATCCTCGAAATCACCGACGAGCAGTGGCACACCGGTCTCGACGTCTATCTGATGAACGTCATCCGGCCGGTGCGCATCGTGGCGCCGCAGATGGTCAAGCAGAAGGCCGGCGCCATCATCAACATCTCGACCGCCTGGGTGGTCGAGCCGAGCCCGATGTTCCCGACATCCGCCGTGTTCCGCGCCGGTCTTGCCGCCTACACCAAGATCTTCGCCAACACCTACGCCGCCGACAATGTGCGCATGAACAATGTGCTGCCCGGCTGGATCGACAGCCTGCCGGCCACCGAGGAGCGCCGCGACAGCGTGCCGATGCAGCGCTACGGCACCTCGGAGGAAATTGCCGCGACCATCGCCTTCCTCGCTTCCGAAGGTGCGGGCTACATTACCGGCCAGAACATCCGCGTCGACGGCGGCATCATCGGCGCGATCTGACCGCGCCGGTCGCCTCGCGTGAGCCGGCGCGTCACTCCTTCACCGCGCCGGTCATCGACGAGACATAGTGCTCGACGAAGAACGAATAGAGCACCACCACCGGCAGCGAGCCGATCAGCGCTCCCGCCATCAGCGCCCCCCATTCGTAGACGTCGGAGCGCACCAACTCGGTCAGCACACCCACCGGCACGGTCTTGTTTTCCGAGGACTGGATGAATGTCAGCGCATAGATGAACTCGTTCCATGACAGGGTGAAGGCGAATATGCCGGCGGAGATCAGGCCGGGCACCGACAGCGGCAGCACGATCTTGGTGAGGATCTGCCACCGGCTCGCTCCGTCTATCAGCGCGCATTCTTCCAGTTCGAACGGGATGGAGCGGAAGTAACCCATCAACAGCCACGTGCAGAACGGCACCAGGAAGGTCGGATAGGTAAGGATGAGCGCGAAGGGCGTGTCGTAGAGCCCGAGGTTGAACACCATCACCGACAGCGGAATGAACAGGATCGAGGGCGGCACCAGATAGGCGAGGAAGATGCCGAGGCCGACCTGCCGCGCCCCGGAGAAGCGCAACCGCTCGATCGCATAGGCGGCGAACACCGACGCCAGCAGCGACAGGAACGTGGCGGCGGTCGAGATGATGATCGTGTTGAGCAGCCAGCCCGGATAGGAGGTCTCGAACAGGAGATAGCGGATGTGCTCCAATGTCGGATGCACCACCCAGAACGGATTGAACTGCGCATAGTCGGTCATCTCGAGATTGGGCTTAACCGCCGTGATCGTCATCCAGTAAAACGGAAACAACAGCACGAAGACGAACACCAGCAGCGGCAGATAGACCGTCACCACGCGGCGCGGCAGGCTCTGCAGGTAGCCCATGCCGCCTTCGTCGATATCCCCACGTTTCGCCTTCCTTGTCGCGGCCGTCTTGACCATGTCAGTCTCCGCCGCCTTGTTGCCATTTGCGGCGTTGCAGGCCGAAATAGCTGAACAGGATCGCCGCCAGCAGGAACGGGATCATGGCCACCGCGATGGCCGCGCCCTCGCCAAGCTGGCCGCCGGAAATGCCGCGCTGGAAAGACAATGTCGCCATCAGATGCGTGGCATTCACCGGTCCGCCCCGGGTCAGCACGTAGATCAGCTGGAAATCGGTGAAGGTGAAAAGCACCGAGAAGGTCATGGTGATGGCGATGATCGGCGTCAGCAGCGGCAGAGTCACATAACGAAACAACTGCCAGCGACTGGCGCCGTCGAGCGTGGCCGCCTCGTAGAGCGACTGCGGAATGGTCTGCAGGCCGGCGAGCAGCGTGATGGCGACGAAAGGAATGCCGCGCCAGACGTTGGCGGCGATAACCGAAGCGCGCGCATTCTCCGGATCGCCGAGGAAATTGATGCGGTGGTCGATCAGGCCCATTTGCTGCAGCGCCCAGGACAGGATGGAGAACTGCGAATCGTAGATCCACCAGAAGGCGATGGCTGACAGTACGGTGGGCACCACCCAAGGCAGCAGGACTATCGCGCGGAAGAACGATTTGAACGGCAGGTTTTCATTGAGAATGAGCGCCAGCCACAGGCCGAGCACGAACTTCAGGATCGAGGCGCTGACCGTGTAGAGCAAGGTGTTGAAGACGGACAGCCAGAAGACGGCGTCACTCCACAGATACTGATAGTTCTCGGTGCCAATGAAGATGCCGGGGCGGCCGATACGGGCATCGGTGAAGCCGAGCCAGACGCCCAGCCCGAGCGGATAGGTCAGGAAGACCAGCAGCAGCGCCGCCGCCGGCAGCATGAAGCCGAAGCCCAGCGCGTTGCGGCTTTCGGAGATCCGCGAAAGCATCGACGGACGCGGCTGGGCGGCAACGGACGGCACGGCCATGAAGGGCTCCTCATCGGGGAATCAGGTCACGGCGTCAACGGCCGCCATGGGATTGTGCGACGGGCCGGGCAGCGCACTAGACGCTGCCCGGCGGTGCCGTGATCAAACGCGGTAGTAGCGGTTGGCGCGCTTCTCCGCCTCCTCCATCGCCTCCTGCGGCGTCGCCTGGCCGGTCACCGCCTTGGCGAACATGTCGACCAGGACATAGTCGGCCATGGTCGCCGCCGAGGCATAGCCGAGCGGCCCGGCATAGCCGTTGGGGCGCAGCGTCGCCGAGGCCTTGGCATAGGCGGCATTGTTCGGGTCGGCCGTCCACACTGGATTGTTGTCGAAGGCCTTCAGCGTCTGGCAGCAATAGCCCGCCGAGGAGGTGATCCAGTCGGTCATCTGCGGATCCTCGAACATGAACTGCAGATAGGCCTTGGCCGCATTGGGGTAGGGCGTGTAGTTGAAGATGACGGCGGTGGTCACCTGGAACAGTTCGACCGATTTCCCGACGGGACCGATCGGCAGGTTGGTGGTGCGGATGTCCTTGGCGATCTCAGCCAGCTTCGGATCGTTGTCCTTGTTGATCTTGGCCGTATTGTAGGCGGAAATGCCGTTGGCGATGACGCCGAGTTCGCCGGCCAGGAAGGCGCGGTTGTTATTGACGTCGAGCCAGCTTTCGGTCCCGGGAATGAAGGTCTTGTAGAGTTCCTGCGCGTATCCGATCGCCTTTAGCGTCTCGGGGCTGTTGATCGCCACCTTGCCGCTCTCGTCGACCATCTGGCCGCCATGGCTCCACAGCAGCCAGTGCGCGTAATTGTTGCCGTCGCCGACGCCGTGGCCGTGCGTGAAGCCGGCCGGATGTCCCTTCGCCTGCAACGCCTTGCAAAGCTCGAGGAAGCCTGCCGTGTCCTTCGGAAATTCGGAGAAGCCGGCCTCCTTCACCCAGCTTTCGCGATAGACGATGGCATTGCCGATCGTGGCCAGCGGCAGGCCGACGAACTTGCCGTCCCGCGTCGCATATTGCTTTGGTCCGTCGTGCCAGCCGCCATATTTCGAGCCCAGATACTCGCCGAGCTCGGTCACGTCGTGCAGCTTGTCTGGATATTGATGCGGGTCGTCGAACCAGACGAACATGAGGTCCGGGCCGGAACCGACATTGGCGGCGACCGCTGCCTTGGGGCGAATGTCCTCCCAGCTTTCCTTGTCGACACGAACCTCGACACCTGTCGCCTCGGTGAAGCGCTTGGTGTTGGCCAGCCATTGATCCTCATCGCCCTTGACGAAGGGCGACCAGCGCAGCAGCCGCAGCTTTGCGCCTTCCTCGGGCTTGTATTTCAAGCCCTCCTGGGCAAAAGCCGGCGAGCCGACGAACCGGCTTCCCAGAGCTCCCGCCGCGGCACCTGCGGTCGTGCGGATTACATCGCGTCTCGTGAATTTCATGGTCGTCTCCTCCGGTTTATCTTCCTTGCTATGCGGTCCTTACCATCCGTTACGCGTTTCAAATCGTGTTCCAGTCTTGCCGTCAAAGAGATGAATCAGGCCAGGCGCGGCAGAGAGCCGTATGGATTCGCCCGGTGTGAAGGCATGGCGTTCGCGGAAATTGGCGACGATCTCGTCGCCGCCGGCGGTGCGGCCGATGATCTGCACTTCCGACCCGGTCGGCTCGACCACCGCGACGTTGACTGGAATGCCTTGGTCTGACGATAGCCGCAAATGCTCGGGCCGTATTCCCAGCACCACCGGATGACCGTTGCCAACGGCCGGCGCGCCGGCCAGCGGCACGGAAATTCCCCCGGCGCCGCGAAAGGACGGAGACCCGTCGGTGACGATCTCGCCCTTGATCAGGTTCATGGCGGGCGAGCCGATGAAACTGGCGACGAAGAGATTGTTGGGCCTGTCGTAGAGCTCCAGCGGCGGTCCGATCTGTTCGACGATGCCGTCATGCATGACGACGATCTTGTCGGCCATGGTCATGGCCTCGATCTGGTCGTGGGTGACATAGACTGTCGTCGTCTTGAGCCGCTGGTGCAGTTCCTTGATCTCGGCGCGCATCTGCACCCTGAGCTTGGCGTCGAGATTGGAGAGCGGTTCGTCGAACAGGAAAACCTGTGGATCGCGCACGATCGCCCGGCCCATGGCGACGCGCTGGCGCTGGCCGCCGGAAAGTTGGCGCGGATATCGCGTCAGCAATGGCACCAGCCCGAGGATTTCGGCGGCGCGCTGAATGCTGGTAGCGCAATCGGCCTTCGAAACACCTTTGAGCATGAGCGAGAACGCCATGTTCTCGGCGACCGTCATGTGCGGGTAGAGCGCGTAGTTCTGGAACACCATGGCAACGTCGCGCTCTTTCGGGGCAACGTTGTTGACGACCCGATCCCCGATGGCGATCTCGCCCCGAGAAATCTTTTCCAGGCCGGCGATCATCCTGAGAAGGGTCGATTTTCCGCAACCCGACGGGCCGACCAGCGTGACGAATTCGCCGTCATCGATATCCACACTGACGCCATGCAGGACCTCGACGGTCCCGAACGATTTGTAAACGTCGCCGATCGCGACAGACGCCATCGATCTCCTCCCGAATGCTTCTTGCGACGCCCCGAAGGAAACCGCTCCTCTCCCGCCTCGCGACCGTCTCCCATTCCCCGAACAGGTCGCGCGACAATCAGACGGTAGCGCTACCAAGCCTGCCTGTAAAGCGGCCATGCGGCCGGTACTCTTGTCGTTCGGAACACTCGGCGCTATGACCGGCACACCGGCAAACTACCTCCCATTCACAAAAGCCAGCACCAGCTTCTGCAGGTTTCCGCCGGGGCCGAATTCGGCTCGGTCGAAGTCGCGGCTCGCCTGCCGCTGTGCCAGCGAGATCTGGGCGAGTTGCCTCGTCAGCTCGGTTCTGATCTTGCTGCAGCCGGGGTCATCAGTAACGGTCAGGCCGACGCTCACCGCCTCGATCTTGCGCACCATCTCGGCGATGGCTGCGCCATGCACTCTCTCGTGGGCGGCGAGCCCGGCGATGAACACCGTCCAGTTCTTCTGGACGGAAGCCGGCAACGGTTCGGCCGGCTTCGGCAAGGTGTAGGTGATGATCAGTTTCGGCCGCGCCGACACCAGCTCGCAGGCGTCGCCTTTCGGCCTGTAGTCCCTGGTCCAGGTCAGCTTGAAATTGGTGTGCGCGATGACCCGGCCCTTGCCGAGCAAGGGGCCGGCTTCGCCGATCGCGGCATAGAGTTCCGGGCCGGTCCGCCCTGCGATGGCGTAGGTCTCGACCTTTTCGACCGGCTTCCAGTCGGCGCGTGCCGGCGACGCCAGCAGAGAGGCCGCGAACAGGAGAAAGAACATGGCTGGTTTCATGGAAACGTCAGAGACACTGGGCTGAGGCAAAGATCAACCCGGCGCAAATGCACTCAGGTCCCACGGCAGGCCGCGTCATAGTCGGCCAGCACCTGATCGACAGCTTCGAGAAGGATAGCCTCGGGATTGCCCGCCGACCCGAGTTCGGCCGGCAGCGCCGGCAGGAATTGCCGCATCAGCGTTTCGGGAATGGCGACCCCGTCCAGCGCCTTGCGCAGGCGCTCGACGGCCGCGACAGCGGTGGGGTTGCTCCAATAATAGCGGATGCGGTCGCTGTAGCTGTAATGCCGCTGCACATAGAGCTCTGCTTCGTTGCCGTGATAGTGGCTGTGCCAATGGCCGGGTGCTGCCAGCATCGCGCCTTCCATGGTCCGGGCGAGCGACCGGTCGCCATAGTCCCTGGCCATTTCGGATGCTATCAGGTCGAGCCCGTAAAGCGCCTCGCGCAAGGCGAAGGTCAGGCCGGGGCCGACCTTGAGGATGGGAAAGCCGTTTGCGACCAGCGCGGTCAAAGCCGCACGGCTCTGGTAGTCGGTCGAATGCGCCTCGTAGACGAGCGACGGCTGCTCATCGAGCAAGCCGGTCAGGCCCTTGGATTTCTCGGGCGCGTAGGCGACGACGTTCTGGCTGCCGAATTCCACGCCCGGCTGCACCACCACGGCCATGACGCGGCCGAACGCCTCGGTCAGGCCTTCGCGGGCAAAGATCTCCCGGTGAACCTCGATCGTGCGCCTCGCCGCCGCCGCCTCGGTCGGCTTCAACTCGCTGATCGCATGGTCGACGCCGCCGGGGGCGGGAACTTCGGTGCCGATGATGTAGACCGGCAAGGTGCTGCCTGCGGCGTGCGCGCCCGTTTCGGCCGCCTTTGCCAGCCGCGCCGCCCGGGTGGCGATGGTCTCGTCGTCAAGCGCCGCCGGCTCGCCGGCGCAGCCCATCGATGCGTCGAGATGGATCTTGGTGAAGCCGGCCGCGATATAGGCGCCGACCATGGCCTCGGCCTTGTCCATCGCCTGCGCCGCCGGCTCTGCGCGCCACGGGTTCGGTCCCAGATGATCGCCGCCGAAGATGATGCGCGAGGCTTCCAGCCCCTCGCGGCAGGCGATCTCCAGCACGAAGGCGACGAACAGCGCCGGGGTCATTCCGGTATAGCCGCCGAACTGGTTGACCTGATTGCAGGTTGCCTCAATCAGCAGGTTTTTCTCCCTGTCGGCAACGGCGCGCCTGATCGCCGTCTGGATCACCAGCGGATGCGCGGAGCAGATCGAGGTGATGCCGTAGGGCGAGCCGTTTTTGCGCGCGCTGGCGAGGCCTGCAAGCGGGTTGGCGCTCATGTCCGTCTCGCTGTTCCCTTGATGAATTGGTCAAGCGCATCGAAGCCGGCGGTGCCTTCCATCGGGCCGCGCCGGGTGACGTTGCGGGCGCCGGCGGCATTGGCATAAAGCAGCGCCTTGCCGGGCTCCATCCCCTGGCGGCGGCAGGTCAGGTAGGTGGCGCCGAAACAATCGCCGGCGCCCGTCGGGTCGACTTCCTCGACCTGAAAACCGGCGCAGTCGGTCCTGGCGCCCTCGGCGCCGAACCAGGAAGAGCCGTCAGCACCGCGCTTCAGCACGATCTCGCCGACGCCCCTGGCAAACAGCGCCGCCACCGCCTGATGCTCGTCATCGACGCCCGCCGTAGCGAGCAATTCGTCGCCGGACGGCAGCAGCAGGTCGGCATCGTCGATGAGTGCGGAAAACAGTGCGCCGTCGGAGCCGTCGATCAGCTCCTTGCGCACATTCGGGTCGAATGAGGTCGAGCCGCCGCGGGCACGAACCGCCTGCACTGCGTAGCTGACGATCTCCTTCAGCCCTGCCACCGACAGCGTCGATCCCATGATATGCAGATGGCCGGCCCTGTCCGCCAGCAGGCGCGCAGCAGTGGTCAGGTGGATCTGCCCGGCGGCGGATTCGGCGATGTTGTAGACGAAGTCCCTGATACCATCGGGCCGGTAGCGCACGAAGGCGCATCCCGTCGGGAAGCGGTCGCTGATATCGACGGCTGAGACGTCGACGCCGTCGAGCTCCAGCCTGTCCAGGTTGAGCGTGCCGAAATCGTCGCGGCCGACGCAGCCGATAATGCCGGCGCCGCCTCCCAGCCGGGCGACCTGATCGATGAAGATCGCCGGCGCACCGCTGGGGAATGGCCCGACAAGCGACTGCGGCTCGAGGAAGCCGAAACCCAGTTCCGTCGCCATGATCTCGACCAGGATTTCGCCGGCGACAATCGTTGGCCCCACGCCCTCGGCGGCGATCTCGCTTCGGCGCGAAAGGCTCATGCTTGCGATTCCTCTCACACGCAGACTGATTGCTTGCCCGCGCAGTTATCCGACGCAAGTGTTTATCGGGTAAATCGCACATACAGCGAAGTCAATAAAACTTTACATGCGTATAGTTTATCTGTTTTCGCGCGTACACATTGCAGGATTCGGGTGGCTGGTATCGTGGCACCGTGCAAATCAGGCGTCGACCCCAGCGAAAGGACAGCCATGCTCACGCTTCATGATTATTTGCCGTCGCAAAACGGTTGGAAGGCGAGGGTCGTGCTCGGCCTGCTCAACATCCCCTATGAAAGCCGCCTGGTGTCGATTTTCGAGGGCGAGAGCCACACCGACGCCTTCCTGAAGCTCAACCCGGCCGGCGCCGTTCCTGTGCTCGAACTCGAGGATGGCCGTGCAATCGCCGAATCGAATGCGATCCTCATTTATCTCGCCGAAGGCACGCCCTTGCTGCCGGCGGATCGCTATGTCAGCGCGAAAATTATGCAATGGCTGTTCTTCGAACAGTACCATGTCGAGCCGGTCATCGGCTCCCTGCGCTTCTGGACGCTGGCCGGAAGGCTGGAGCGCAACCAGGCGATGGTTCCGGCCAAGCGCGAAGCCGGCGCCCGCACGCTGGCAGCGCTGGAGCGCAGCCTGAACGACACGCCGTTCCTTGTCGGCGACACGCTCACCATCGCCGACATTGCTGTCTATGCCTACGGCCACCGTGCCGAAGATTGCGGCTTTGCGCTGGCGGCTTATCCGGCGGTCCTCGCCTGGACGGACCGGGTGCGCGACGCCATCGGTCCCGGCTATCCCGTGCATCTCTACAGCATCGATCCGCACTCGGCTGCTTGACGGCAAAAGGCGCGCGCGTTCACCTTGCTTAGTCGAAAAGAAGACCCAGATTCTGCTTTGTCGGCGGTTTTTACTCGCAATCCGTTGGCTGGATGGCCGGGTCTCGGCGTCATCTCGACGACCGGCCGGCACTTAGCATGGAGGTGACCATGACACGCAACGACATCATTTCGGTGTTGGGGCCGGTAGACGAGGCGGTCATAGCCGACATCGCGCTGACCGGCGCCACCCTTGAAGAACTGCGCGAGGCGTTCGCCTGGCTCAGTGCCGACGAGGCGCTGGTCAACGAGGGTCGCCCCTTGCCGGGAACGAAGGTGGCGCGGCTGATCGAAATCCTCGATATGCCGGACGACGAGGACGGCCACCAGGCGGTGGCGCAGTAGGCCGTAGGCGTAGGGTATCGGTCTGCGCCACCTTATTCCCCTATTCCCTACGGCCTATTCCATTCCCTTACGCCCTCGACAGCAGCCGGCGCATGATCAGCGAGGCGTGGCCGCCAACGCCGTGCGCGGCCGTGTGGCGCTCGACCACTTCGAAACCGTGCTTGCGATAGAAGGCGATCGCCCGGTCGTTGCCCTCGATCACTTCCAGCGCAATGCTGGGGATGCCGGCATGCGCGACAAGCACCGCGTGCAGCAGGTCGGTGGCGAGCCCGCTGCCGAACTCTGTCTTGTCGATGTGCAGCCGGTCGAGCAGGACATCGCCACGATCGTCCATCGCCGCCATCGCGTAGCCGGCGATCGAACCGTCCGGCCGTTCGGCCACGAACGACATCTTGTTGTCGTCCGCAAGTTCCTCGGCCAGCCGCTCGGGCGCATGCTTGTCGTCGGAGAGCCGCGCAGTGGTCTCTGGCCCCATTATTGCCGAATAGGTGCGCCGCCAGGATTCCCCCAACAGCCGCGACACCGCCGCTATATCTTTCTCGGTCATCGCCCTGATCTGAACCATGGCCTAAATCCTCACCGCCTCACCCGCGACTTCAGCCAACGATCGAAGGCCACGGCCAGGATCAGGATCAGGCCAATGACGATGCTTTGCGTGTAGGACGAGACATTGTTGAACTGCAGCCCGTTCTGCAGCACGCCGATCAGTGCAGCGCCCACCACCGTGCCGCCGACCGAGCCGATGCCACCGAATAGCGAGGTGCCGCCGATGACGACGGCGGAAATCACCGTAAGTTCGTAACCGATCCCGGCCACGGCTTCGGAGGAGTTGAGCCGTGCTGACAAAACGAAGGCCGCCAGCCCGGCGAAGAAGCCGACGATGACATAGACCGAGATCAGAATGCGGTCGACGCGCAGGCCCGACAGGCGTGCGGCCTCGGCATTGCCGCCGACGGCATAGACGGCGCGGCCATAGCGCGTATAGCGCAGCACGATGTGGCACAGGATGGCCGCCGCCGCGAAGATGATCGCCGGCACCGGCACCGGTCCGATGAGCCCGGTGCCGAACCAGCGCATCGAGGCGTCGAAACCGGAGATCGGTCCGCCATTGGAGATGGTCAGCGTCAGGCCGCGAAACACGGTGAGCCCACCCAGCGTGACGACGAAGGGCGGCACTTTCAGCCGGGTGATGGCAAAGCCCTGGACGCCGCCGGCCAGCGCCCCGACGGTGACGGCGGCAAGCAAGGCGGCGAACCAGCCATAGCCTTGCGTGCCCGTGGTCGACAGCGACAGCGTGTTGGCGGTGCCGCCCTTGGCCACCACCGCGGCCACCATGCCGCAGAAGGCGAGCAGTGAGCCGACCGACAGGTCGATGCCGGCAGTGAGGATGACGAAGGTCATGCCGAGCGCGATCAGCCCGGTGATCGAGATCTGCCTCAAAATGTTGAACAGGTTGATTGGATCGATGAAGCTCGGCTTCAGCACGGTGAAGATGACGATCAACACCGCCAGGAACATCAGCGGCCCAAAACTCATCAGAAGCCGCGCGATGTTGATGCCGCTGCGCTGGGTCTGTTCGGTGGTGCTGGTCATTGCGTTGCGTCCTGCTTGCGGTCGAGCGCCATCAGTTCCATCAGTTTTTCCTCGGTCGCTTCGATGCCCGGCATTTCGCCAGTGATACGGCCGCGCCGCATCGTAACGATGCGATCCGACACTGCCAGCACCTCCGGCAGCTCCGACGAGATCATCATGATGGCGATGCCGCGCGCAGCCAACTGGACCAGGATCTGGTGCACTTCGGCCTTGGCGCCGACATCGACGCCGCGCGTCGGCTCGTCGACGATCAGTACTTTCGGGTCGCGCGCCAGCCAGCGGGCCAGGATCACCTTTTGCTGATTGCCGCCGGACAGGCCCTCGATCGCCTGCTCGGGAGAGGCCATGCGGATCGACAGTGCCTTGCGATAGCCGGCCAGCGCCTCGCGCTCGCGCCGTTCGGCCATGAAGCCGGCGCCATTGCTGTAGCGGCCGAGCGAGGCGATGGAGAAATTGTTGAGAATGCCAAGTGCTGCAAAAATCGCCTGGTGCTTGCGGTCTTCCGGCACCAGCCCGATGCCGAGTTTGATGGCGTCGGCGGGGGAGGCCGGGGCGATCGGCTTGCCGTCCAGCGTGATATTACCCGCCGCGATGCGGTCGGCGCCGAAAATGGCGCGGGCAAGCTCGGTGCGGCCGGAACCGACGAGACCGGCAACGCCGAGGATTTCGCCGGCCTTCACATCGAGGTCGACGCCTTCGAGCACGATGGCGTGCGGCGCCAGCGGATCGCGCACCGTTCGCAAGCCTCGCACCGAGAGCCGGACCTCGCCGGCGACGTCGCGCTGCGTCGGCCGCGCGTAGAGTTCGGAGGCGGCGCGGCCGACCATCTTCTCGATGATCTTCGGGATCTGGATCGGCTGGCCGTCACGGTCGAGATGACCGGCCAGCCTGCCATCCCGCAGCACGGTCATGCGGTCGCAAATGGCGGACGCTTCCTCCAGCCGGTGGGTGACGAACATGATGGCGACACCGTCCTTGCGCAGCCTGTCCATGATCGACATCAGTTTCTGCACCTCGGTCTCGGTCAGCGCCGAGGTCGGCTCGTCCATGATGATCAGGCGGCTTTCCAGCGACAGAGCGCGGGCGATTTCGACCAGCTGCTGTTCGGCTACCGACAGCGAGGACACCGGCGTCGCCGGATCGATGTCGAGACCGACGCGGGCGATGATCGCGCGCGAGGCGTCCTCCATCCTGCGCCAGCTGACCAGCCCGAGCGGCCCGAGCGGCGCGCGGCCGATGAAAATGTTTTCCGCAACCGTCAGCGTCGGGATCAGGCTCAGTTCCTGATAGATGGTGACGATGCCATGCCGCTTCGCATCCTGCGGACTGGACGGCGCGTAGTCGGCGCCGTCGAAGACGATGCGGCCGCTTGACGGCGGCATCACGCCGGACAGGATTTTCAACAGCGTCGACTTGCCGGCGCCGTTCTCGCCGAGCAGGCCAAGGATCTCACTGGGCCGCACCTCGAGCGAAACGTCGATGAGCGCGGTGACGCCGGAAAAATGCTTGGTCACGCCTTCGACGGAAAGGAGCGGGGGCGATGATGCGGTGGGTTCAACGGCGGACAAGCATTGCTCCCGGATTGCGATAGGCAGCGGGACAGCGCCCCCCTCTGTCCTGCCGGACATCTCCCCCACACGGGGGGAGATCAGCAGTTTTGCCGGCAGCACTATTTCTATAACGTTGGCGATTGGCGAAAGCAGACGTGACGGCCAATCTCCCCCCAAGTGAGGGCGATGTCCGGCAGGACAGAGGGGGGCGCGACAGAGCGCGACCTCCACCCGTCATGGGCCCTACTTTCACTTCGTCTCGTTCAACCTCTCCGCCTTGTCGAGATTGTCCTTGCCGATGACGATCGGCGTCAACAGCACCAGCTTCTCCTTCGGCTCGGTCTTGTCCCTGGCGAAGGCGACCGCGATCTGCACCGCCTTGCGCGACTGTTCGCCGGGGAACTGCTCGACCGTGCCGGCGAGCTTGCCGTCGCGCACGGCGACCAGCGCTTCCGGCAGCGCGTCGAAGCCGTAGATCTTGACGTCGGTGAAGTTGCGCGCGGCACAGGCTTCGAGCGCGCCGAGCGCCATGTCGTCATTGGCGCAGATGATGGCGTCCGGCTTGCCGTTGGCGGCAAGCCCGGCCTCGGTCACCGACAGCGCTTCGGCGCGGGCGAAATTAGCGGTCTGCTCGAAGATGATCTGGTACTTGTCCTTGAGCGGATCGAGCACATTGTGGACGCCTTTGTTGCGGTCGATCGCGGGCCCGGCACCCGGCTGGCCCTGCAAATGGAACAGCTTGGCGCCGTTCGGGAACGCCGCCACCATGGCCTGCGCCTCGGCTTCGCCACCCTTGACGTTGTCGGCGCCGACATGGGCGAGAATGCCCTCGACGCCGTCGACGCGGCGGTCGATCGTCACCACCGGAACGCCGGCCTTGACCGCTTCCTCGATCGCCGGCGCCAGCGCGTTGACGTCAAGCGGCGAAATCACGATGGCGTTGACCTTCTGCACGAGTGCGGCCTCGATGTCGGCGGTCTGCTTCGGCGCCGAGTTCTGGCCGTCGCTCTCGGTCAGGTTGACGCCTTGCGCCTGCGCCTCCGCCTTGATCTCGTTCAGCATGTGCACAAAGAACGGAAAGCCGAGATTGGGCACCGAGCCCAATATGGTCAGTTTGTCGGCGGCAAAGGCCATGGGCGCGGCCAGCGCCATGGCGCCGGTCGCCACGGTCGACAACAGGAATTCGCGTCTGTTCATCAGATATCCTCCACATGAACGCAGGAGCCCGAAACCGGGAGCGGCTCGGGACGGTCCTTGCGTCAATTCAAAAATGGAGTGTCCTGTGAACGCCCCGAGGGGACGCGAGGCGCTCCAGCCGGTCCGCCGCAACGTTCTCCTCCGCACGGCGCCGACCCGAGGATGCTAGCCAAGGAAAATCGATTACGCAAGGTGAGGCGAGGGGCTGAAACTGCTAATCTCCCCCCTTGTGGGGGAGATGTCCGGCAGGACAGAGGGGGGCGCTGTCCCGCCGACATTGGCCAATTTCACTTACATCTTTGAGCTAACCTCTACGCAGAATACTTGATGCGGGCGATCCTTCGCGCCCCCTCTGCCTTGCCAGGCATCTCCCCCACGAGGGGGGAGATTGGCAGCTTAGACGCCTCTACCTGTCGATCGTCGTCATCACCCGCTCATTGTAGCGCGGCCCTGAGACCTTGCCCGGCGCAAGGGCTGCATCGAGCGCAGCTATCTCGGCCGCGTCGAGCGTGATCGCGGCCGCAGCAACATTTTCTTCGAGATACTTGCGCCGCTTTGTCCCCGGGATCGGCACGATGTCAATGCCGAAACCGTCGCCCTTGCCGAGCACCCAGGCCAGCGCGATCTGTGCGGGCTTTGCCCCTTTGGCCGCGGCCACCTCCTGCACCGCAGCCGTAGCCGCGATATTAGCGTCGTAGTTGGCGCCCTGGTAGCGGGGGTCGCCGCGGCGGAAATCGCCTTCCGGATAATCCTCGGCGCGCTTGACGTCGCCGGCGAGGAAACCGCGGCCGAGCGGCGCGAACGGCACCAGGCCGATGCCGAGCTTTTTGAGCAGCGGGATGATCTCCGGCTCCAGATTGCGCTCCCAAAGCGAATACTCGCTCTGCAGCGCCGAGACAGGGTGCACGGCATGCGCACGGCCGATATTCGCCGCGCCCGCTTCCGACAGGCCGAAGAAGCGCACCTTGCCATCGGCAACCAGCCGGCCGACCGTGCCGGCGACGTCTTCCATCGGCACCGCCGGATCGACGCGATGCTGGTAGTAAAGGTCGATATGGTCGGTGCCGAGCCGCTTCAGCGAGCCCTCCAGCGCCTCGCGGATATGGTCGGGCCGGCTGTCACGCTCCGTGCCGACCTGTCTGCCGTTTTCGATGCGGAAGCCGAATTTGGTGGCAAGGGTCACCTCATCGCGCCGGCCCTTCAGCGCCCGCCCGAGCAGTTCTTCATTGGCATAGGCGCCGTAGACTTCCGCCGTGTCGAGGAAGGTACAGCCGAGTTCGATGGCTCGGTGCAGGGTGGCGATCGATTCCGCCTCGTCGGCAGGGCCGTAGGACTGGCTCATGCCCATGCAGCCGAGGCCGATCACCGAGACCTGCAGCCCCTGGCTGCCGAGTTTGCGGGTGCTGAGGGTCATTGCCGTTCTCCTTGGGGCTGAGGAAAACTATAGCGGCCGCTCCTCCAGTTTCCATAGCTGTTCGGCGGAAGAACAGCGCTTCCCTTGACAAAACCCAGCCGCAAGCGCCTTTGCCGGCGGCCATTGGGGGCCATGGGATACCAATGAAGAAGATCTACGAGAAGCCGACGCTGAACCGGCGTCAGCAGCTCTCGCGCGTCACCGCGCTCATAATTCCTTCGGACCACTAACCGAATATTGTCGTCGCCATTGCAAAGTCCGCTGCCGAGGCGCAGCGGTTTTTTGCTGCCGTCGGATCGTAGCGCTGCCAGAAGCAGGCGGTCAAAATTGACAGAGCGGCCGATCTCCAGCATCCTTATGCCGCCGCCATGTCTTGCGGTCTTGTGTATGAGTGAGCCATGGCCAGTTCCGTCACCAGCCAGAATTCCAAGCGCGCCGCGGTGCGCAAGGCGCTCGACCGCCACAAGGTCTACGTCACCGCGCAAAGCTTTTCCGGCGGCGTCTACTCGGCCCGCGTGCTGGTCGACGGCGAGGCCTACTGGGTCGACGAGTTCCGGCTGAGCCAGCTCCAGCAAGGGCTGTCCCCGGCCGAGCTAGACCTGACGCCCGCCTCAGACGATTGAGCGTGATCTCCACATTCTTCGCACCGCGCTGGGAAATTTGAAATGTTGGCGGGACAGCACTGTGCAGGAACGCGGCGCCGGAAAGGTTCGTCCGCCGCCGCCGCTCCCGCCTGACCCATGCCAACCCCGCCAACACTCAAGGCCTATCGCGCCAAGCGCGAATTTACGAAGACGCCGGAACCGGCGGGCGGGCTCATTTCAGGCGACGGCAACCGCTTCGTCGTCCACAAGCATCACGCCACCGCCGACCATTACGATTTGCGCCTGCAGGTCGGCGGCGTGCTGAAAAGCTGGGCGGTGCCGCGCGGGCCCTCGCTCAACCCGGCCGACAAGCGGCTCGCAGTCGAGACCGAGGACCATCCGCTCGAATATATCGACTTCGAGGGCGTCATTCCCGAAGGCGAATATGGCGGCGGGCCGATGATCGTCTGGGACACCGGCACCTGGGCACCGATGGACGATGTCGACAAGAGCCTGCCCACCGGCGCCTTCAAGTTCCGGCTGGCCGGCGACAAGTTGAATGGCGGCTGGATGCTGACCCGTCTGAAGCCCAAGCCCGGCGAAGACAGCGAGAAGAAAAACTGGCTGCTGTTCAAGGAGCGCGATCTCGCCGCCGATACCGGCCTCGACATCTTGGAAGCGCGGCCGGAAAGCGTGAAGTCCGGCAAGCGGATCGAGGAGCTGGTGGCGCCGCCGAAGAAGCCGGCCCGCCTGCCGCCCAAACCCGGCGCGCTGAAACCCGGCGCGCTGCCCGGCGCTGTCAGGGGCGATCCGCCGTCGCGCATCGAGCCGCAGCTCGCCACGCAGGTGCCGAAGCCACCGGGTGGGCCAGTGGAAGACACAGGTGAACTCTGGTTGCACGAAATAAAATTCGACGGCTACCGTACCATGGCGCATATCGCCGATGGCGAGGTCAGGCTGATCACCCGCGGCGGCATCGACTGGACGAAGCGTTACGGCGACCTGCCGCAAGCCTTTTCCCGGCTACCGCTCAGCCAGGCGATCATCGACGGCGAGATCATGGTGCTGGACGAGAAGGGCATCTCGCGTTTCGCGCTGCTGCAGGATGCGCTGTCGGCGGGTGCGGGCAGCAAGCTCCATTTCTATGCCTTCGACCTGCTGCATCTCGACGGCTGGGACCTCCGCAAGGCGCCGCTCGCAAACCGCAAGGCCCTGCTCGCCGAACTGCTAGCCGGGCAGGGCGCCAACTCCGCCATCCAGCTGAGCGACCATGTCGAAGGCGACGGACAGGGGCTGTACGATCAGGCCTCGATCCTTGGGCTGGAAGGCGTCGTCTCCAAGCGCGCCAACGCCATCTACCAGAGCGGCCGCACGAAGAGCTGGACCAAGGTCAAAGCGCTTGAGACCGGCGATTTCATCATCGCCGGCTACACCGTTTCCGACGCGGCCGAAGGACTGGCGGCAATCGGCATGGCTGAATTCGCGGATGGTGAACTGCACTATCGCGGCAAGGTTGGCACCGGCTTCGATGCCGCGACGGCGGGCGACTTGCTGGCCCGGCTGCAGCCGCTGCGCGACGGCGCGACAGCACCCGAGGGTGTGCCGCGCGAGATCATGCGCGAGATGAAATGGGTGCGGCCGATGCTGTCGGCCCGCATCCACTACGCCAACCGAACGGCGGACAATTCGCTGCGCCACGGTGTGTTTCGGGGCTTGCGCGATGTCGGCCTGTCGACGCCGGTGTCGCCGAAGCGCAAGCGGCTGATCGCCGAAGCCGATCTCGCAACCATCTGGGTGACCAATCCGGAGCGGCGGCTGTTCGGCAAGACCGGACCGACCAAACTCGACATCGCCGTCTATTACGCGCTGGTCGGCGATTTCATGCTGCCGCACATTATGGGCCGCCCGGTGTCGCTGGTGCGCTGCCCGACGGGCCTGCCGAAGGACTGTTTCTTCCAGCGCCACGCCTTCACCGGCATGCCGCCGTCGGTGGCCACTTTTGACGCCACCAACTTCGAAGGTGAAACCAAATCCTATCTGTCGGTCGAGGGAGCAAAAGGCTATCTGGCACTCGCGCAGTTCGGCGTAGTTGAGTTCCACACCTGGGGCACGCATCGCTTGAGCCTCGACAAGCCCGACCAGATCGTTTTCGATCTCGATCCGGGTGAGGGCATCGCCTGGCGCGAGGTGGTCGAGGCCGCCGTCCACATCAAGGGCGAATTGGAGCGGTTCGGCCTGGTGCCGTTCGCCAAGACATCCGGCGGCAGCGGCATCCACATAACCGTGCCGGTGACGCAAAAGCAGTACTGGAAGAAGCTGCACCAGGCGACCAGCGCCATCTCCACGCACCTGGCGGCCACCGCGCCCGACACTTTCACCACCACAATGGGCAAGGAAAACCGCAAGCGCCGCATCTTCATCGACTATCACCGCAACGCGCGCGGCCACACCTCCGCGGCGCCTTATTCGCTGCGCGCCCGCACCAACCTGCCGGCGTCGACGCCGGTGAGCTGGAGCGACCTTGAGACGATCGATGCGCCGCAGGATCTGAACTATTCCTCGCTGCCGGGGTTGTTGGCGACCTCGGGCGACCCCTGGGCGGACATGGAGGATTTCGCGAGGGATTTGCCGATGTTTTCGGGGAGGTAGATCGGGAGGTATTGGCGATCCGGCACCCCCCCTCTGTCCTGCCGGACATCTCCCCCGCAAGGGGGGAGATCGGCAACTTTGCCGACGGCACTTTTCCTGCAACGTCGGCGATTGGCGAAGGCGATGCCGACATCCAATCTCCCCCCTTGCGGGGGAGATGGCCGGCAGGCCAGAGGGGGGTGCTGTCCCACGGGCATAGCCTGTGTCCTCCAAGTCCATCGACGCTTCGGATAATTTGAATTATTCTCGACCTTGGACCTCCAAGGCGACTGGAAGATTTCGCTAGGGATTTGCCTGTATCGTGCGGGGTCGGTGTAGGATTTCCTCGGCGCCAATCGTCCTACGGACGAAAGCGCTGCAGTGTTGTCAGTGCGTGGCCGCGTAGGAGAGTATCATGGCGCCCAGGGCAAGTTGGAAAGGTTACCTCAAGCTCAGCCTCGTCAGCTGTCCGGTCCGGCTCTATCCGGCAACGACGACCAGCGAGCGCATATCGTTCAACCAATTGCACAAGAAGACCCACAACCGCATCAACATGAAGCCGGTCGACCCTGAACTCGGCCTCGTCGAGCGCGCGGACTTGGTCAAGGGTTACGAATACGAGGACAAGCAGTACATCATCATCGATGAGGCCGACCTCGAAGCAGTGCGCATCGAATCCAATCACACGATGAACATCGAGGCCTTCGTCGACGAAGACGAGGTTGACGTCATCTATCAAGATGCGCCGTACTATATGGCGCCGGATGGCGCCATGGCGGAAGAAACCTTCGCCGTGCTGCGCGAGGCAATGCGCAAATCCGGCAAGCTGGCCATTGCCCGCCTTGTCCTGTCCAGCCGCGAGCGCGTGGTGACGATCGGCGCGCGCGAGAACGGCATGTTCGTGTGTACGTTGAGGAACCCGAACGAAGTGCGCGGCACGGCTGAATATTTCGGCAACATCCCGGCCGGCAAGCCGGATCCCGAAATGCTGCAATTGGCCGAAGCGCTGATCAAGCAGAAGGAAACCACCTTCGATCCGAAGAATTATGAGGACCGCTACGAGATCGCGCTGATGACGATGATCCGCGAGAAACTGAAGGGCCATAAGCCGATCATTGCGGCGGCGCCCGAGCGTGGCAATGTCATCAACCTCATGGACGCGTTGAAGGCGAGCCTGTCGCAATCAGCCAAGCCGCCGGCCAAGTCGAAGAGCAAGACCGACGACGCTGAAAAACCTGCCGCCAAAGGTAAGGCGGGTGCGGCCAAGGAAAACCCGTTGAAGGCCAATCTGCTCAAGGCCGTCGGCAAGAGCAAGGGGTGACGGCGCCGACCGGTATAATCCCGGGCGCCGTCTTCGGCGCCATCGGCGCGCTGGCGGCATTTCCGCTGCGGCTCGCGGCCCGTGAGGTGGAGCGTCAGCACGGCCAGTTGCGGCGCGGCGTCACCAGGCGCACCAGCCATGTTGTGTTCGGCCGAACGCTGATCGCCAAGGCCGGCACGGCGAAGGGCGGCGATGCCGAGATCGAGCGCCGGGTTGCAGCCGAGGGCTCCGCTGGCCGAACACTCCTTAGCGAAAATGGCTTCCTGCGCCTGCTTGGTCTGATGAAGGCGCCGGAGGCGTCTTCGCTGTCCAGGCAGTCTCTCGTCGACCAGTCCAGACTGTCCGGTGCCGACCTCGACCTGCTCAGCCTGTTCGACGCCTTCGAGCACGATTGTGAACCCTACTCGTTCCGCGATCTGATCCTTGCCCGCAAATATGCCGGGCTGGTCGCCGGCGGTGCATCCTGGGGCGCGATCGCGCGCTCCGTGCATCGCTCCGGTCCGGTCGCTTCGCTCACCGCCAAATCGCTCAATGTCGGCTCGCAGCATGGCCGGCCCGATCAGATCTATCTCGAGGATGGCCAGAGCGAACTCGACGGCCAGCTGCTGTTCGATCTCGGCAGCGCAAGCGCAGCCGGCGACGACACGCTGGAAGAATTGTTCGCCGAGGCTGAAAGCGCGGAAGAGGAGGGCCGGCACGACGATGCCGCGGCGCTCTACCAACGCTGCCTCAGCATCGATCCGAGCGACGCCATCGCCGCGTTCAACCGCGCCAATTGCTTGCGTGGCGCCGGTCGCGTGGCCGACGCGGCGCATGACTATGCAAGAGCGATCAAGCTCGATCCGGCGTTCGTCGAGGCCTGGTTCAACCTCGCCGGGCTGATGAGCGACGAAGGCAAGATCGCCTCGGCGCGCCGGCATCTGGTCAAGGCCATCGCGCTCGACAAGAGCTACGCCGATCCGGTGTTCAACCTTGCCCGGCTGGAGTTCGACGCCGGCAATCTGACCGAAGCCCGCCGCCACTGGGTGCGCTATCTCGAACTCGATGCTGACAGCGAATGGGCGCGCACTGCGCAAAAGGGGATACAGTTCGTCGATCTGCAGCTGGCGCGGACGGCGGGGTGAGATGTTGGCGCGCGAGCACCCCCCTCTGGCCTGCCGGCCATCTCCCCCTCAAGGGGGGAGATTGGGTGTCGCCATCGCTTTCGCCAATCGCTATCGTCGCGAGGTCCGTGAGGCGCTGAAACTGCCAATCTCCCCCCTTGAGGGGGAGATGTCCGGCAGGACAGAGGGGGGGCGAAGGAACTCGGCCTTTACCGGCAGCGCACCCCATGACCACCTTCCTCTTCGACGGCTTTGACACAGCCCCCCTCACCATCCTGCTGGCCCACGGCGCCGGCGCGTCGATGGATTCCCCCTCGATGACCGACACCGCCAAGGCGCTCGCCACAGCCGGCTTCCAGGTTGCGCGCTTCGAATTCCACTATATGGCGGCGCGACGCTATGGCCAGCGCAAGCCGCCGCCGCGCGCCGAGACGGTCAACCCGGAATACATCAAGGCCATCGCCGATCTGAGGGCGAGGGGCGTCGCTGGTCCGCTCATCATCGGCGGCAAGTCGATGGGCGGGCGCGTCGCCTCGATGGTCGCCGACGAGATGTTCGCCAAGGGCGAGATTTCGGGCCTCGTCTGCCTCGGCTATCCCTTTCATCCGCCGGCCAAGCCCGAGCAACTCAGGACAAAACATCTCGCCGACCTCAAGACGCCGACGCTGATCTTCCAGGGCACCCGCGACGAGTTCGGCACGAAAGAAGAGGTCGCGACCTACGGCCTTTCCAAAGCCATCGAGGTGATCTGGCTGGAGGATGGCGACCACGACCTGAAGCCGCGCAAGAGCGTGTCGGGGTTTTCGACCGCCGATCATTTGAAGACGCTGGCCGGGACGGTGAAGGCGTGGACAGGGCGGATCGTTTCCTGATCGCCAAATGAAAATCGCCACCTTCAATATCAACAACGTCAACAGCCGGCTGCAAAACCTGCTGGCGTGGCTGGCGGCAGCCAAGCCCGATGTCGTCTGCCTGCAGGAGCTGAAGGCGCGCGACCTGCAGTTTCCGCGCACGGCACTGGCCGACGCCGGCTATGGCGCGGTGTGGAAGGGCGAGCCGACCTGGAACGGCGTAGCCATACTGGCGCGAGGAGCCGAGCCGGTGCTGACCCGTGACGAACTGCCCGGCGATACCGCCGACAAGCAGAGCCGCTACATCGAGGCGGCGGTGTCGGGCGTCGTCATCGCCTGTCTCTACGCGCCCAACGGTAACCCGCAGCCGGGGCCGAAATTCCAGTACAAGCTGGCGTGGCACGCGCGGCTGGAGGCGCATGCCGCAGAACTGTTCGACACCGGCCTGCCGGTGGCGCTGGTCGGCGACTACAACATCGTGCCCGAGCCGCGCGACATCTACGCCACCCGCTCCTATGACGACAACGCGCTGGTGCAGCCGGAAAGCCGGGCGTCGTTCCAGCGTCTGCTCGAGCAGGGCTGGACCGATGCGCTCCGCAAGAAGCATCCGAAGGAAACGCTCTACACATTCTGGGATTATCGCCGCAACCGCTGGCCGCGCGATGCCGGGCTGCGGCTCGACCACATCTTGCTGTCGAAGAAACTGGCGCGCCGCCTCACCGCTGCCGGCATCGACCGCGATGTCAGAGGTGAGGACGGCGCCAGCGACCACGCGCCGGTATGGGTCGAATTGAAGTGAATTTGGCTGCGTGATCGCGCCCACTTTCGTGGGCGCAGTTTTGCGCTATTTGTTTCGCTGCGGCGGCCGCATGATGAGCAAGGTGCGGCACCGGAGGGGGAGTCCGATGGACAGGTTGGCCGAAAGGCTGTTTGCGCTTCCGCTGCTGGCGGCCGCTTTGGCTTGTCTGGTGCGGGCGTATCTGCTGCTCGGCGACAGAGATTTCAGCTGGAGCGGGATCGACCACATGCTGCACGGCCCAGCCACGCTGCGACCGGTGGTGTTCCTGACCGTCGGCGGGCTTTGCCTGCTTGGCGCCCTGTTGTTCTGGGCCGGACTGCTGCCGGGTCGGCGAAGCCAGCCTGCTGGAACGCCGCTTTTTGGCCGCGACGCTGAGATGGAATCCAAGGGTCGCCCGGGCTGGCGGCGCGCCTTCCTCATGTTGCCGGTGCTCGCCGTGTTGGCGCTGCTGGCCGACCACTTCCCTTGGGCGCGTGACGCCGGCCCGGGCGCTGAGGTCGTCGCCCCGAGAGAGCCCAAAGCCGAGCCGAAGGGCCAGGATATCGCCGGCGTCCCACCGGACCTGGCGACGCCGGCGGTTCCACCGAGTTCGCCGCCGCTCGCCACGCCTCCCGAGCCAACCCCGCCTGAGCAGGCTGCCAAACCGCCGGAACCGGCGCAGCCTACGCCTCCAACTGCTCCCCCTCGGCCGCCACAAGTCGCACTCGCTCCGGCGACACCGCCACCGCAAACCGTCGCGCCGTTGCCGCCGCCTCCGCCGGCGCTGCCGACCGAGCCCGACGGCCATCGCGACGCCGTCGTCTGGCTCGCCGTCTCGGCCGATGGCCGCGACATCATGAGCGCCAGCACCGACCATATGATCAAGCTCTGGGACATCGCCGGCAAGCGGCTGATCCGCAACCTTGGTGAACACAAGGACATGGCGCGCACGGCGCTGTTCATGCCCGACGGCGCAACCGCGCTGACCGCCGGCGACGATGGCGAGATCGTGCTGCGAAAGCTTGCCGACGGCGCGGTGCTGCATGTCTTCTCGTCGGGCGCGAATGGCGGCGTGCGCAAGCTGGCGATCAGCCCGGACGGCAAGCGCGCCGTCAGTGGCCACGACACCGGCAACGTCATCGTCTGGGATCTCGTCAACAAATCGGTGCTGCATGTGATGACCGGACATGACTGGCCGATCAGCACGGTCGCAATCTCGCCCGACGGCACGCGCGCGCTCAGCGGCTCCATCGACGGCACGCTGAAATTCTGGGACGTCGAAAGCGGCAAGCAATTGCGAAGCTGGCACGGCCACGAGCAGGGCACTTACGGCGCTGTCTTCACCGCCGACGGCCATCATGTCGTCACCGGCAGCGGCGACTACACGATCAAGCTCTGGGACCTCGACACGTTTAGGGAATTGCGCCGCTTCGAGGGTCACGAAGGCACCGTCTATACGCTGGCGCTGTCGGCCGACGGCAAGCGCTTGGCCTCCGGCTCGCTCGACGGCACGGCGCGGCTGTGGGATGTCGGCACCGGCTGCCAGACCGCCATGTTCGACAGCCGCACCGGCCCGATCTACGCCGTTGCCTTCGCCACCGACGGCACGCTGCTCACCGGCGGCGACGATCGCACCATCAGGGATTGGCCGGCGGCTGGCGGCGATGGCGAGATCCTCTTTGCCGGCGCGGCGCAGTAGCGACATCAAATGCTTTGGATATTCCAGAACAGCCTGGCTTGCGCTATGAATTACTGGTGGCTGCAAATGGATTGGGGACCGTGAGCAACAACGACTGGGCGCCCAAAGTGGATACACCTGTCTACAGCCCGCCCACGTCGCGTCGCCGAGGGGTCCTTACCGTCGTTCTGGTGTTGCTGGCGGCTTTTGTGCTGCTCGGGCCTGGCCGAAATTACTATGTGCAGTGGTCAGCGGCACAAAAGGGTGCAGCGGCTCTCCAGGCAAAGGATTATGCCGAGGTATTCCGTCAAATGAAGATCATGGCGGACGCTGGCAATGTTGACGCAAAAGGCCAGCTTGGTGCGCTGTACTGGCGCGGGGAGGGCGTGGCTCAGAACGACAGCCAGGCGGTGTATTGGTGGAAGAAATCCGCCGATGGCGGCAATGCGGAAGCCATAGCAGCACTGGGTCAGGCCTACCTTATGGGCAGGGGCGTTGAAAAGGACAGTCGGCTTGCCGAGAGTTTCTCACGAAAGGCCGCCGATAAAGACAACATGAATGGGCAGTACCAGCTCGGCGTGTTGTACTGGCAGGGCCAAGGGGTCGCGCAAAGTTATGAGCAGGCGCTCTATTGGTGGCGCAAGGCGGCCGATCAGGGGAGCGGGGAGGCTGAATATTCTCTCGGCCAAGTCTATTTAAATGGCCAAGGGGTCGAAAGAAACGATCAACTGGCGTTGAAGTTTTCCAGGCAATCAGCCGACAAGGGCAATGCGAACGCTCAGTACGCCCTCGGCGTCCTGTATGCGCAGGGTCGGGGTGTTGCGCAAAGCTTCGAGCAGGCTGCCTCATGGTGGCGCAAGGCGGCTGACCAAGGAAGCCTGGAGGCCGCTTTCTGTCTCGGACGCGCCTACTATCTTAACCAAGGCGTCAAGAAGGATGATAAGGCCGCCATAGTGTGGGTGAAAAAGGCAGCCGATCTGGGTGAGCCGAATGCCCAGGCTTTGCTGGGCACTTTGTACTCGCGGGGCCACGGCGTTGAGCAGGATGACCGCCTTGCGTTCGGGTGGTGGATGAAGGCCGCAACCACCGGTCTGACAGAAGCGCAATACGCGGTGGCGGCCGCTTATGGCCAGGGAAAAGGTACCCCTAGGGACGACGGCCAGGCGTTTGCGTGGATGAGCAAAGCCGCCAATCAGGGCTTTGTGTTCGCCCAGTCGAATCTGGGCGGATATTATTCGATGGGCCAAGGCGTCGAGAAGAGCGCCGAGCAGGCGGTCTATTGGTGGCGCAAGGCCGCGGAAGCGGGGAATGCCGAAGCCGGTGCCAATCTGGCCCGGGCGTATTCGCTCGGCGAAGGCGTGGGACGGGACGATGCGTTGGCCGCGACTTGGGCGCAAAAGGCGTCCGACGGGCGAAACGCCGACGCTCAATATATGCTTGGTATCCTCTACAGCCAGGGCCGCGGCGTTGCGCAAGACAATGATCTGGCCTTCCGATGGTGGATGAAGGCTGCTGTCCAAGGCCATGTGGTAGCGCAGTATAATGTCGGGGTCGTGTATCGGGACGGGCAGGGCGTCGGGAAGGATGAAAGGCAGGCATTCGAGTGGCTGAGCAAGGCTGCCGACAAGGACAATGACCTTGCGCAGTTCGCTCTCGGTGGACTGTATTGGGATGGTCTAGGAGTAACGAAGGACCCCGTTCAGGCGGCAAGGCTCTGGCGCAAAGCCGCCGACCAGCGCAATGCATTCGCGCAGAAAGCGCTCGGCACAGCCTATTCCGAGGGTGCTGGCGTTGCGCAAAGCAGTGCGGATGCGGCGGGCTGGTGGCTCAAGGCGGCGCGGCAGGGAAATGTCGATGCTCAGCTCGCCTTAGCGTATGCCTCGGCCAACGGCGTGGGCATTGCCAGAGACGACAAGGCTGCCGAGTCCTGGTGGCTGGAAGCCGCAAAGGCCGGCAGCGTCGATGCCGAGTTCAGTCTGGGCTCGCTCTACTACCGCGGCGTCGATGGGAAACCAAACTACAAGGAAGCCGCCAAATGGTTCTTCAAGGCGGCAGGCCACGGCAGTTCCGGAGCCAAGACCTATCTCGACCTGATGAAGGAAAACGGCCAGCTCGACAGCAAGATGCTGTGAGCCGAGTGCATAAGCGTCGCCGTCACGCCTTTCGTTTGCGGCGTGACACTCGCATCGCACGATGCGAAGACTCATTTGCCGCTGCATCTCGAGAACCCCATGCCCAACCTCCAGCCCGTCGAAGCCTCGATCGCCGACCTGCGCCGCGCGCTGGAGGCCGGCACCGTCACCAGCGTCGAGCTGGTCGGCGCGTATTTCAGGCGCATCGCGCACTACGACCGCCATGGCATTGCGCTCAATGCCGTGCCGGTGCTTAACCCGGCAATGTTCGAGGAGGCGGCGGCGTCCGACCTGCGGCGGCGCAATGGCGCCACCCTCGGGCCGCTCGACGGCATCCCCTACACCGCCAAGGACAGCTATAAGGTGAAGGGCCTGACGGTGGCCGCCGGCTCGCCCGCCTTCGAGCATCTCGTCGCCAACGAGGACGCTTTCACCATTGCCAGGCTGAGGGCCGGTGGTGCTGTGCTGATCGGGCTGACCAACATGCCGCCTATGGCCAATGGCGGCATGCAGCGTGGCGTCTATGGCCGCGCCGAGAGCCCCTACAATGCAGATTACCTGACCGCCGCCTTCGCTTCCGGCTCGTCCAACGGTTCCGGCACCGCGACCGCTGCGAGCTTTGCCGCTTTCGGGCTGGGCGAGGAGACATGGTCTTCCGGCCGCGCGCCGGCGTCCAACAATGCACTTGTCGCCTACACGCCGTCGCGCGGCGTCATTTCGGTCAGGGGCAACTGGCCGCTGGTGCCGACCATGGATGTGGTGGTGCCGCACACGCGCGGCATCGCCGACATGCTGGAGCTGCTCGACGTGATCGTCGCCGACGATACCGAGACGCGCGGCGATTTCTGGCGCGCGCAGCCCTGGGTGTCGATCGCGAAAAGCGCTGATCTCAGGCCGCCAAGCTACACTACACTCGCCTTGGAGTGCTCGTTGAAAGGCAAACGCCTCGGCGTGCCGAAAATGTATATCGGCCGCGACGGCGGCGCGCTCAAACCCATCGAGACCCGCGCCTCGGTGCTCGACCTCTGGCGGCAGGCAGCGCGTGACTTGGAAAAGCTCGGCGCGGAGGTGGTCGAGGTCGATTTCCCCGTCGTCTCGAACTATGAGCGCGACCGTCCGGGCACAAAAACCATGGTCGAACGCGGGCTGGTGCCGGAAGCATTCGCCGAGCGCGAAATCTGGGATCTCTGCATCTGGGGCTGGGACGATTTCCTGCGCGCAAATGCCGACCCGGCCATCCCCGACCTGGCCACGGTCGACGGGCCAAAAATCTTCCCGCGGCCGCCGGGCGCGCTGCCGGACCGCTATGGCGACGACGGTTTCGATCTGGCGGACTATGTCACACGCGCCAAACAGGGCGTGACGCCATTGCTGGATATTCCAAGGCTGGCGGAAGGTCTGAAGGGATTGGAGGCGACGCGGCGCATCGACTTCGAGGACTGGCTGGACGAGCACAGGCTCGACGCCGTCGTGCTGCCGGCGGTCGCCGATGTCGGCCCGGCCGATGCCGACGTCAACCAGACCTCTGCAGAAATCGCCTGGCGCAACGGCACCTGGGTCGCCAATGGCAATCTGGTGTGGCGTCATCTCGGCATTCCGACCGTCACCGTGCCTATGGGAACGATGGCCGATATCGGCATGCCGGTCGGGCTGACCTTTGCGGGCAAGGCCTATGATGATGCGGAGTTGCTGCGGCTAGCCGGCGATTACGAGCGCGCCACCCAACGCCGCACCAGCCCGCCGCGCACGCCGGAATTGCCGGACGATGCGTTTGCGGGGCGGCCTGGTGGATTGCGGGCCAGCGATGCGCCGGCGCCGAGGCTTACGCTTGTTGCCGAGACGACGCGGCGAGGAGACCAGGCCGAGATCGCCGTGACGGTTGAACTCGATGCGGAGACCGCTGGCGTCAAGGTTCACGTCAATGGCGAACCGGTCGCTCTGCGGCGCAGCGGCACAAGCTTTCACGGTCGCATCCTGGTGCCCGCCGGCGAGCACGAAAGAATGCACAGTGTGTGGCGAGGCGCTTACGGCTCGATCGTTACGGCCGTCATCCGGCTGGAGGATGGACGCACGGCTGGTGCTTACGTGGTCGCGGGTGGAATCGGGTGAGGTACATGTAATCTCCCCAAGGGGGAGATCAGCAGCTTCGCCGTCTTGACCCTCCCATCGCCCGCGTTATCTTCGCGCCATGCCAAACCTCGCTCCCCTCATCGTCATCGACCTCCAGACCAACATGTTCGACGGTCGCGTCGAGCCGCCGATCCACGATGCGCCTGGCATAGCCGAGCGTACCTGCTCGCTGATCGACTGGGCGCGGCGCGAGGGGCGCAAGGTTGCTTTCGTCAGGCATGACGGGCCGGCCGGCGATCCGCTGGCGCCCGGCGAGCCGGGTTGGCCGGTATGGCCGGAACTCGGCCAGGCCAAGGACGAGCCGACATTCTCCAAGACCGTCCGCAACGCCTTCTCGAATGCCGAGCTTGGCGCCTGGGTGGCCGGGCAAGGGGTCGGCGAAGTCGTGCTTGCCGGAGCGCAAACCGATTTCTGCATCGCCGGCACCGTTGAGGGCGCCCTGGCCGAAGGCTTCGGCGTCACTGTCGTTTCCGATGCGCACTCGACGCTGGACACTGAAGGCGAAACCGCGACCGAGATCATCGCCCGGTACAATGCGGACTTCACCGATGCCGGCGTCACGCTGGTGACGACGAAGGCGCTGACCGGCGACTGAAGCACCGCGCTTCGAAGAGTGGGAGACTGCCGTGCCAACCCTGAAATTGCCGGCCGAAGGCGGATGCCGCTGCGGACGTGTGCGGCTAAAGATTTCCGCAAAACCGCTTTTGACCATGGCTTGCCATTGCATCGGCTGCCAGCGCATGTCGGCCAGCGCCTATTCACTGAGCGCCGCCATTCCCTCGGACGGCTTCGAAATCATGCAAGGCGTGCCGGTGATCGGCGGGGTGCACGGCGCCTCGCGTCATTACTTCTGCCCACATTGCATGAGCTGGATGTTCACGCGCCCCGAAGGGCTCGACTGGTTCGTCAATCTGCGTCCGACCATGCTCGACGAGCCCGGCTGGTTCACGCCGTTCATCGAGACATGGACCAGCGAGAAGCTGCCTTGGGCAACCACGCCTGCGGTGCACAGTTACGAGGCGCTGCCGGCCTTCGAGGAATATGAGGGGCTGGTGGCTGAGTTCGGTGAAACCGCGAATCTCCCCCCTTGAGGGGGAGATGGCCGGCAGGCCAGAGGGGGTCGCATCGCGTGAAGCGCCAACCTCCATCTGCCGCACGAGGCCGAGCCTAGTCGAACCGACCCCCTCTGTAGCCTTCGGCGACATCTCCCCCTCGAGGGCATAGGCGCTAAGATAGGTATTGCCCTGCGGAATCGGGTGTGATTCTACACTGCGATGACACACGAATCGCTTGTTGATGACGGCTGGGCCGAGACGATTGAGCTTCTGGGCGGCGAAGAGTTGATCGCAGCAAGTGCCCGCGAGACGAAGGCGTTCCTGCGCCCGCGCGGCGTCAGGTCGGCGAGCGACCTGTTGCGCCTGACACTGGCTTACTGCCTTGGCAAGGTTGGCCTGCGGGGCGTCGTGGCCTGGGCGGCGGCGAGCGGGATAGCCGACATTTCGGACGTGGCGTTGCTCGGCCGGCTGCGCAATGCAGGACCATGGCTGCAGCAGTTGATTGGGCACCTTTTGAAGCGCGAGGATGCAGGTTTGGCCAAAGGCCGGCTGATCCGCATCCTCGATGCGACAGCGGTTGCCAAGGCCGGTGCGTATGAGAAGAAGAACAATGGTCTTTGGCGCATGCACTGCGCCTTCGAGCTTGAGCGCGAGCAGTTCGACTTCATCGAGATCACCGATCAGAGCGAGGCCGAGTTGATCGACCGCGTGCCGGTGGTGCCGGGCGAGATCCGTATCGGTGACCGCGCCTATCTGCAGGCCGAGCGGATCGCCAAGGTGATGGCGCAAGGCGGCGATGTTGTTGTGCGCGCGTCGTGGAAAAACGCGCGATGGCTCG
>NZ_JAMYVS010000013.1:0-123193 GCF_040324255.1 Mesorhizobium sp. M0001
ATGTCCTAATCATGCGCTTGCGCCGAAAGCTGGAGGCTGATGCGGCCAACCCTCGCCTGGTCAAAACATCCCGTGGCGCAGGGTACTTCTTCAACGCTGACGTAGATGTTAGCTACGGAGGCACGTTGGCCGCGTGAAAGTGAGCTATGCTGGAGATTGGGGTGACGAGGCTGATCAAGCCTTCCAACAGTACCAGCCTGATCAATTACGGCGAGAGCTACCGGTCCGGAGATCGCATCAGCCCCTCTGTCGTCAAGAGAGCTGTTCTGCTTGACCCCAGCCATGGGAGCTCAACGCCCCGCGTCGGAGCGCTCCCTGCTTCTGAAGGAAGCCATTAGGTCCGCTCGGGCTTGATCGGAGGCTTGGCTGATGGACGTCGTGGTTGCTTCGCTCAGTTGCCGCCCCATGGCGCGGCTTTGCGGATTATCAATCCTCTGCCTCTTCGCCGGTCTCAACAGCGCTGTGTAATGTTCATTGTTTATGATGACGCCCCCGCTGTTCACGAGGTTGCTCCTGTCAAGTGTACTCGTCAGTCCGTCCTGGGCCTCACGCTTGTTGCCCAAGTGCCGTTCAAACGGCGCTGGCGCGACTTGTTGAGCTCGAGAGATGGGTCCCTGCTCTCCTGCGTGGCCATGAGCTTGTGCCGCGGTCTGCGCAGCGGCGTCCCCAATGGCACGAGCCTCCATGCCGACTGCGTCTTCCGGACGAGCAGCAAGGGCAATTTCGCGCCCGAGTGCGAACTTCCGGACATGAGTTAGTGCACTGATGTCAGCGGTTTTCATATAGCGCTTGGCATCTTCATCCAGCGACCGCTCGTGAAGCCGATCCGCAATCCCCGGCTTTTTGTTTTCAACCAGGCATTGACTGAAACGTCTAAGAGCAGACCCATAGACCTCAACGGTACGGGGTTTCGGCCCCGTCGGCGCTGCCTCGTACGCTTTGATGAGAGCCGCTGTGTACTCTCTGATGAGCACGGCGTCGGCAGGGTGGGGATTCAGGGCAGGGCGGCCCACCACTGGCGCTCCGCCCGCCCACGTCTTGAGACGACCCAGTGACCCAGCCACGGCCGAGGGGCCGCCACCCCAGATCTCGTACTCCTTGCGATCCCGATCCAGCGACGAATCGTGAAGCCGATCCGCAATCCCCGGCTTGTTATTTTCAACGAGCCAATGACCAAAGCCGAAAAGAATATCTACATGGCGCTTGACCGTGATCTCCCCGACCTTACCGGCATAGAGTGCTGACCTCAGCCCTTCGACAAGGGTCGCATCGTTGGAATAAAGAGGACCCTTGTCGGGACCGGAGACCACTTTTGGGCGATCTGGCTGCACCGCCGCCGGCACAGAACGAGCATGGTCACGCAACTCGGACGGTGCGGGGGGATTCAGATCAACCACTGACGAATCCGGCGCATGATGATGGCGCGCCGTTGAGTGACCCGGCTGCAGCACCGAGGCACCCAGCATCGACCCACTGCCTCCGGCGTACGGCGCCGCGGCGTGTTCTTGTCCGCTCCCTTGCATCATGGGCTGCGCCTCCCATGGCAATGCACCCACTTGATGGGTGGGGGCCTGCATCAGCACGCGAGCGCCTGAATTGCCGATCTCGCTCAGCTGCGGCTCAGTGGAAACGTCCTGCAGACGACTGTTCGGGGTCCTTTGCCTCTTCGCTGGTCTCAACTCCGCTGTATCATGCTCACGGTTGATGAGGACCTCCTCGCTTGGTAGCTGGTTGCTCCTGTCCTGTGCAGCGATCCGCTCGTCCGGCGCGCGCTGGTCGCCGTCGCGCCAGCTCAGGGGACGAAAGGACCCTGCGGGATCCGAGGCTTGGTGATGGGGCCCAGTTGGCACGAAAGACGATGCCAGAACAGCGTCGTCTTCATTAGCTTTCCCAGGGGGGAGATACTCTGGCCAACTGTATTCCTCCTGCGGCCCGCTGCGCTGCGCAGCGGCGTCCCCCTTGCTCTCAAGACTTTGAAATTTAAATGGGTCCCCGGGAGCAACGTCTGGCGCTGACTGGCCGAGCCGCTTGATCTGCTGGTGAAACGTCCCAACGGGGCTTTCCTTAACCGCGTCTCGGGCCTGTCGGTCCATGAGTTCAAAGTTCGTAAGATTATTTGCCGTTCCGAATGTATTGTCACCCCTGAGGCGGGTTTGTAGTGCCTGCCGATTGACGACGAGGTTGTTGAGGTTCAGGTTATCTGGCTGCGATTGCAATCGCCCAACCAGCGCCCGCGTGCCGTCCACCACGTAGACTCCGCAATCCACCACGTTGCTCTGCTGGGCGATGCGGGATACGCCCACGCGGGTCTCCAGGCTGGCGCCCAGATTTTCTGCGAGCTCTTTTGCAAGCGTGTCATTGCATCCGTTGTAGGAGTCATAATGATAGGCAACCGGCCGTTCCCGGTCGCTGCGATCAACGAACAGCAGCGACCAATGGGTGCCGCGCTCCGCAAGAGTCTTACCGCCATCGCTCACTGGCACGAACAGGAAGTCGGCTGTGTCGTTACCGTTCTGATTATGGACGATGCGCTGGAATGCGCTTAGCTTGTCGCTCTCGGAGCCCAAGCGCAGATGATAATTGGCTACGAGGGGATCCACGAACCGCGTCCGGGCGGCGAGATCTGGATTGTTCCCCTGCAACTCCTGCTCCAGGAGTTGGTAATCCCTCTGGATATGTTCGTCGCCTAGCCATTCCAATGCGCCGAGCACCCGCCCGTCTTTAGCTTCCCCAGGGAGCTTCTCTGGCCGACCCAATGCCTCCTGCGTCCCGCTGCGCTGCGCAGCGGCGTCCCCAATGGCACGAGCCTCCATGCCGACTGCGTCTTCCGGACGAGCAGCAAGGGCAATTTCGCGCCCGGGTGCGAACTTCCGGAGATGAGCTAGTGCACTGATCCTCCGGTTACCACCGGAGTTCACATAGCGCTTGGCATCTTCATCCAGCGACCCCTCGTGAAGCCGATCCGCAATCCCCGGCTTTCTGTTTTCATGCAGGTATTCACTGAAACGTATAAGAGTAGATCCATAGACCTGAATGGTACCGCGATTCGGCCCGGTCGCAGGCGCTTCTTTGTACTCTTTGATGAGAGCCGCTGTGTAATCTCTGATGAGCGCGGCGTCGGCAGGGTAGGGATTCCGGACAGGGCGGTCGACCACTGGCGCTCCGCCCGCCAACGTCTTGAGACGACCCAGTGCTCTAGCCACGATCGAGGGGCCACCCCTGCTCTCGTACTCCGAGGGGCCACCCCTGCTCTCGTACTCCTTGCGATCCTGATCCAGCGACGATTCGTCAAGCCGAGCAGCAAATCCCGGCCTGTTATTGTCAAAGAGCCAACGACCAAAGCCGAGAAGAGAATTTACATGGCGCTTGACCGTGCTCTCCTTGACCTTACCCGCGTAAGCTGACCTCAGCCCTTCGACAACGGTCGCATCGTTGGAATAGAGGGGACCCTTGTCGGGACCGGAGACCACTTTTGGAGGATCTGGCTGCACCGCCGCCGGCACAGAACGAGCATGGTCACGCAACTCGGACGGTGCGGGGGGATTCAGATCAACCACTGACGAATCCGGCGCATGATGATGGCGCGCCGTTGAGTGACCCGGCTGCAGCACCGAGGCACCCAGCATCGACCCACTGCCTCCGGCATACGGCGCCGCGGCGTGTTCTTGTCCGCTCCCTTGCATCATGGGCTGCGCTTCCCATGGCAATGCACCCACTTGATGGGTGGGGGCCTGCATCAGCACGCGAGCGCCTGAATTGCCGATCTCGCTCAGCTGCGGCTCAGTGGCAACGTCCTGCAGACGACTGTTCAGGGGCCTTTGCCTCTTCGCTGGTCTCAACTCCGCTGTATCATGCTCACGGTTGATGAGGACCTCCTCGCTTGATAGCTGGTTGCTCCTGTCCTGTGCAGCGATCCGCTCGTCCGGCGCGCGCTGGTCGCCGTCGCGCCAGCTCAGGGGACGAAAGGACCCTGCGGGATCCGAGGCTTGGTGATGGGGCCCAGTTGGCACGAAAGACGATGCCAGAACAGCGTCGTCTTCATTAGCTTTCCCAGGGAGCTCGCGCCCGAGTTCGGACTTCCGGAGATGAGCTAGTGCACTGATCCCACCGGAGTTGTTATAGCGCTTGGCATCTTCATCCAGCGACCCCTCGTGAAGCCGAGCCGCAATCCCCGGCTTTTTGTTTTCAACGAGGTATTCACTGAAACGTCTAGGAGCAGATCCATAGGTCTGAATGGTACCGGGATTCGGCCCGGTCGGCGCTGCCTTGTACTCTTTGATGGGAGCCGCTGTGTAATCTCTGATGAGCGCGGCGTCGGCAGGGTCGGGATTATTCAGGACAGCGGCGCGGTCCAGCACTGGCGCTCCGCCCGCCCACGTCTTGAGATGACCCACTGCTCTAGCCACGTCCGAGGAGCCACTCTTGCTCTCGTACTCCTTGAGATCCGGATCCAGCGACTCCTCGTGAAGCCGAGCAGCAAATCCCGGCCTGTTATTATCAAAGAGCCAACGACCAAAGCCGAGAAGAGAATTTACATGGCGCTTGACCGTGCTCTCCAATGCTGACCTCAGCCCTTCGACAATGGTCGCATCGTTGGAATAGAGAGGACCCTTGTCGCGACCGGAGACCCCTATTGGAGGATCTGGCTGCACCGCCGCCGGCACAGAACGAGCAGGGTCACGCAACTCGGACGGTGCGGGGGGATTCAGATCAGCCACTGACGAATCCGGCGCATCATGATGGCGCGCCGTTGAGTGACCCGGCTGCAGCACCGAGGCACCCAGCATCGACCCACTGCCTCCGGCGTAGGGCGCCGCGGCGTGTTCTTGTCCGCTCCCTTGCATGAGTTGCGCCTCCCATGGCGATGGTAGAAGGTCCGCGTGCGGAATCGAGTCGAAATATCCCGACAAATCAGCGTCGACCATCTGCTTTTGCGACCGAGCCAGCGTTTCGGCCACCGCGGCCTCGCCAACCGCGGAGGGCGTCTCCTCAGCCCCGGCGAACGCTGGCCCGGCAGGCGCCGCCGGCACAGAACGAGCATGGTCACGCAACTCGAACGGTGCGGGGGGATTCAGATCAACCACTGACGAATCGCGCGCCGTTGAGTGACCCGGCTGCAGCACCGAGGCACCCAGCATCGACCCACTGCCTCCGGCGTAGGGCGCCGCGGCGTGTTCTTGTCCGCTCCCTTGCGTCATGAGTTGCGCCTCCCATGGCGATCGTAGAAGGTCCGCGTGCGGAATCGAGTCGAAATATCCCGACAAATCAGCGTCGACCTTCTGCTTTTGCAACCGAGCCCACCTTTCGGCCAACGCGGCCTCGCCAACCGCGGAGGGCGTCTCCCCAGCCCTGGCGAACGCTGGCCCGGCAGGCGCCGCCGGCACAGAACGAGCAGGGTCACGCAACTCGGACGGTGAGGGGGGATTCAGATCAACCACTGACGAATCCGGCGCATGATGATGGCGCGCCGTTGAGTGATCCGGCTGCAGCACCGAGGCACCCAGCATCGACCCACTGCCTCCGGCGTAGGGCGCCGCGGCGTGTTCTTGTCCGCTCCCTTGCACCATGAGTTGCGCCTCCCATGGCGATGTATCCACTTGAGGGCCGGGATCATGCACTGGTTCGTCCATTTGCTTTTGCAACCGAGCCCACCTTTCGGCCACCGCGGCCTCGCCAACCGCGGAGGGCGTCTCCTCAGCCCTGGCGAACGCTGGCCCGGCAGGCGCCGCCGGCACAGAACGAGCATGGTCACGCAACTCGAACGGTGCGAGGGGATTCAGATCAACCACTGACGAATCCGGCGCATCATGATGGCGCGCCCTTGAGTGACCCGGCTGCAGCACCGAGGCACCCAGCATCGACCCACTGCCTCCGGTATGCGGTGCCAGGTGCTCGTCCCCCAGCATCATGGGCTGCGCCTCCCATGGCAATGCACCCACTTGATGGGTGGGGGCCTGCATCAGCACGCGAGCGCCTGAATTGCCGATCTCGCTCAGCTGCTTAGCTTTCCCAGGGAGCTTCTCTGGCCGACCCAATGCCTTCTGCGGCCCGCTGTGCTGCGCAGCGGCGTCCCCAATGGCACGAGCCTCCATGCCGACTGCGTCTTCCGGACGAGCAGCAAGGGCAATTTCGCGCCCGAGTGCGGCGTACGGCGGGAACTTCCGGAGATGAGCTAGTGCACTGATCCACCGGTTACCACTGGAGTCCAAATAACGCCTGGCATCTTCATCCAGCGACCCCTCGTAAAGCCGAGCCGCAATCCCCGGCCTGCTGTTTTCATGCAGGTATTGACTGAAACGTCTAAGAGTAGCCGCATAGTCCTGAGTGGTTTTGGGATTCGGCCCGGTCGCAGGCTCTGCCTCGTACTTTTTGATGAGAGCCGCTTTGTAATCTCTGATGAGCTCGGCGTCGACAGGGTCGGGATTCAGGGCAGCGCGGCCCACCATTGGCGCTCCGCCCGCCGACTCTTTGAGACGACCCAGTGCTCTAGCCACGTTCGAGGAGCCACTCTCGCGCTGGTACTCCTTGAGATCCTGATCCAGCAACGGATCGTCAAGCCGAGCAGCAAATCCCGGCTTGTTATTATCAAAGAGCCAACGACCAAAGCCGAGAAGAGAATTTACATGGTCCGTGACCGTGCGCTCCCCGACCTTACCGGCATAGAGTGCTGACCGCAGCCCTTCGACAACGGTCGCATCGTTGGAATAAAGAGGACGCTTGTCGCGACCGGAGACCACTACTGGAGGATCTGGCTGCACCGCCGCCGGCATAGAACGAGCATGGTCACGCAACTCGAACGGTGCGGGGGGATTCAGATCAACCACTGACGAATCCGGCGCATGATGATGGCGTGTTTCCCCGGGAACAACGTCCCGTACGAACACCGAGTCTGGGTTGCCTTGGTCCGGCGCGACTGGAGCCAGGGCTCTGTCGTGCAACGCTCGCGCTGACTGGCCGAGCCGCTTGATCCGCTGGTGAAACGTCCCAACGGGGCTTTCCTTAACCGCGTCTCGCGCCTGTCGGTCCATGAGTTCAAAGTTCGTGAGATAATTTGCCGTTCCAGATGTATCGTCACCCATGAGTCGGGTTTGTAGTGCCTGCCGATTGACGACGAGGTTGTTGAGGTTCAGGTCTGGCAGGTCTGGCAGGTCTGGCTGCCATCTTTGCAATCGCCCAACCAGCGCCCGCGTGCCGTCCACCACGTAGACTCCGCAATCCCACTCGTTGCTCTGCTGGGCGATGCGGGGTAAGTCCACGCGGGTCTCCAGGCTGGCGCCCAGCCTTTCTGCGAGGTGTTTTGCAAGCTTGTCATGCCATCCGCTGACGGAGTCATAATGATAGGCAACCGGCCGTTCCCGGTCGCTGCGATCAACGAACAGCAGCGACCAATGTTTGCCGCGCTCCGCAAGAGTCTTACCGCCATCGCTCACTGGCACGAACAGGAAGTCGGCTGTGTCGTTACCGTTCTGATTATGGACGATGCGCTGGAATGCGCTTAGCTTGTCGCTCTCGGAGCCCAAGCGCAGATGATAATTGGCTACGAGGGGATCCACGAACCGCGTCCGGGCGGCGAGTTCTGGATTGTTCCCCTGCAACTCCTGCTCCAGGAGCTGGTAATCCCTGTGGATATGTTCGTCGCCTAGCAATTGCAATGCGCCGAGCACCCGCCCGCTGGGGTCGCCGAAAACACCAAAAAACCCTTCGACCGCGGGGGACATCCCCTCAGGAAAGAGCTCTGGCGAGGCGGAATTCCCCGCCCGCAAGCTGGGCGGAGCGAATTCCGGTGGCCTCAGTGGCACCTCCTCGCTTGGTACCAGGTTGCTCCTGTCCTGTGCAGCGATCCGCTCGTCCGGCGCGCGCTGGTCGCCGTCGCGCCAGATCAGGGGACGAAAGGACTCTGCGGGATCCGAGGCTTGGTGATGGTGCCCAGTTGGTACGAAAGACGATGGCAGAACAGCGGCGTCTTCATTAGCTTCCCCAGGGAGCTTCTCTGGCCGACCCAATGCCTTCTGCGGCCCGCTGTGCTGCGCAGCGGCGTCCCCAATGGCACGAGCCACCATGCCGACTGCGTCTTCCGGACGAGCAGCAAGGGCAATTTCGCGCCCGAGTGCGGCGGACGGCAGGAACTTCCGGAGTTGAGCTAGTGCAATGATCCTCCGGTCACCACTGGAGTCCTTATAGCGCTTGGCATCTTCATCCAGCGACTCCTCGTGAAGCCGAGCCGCAATCCCCGGCTTGTTGTTTTCAACCAGGTATTCACTGAAACGTCTAAGAGTAGCTCCATAGTCGTGAATGGTTTGGCGATTCGGCCCGGTCGCAGGCGCTCCCTTGTACTCTTTGATGAGAGCCGCTTTGTACTCTTTGATGAGCACGGCGTCGGCAGGGTCGGGATTCAGGACAGCGCGGCCCACCATTGGCACTCCGCCCGCCGACTCTCTGAGACGACGCAGTGCCACAGCCACAGTCGAGGAGCCACCACTGCTCTCGTACTCCTTGAGATCTTCATCCAGCGACTCCTCGTGAAGCCGAGCAGCAAATCCCGGCTTGTTATTTTTAAAGAGCCAACGACCAAAGCCGTAAAGAGAATTTACATGGCGCTTGACCGTTTCCTCCTTGGCCTTACCCGCGTAGAGTGACCTCAGCCGTTCGACAACGGTCGCATCGTTGGAATAAAGAGGACGCTTGCAGCCGCGACCGTCGGAGACCACTACTGGAGGATCTGGCTGCACCGCCGCCGGCACGGGGGAACGAGCATGGTCACGCAACTCGAACGGTGCGGAAGGATTCAGATCACCCACTGACGAATCCGGCGCATGATGATGGCGCGCCGTTGAGTGACCCGGCTGCAGCACCGAGGCACCTAGCATCGACCCACTGCCTCCGGCGTACGGCGCCGCGGCGTGTTCTTGTCCGCTCCCTTGCATCATGGGCTGCGCTTCCCATGGGGCCGCGCCTTTGATGAGGCTCAGGTCTCCCTGAGACGGATGAGGATGGAACGGGTCTGGCAGAGCCGGAACGCCGGGGGCGGGAATTTGGGCAGCGGCTTGGCGCGCCTCGCCCGAGCGCTGCTCAAAGCCCTCTTGCCCGGCCTGTGCCGCTTGCTCTTGAGATGCCGGGGGCTGCACCTGCCGCCAACCTGTTACATTGGATAGGTCAAATTTGTGCCGGTTCACGCTAGCCTCACGTCCACAGATCAGCTGAGCAACCTACTCGGGCATACTTACGAGAAGCTGACGAGGTCCGCGGTCCCGGAGCGGGTAGGCCTAATTTTCTGCGCGCCGATTGCGCTAGCGCGACGTAGCCCGGCCTTTTGCCAGCTCGGCAGCTACGGCTCGCAAAGAGCGTCGTAAGGCTTGCGGAGCCGCCCCTCAGCTCCCGTCGAGGAGCAATCCACAATTCACATATTTGGAGATGGCTCGCTGGTTTACCGGTCTGCGAGCCCTGCAAGCCCATGCTTCAGATGCCGCCCGTGCAGAGGTATTTCATTTCGAGGTAGTCCTCGAGGCAATGGCGGGAACCCTGCGTCAGCGGGAGCGTCAGCTACATAGTCGATAACACGCGCTTTTTACCTCGGTCTCGGCTCGCAACGATGGATTGCTAACGGCGAACTCATGCTGGTCGGCAAGGCGATACTGGCTGGAGCATCAACTCGGCCGACGAGAGTGGCCACACCATCCTAGACAGGATCGGCCGATATGCCCGGCATCGCCGCTCTGCAAAAAGCACAGCGGGCATCCAGACGTTGCCGGGTTGACTATGGGTGTCCGAACCGCGAAAAGAGGCCGCTCTTTATGAGTGGCGTGCGCTGGCAGTCTAACCCCAAGCCCCCCGCCCGGGCTGCCGGCGCGCTTCTAGGAACATCGAGGTAGATGACGAGACTCCGAACTACATTTCCAAAGCTATCGGTGGATTCACATTTCAAGCCAAATCGATTTCCCACAGCCAGGCGCGAACGTTCGACTGGACCATTCAGAATTCACATCAAGGTGCACCGCTATTGCGTCCCGAACAGGTTCGGCTGCTCGATGACGACTACGAGATTGTTCTTATCAAAGGTCTGCCACCATTAAAATTGAGGAAGGTGCGTTATTTCTCGGATCGCATTCTGAAACGCATCTTTGAAAGCCAGACAGGCGCCCTCCCGGAGCCGGCGCCCTTGACGGGAGCAGAGGAGGCGCTCTCCGCAGAATCTCAACTCGATGACCCGCTGTGTGAATTGGCGCAGGACTTTGACGATACAGTTTGATGTGAGGCTAGTATGAACCGGCGAAATAGTAATCCATCCCGTTTAACAGCTTTGTCGCAGGTGCAGGACGCCGGCTTGGAAGACGGGCAAGCGGTCCAGGCCCGGCGAGTGGGCTTTGAGCAGCACGTGTCCGAGGCGCTCCGGCCACTGTTCGATGGTCGAGCTGACGAGCCGCCTACCGGTCCAGAGGAGCTTCTGCGACTGGAAAAAGGGTTTCGCGAGGTGCTTCAGCGAGGGCAGGATCATCAAGCCGCCTCGTCTTTTTTCAGCGATCCAAGGATGCCCGCTGGACGGGATGACCCCAAGGGAAGCGTGTCGGACGCTTTCGCAGCAGCCGGCTCTAGGCACGCCGGAGTTGAGGCCGCCGCCCCGCCAGTGTTAGCTGCCAGCCAACAGCAGATCCGGCCCTCGCCAGTTGCGTTTGACCGACCGGTATCATCCTCGGCTGCTGCAGGCGTGCGCTTGTATGCCCCTTCGATGATCTCTCGGAAGACCAGTTCCGAAAACTGCGATCAGTTGCCCGCCTTGTGCTGCCGCCTCGCCGTCGAGGTCGAAACGCCAGCGAATCAATGGAAGGTCAGCGGGCCATGGGGGCAGAGTGCAACGGCGTCTACACCGCCTATTTGAGGGGAGAGGTACACTTGGCTTTCCTGTTCCAGCAGCATCCGGCCGCACACCGACGCGATGGGGAGCTAGAATTCAAATCGGACCTTCGCAAGGCACGCACCGCGGATCAAACGCCGTTCGTTTGGGAAAAATGGCTCAGTACCGACAAAGCTTCTGTAATGGCCCTAGTGGCCTCGGTCGCGCTCTTGGTCGCGATACAGTGGCAAGACCCCCAGATCAACGAGGCGGTCCTAAGCGAACTGCGGACGATTCAGATCAACTACGCATTGCTCCAGCGAGACGTCGCCCGCGCAGACATGGTATTGGACTTCCGTTCCGTTGCTTCTACCGGGCAAGCATTAAAAAGGAACCTTCAAAACTACCAACGCCTTGTTGGGATCTCGCCCAATGAGAGCTCCGGGGTGCACTCCAGGTTGGTTGCACAGCTCAAAAATTCCCTCGAAAACACAGAAGCTGCCATCTCGGCCTCGGCCGCGCAAAATGAGCTTCTGCAAAGCTCTCTGGTACGCTTTGCTCGCTCGGCTAATCGCCTTCGGGGGGGAGTGTCGAACAGGCCTGAATTTTCCAATCTGATCCTTCAATTTTCGGCCAGACCGGGATTCAGCCTCGCATTACAAATCGATCAGTCTCTCCGCCGACTTCCTCCTAGCCAGGACCAAGTCACGGAGGATGTTGCCCGCGAGGGCCGCGCTATCCTGTCCTCAATGTTGAGGTTGGACCGCGCTGTCAATCGGATCCCATCCTTCGACACGTTCGCCAAGGCTGCCGAATTGGAGCGAGAACATCTGAAAGCCTACAGCTTCGCCAGCGCGCAAGCGCAGCGTACACGACTTTTCTTTGGCTTGGTGTCCATATGCCTCTGCTTGTTTGCGACCATTCGAGCCTCCACGCTGCATGTGCGGACGAACCGGTTGGAAAGGCGGTTAGAGCTTGAAGCGGCGATGAGTGAGATCGAAGCTTGTTTCATCGACAGTCAAGCAACGAAGGCTTCGCGGCGCTTCTCCACCGAAGCAGCGCTTAGACTCATTCAATGCGTTTTCGATGCCGATCAATGCGCGCTTGCTCTGGTGGATCCGAGTATCAGCAGGAATACCGAGTACTTTGTCGCGAACAAGCGCATGCGCGTCTGGAACGCCACGCTAATCCATGAAGTCGTCTCACTTGTACACCCGGAACAGCCAGTGTTTCGCGTCGTTCCGGCGTCGGAAGTGGTTCGGACTGCCGTAGGCACTACCGGTGTTTGTCAAATTGTTGGTTGCAGGGCCTCCGATCAGCAGGCTGCGGTTTGTATCCTTGTTTTTGAAGGAGATCGCTCACCACCCTCCACAGACGACCTCCTGGTTCTGGCGAGCGCTACTGTGCGTTTAGGCAACCATCTTGAAATGCAACGTGTACACACGGAACGTAACCTTTTTGAGAGTCGATGGGAGCATGCGGAAAGGCTGACGGCTGTCGGCACAATCGCAAGCGGCGTTACACATGAATTCAATAATGTTCTAGGAGCAATAGTCGGCTACGCAGAGATGGCTAAAGGTCTTGTGCGCCGCCCCTCGAGAATTCGGGGCCACATCGGCCAAATTATCTTGGCCAGCAACCGAGCCAAGCTGATTATTGATCAAATTTTGTCACTAAGCCGAACTCGGAAGCGCGTGACGATGCCTTTCGACGTCTCGGAGAGTGTAATGGATCTCGCGCCATTGCTGCGGGTTACACTTCGTGCGGATGTTCAGTTGAACTTCAAGATCAACGAGTGGCAAACGGTGATCGAGGGCAGCCCGACCGAGATACAGCAAATCCTTATGAATCTATGCAAGAACGCGTCGGAGGCTCTCTTGAATGAGGGCCGTGTCGAGATTAGCGTTTCTCGCGCTCACGTCTGTCAAACGAAGCCCGTGGCTAAGGGCACCTTGAAACCGGGAGATTACGTTCTCCTCTCCATCAGCGACGATGGCCAAGGAATCGCAAGTTCGGTGCTTCCGCACATCTTTGAGCCCTTTTTTACCACGCGCTCTCGCGTCGGCGGGACCGGACTGGGTCTTGCTGCGGTGGACCGCCATGTGAGCGCGCTCGCAGGATGCCTTGACGTCACCTCGGCTGTTGGCCGAGGTACACGCTTCGATCTCTACTTACCGGCCTGCGCTGAGGAGCAGGTCAGAGCTGATAGCGCTTCCGGTCCATACGATGGATCACTTGGCAATGGAGAAATCATTGCAGTCGTGGAGTCCGATCCAGCAGCGTTGGAGATCTACAACGATAAGATCGCCGCGCTTGGTTATAAGCCTGTCGGCTTCGCGACCTTCGAAAGTCTTTGCGACTGGATCGAGAGCGGGAAGGCAGCCGACCTCCTTATTTTTGATCAAGCGACTTTCCTCGGGCCAGGACAGCCCGAAGCCGTACGTACCACCCTGATGACGGTGCCCATCATCGTCGTTGGTGGAAGCGACCCCATGCCGATCACATCTGGTAATCAGACCTTCGTCCTTTGGCTAGCCAAACCGGTCTCGTCCAGGACGATGGAGCATGCAATCCGTAGGATGATAATGGCATGACGCGCTCAGGCTACCGAGCTACCGAGGCAATCGGAGGCGGAGCCGGCTGGGATCCAGCAAATACAAGAGCGTCGGACGATCTCTGCGCACCCGGCTCATGGCGAGTTCCCCTCGAACACTGTCGTCGGCTTCCGCCCAAGGAAGGGCTCCCCGACCACAGCAAACCTGCCGCCGTGCTCGTGACCGTCAAGGACAAGTCGCCGCGCGATGGGGTCTGCGGGCCTCCATCCTTGACAAGTCACTGCGCGCTGGCGGCGACAGGCGACGGGTAATATAGGGTCGGGACGAGGAGATGGTCGCCAATCGGTCATGCAAGATGGTTGACGAAAAGCAAAGCTTGACAATCATCGCCCCATTCACGCCAGACTTCTCCTGTGCGCTTATCACTCGGCTACGGCTCCTCGCCTGCCCCGACAAGGCTATCGCCGCCCGGCCGGGCAAGCGATGTCCCAGGTTCCGACGTGTTCCTTTCATGCTTGATGGACCTAGGCCCCGGCAGGGCGGGAGCATGAGGCTGGGTTCTCGGTCGCGGATCTGGGAGGCAAGCACGGGGTAAGCGAAGGCTCGACCCACCATTGGGGAGGCCGGCTTCGGCACGGAGGTGCGGCCTCGGCGTTGAGAGGCATCGGATCGGGTGTAGCAGGACTTTCGAACTAACTGCCGACAACACACTGGATAGGCTGTTCTCGTCGTTCGGTCCAGTTCACCTCGCCTATGTCGAGATTTTACGGCGCTTCACTAACCGGGCACCGCACGATGGCAACTCGTTCTCTCCGGCAAAAGATACTCCCTGTGTTAGCTTCCGTGTTGTGTGCTTGCCCTCACCTGCGGGATACGTAAGGCCATCTCTAAAAGCATCGAATGCGGCAGCGACAGCGCGAACTCCAAAGCGATGCTCCCGCCGTACGCGGACAAAACCGTTTTCGAAGTCCACTATTCCGTCCTTGGCCAGCATCGCCAAACGCTCATCTGAACCGCGAAGACGGATCGGATCAGATCCGTGGGCGACACAGATTGCCGGCACGTCAGCCTCGAAATCGCACATTAATCGCTCGATGATTGCGGCTCGCAGGCGGTCGTCGTCTGTGAGGCGATGGCCCTTCGATATCGCCAGTCGGCCAGCTGCGATGTGCCGGATGTAGAAATCCCGTGTAACTTCGTTTTGAACGTACCCCTGGCCGATGCGGCCGATAGCCGACGCGCCGAAACCGATCAGGGTTCTGCAGGTATCGGCAGAGTAGCCCAACGAGTTACGTCGCAAGCGACCTGTTTCCTGTGCCAGCGCGAGCTCGTCGTGCGGCAAGGCGAAATGGTCGAGCCCGATCTCTCGGTAGCCGGCGGCAACCAGCGTCACGGCGACAGCCGCATGCTGTTCAGCGCGGGCAGCGCTGTGGGGAAGAAATTCCGCCTCGATGAGGCGCTGGTTCTTTATTTGGGATGGGATATGCGAGTAGCCGAACAAGGCAAGCCGGTCGGGGCGCATGGCGACCGCTGCCCTCGCCGTCTCGACGCACGACTCCACCGTTTGACGCGGCAGGCCGTAGATGAGGTCGAAGTTGATCCGGTTTACTCCATGCCGTCGCAGCATTTCCACGGCAGCCGACGTCTGGGCCTCGCTCTGGATTCGGTTGATCGCTTTTTGAACAATGTGATCGAAGCTCTGTACGCCCAGGCTCGCGCGGTTCACGCCGGCCGCTCCCAAGCCTTCCGCCATCTCGGGCGTGAGCGTGCGTGGATCGATCTCGATGGCGACCGTAGCTGTTTTCGAGATGGCGAAGCGGCATCGCAGGAACTCCATCAGAGCGAGGAACTCGGCTGGTCCGATGAGAGACGGCGTTCCGCCGCCGAAATGTATGTCGCTCACGGGCAGCGTCTTCGGCACTCGCTCGCAAACCAGACGGATCTCGTCACGCAGCGCCGCCAGATAGTTGAGGATGGGCGCATCATGGCGGGTGATGGTGGTTGGGAAGCCGCAATACCAGCAGGCTGATCGGCAGAACGGAACGTGCAGATAGAGTGACACCGGATCCTCAGCCGGCAGGTTCCTGAGCCATGCCTCATAAGCCTCGGCGCCGACCGCCCCGGAGAACTCCGACACAGCCGGATAGATAGTGTACCAAGGCAGCCGGGCCTCTCGAAATTTCGTGGTCTGCAAAGGCACAATCCCATACTGATAACAACCAACCCTACCCACCGCGCCCGTCTGGGTCCTTGCGCTATGTCAGTCCGTTCCGTTTGGGCTCGAATCTAGATCTTTTTAGCAATGGGCGCCGTTCAGTCTTAGGCTGGACAGCGATGGTCTGAGCACCTGGTCACCGACTGATGATGGTGATCCGTCAGACCCTCACGCGCCCCTTTTGTTCGACTATCCCATCCCTTCCCTTCACCTGCGCCTCGGAGATTCTACTGAGCGCAGCTGCCGCAATGGGCGAGACATACGGGCTTGGGACCAGATTTTGCTCGCCAGATAGTGCCGGCCCCCTTAGTGAACTCTGCCATGTCGATGAGCTCGTTGTTTGAATTGCTGGCAAGATGCATTAGCTGTGGCGCGCCGCTTTCAGGACGAGAACCTGCTCGGCGCGACAGTCCTGTCCGCCGCAATGCCAAGGCAGGCGCCCTACTGGCTTTGATGCAAAGCTGCAGCGCGTGGTTGTCGACCATCATCTCGCCAAAATGACGGCGTCGTGCCGAGCGGTCCCGCCGCATGATGCCTCAACGTCGGGCTCACCACAAACAATGCTCTCCCCATGAACGAAACTGTCGCGAAGCGAACAGTCGAACCGTAGCCGAAACGTTTTCCGTTCGTGCTTGGGTGGATCCGCAAGGCAAAAACAAGGAAGTGCGAACCAAGGTCCGCCCGCACAATTGAGCTTCAAGCCGCAGCTGGTCGTCAGGCTGGCACGTCATTTGCGGTCGAATGCAGGACCGTTTGTGACGCCTACCTCTACCAGCTGAGTTGACTGTGATGATTGTACAAAACTTTGCAAACCTCCATTTCGGCGATAATTACGTTATCGGCAGCTAAAAGCAATATTTTACGACAATGACCAGAGTACATTCTAGTCCTTCCTTCAGGGCTTAGCTGACGGCCCAGCACAACTGCGCGCGATTCAAATTTGTTCACAGAATCACTCGTGTCCATCACTTTATTAATAAAGCGGAGATCGACAATGACCATTAGGAGCCTCCTCCTCGGCTCAACTGCGGCACTGATTGCCGTTTCCAACGCTCGCGCCGTCACCACCGCCGCCGAGCCTGACCCGACTGAGAACGTCAAGATCTGCAACGTCTACGGCTCGGGCTACGTCTACATTTCAGGCACCGAGACCTGCCTGCGAATCGGCGGCTCTGTCCGTGACAACGTCGGATTGTTTGACCACTCAAGAACCTCGGATGTGAGGACTGGTGAGCATCGGGGCGCGTGGCAAAACAACACACGCTTCACATTGAAAACCTGGACCGGCCAGGAGACCGAACGCGGGACGTTGAAGACCTACACCGAAACCCGCGTGAACTTCGGAAGCCACCAGACATCGGTTTCGGACAGTTCTCGGTCCTATGCCTTGAACGGAGGCAGCAGCCTGACTATCGCCTGGATTCAGCTTGGTGGCCTTCGAGTTGGTAAGGACCGGTCGGCTTTCGACATGTTTATTGGCTGCGCGGGTGATGTACTGAACCAGACGCCGGCTCCGTACGCCGCTTTCGATACCAATGTGGTTCAGTACTACTTGGACGCAGGGAACGGCCTTTCGGCCGTGGTTTCGCTGGAACAAGGCTCGGACGTGGTCGGCACAATCGACAGCTACGCTCCCCACATAGTAGGCGGCTTGAAATATGCACATGGCTGGGGAGCGATCACCGGCGTTGCAGCTTATGATAGCAACTACGAATCGGTGGCCGCCAAGGTCCGTGTCGACATCAATGTCACCAACGAACTGTTGCTATCCGGAATGTTCGGCTACGGTTCCCATGGCCAGCTCAACTACGGCTCGACGAATTCGGTAGACGCTCATGGTCGCGGTTTCTATAAACCTTGGGGCGGGAACTGGGCTTTCTGGGGTGGCGCCGCTTACGAGCTCACCGAGTCAGCTTCGTTCAACCTTCAGCTCTCGGGTGATCAGCTCAAGAACTATGGTGTCGCTGTGAACGTCGCCTATGCGTTTCTTCCAGATTTCACAGTTACCGCTGAACTCGACTACGGAGGCTCCGCCGTCGGAAAGGTGAAAGCTTCCGAAGTGAACTGGACCAATGCCAACAAGAAGAGCAGTGTCGGCGGTATCCTCCGTTTCGAACGTTCATTCTAATGCGATGAAGCGTTGAGCTCCGAGGTCCAGTTGATGCGCGGACATTCCCCCTACATTCCGTTGATTGTGGATGCACCGCTCGGACGGCCCTACGCGGCGACCGTCATGGAGCTCGGGTTTGACGCCGTGCTCCTGAACAGGGCGGTCCCGAGGCGGCCGATCCGGTCGGCATGGCGCGTGCGTTCGGCAAAGCGGTGGATGCCGGTCGTGAAGCTTTCAGCTCGGGAATGCTCGAACCGCGCTACCCACCGACGATCGGCAGGGCCGTCTTCTCATGAAGTCGTGGACGTGCCGGCTCGATTGACGGCTGGTGCCGCTCGGCGTGAGTCTGGTGCAGCTCCGGATAAAGGATATGGACGAGAAAGGACTGCAGACGGAAATCCGCCGCGCGAACGACGCCTGCGCGGTCCATGGTTGCCAAGTGAGTCAACGACAAATAGCGCACGGCAATCGAGGAAGGCTGCGACTTCGTCCATCTTGGTCAAAAGGATTTGGCTGCCGCCGATGCCTGACGATGAAATACGTCCGATTGAAGCTCGGCCAGTCGATCCACGATCACACCGAACTGGAGCCAGTGGCCGAACCGGAGTATGTGGCGCTCGGCCCAGTGTATCCAACAGCCTCAAGAAGATGAATGGGCGTCGCAAGGACTCGAGCGGATCAGCGAGTGGAAGCACCAGGTCGCGCCGATCCCATTGGTCTGCATCGGCGGCCTCAACCTGACCGTTTCGAAGGCGTTTTTCGAGGCTGGCGCGCGGAAAGCGCAGCCGTGGTCACCGACTTTGCGCTGAACGACGCCCCAGAAGCGCGCACGCGAGAATGGATCGAAAGACAGAGCAATGGCGCTGAGGCGAGAACCGCATGTGCTCGTTGCTGTCGGGTCAGACTCCAGCGGTGGGGGCTGTTACCCGCGAGATCGAGACGATCGCTTCCAGTGGCGTGCGCACCTGCCTTGCTGTCAGCGCGCTGACGGTGCAAACCCATGAACACGCCGGGAAATCCAAGTTACGCAACCCGTCTGGTGCCGGATCAGATGCGCGCTACGCTTCAGCCTAACAGAGTGGCCGCTACCAAGATCGGCATGCTCGCAACGGCTGAGATCGATCGTCGCTGCGGTTGCCGCTGTGCTGCGCGAATATCCGCGCATACCGACAATCCAGATCCGGTGCTGGCTTCCACGTCAGGCCGAGTGGTTCTTGAAGCAAGCGCCATCCCGCATCATGAAGTAGCATCTGATGCCGCTTTGCCGTGTCGACACCCAATGGCATTGAACTGGCGCTTCTTGCCGGCTCAGTGCTACCGGTGAATGAGGCCGGCGCGCTTCAACAAGGACCCCAAGCCACCCCGTCTGCTGGACTCCTCCCAATTCGAAACACAGATGGTTCCTATCCAGACAATTGATTTTATCAATCTGCGGCAATACCGCATAGCGGCGCCGGCGGAATGATCACCGGTAGCAAGACGAGCTGCTTTCAGTGGCCTGCAGGACGCGCACCGCGACCGAGGTACAAGCCAGCCCGTCTGCGGCCATGTTCGGATCGGCCGCATCGGTGCGCCGAATGAGATTTACGGCGGAACGTTCTATTCGTGCAGCCGTGACGGCAGTCATCTCACTCGCGCCATCCTGCCGATGGATGGCCGGCAGTCGGTGCAGCATGGGCTGACACTGTTCACGGAATGAAGCCGCTCGCGCTTCGGACGGTTGAAATGGAGGACATTAGCGTGGAACCGATCAGTCTCGACGAACTTCTGGCCAGCGTCGGCAAGGAAGTCGGCGTGTCGCCGTGGCGGGTGGTCTCGCAGCGGATGATCGACCAGTTCGCCGAGGCCACCGATGACCACCAGTTCATCCACTGCGATCCGGAGCGCGCCAAGCGCGAGACGCCGTTCGGCGGCACCATCGCACATGGCTTCCTGTCGCTTTCGCTTTTGTCGGCGATGACTTTCGAGACCATGCGGCCGCTCGAAAACTGCAAGATGGGTGTCAACTATGGCTTCGAATCGCTGCGCTTCCTGGCGCCGGTGAAAACCGGATCTCGCATCCGCACCCGTTTCGTACTGGCCGACGTCAAGGTCAGGCCGTCGGGCTGGGTGCAGACGGCGCTGGGCGTGACGATTGAGATCGAGGGCTCGAAAAAGCCGGCGCTGACCGCGCGCTGGTTGACGCTGACGCTGATCAAACGCCAGCCGGAGGCGGCCTGAATTGCTCAACGAGCGTCAGCAGAGACGATCTTCACGTGCCGGGGGCGATGTAGGCGACCAGTGCGCACCGATCGGCAACGCGCCCGCGGGGGTCGGCTAGATAGAGTGGCAGGAATGCCTGATCGGTGCGGTCTCGGAGGGGCTCGATGTATTGGAAGCGCGTCGCCTTTCGGCGCCGCCTTCCTTCTTCACGAAGGTCCATGGAGGATTGCCGACCACGGGGTCGAAAGATCGGCTTGTGATCGGAGTGGGCAGATCCTCCCCGACTGAACCTGCCTCAAATAGGGTGTTATCGATCAACCGGGCCCAACTTGACGTCGCGGTGTCGCTGATGGACCCGCGCCTGGTCGAGTTGGTCCGCCTGCTCGCCCGCCGTGCCGCGCCGTGGCGTTCGAGGAGCAAACGAAGGAACGCCGCACCCGCGCTCCTGGATGTCACAGGAGAGTGCATTGTAAAGGTTGCGATCTAAGCCCGCTATTCATCCGACAATCTGCGCGACGCTTCCATCGCCGACCAGCCTCCGCGTCTGCCCTCGTCATGCCGAGAACCAGGGCTGGCAGGTTGTCGAGGAATGCACCGATCACCTGATGTCCGGCGTCTCTCCTCCGTCCCGATAACCCAGGGACTGATCTCGGATGCGACCCGCGGCCGTTCCGTATGTCCTGGCCGAAGCTATGGACCGCCTCTCGCGCGATCAGAAGGATACCGCCGGCCTTTTCAAGCGCATGGCTGAAGTGGTTCTGTCACGGCAAGGACCTCACCAAGCCACCGAAGAAATCGGGAGCGACGTGAGCCGGAGACAAAAGCCATGCGCAGCGAGAGCCTCTGATATTCGCGCATCCGCGCGACACGTGTCCTGGTCAAGACTATTTCGGGCGTTCGCTTCGTAGATCGGCTACCGCGATAAGCGAGTAATAGCTTCAAACCGACAAGCTCTTTCAGCTGATAATGGATCTCGGCGCGAAATCCGCCGCGTCCCTGCTGAAATAGGACGTGGTCAGCGTCATAGCTCCGTGACACGCTCATGCTGAGCCACCCCGTACAGCGCGCGGACGACACCAACGTCGACGGGGTTGTCTGGCGCGTAACGCTTGCACTCGACAATATACAGGAACGACCCGAAGCTGTCCGCCTTAGCCAGATAGAATCCTTGCCGCCATCCCGGGTTTGCGGCGTGATCGTGAACTTGTAGCCCTCTCGTTGGAACAACTCGGCCGCCAACTCGTCGAACTCACGCGGCGGCAGTGCATGGACCAGATCCGGCTCCTGACCCACCGCTCTAAGCAATGCCTCGCTCACCAGGCGGACGTCCAAGATAATGGTCTTTTCTTCGTGGCTGCCCCGCGATAGCGGCCGTCCATGAGGTTACGTGCGCGCGCTCGCTCGATCACGTGGCCGACGCGAATTGCTTTCCAACTGCCTGTTCCAGGACCGGTTGCGCAGCTTTCATGTCTTGAAACATCACCGCGAGGGCTGCGCCGAGGGTTTCCATATCCTGCTTTTTCTGCATCAGCTGGACGTGCTTCTTCACCTCATTTATCGAGGTCTGGAGCTTTTTCACGGGAAGTTCTTGCTCCGGCGGGAGGTTGACCGTGAACGCGCCGAGACCGCTATAGAGACGGACCAGGCTTGCCGAAATCTCTTTGCGTTTTGCCGGGTCGACGGCGCCGCTCGTCCCTACCTCTTCGGTGAACGCGCTCAGCAATTCCTCGAACTTCTTGTTCTCTGCGACGAGGCCCTGAAACTCCTGGACCTTCATCTCTTCGATCCGGTTTACGCGAGCCTCGTAAAGCGACCAATAAACGCCTGCACCGCCAGCGGCGCCGGCTGTAAGCGACGCCACTACGGTCCCAAGAATGTGCGCGCGAGCAAATTCTGTGATCGCCTTCAGCACTGTCTGCGCTCCTCAAAGCGGCACACAAACGTTACCGCGCCCCATTATATACATATTCGTGGCCGAATTTTTAATTTTCAGCCGAGGGGACTTCTTTCTTTATCGTTACGTCCGTCTTAAGGCCAACGGTATCTTTGGTAGCCTCGCGCTTCGGGCAGACCTCGTTCTCCCACAGATGAATGTTGGCGTACATCTCCATGGTCTGGCGTATATCCGTTTCGAGCTCCATGTCGCAGATTGAAGTCACGGCATTGGCAGAGTTCAACACTTTCGTGTAAGCCGCCTCTTGCGCCGTCACGCCCGATCCTGACAAGGCCAGCATCGCCGACACGTACCCGGCCATGGCAGCCTTCTTCATAGGGCGCCCGAAGTATCCCGGCGAGTGTATTTCGACATTTACGCCACCAAAATAGGTTTTATCATAGTACTTGTCGATGGCTTCGTGAAATCCCATCGCAAGAAACAATTCAAGTTCGCCCTTCTTCAGAGCAAGGTATTGAGATGCGAAGAAATTGGTGAGATCTACAGCCTTATTTAGATCGTTTAGATCGATATCATCTTTTGTGACGCGAATGAGATTGCCGGACGACTCTTTCCACACATAGTCGCCGTACGCGTGGGTATATATCTCTCGCCGGTCGTCTTCTCGCGTGACCTGGATGATGGCTTGTCGATTCTGCATGAGCCGGATCAGCCGCCGGTTAAACTGCTGTTTGGACAGATTCACCGGCAGCCACTTCACCTTGCGGGCAGGGATGGTCTCATCGGGATAGCGGTGGCTTGTGACCGTGAAATCCGGGTCGAAATCATTCATCACCTCGCCGAAAAAGACGGTCGAGCCATACCCCTTTCCCGGGACGATGACCAAATCCCCAGCTTTCGCCTCTGTGTAGAGATCGTGAACTTCGTGCACAAATCTGGGTGCGTCGACCGTGACTGTAGTTACTGCGTAATCGTCTGCATTTCGGCTCGGTTTGTCGTCCGGATTTGATCCGCGCCGCCTCCAGATCCCGATCCGTCTCGCCATCCGAAGCTTGTTACGGAGGCTCGTGTCGTTCAGGTCGGGCGCTGTGGGGAACGAAATGCCAGGAAGGTCGAGAAACACCGATTCCGAAGCTTGAAAGTCGCCGTAGAACCGCTTTCCTTCACCGGGATGCAGCACGAAAATACGATGATTATCCGGCAGAATGCGAATTGCCGGATCCACAATTATTGACATTTCACCCCCGCGAATCGGTCGCCAAGCACATCTAGCCTAGAACTTTGGGCTTGTCAGTTCACTGCCCAAATCTTCCACCGGTTTGAAACATTAGACAAGCTCTAGTGCTCGCGCCAAAATCTACTATTCTAGTAGTCGCCGGAACCGCGCGAACTCGGGCACCTGCACCAGCCGCTTCGGATCCCACCGGGGCTAACGTCAACGGACTTCCAACAAGCATCTCAAATCTGAGCGCGGAGCCTTGCTCGAGCGCCGCGATGCGATGTGGAAGCGACGTTCTGGTGCACCCGAATGCCAAATCCCAAAAACCGGTGATCGATTTGAGCTACATCTAAACGCCATACGGTTCGCAGCTTGACAAAGAGACCTGGTGGAGCTCGTGCACAGCATCCACGAGACGATCGATGCGCTGGCTGACGTGCGCCGCGCCGACGGCGCGCTGCCGAACGAAAAGGTCACGGTCGACGGCCTCTCCCCGACCGTCCTGGCGCTGCTGGGCGGCGACGGTCCGACTGGTCCCACAGGGCCGACCGGCCCGGAGGACGGCCTGGACCGTCGCCGCTTTCCTTGGCCGGTTGCCGGAGCAGATCCTGCCGCCGCCGTGGATCGTGTTCGCCACTTTGTTGGAAGGCATCCAGGACGGCGCGCTGCTTTCCAGCACGGTGTTGAGCCTTGAGCGCGTTTCGGAGGGATTTCCTGCCGGTGCACTCGTAGGCCTCGTCTTCGGCAAACGGCGGTTGGCTTGTCGAAGACCCTTCGCGAATTCGTCGATCCGCTGTTCCTCGCCCTCAGTCAGGTCCCAACCCTCGGCTGGATGCCGATTGTCATTCTCATCGTCGGCATCGACGAGGGTCTGAAGATCATCGTCATCGGCTGGTCGGCCTTCATTCTGGTCGTACTGAACACGTCCCAAGGCGTGCGCGACGTTCCAGCAGCTTATGTGGAGCTTGGCCGTGTCCTTTCGTTCAGCCGCTGGTCGAAACTCACGATGATCGTGCTGCCTTCCGCCGTGCCGTCGATCTTTACCGGGCTGCGAGAAGGCCTTGCCAACGGCTGGCAGACCCTGGTTGCGGTGGAACTCATCGCATCGTTCGAAGGGCTCGGATACCTGATGGCCTAGACATTGGCGTAGTCTGAATAGGCCTGCTGAAACTGGATGTACCAGCCGAGGCCATAGTCTGGCGCCGAGCATCTCGGCGACGACCAACACAGCGAAGGAATAATAGAGACCCATGAACAGGCCGACGAATACGTGCGGCAGCGATTCTGGGATGGCGATCTTGAGGACAAGGAAACGAATATCGGCTCCAAGTGTGCGCGCCACGTCGTAATACGCTCTGTTGACCGGAGGGACGCCGGATGCCGTCAGGATCGCCACCGAATGCCGGCCGAGAGCGCAACGATAAAGATCGAGGCGTCAAAATTTGTCGGGAAGAAATAGAAGGCGGCGTGAATCCAGGCCGTTGCCGGCACCGGGCCGATCAACTTCAAGATCGGCATGCCCCAATAGTTGAAGCGCGCCGACCAGCCGAGAGCGACGCCCAGCGCGAAGCCGACAGGAATGCCCGAGAAGAAGCCGAGCGACCCAAAGCCGCAGAGTATAGAGGATGCAGACAAGCAGCCTCGGTCCGTCAACGACATAGACATTCAGAAGGCCGTGCGGCGGTGAGAAGAAGGGCTTCGGCAGCCAGCCGAATTTCGCGGTCGTGAATTCCCAGATAGGAACCAGAGACCGAGCGCCAGGAACGACGGTCCGTAATACACGAGCGTGCGGCCGACCCGCCCGAGCAGCCGACCGAGAAGGCAAGCACGGCGAAGATCGCCGCGCCAACAGCGGTCAGGATGGCGAAGAGATCAGCGGTGCCCCATGGCCCCACATCCGGCAGCGCGACCGTGATGACGGCCGTTGCCGCCCATGCAGCGGCCGCGTACAGGCCAAACTTCCAAACTCCGCCGAAGGTCGCCGACCGAGCTTCAACCCCGCCGGAATCGAGGGCCTGTATTGCATCGCTCATAAGAGGGCCTCAGGCGAGCAGTTGACCGTGATCCGCTCGGCGAAGGCCTTCGGATCGGTGGTCGCGTCAAGGACCTTGACGAGCCTCAAATCCTCCGAAGCCCGCTGGATCTGGGCGACCAGTTCCGGCCCGATCGGGTGGTTGTGCGTGACCAATCCGCCGATGATCGCCTCGAGGTCTTCCAGGCTCAGGCCCGCCTGGTTCAGCGCTTCCAGATACCATTTCGCCACCTCACCGGGATGGCTTGCGACATATTCGTGTATCTCGATATTTGCCTCGGCCAGACCGGCGGAGCGCGTCGCGGTTGGCCTCCAAGGACAGGCCGTTGGCGCCGAGCACGCAGCACGTCGCTCTCTCATAGATGCCAGTCTGGGTATCGGCGATCTTGGTGAAGTTGAACTTCTTCTCGATCGAATAGGCCCAGGGATCAAGATGCGCCGCCAGATCGGCCTCGCCACGATCGACCGTCTCGCCGACGAGATCGAACGGCACCGGCTTCCACGTCACGTCGGTCACGGGATCGATCCCGTTCTTGGCGAGCGTCACCTGGAAAGCGACCTGCGGCCGCGCGCCGATGCCATAGGTGGCAATCGTCTTGCCCCTCACGCCGGCGATATCTTTGATACCGGAAGCGCTGGAAGCAAGCAGGCGCTGGCAATCGTCATGCGACCCGACGACGAGCTTCACGTCGAAGCCCTGCTCCAGCGGCTTCAACCAGTCGCCGATCAGGCCGGCGCCGGCGTCGGCCTTGCCGGAGGCGAGCGCCTGGATAAACGTCTGTCCGCTCGCGCCCTGACAGAACAACGCGACGTCGAGATTGTGCCTTGCATAAAAACCCTTGGCGAGGCCCAAGCCGAGCGGCGAATGGCAGGCCGTGACTTCCGTCCAGGCGAGCCGGACCTTGGCGCATTCTGGCGATCGCATAACGGACCGTGCGGCTGCCGACTATACTAACCGCCGCAGCGGCCCGCCGGCGATGCCGACCGATTTCAAGATCGTGCGTCGCGAGACGCCCTTGCCGCCAACTTTCGAATTCGCCTTGTCCGTGCTCACAATTGAACCCATTAAACAATCTAATTGGGTTGCGAAAGCTACGCGCCCTTACGAACAGAGCGCGAAGTGTCTCCAGTTCCACCGAATCACCGACCGACCGTCTTTATTCTAACGTTGTGACACTTCAAACTATTTTACAGAACCTTTACGACCGGAAACCGCTGACAATGGTACGTTCGCCACGACGTCAGAGGTTCGTTGCGGCCAAAACTGATGCCCGTTTACGCTCAGATCGCCGCACAGCATGCAGCCTCGGGGTCACAAGAGCCAGTGGCAAGACGAGCGCTTATCCTGTTTGAAGGCCATGCGATGGATGCCGGGCTGTTGTACGTCCAAGCGGCCCATCGTCTTGGCCTTCATCCAATTGTCGTATCGGCTGAGTCAACGCAGTGCAATTGTCTCGCGCCTGAAGGAATTGAGACATAGCCACTGCTCGCCCTGACCACGCATCAACTGTAATACTCTTTGATTAAAACATCACAAAGGGCGGATGGGCATGCAAGCAGCGGATTATAACATAATAAAGTACTTCTACAGCCGCACTCACGACTGCTATGACGGGACATATAGAGTGATATTCATCGGACGATGGTCTGGTCCGGCGCAGAGGGTCAATCAACTGGCAGGATGATTTCACGTTAGCCGATTTTGTTTCTGCAACGATGGTGATCGTCTGGCGTTAGGACTGCGAAGTTTTGCTCCGCAGCCCCGGAACCCGGTCCCTCAACCAGTTCAGAACAACCCTATTTTAGTTGCCGGCTCCTCGGAAGTTTGAAGAGAAAGCGGTTGCCGCTGACCTCGACACTTCGGCGATGCGGAGGGCCTAGACTTAAGAGTGGACGACGAGTGAGACGTTCTCAGCCAGAAAACTTGCGCTTGAGCGAAGGAGGAAATATATGCAGCATATACTGGAGCGCTTTGCCGCCAAGATAAAGCAAGCCGACATTGGTCAGCAGTCTTCAGGAACGTCATGTATCGAACAAACGTTTGAACCTGACATTTATGGCGAGATAGCTCCGCGTCTTCCAGAAGACGACGTCTATGAGGACGTCTATCGGTTTATCGGCCACCCTGATGCAATGTTTCCAGACGGGGGCAGTTTAACGGAAAAGATCACCAAATGGCAAAAACCGGAGGATCGCCTGCTCTTGAGCGACCTGCGGGACACCGACCATAATGCACGGATAACGGCGGAGGACATTCCAAAGGTTCTGGACGAATTTGGAGATTCCCTAAAGGTACTCTCACTTGACTGTTTCGATACGTTGCTATGGCGCAAGACAGCGACACCTAGAGACGTTTTTGCCGTGCTAGCCGATACTCCAATCGCGCGAAGGCTAGGGGTTACTCCTCACCAACGAATTAGTGCTGCTGCGCGTGCCCGTCGAGCGAAGCCTTTAGAGAACGGATCCAGGGAAATCGACATCTGTGACATTTATCGGTCTTTTACGTCGCTCTCCAGTGAAGAACAGGAGCTACTGGCCGAGTTAGAAATTCGGACCGAAATGAGTGTTTGCTTTGCATTCTCACCGTACGTGGAACTGATCAGGCTGGCGCACGCCCGTGGTATCAAAATTATCGTCGTGAGCGATACGTATTTGCGCGAAGGCGAGTTAAGGCGTCTTTTGGCTCGGCATTTGCCTGCGGACGTTATGCAGTCAATCAGCAAGCTGTACTGCTCAGTCGATTATGGGACCTCCAAGAGCGATGCTCTTTTTCCCATTGTGATCAAAGAGTGTGGGGTGGCGGCATCGCAACTACTTCACATCGGAGACAATGATGTAGCCGATGCGCAAGCGCCTCGGAAATTGGGCGTACGTGCGCTGCATTTTCTGCCGTTTGATCGTGAGGTTACAGATTTCTTGCGCCTCCAGTACGCAGCATCCTCGTTGATTGTACTCGAACAGGCAGCACCTGAAGCAGTTATTCAGCCATGCTGGAGTCCGTTTCGCCCAGTTTTTTCTGTAGCAAATCTGCGTCCGTACACGCCTGAGACATTGATAGGGTACATGTCGTTTGGGCCGGCGCTATACGCCTATGCCCGCTTTCTGATGGACGAGGTAGAGGCACTACAACGACAAGGTAAGCGAGTAAAAGTCTTTTTTCTATTGCGTGATGCCTATCTTCTTTCAGCGGTGTGTGAAGCCTATGCGCGCAAGCCCGTGGGCAAGCTGGTACGTATCCGAAAATTCCATGCTATCGCCGCCTCTTTCAAAACTCGCGCTGATATCGATTATTACATCAGCGGGATTGAGCCCGAATTCGACACCCTTCATGCCCTCGCAAAGCAGCTTTTGCTTCCGCCTGAAGTGATGGAATTGTTAATACGGGTCGCTCATCAATCTGACGATCCCAAAACGGCTTTTCATCAGTTGTTGCACGACGACGATGTCGTGGAGTTGATCCTCAAAAATTCCTTTTCTTTACGTGCCCGCTTGATGCGCTATTTGTCGAAGGAATTGGAACTGGAAGAAGGCGATACCATTATATTGGCGGACACGGGCTATAACGGCAGAACGCAGGAGCATTTGTCTCGCACGTTCAAGCGCGAATTGAATATCGAAATACTCGGCCGCTATGTGTTTGCTTCCGACGAACCTTATCGTGCGGCTAACAGCAAAGCCCTTATTGCATCGCAATGGGCTAATTACACCTTATTCGAGCAATGCTGTACTGTAAAGGAAGGAGCGGTAGTGGACTATGATTTTGCCGGAAAGCCAGTTCTGAAGGAAATTAAGCTTAGTAACAAGCAGTATGAGAAGGTCGCCAACGTTCAAGCTGAATGCTTGCGGTTCATCGATGATGCGAGGACGTTTTTTACGAGGTCTGGTATGACACATGAGTACTCTATTTTGCAGCGGGCCGCCCACGCAGCGCTTTTCCGTAATGCCTACATGCCTATTGAAGCTGAGCTGGAATATTTCAAGGACTTCCAGCACGACAAGTTTATGGGGCCAGATCGCAAGAAGACGATCTATCATTTAGAAAGTGCCTGGAAGAATGTGAGGCGCCTGCCCTCGCCCTATCGGCTGGGCGCATATGAAACGCGCGGCTTGGGGCTTGACTTCACATTCAGCGGTTTGGTGCAAAGAAGATTTCAACTTGAGCTAGGTCCAGAAGATATGAATGTGCGCATTTCACCTCTGAGAGTCTCGATCGGTAGTATACATGAGTCCAATGTCTTCTTGCTCCGGGCACGCCACCTGCATGACGGATATTTCTCCATTATGCTGCCATATGTAAGCGGCACGCGTGTGAAAATGCTCTTAGGGGAGCACTACGAATGGTTGCAGATCGCGGATATCCAACTATTTAATAGTGCAGGATGCGTGTGTAGGAATTTGTCAATTTCTCTCGATCTGGAAGAAATGAACCGAGAGGGGGAGATTTACCAGTGCCTGTCACAAACGAGTGTCGCGTCAATACATCCCATTCATTTGCAGCAGGTCAAAACGCCTCATTACTATCATGTGTTCTTTCGCCCATTGGTTTCGAGGGCATCCGATCTGCCGCGGAGGCCAGGCGCCTCGCAATAAAAAGCGGAAAATTCATGCCGCCTTCGCATCGCTTACCTGCAGCACGCCAGCGTTCAAGAGGAAGGTTCCGGCCTTATGGCCGTGGGTGGCGCGCAGCTGATGGACCTCCCGCAGGGTCGGCCAGAAGGTGGAACACGGCAGCCGGCCGTGAGGCCTGCGGCGGGGCAGTCAACGTGACAGTGCGTCTCTCCCTGATTGGCGCTCTATAGAGGCCCATGGCGCGCTCAACCGGGCGAGGTGGCAGAGGGAGCAAACTCATCAAGCAGGGTAGAGAATCGGGGTTTGCGGTTTTACCGGATCGCGGCCATGTCGAGCAGGCTTTGCCGACGATGAAGCGCTGCCTGAGGGAATAGGTCGAGAGACGATCGGGGGCGGCAGGACGAGAAACACCGTAAGACCTTATGTCCTTTTCTGGTTGCCGGCCGTGAGGTGGTTCGCCCTACACTGGCAGTGTTGAAACGAGGATTGCTCGTCGAGCCTATCCTCATGCCCAGTGCCGGGTCGCCGCAATCCAGGGTGAGCGTGACCCTATTGGGCAGCGCCCGCCCTCACACGCGCCCGCAGCGATCGCGTCGTCTCCTGGACAGGCTTGACGCGCGCCTCACCCTGGATCGACAGCGCTAGCCCCAGCAGATGCCGCCGATCCCGAAGCGGCCTCGATAACCGGAACAAGGCCGTCGGTTCGTCCACCTGCGTCACCGGTCGCTTCTGGGTAAGCGGGTAGCTGATGCCGTTCAGCGATGGTAGGTTCAAGGCATAAGCACCTCGATATCGCTGTTTGGCCAGCCATTGGCGATACGCTCGCGGGTCTGGGTGAGCCAGGCGTGCGGATAGACCTGGTTCATCTTGGCGGTGGTCAGCAGCGTGGCTTTCTGGGCCTCTCAGCGCCGCAGCGCAGTACCCATCCGGTAAAGCTTTCGATTGCCCACATCGTCGGCACGGAGGCGTCACGGATGCGGGACAAGACCAGCAGCAGCGAAGCCGCTTGGCAGGAGAGCTTCGCGCGGCGCCCTTCCCGACAAGCGTCTGGTCCGCCGGCTGCAGCCGGTTGCTGGATCAGCTGTCAGCAGCGCCGGGCAAGCCGATCCCGGCAGCCTGTGGCGACTGGGCAGCGGCGTCGGCGGCCTAGCGCTTCTTTGACAACCCACGTGTGACCGAACACAGCGTTCTCGCCGGCCATTTCGCCGCTACGGCGGCGCGCGTTGCGCCAAGCGAAGGTCCGATCCTTATTCTGCAGGACACGACCGAATTTATCTACAGCCGCGCGCAGCCTAGTAAAATCGGCTTCACCAAGACCGTCAACGCCGGGCGCCACAAGGCTGGGGAGCCCACTGTGCGGGGTGCTGATGCATTCGAGCGTGGCCGTCACCCTCACCGGCACACCCCTCGGTCTGACAGCAGTGAAGTTCTGGACCCGAACGAAATTCAAGGGAACGCTCGCGCTCAAGCGGCAGATCAATCCCGCGCGCGTGCCGACCGAGACGAAGGAGAGCTACCGCTGGCTGGAGAACTTGCGGCAGTCCATCGCACTCGTGGGCGCGCTCGAGCGCTGTGTGCATGTGGGTGACCGGGAGAGCGACATCTACGAGCTCTATTGCACGGCGCAAGACCTTGGTACGAGCTTCATCGTGCGGGTGCAGACGAACAGGCTGGCCGAGCGGCCTGCCGATGCTGCCCCACACGATCCTGCTCATCGCGTCTTTGCCCAACTTGCGGCGACGTCATCGCATTACGGTCGATCAGAACGAGACGACCCGGCTGCAGGTGAAGTTCGCCGCTATCGACAAATTACCGCCGGCAGGTTCTGACCTACATCCATGCCCCCGAAGCGAATCCGCCGGCCAATCGCTCGCCAATCGACTGGAAGCTGGGAACCACTTGCCGGTCGAAGATCTCTCCGTGGCGGTCGAGAAGCTCGGCTGGTAAGCCCTGCGCTGCAAGGCGGACGTTTTCCACAAGCAATGAAGTCCGGCTGCCGTGCCGAGGAGGCGAGGCTCGAAACCGCCTTGAGGCTGGCGAAGTTACTCGCTCTCATCGCGGTGGTCAGCTGGTGAATATTCTTCGTCACTATGTCGGCGCGCCAAGCCAGACGCCGGGCCCGACACGTTCTCACCTGCGCCGAGATCACTGCGTTAGACCAGATCAACGCGTCCCGAACGCGACCGCGCCTCCAACGGCCCACGCTCGCCGCCTACCTGCTGCAAATCGCCATGCGTGGAGGCTATCTCGCCGGCAAACATAATCCGCCTCCCGGCAACATGTCGCCCGGCGCGGCATGACCCTCTTGCACGACATCGCCTTCGGCATCTCCATTGAATCAAGCCGACGATGTGGGTAATCGAAAGCCGGTGAAGGCCTCGCCGGAGGCGTACGCAGCGCAATCCAGTTGCGCAACAGGTTCGCATTCACGCCGTACGCCAGCGCAAGCCCGCGACCGAAACCCCGGGGCTCAAGACACGCTTTGATCAGACGGGCCTCACGACCGGGTCAGACTGACGATTGCCGTCCTCAGCACCGTGATGACCGCAACCTTTCCACTGCCAGGTTCGTCCATCTCTTGCATTGATAATGGACACATCTCTGCGATCCTGCTCACAAAGGCCTAGGTGCAGAAATTGAACGCTTACCGACATTTCTGTCGGGTTTGTCGAGTCCGCCCGACCGGTTGCAAAGCCTTTTCATGTCCGGTCTCGGGAAAATAGCTGAACAGCAAGGAAACCTCTTGCTTCAGCTCGTGTCACCCTAATGGGCACAAATTTTGAATGTACTTCGTTGCCGAACCGGTACCGCCTGCCGCCATTCACACGGCAGGCGTTCGAAAGCATTAGATGATCTAGATCTGCGTCTAATTAAAAGGATCGCGTTATGCCGAATAAAAAGAAGAAATCCTATTCCCTATTGAAAGATGATGCTGTATGCGCAAGAATAATCAATGCACGCAACACGAAAATCGTCGATACAGGCAGCAACAGAGGACATGGCGTCTTCTCTGCTCGTCAATTCTTGCCCGGCGAGGTCGTTATGATTGGTCTAATCGACCGTTTGGAAGAAGTTAGGACGATATACACAATTCAAATGGATTGGAATGTTCATGCTCTGTTTGAGGAGCCAGCTATCCGCTCGAACCATTCTTGTAATCCCAATCTAGCGATCGCGCCTAACCGATTCGGAGCCTATGACTTTATCGCTATTCAGGAAATCTCTCGTGACGTCGAACTGACCTGGGATTATGCTACCTCAGAGAGCGAGAGTATCGCGGTACCAGTCTGTCTTTGTTCAGCGGCAAATTGCCGAAAATCCGCCGGAGGCTTCTTCACGTTGCCTCCTGATCATCCGATGCTCTCTGCAGGATTCTACGCTCCCTATCTCCAACGGAACTCTGGACGGTTTCCGAGGGGGATAGGAATGTTTGCAAAGTTGGTTGGCTCCTAGCACACCTCCGCTGAAGTTGCGACTCGTTGGGTTCTGGCGGCGCGCATTTGGTGACACACTTTGGGTGATTCGCAGCCTGAGGAGCACGCTATGTCGCGCCATTCTGCCCCGCTCACGCTCAGCGCCAAGGCTCAGCTCGCTGGACCGCTTGATCCGCCATTCGACACTCCAGCAACTGGCGCTTTGGGCGCGGGCGATCGTGCTGTCAGCCGATGGCGTCGGCGTTTGTGACGGCGCGGTTCCGATTAGCCACAGGAGCGCGAGCGATCTGGCGCGCGAGGCGGTACGACGCGGCAGTCACATTCATCTCGCCTCGGTCTATGGGGCGCTTTTAAAAGAGAATCTGACCTCAAGCCGCATCTGGTTCGCCCCTGGATCACGGCCAATCGCGATCCGGACTTTGAAGCCAGATGCATCGATGTGTGCAGCGTCTATCGCCGCGCATCGCAGCCCAAAAGACGACGAAAACGGTGTCGGCCGACGAGGATGACCGGCATCCAGGCGCTCGAACGGATCGCCCTTTCCTTGCCGATCAAGCCGGGCAAGGTCGAGCGATGCGAGTTCTAATATGTCCGCCACGGCACGCAAACGCTCATCGCCCACTTCGACGTTGTCACCGGCATGGTCGGCGGCTCTATCGTAAACACGCGCACCGAACCGGACTTCGTCAGCTTCCTCGATGGCCTGTTGCGCACGGGAGCCCCGGCCATGCGCTGGCGCATCATTCGCGACAATCTCGATGGCACCGTCAAGTCAACTGACGGCTGATGAGATGTGCGTACATGGGCTATGTCAGAAGTTGCTCGTGATCCGCTCTTTCTGTCGTCGCCACCGCTTTCCCGCCGAGATCATTGCGCACGCGGGATGGCTCTACTTTCGCGTTCCGCTCAGCCTGCGCATGGTTGAGGACGAGCCGGCGGCCCGCGGCATCGTCACGCATCAGACCATTCGAAGCTGGGCGGAGAAATTCGGACGGCGTTTCGCCCGGGAGATCAAGCGACGGTCAGCCGGCTGCCTGGGCGACAAATGGCATCTCGACGAATGTGTCGTGGCTATCAGTGGCAAGAAGCAGTGGCTCTGGCGTGCCGTCGATCAGGACGGCTTCGTTCTCGAAGTTCTGGTGCAATGCCGCCGAAATGCCAAGGCGGCAAAGCGTCTGATGCGCAAGTTGCTGAAGGCTCAAGGGCAGACACCACGGTCATGATCACCGACAAGCTCCGGTCCTATGATGGCGCCAGGCGCGACCTCATGCCCGGTGTCGAACACCGGTCGCACAAAGGCCTCAATAATCGAGCGGAAAATTCACACCAGCCGACCCGACGAAGGGAAAGGACCATGAAACCCTTCAAGTCGGCACGCCAGCTTCAGCGGTTCGTTTCCATCCGTGATCCGATGGCCGACCTGTTCCACTTTCCCCACAATACGCTGTCTCATCGGCTCAATATCGAGACCTGCGTAATGCCGCCATGCAAATCTGGAACAAATTGGGTGTGTCGCCCCGGCGCGACAGCCGTCCCAGCCAGCTATCGCTGCATCAATCCGCTGATAACTTACAGCGCTGAATAATCTCAAAGCTTCTTTATTGCGCGCGGGATGCCCTCCGCGAGCTGCCTCAAGACACTCCACCAGATGGGTCGAACCCGATTCATAAGTGCCTGGCCATCATACAAGCTGGGCTAGGCTTACGTATTGACCGCCATCGTGTTCTTTGCTGTCAGCCGTGTCAGCCAGTCTGGGTCCATTTCGGGGACAGAAGACAAGAGCAATCCCGTGTACGGATGATGCGGTGGCCGGAACATCTCGTCCTTGGGGCTTTTCTCAACGACCTTGCCTTCCTTCATGACCACTACCTCATCGGCGATCGCACGAACGGTCGCGAGGTCGTGGGTGATGAACATGTAGGTGAGGTCGCGTTCGCGCTGCAGTCGCACCAGGAGCTTCAGCACGCTCTCGGCGACAAGCTGGTCGAGCGAACTCGTCACCTCGTCGCAAATCACGAGCTGCGGGTCGGCGGCGAGTGCGCGAGCAATGCCGACGCGCTGCTTCTGGCCGCCCGACAGTTCCGACGGCAGACGGTCGATGTAGATGTCCGGATCGAGCTCCATGTCCTGCAAAAGCTGGCGCGTGCGCGCCTCCAACGCCTTGCCTTTTAGCCCGAGATAGAAACTAATCGGCCGTCCAACGATCTCACGCAACCGCTGGCGAGGATTGAGCGCGGTGTCGGCCATCTGGTAGATCATCTGCACCTGCCTGAGATCGGCCTTTGTACGCTCGCGGTAGCTGGGCGGCAGCGTCTTTCCGGCGAGCTCGACGCAGCCGGCCTTCGCCGGGAGCAGCCCCATGAGAACTTTGGCGAGCGTGGATTTCCCCGACCCGGATTCGCCGACAACTGCGACCGTTCGCCCCCTTGGCAGCACGAATGATACATCAGACAGCACTTGTACCGCTCCATAGGCGGCGTCCACGGATTCAATTCTGACCAGCGGCGGCGGCGGTTCCGCGTCGGGCCGCAAAGGCGCACGGAAGCTGCGCACCGCCCAAAGTGACTTGGTGTAGTCGTCCTGAGGGCTTGACAGCATAGTGCGCGTCGGCGCCTCCTCGACGGTTTCACCGTTGCGCAGCACCATGATCCTGTCGGCCATCTGTGCCACCACTGCAAGGTCGTGGCTAACATAAATGGCGGACGTGCCAAGCGATTGCACCGCGTCGCGGATCGCTGAGAGGACTTCAATCTGGGTGGTGACGTCGAGCGCCGTCGTCGGTTCGTCGAAGATGATCAGATCGGGTCGACAAGCCATTGCCATGGCCGTCATTGCCCTCTGCAACTGGCCGCCGGAAAGCTGGTGTGGGTAGCGGAAACCAATCTCGGCGGGATTTGGTAACTGAAGTTTCTGATAGAGCTCGATCGCATCGGCTTCAGCTTCAGCACGGGTCATCAGGCCCCGCAGGACAGGAAACTCGACATGCTGGTCTATCAGGCGGAATGCCGGGTTGAAGCTCGCGGCCGCTGACTGGGCAACATAGGCGATCCGCGATGAGCGCAGCCCGCGTCGCACCTTGCGCGGCGCGCCGATCAACTCGATGCCGTCGAACAGCACACTGCCGGCGGTAAATCGGCAGCCGTCGCGCACAAAGCCCATGGCGGCAAGCCCGATCGTGGATTTGCCCGCGCCCGACTCTCCGATCAGGCCGAATACCTCGCCGCGCTTCACCGTAAGGTCGACGTCCTTGACAATGGGCTTCCAGGCCTCATCAGCCTTGCCTTCGATGCGCAGGCCGCGGATCGTCAGAAGAGGATTGTTGGACGGATCCGGTCTCAACATTGCTCAGTCCTTTATCCCACTGACCTCGTGAAGAACCCAGTCGACTACGAAATTGACGGCGACCGCGAGCAGCGCGATTGCCGCGGCCGGCAGCAGCGGCGTGATGTCGCCGAAGGTGATCAGCGTCGCGTTTTCCCGCACCATCGAACCCCAGTCGGCTAGCGGCGGCTTGATGCCAAGGCCGAGGAAGGAGAGCGCAGCGATGGTCAGGAACACGAAGCAGAAGCGCATGCCAAATTCCGCCACCAGTGGCGCTGCAGCATTCGGCAATATCTCGCGGCGCATGATCCACAACAGCCCCTCGCCGCGCACCCGCGCTGCCTCGACGAAATCCATCGCAACGATGCCGAGCGCAACCGCCCGCGCCAGCCGGAACACGCGCGTGGAATCGGGGATTGCGATGACGGCGATCAGCGTGCCGATTCCGGTGCCGAAGATCGTCAGCAGCAACAGGATGAAGATCAGACCCGGCACGGCCATGATGATGTCGACAAGGCGCGACAGCACCTGGTCGACCAGGCCTCCCACCGTCGCCGCGAGGAGGCCAGCGACTGTCCCGATCACGAAAGCTAGCGCCGTCGCGAATAAGGCAATGGCGAGCGTATTGCGGGCACCAAAGATGAGCCGGGTCAGCATGTCGCGACCGAGATTATCGGTGCCAAGCCAATGCTCGGCCGACCATTGCAGGTATTGACCGCCGACAACCTCGCGTTCGCTGTAGGGCGCGAGCAGCGGCGCAAAGACAGCGACCAGTATGTAGATCGAGATGACAGCCACGCCGAACAGCGCCGTCGGCGGCATTCCTTTCACGGTGCGGATCAAAGACGCCATCGCGACCTCACTTCCCGTGCATAAGGCGAGGGTTGGACAAGATCGACACGATGTCGGCGAACAGGTTGAGCAAGATGTAGGTGACCGAGATGATCAGGCAAATGGCCTGCACCACCGGCACGTCGCGCTTCGACACTGAATCCACCAATAGCCGGCCGAAGCCGGGATAGACAAAAACGACCTCAACGATGACCACGCCGGTGATAAGATAGGCGAGATTCAGCACGACGACGTTGACGATTGGCGCCAGCGCATTGCGTAGCGCATGCACCATGACGACGCGCATCTGTGACGCGCCTTTAAGCCGGGCCATTTCGATGTAGGGTAGGCTGAACAGGTTGATGAGCGCAGCGCGCGTCATGCGCATGATATGCGCCGTGATCGCGAGCGTCAGCGCCAGCGCAGGCAGGAAGGAGCGGTAGACCCGTTCGGCGAAATCCGTGCTCGGCGTGATGTTGGAGATCGACGGGAAAAGCCCCAGCTTCACTGACAGGAACAGGATCAGGATATAGGCAACGAAGAATTCGGGAAACGAGATCGCGGTTAGCGTCAAGACGCTGGCCGCCCTGTCGAACAGGGAGTTGCGCAGAAGCGCCGCGAGGATGCCGAGTATCAGAGCCAGCGGAACGGCTATGGTGCCTGCGAACGCGGCCAGGAACAGCGTATTGCCAAGCCGCCCAGTGATCAGTTGCGAGACAGGCAGCCTGTTGGCGATCGACGTGCCGAAATCGCCGTGGGCAATGTCCTGCAGCCAGTGGGCATAGCGGGTCATGGGCGGCTGGTCGAGGCCGAGTTGGTGGCGGAGCGCGGCCACCGTCTCGGGCGTCGCCGACTGGCCGAGGATTTCCTGCGCGGCGTCGCCAGGCAGCAATTCCACAGACCAGAAGATCAAGATCGAGACGATCAGAAGTGTGACGAAGCCGAGCGCCAACCGGTGCAGGACGAGCCTAGCTATTTGCATCATAATCCTTTTGGCCCCATGAACGTCGCCTGGGCACGCACCACGGCCATGCCATCGCGCAGACATTCCAGGTCGAGTTCCACAGTCTGGCCCTCCTCACGCTCGCCGAAACCGCGAACCCGGCCAACATACGTCAGCACATCCCCCGGCCAGACGGTAGCCAGGAAGCGGGCGCGCATGGCTCTCACATTCTCCGGTCCCAGCCAGTGGGCGGCGTAGGCGCCCAGCACGCCGGCATGGTGCATACCGACGGAAATAAAATCCGGCAACCCCTCCTCTGCCTGTGCCGCGAACGTATCGTGGTGAGCTGGTGAGTCTTCTCCGGACGCACATTGATAGCGGATCATCTCGGTCATCGTCAGGCCCGAAACCGTAACTTCGCCGGGGCCGTCGCCAATTCCGAGAGTCGTCTTCACGGCGCGAACTTCATCGAGTTCGAGCCGGGATTCCCCCCGCCTGAGCCATGGGCGCTCGCGCACCGTTTTAGCGGGGGCGAACCCGGGACGGCGGTCCGGTCTAATGGAAGTTGGCATCCAGCGCGCCACCAAGCGCCCGTCTGTCGCATCGCGGAAGTCGGTCTTCATGACGAAGAATTCGAGCCTGCCGGATCGGCCCTCCTTGAAGAAATGATCGGCGACCTCGGTCGAGGCGATCAGGCTGTCGCCGGCGTGCGGCGGCGGACCAAAAAACTCGAAAGACTGCTCGCCGTCAGTCGTCCCGTACGCATCGATCCCGGCAAGGGCCGATCCGGCCGGCGGTCGCTCGAGAATGTAGCCCCAGTGATAGCCAGCCATGACCAGGAAGGTCGGGGGCACGACAGCGTCGCGTGCCTCCATCCAGGCGGGATGCGAGGAATAGAGGCTGCGTGCGAATTGCCTTATGGCACCGCGCTCGATCGGCACCTCAAAATCCGGGCCGCGCACGCCGATGATGCCTTCGTTGCTCATGCCGTTACCCTCCTCTCGATCAGAGCGTCGACGGCGACCGCCTCGCCATCGCGCGTAACGATTACCGGATTGATGTCCAGCGATACTAATTCACGCCGGTTTTCTACCGCATAGGCAGCGACTGCCTCGGCAATGTCGGCCAGCCGGCTCTTGGCTTGTTCAGTTAAGTTTTTGGTCGTTCTCAGGCCACCGATGGCCGCCTCTATCATGGCGCGCGTCGACGGCAAAAGCAGAGCCGTCGAATCCTTCATATGCTCGACATCGACGCCGCCGGCGCCGATCACTAGCGCATGACCGTAGATACGGCTTGCCTTGATCCCTACGATGATCTCGGCGGCGGCGCCCGAAACCATTTTCTCCACAAGGAAGCCGTCCGGCTTGATTCCCGCGGCGCAAAGGGCCTGTTCCATCCGGTCGAGGGCGCTAGCTAGGGCCGCCCCGTCCGCAAGGCCGACGGCTACGGCGCCTATCCTGTTCTTGTGCAGCAGCAGAGGTGATACCGCCTTCAGCACCACTGGGAAACCGATCGCGGCGGCGGCGGATGTCACCTCGCCTCGCGCCACCATGCGCCGGTCGGGGAAAGGCACGCCGGCCGCTTCCATCGCCGCCTTGGAGCCCCATTCGTCGATAATCTGCGACCCGCCGTCGGCTGCGACCGCCTCGGGAAGTCCAATATCGCCATCAGTAGCCGCCGCGACGCGCTGGCTGTGCCGGACCACCGCCGCGATCGCCGCGACGCCGTCCTCCACCCCGTGCAGTGCAGCGATGCCGTTCTCCCGGCAGATTCGATGGGCATTTTCGGAGATGTAGTCCGGCATGGTGGTGACCAGCGCCGAGGCAATGCCGGTGTCCCTCGCTGCACGCACCCATGCCTTGAGGCTCGGCGATTCGAGTCCGTCCCCACTGTCGGAGTTCATCACGCCGATGTCGTAGCCGCCCGCCAGCATGGTGCGGAAGCACTCGTAGAGCGCCGGCTCGTTTTCCAGCGAAAGCCCGACCATGCCGGTGTAGGCGGCATTGTGGTCAAGCGGATTGGAGACATGGGCGAAGTCGGGCAGTTGCTCGCGTAGCGAGGCCGCGGTCGCCGCCGAGGGCGCGGGCAGCGCCAATCCAGCATCCGCCGCCGCGTCGGCGAACAACGCGCGGGACGCTCCACTCGCCGTCAGCACCGTCATGCGGTTGCCTGGCAGGCGGCCGCGCCAAACGTTCATCGCCTTCAGCGTCTCCTGAAGCTGCGGCAGCGTGTGGACCCGGGTGAAGCCGAGCCGGTCGCATAAGGCGTCGAACAGATGGTCGTCGCCAGCCATCGAGCCGGTATGGGTGAGCGCCATCTCCGCGCCAAGCGCGCTGCGCCCGCTCTTCAGCACGACCACCGGCACGCCGCGCGCCCTGGTGACCTTGGCGGCTTCTGATAGCGCCGCCACGTCGCCAGGCCCTTCCAGGAAGATGCCAATGGTTGTGATGCGCGGATCCTCGCCCAGTACCGCCAGCCAATCGGCGACATCCAGCAGGGCCTGATTGCCGGTCGACGCCACGACGGCGGCCCGCACTTGGCGCCGGTCTCGCACGAACGCATAGGCGATGCCGCCGGACTGCGAGATGAAGGCGGCGCCGCTCTCGACCGCGTAGGGCTCATGGTCGTTCATGGGCCACAGCGCCACCCGGTCGAGGCGGTTGAGCAGGCCGTTGGAATTGGGGCCGACAATCGCCAAGTCACCGGCGGCGGCGACAAGCCGACTCTGCAGCGACTTGCCGTTCTCCCCCGTCTCGCCGAAGCCGGCGGCAAAGCACACCGCACCGCCGGTGTCCCGACGCGCCAACGCCGCAACGGCTTCGATCGTGAGATGTCTGTTGACGTTCAGGAAGGCGGCATCCGGCGCTTCCGGCAGGTCGTCGATAGTCGGCACGCATGCAATTCCACCGATCTCGGCATGCGACGGATTAACGATATCGATCCTACCCTCGAAGCCGGCGCGCCGTAAAATCTGGACCGATGGCGCAAGCGCGCGCCCGCCGATAAGGGCGACGGACCGCGGCTTCAGAAGACGGCGAAGGTTGAGCCGTCGTTTCTCGTTCATGAATAATACTCCATTCACGGCAAATACCTGCCGCCCGCTCTCGAGCTGCGGCCAGTTGGGTGACAGATTTTTTTGTCGAAGATCAGGTGTGAGGGCCAGTCCCAATCTGGCTGGCCTCACTATTCGTCACGCGAACCACCAGCGCTCGCCGCACTTCAATCCGTCGAGTTCGGATACGGAACTCAGGCTTGGGCCGTGCGCTACCTCTGCACGGCGGACCAACACATAGTTGGCATACATTGGTATGATGACACCGCCGTCGTCGGACACTAGCCTCTGCATCTCGCCGTACATTTCTTTGCGCTTCGCATCATCCAGCTCGCTGCGCGCTTCCATCAGCAGCTTGTTGAAGTGCGGGTTTTTCCAGTGCGTATCGTTCCACGGCGCTTCGGCGGCGTAGACTTGGCTGAACATCCAGTCCTCGGTGGGGCGGCCCTGCCAGAAACACATGACGAAGGGTTTTTTTGTCCAGACATTCGACCAGTAGCCGTCGTTCGGCTCTCGGACGACGTTGACGTTGATGCCGGCCTTCGAAGCCTGCTCGCTGAACAGCACAGCGGTGTCCAGCGCACCCTGGAACGCCGCGTCTGCGGCATGCAAATCCACCTTAAGGCCGTCGGCCCCCGCCTTCTTCAGATGAAATTTGGCCTTGTCGGGATCATAAGCTCGGGCCGGTAGGTCGGTGTTGAAGTAGCGGTTAGCCGGGGCGATCGGCTGATCGTTGGCGACTTTGCCATGCCCATTCAGGATCTTCTGGACCATCTCCTCGCGGTCGATCGCATATTTGAGCGCTAACCGCACATCGACATTGTTAAAGGGCGCGGTGTCGGTGAACATTGGCATGGTGAACTGCTGGGTGCCGGTCACCTCGTCCACAACAACGTCCGAGCGTGCCTTAAGCCGACCCACTGTCGCTATATCGGCGTTACTGATGACGTCAACCTCACCAGTAAGCACGGCGTTCATACGGGCCGCCACGTCGTCGATCCCAATGATCTCGACTTCGTCGAACCAGGCGGCGTTCGGCTTCCAATAGCCGTCGCGGCGTTTCAGCAGAAGCCGGTTGCCGACGTCATATTCGGCCAACGTATAGCCCCCGGTGCCGATATGGGCGCTCCAGTCGACCTTCCCATTGTCGGCTGGGCCGACGACAAGATGATAGTCACTCAACAGATAGCCGAAGTCGGCGTTGCCGCTGCTGAGCTCGATGACGACCGTGTTCGAGCCGTCGCTCTTGATATTAGCGATGCCGTCGACGATTGGCTTGGCCGACGACTTCGAGTCCGCTCCACGATGGTGATTGATCGAGGCCACCACGTCATCGGCCGTCAGGGTCTTGCCGTTGGAAAAGGTCACACCGGAGCGCAGCTTGAAGGTCCATGTCTTGGCGTCAGGCGCGGCCTCGTAGCTTTCGGCCAATTCCGGCTTGAGCACGCCATCAGAGCCGATCTCGACCAGATTGTTATAGATGCAGCCGAAGCCGCCAAGGCCCATGATGACGCTGACCCCCCAAGTGGCGGGGTCCCAGCTTTCCGAAGCATTGGTCCCGTTGGCGCCGATCCTCAGCCGCCCTCCGGTCTTCGGTTCAGCGCGAGCAACGCCGCCGACAAACGGCAACAGCGCAGCACCGGCGCCCAGCGCTGCCGCCATCCGCCCGAACTGGCGCCGTGAGATCGCGGCTTGGAAATTTTGAGTCATGGTCTTGTCCTCCCTTGGAACTGCCCAAGAAAAGCACATCTCACATATCTCGACTAATATGAAGTTAGATGTATGATATCAACATATGATATAGGTTGGCGATGCTCGGATTCCGTGAAATTGAGGCCTTTCGGGCCGTTATGACGAGCGGTTCAATCTCGGCCGCCGCCCGGATGCTCAATACCTCCCAGCCCAACGTCACGCGGCTAATCGCCGTGTTGCAACGCCGCGTTTCCTACCCGCTTTTCATCCGTCATGGCCGCGGCGTTTCGCCGACGCCGGAGGCCGAAATGCTGTTCGCAGAGGTCGACCGCTCGTTCAATGGCTTAACGGAAATCGAACGCGCCGCGCAGGAGATCGGTGAATACAAAGGCACCCAGATCACACTCGGAACCGTGCCGGCTGCCGTTTCGCAGGTGATACCGAAAGCGGTCAGCGCGTGGCAGAAAGCGTTTGGCGACATTTCGATCACTGTGGAATTGCGCGGCACGCAGCGCATCTTTCATTGGGTCCGCACTCGCCGTTTCGACCTCGGCCTGGTGAGCCCGCTCAGTGACATGCGCGACATCAATGTCGTGGCGCGGTGGCGATTGCCCTATGTCGCGCTGGGGGGCCCCCACCACACAGGCCTCGGCGACACCGGCAAGGTGTTCGACATCGCCAACAGCGGCGACACACCGCTAATCGTGCCCGGCATGGGATACATGCTTGCCTTATGCGAGGACACGCTGCTCGCCCGTTTGATTCAGGAGAAAAGCAGCGTCGACGGTCACATTTCTCTCACGGCGGCCCATCTGGCGATGGCGGGACTGGGCATCGCGCTGGTCGATCCCTTTACCGCTCACTATTTCGAGGACGCTTTTGATGCGGAGGTCAGGCCGTTGAAGAATGCTCCGTTCTTCGATCTGATGTTAATCGCGCCCCCCGAGCAAGCGCGCTCGCGTGCTTCGGTGCGTCTTGGTGAGATGCTTGTTTCCGCGATTGAGGACGTCATCAGCTCGTGCCCTTGGAATTCGGTAAGCAACCGGCAAACCGCATAAAGCAACTGACCTGCGGGGACCGAAGAACAAACATGACGTAATCTCGGGAGCGGGGGCCACCTCAGACGTGGCGGCGATGTTCGAACCTCTAGCCGGCTGGCTATCCCGATAGGATGAAGAACGGGCTCCGATTCGGGCCCAGGCATCGAACGGAGGACAGCCATGGAGCGGTATATCGGTCTCGACGGTGCGCCATGGCGGCGCCGGAGGTGAACATGGAATAGCCACCTCTCAAGCTTGCTGATTTTCGACCGGCGGCTGCAATGCCGCCCCGCCTGCAGGAGCGCGGGCGGAAGGGGGCCGAGAAGCTTGACCGGGCGTCGCCGGCTTGGTGTCAGAAGCAGATCGGCCTGAACTGTACCGGGTGCAGACCATCGACCGCAGGCCGGGCTACCACAGTGTCTATGGCGAGATAACGAAGCGAGCGCCGGAAGCGTCGGATTCAACCGTTGACGCCTCCAAATCGTGCTGTTGGCATGGGAGGTAAGAAGCGATCAGTCGCGGTCGGCTGGTCCCCTGCGGGGCGCGTCAAAAGCGCCCAAGACGGACGGGGGAGCGCTCATGGCCCTGTCTTCCGCATCGCCTGGGGTAAAGCTCACCGCCTACGGGCATCAAGGTCGGAAATCGGAACACGGGAACTTGGACTGTCTGCCCAGTATGGCACTGGGCTAGCCGCGACGGCCGGAGATAGACGGCACCAAGGGCGGAGCTTCCGTAGTAGTCGGAGCGCGGGAAAGCCGTGCACAGGGCGAAGCTTCTCACGACGAATTACAGGGGAGCATGAGGAACTGTGGGGCAGTCACGCTGCGGCAAAACGGGCACTTTCTGTGGCGCGGTTCCGGCCCGTTCAGAGAACCTCCGCCACCAACCGCCCCACAGTTCCTCATGCTCTCCAAGTGGCGACAGGTCATGGTCTGCTCGTAGCTTGAGATACTCGAATTGGTCGTAACCGGCAGGGTCGCTTGCCTGGCCTCGGCAAGCACAAGCTCCGCCGGCGCCCCCGCCGACAGCGCTCGGCCGAGGTGGGGAGGATTTTGGGGAGCTTGGGCGCCGCTAACCTCTGTTCGGCCGAGAGCCTGACATTGGGCGACGACATTGCTAGGCCGTCGGCTTGACGCACCGTCGGATTGCGACGATCTCGATTGGATGTCGAGATCGCGGACGAGCCGGCGAACGACGTGCAGTTGCTGGAAATGCTTCTCGCCGAAGAAGGCGAGATCGGCACGCGTCTGCAGAAAGAGCTTGACGACGACGGTTGCCACGCGTCGAAATGGCCGGGACAGAACGCGCCGCACAGGCCATCGCTCACCCCACCCGCCGACACCATGGTGGCGAACCCTTCCGGATAGACGTCCGCTGCATTTGGCGCGTAGAGCAGATGAGCGCCGAGCGGCGCGAGCTTGGCGGCATTGTCATGCTCAGTGCGCGGGTAGGCCGCGCGATCGGCCGCGCGGCCTTGGCGAGTGTGGCACGCATCAAGCTCAGATGGCCTTCATGCAAGGCACCCATAGTCGGCACGACAGCGACCTTCAGGCCATTCTGACGCCATCCGGCCACAGCTATGCGCAACTCGGCGACGGTTCGTGCGATCGGGATGCTCATGCGCCTTCTCCACGATTGACCGTCCTTCGCGCATCGCCGAACAGATGCTCGGCCGCTGGAAAGCGGTCAGTTCACTTAAACTGCAGGAGGGACCACGATGTTGGCACAGTCTTCCGTCCCCGCTTCGATCGAGCCGCCGCCATGATCATTTCCTCAACCGGCCCTCCTCGACATGGCCTGTCGTCGAGGCGCTAGATCGGCTGCAGGCTTAAGAAGCACGACATCCAGATGGAACGCCTGCGATCCGATGTCGGAGTTACGACGTTCTGTCCGGCACGCGACACATGCCAGACGGGATAGCCAAGACAAATCAGCACTGGACGTTTGGCACGCGTCTTGAACGCATCGCCTGGTCAATGATCAGCGCTATGGCTCGCTCCGTCAAATCTTCGTAACGACAGTGCTAGCCGATAATATTCGTTCCGTGTGGCGGTGGTGCAAAAAAGGGTGATTTCACAATGAGCGTTCCAAATTTGACGAAACTGGCCAATGCGCTCGGAACTGACAAGGGCGATGAGGTTTACCACGCCCATGGCTACACCAGCTTTTACTCGTTTCTGTTCGAGGAATTTCGGCGCGAACCTTTCACGATGGTCGAGATTGGACTGCAGCGCGGCTGTGCCGATCCCGAAGAACTGTTCACTCGCAAGGTCGAAGACATACCGTCGATCAAGATGTGGTTGGAGTTCTTTCCCAAAGCTAACATCATCGGCTGCGACATTTCAGATTTCAGTGCCTTCAAGATAGACCGCTTTCGTTTCGAGCGGCTGGACATGGGCGATCCGGCAGCCCTGGAACGCCTTGCGGGCTCACTGCCGCCCGTAAGGATCATCATCGACGATGCCTCGCACGCCGCTTACCATCAGCAACTTGCTCTAGCAAAGCTTTTTCCTATCGTCGAGCCTGGCGGCTTTTACATCATCGAGGATCTGCATGTCACGAACCTAACTGCCGCAAGATTGCCGTCTTGTAACCCAACCGCTGCGGTAGTCGAGAGGTTCAAGCACACGCGCGGGCTCGACATTGCCTTCCTGTCCCCGATCGAGCGCAGAAACCTCGAGACGTCGATCCGAAAGATGTTCATCCATCGCAACGACAAAGGCGGCGTCAGCTGCTGGGCCATGAAAATGGTCGGGTTTGAAAAGTTTTAGAGCGCCAATCACGCAGCTTCTGCTGGCTAGAGGTGATCATGAGGTATTGGTGGAAGCTTCAATCTTTGCATCAATCGATACGGCGTCAGTCCGCGGCGGGAGGCTGTACCGCATCGGGGCTCACCGCGAGCTTGCATAGTTGTGGCGGTTTTTGCGATATTCAACGTCCTTCACCTCGTCGCCAATAGCGCGGACTTGTACCAATGCTCCGCTTGAATTCGCGGCTAAAGTGATAGGCGTCAAAAAAACCGCATTGATCGGCGACGTCGCTAACGGTCAGATCGGTCTCAAGGAGCATCTTTTGCGCCATCATAATGCGCTCCTTGGAAAGCCACCGCCGGGGACTTATCTGCAGATGCTTTTGGAACAGCCGTCGAGTTTGAGCAGGACTGAGCCCAGATACCGCGGATAATTCTTCCGCACGCCAGGATCGTTGCGGTTCCTTGCGCATCCTGCCGACGATGTCGGCCAAGGCGGCAGGAAGCCTGGTTTTACCGAAAGTTGTCCGTGGCATTGCGATGCTGTGAACCAGCTCCCCAACGAAGCGGTTAAGTGCGAGGTCGATATCGTCCCGTCGAGCACGCAGTGCTTCAAACAGTGACCCGAACCAAGATTCGATTTCCTCCAGTGAAGCTAGAGTAACGCTCGTCGGTCCCGAACCAAAGACCTTCTTGCGAATCGCGGTGCAACTTGGTCCGTCGAGCCTTATAAACAGCACGGTCCAAGGATCGGTCCTATCCGGCCAATGGGCGTGGGGGAGTTCATTTGCAATCCAGACCAATTGATTGCGTTCGACATTCAATGTCCTACCCTCCGTCAGGACAAAGCCGCGACCTGATAGACAGACCATGACATCTTGACCCGGATAAGCGTCACGCTGAATAAAATGATCGACCGACGTAACGGCTTTGCCGGCTCGTACCACGGTGTAAGCGTGTTGAGTCCAGCCATCCTCCGGGACGTAGTAGTGACTCTCCGGAAACAGAGTGCGCTGCGGTATATTTGTCATGCGCGTCTGATACATGTCGGCGCGACATTTGTCCATTTCCAGCGCTATCTGGCCAGCTTATGGTGCTTTCGTGAATTGACGGCGGGCCTTCGGGTCGCTCCGGAGTATGCGCGTTTTGTACGCGTAGGTGATCCTAGGCACTGGGAGGAGAGAAATGAAGGTACTTTATGTCCGCTGTCCCCGACGCCTCATTCGGCATGGATCCATAAATCGAAACGGCTTCGAGGCGGCTGCCCGTTAGCTACAGAGGGAGGGATCTATGACTAAACCTAAAATCACGGTCGTCGGCAGTTTCGCTGTCGGCCTGACCATTCGGACTCCCGAAATCCCTGTTTTCGGCGTCACCCTGTTTGGCAGCAGCTTCGACATGGGGCCGGGCGGCAAGGGTTCTAACCAGGCCGTCGCTACTGCGCGTCTGGGAGCTGACTCTGCACTGGTGGCAATGATTGGGCAGGACAAGTTCGGCGAGATCGCTACCGACCTCTACAAATTCGAAGGCGTCCGAAGCGCTCATGTGCGGCAAGTGGCAGATAGCCCGACCGGAGTTGGTTTCATCATTCTCAACGAGAAAGGCGAAAACTTCGTCATCATTGACCACGGCGCCACAAGCCTCATGGACGCCACTTTCGTAGATGATGCCGAGAGCTGCATCCAGGACAGCGACGTTGTGATGGCGGTGCTAGAGGCGCCTGTATCCGCGGCAATGCGCGCGATGGTACTAGGCCGTAAACACGGCAAGATTACCATCCTGAACCCCGCGCCCGCGACGCCGCTCCCGGATGAGATATTCCAGTACGTGGATTATCTCACCCCTAATGAAAGCGAACTGAGGATCCTTCTCGGGCTCAAAGCCGACGATCCTCGCCCCTCTCGCGAACTGGTCGATATTCTTCGATCGCGCGGCGCGCGAAATGTGGTCGTCACGCTTGGTGAAAAGGGAGCTCTAATCGTGACGGATTCGATCGATGTGCAAATTCCCGCAGCCAAGATCGATGTCGTCGATACTACAGGCGCCGGCGACGCGTTCAACTCCGGCTTTGCTGTGGGACTAGCCGAGGGGCGTGGCGTCGTAGAGGCAGCACAGCTCGGCATCGCCTGTGGCGCTCTGGTGTGCACCAAGCTTGGGGTAATTCCAGGGATGGCAAGACGAGATGCAGTCGATGAGATGTACCGTTCACTGAACTTCTCCCAGAGCGCGCTGAACATGTGCCAGCGTAGCTAGGCCGGGAAAGCCCGGTGTCTGGTCCAGATCCGATGATGCGGTGGGCGGTGCTCCTGTTATGAGCGATGCAAAGCCATCGAATATACCCACCGCTTGAACTAGCTACCATGCCTCCCAAGGCCTCCTCGGTCGCGCACGTGTTGTGCGGCCGAGGTCAAGATCGCCCAAACGGCTCCGTGAGTTCACGGGAAGGAAAACCCAGCATGCAACGTATATTCGACTGGAGTGCCAAAGAGGCCGAACGTACGGTCACCGTTGCGGATCTCCGAGCCGCCCGGTCGCTTGGCAAACGGTACACGCAGGTCACTGCTAACACGGAAGAGGAAGCCGCGGCAGCCGAAGAGGCGGGCATAGAGATGGTTGTCGCTCGCGCCCGCAACGTCGAAACGGTTAGAAGAGGATCGCGCAGGATCTTCACAACGGCTGCCCTTGGGTTTGCCGAGGCAGTGACGCCCGACGAAATTCTGCGATCCGCGTTCAAGGCACTCACCGATGGAGCGGACGCCGTGATAACTGCCAGGGGGCTGTCCACGGTGTGCGCTCTGGCTGCGGAAGACATCCCGGTGATGGGTCACCTCGGACTGGTACCAAGAAAATCCACATGGGTGGGAAAGCTCCGCGCAGTCGGAAAAACCACGGACGAAGCCGTCCAGCTGTATCAGCGATTCCGGCGACTTGAGGATGCTGGCGCCTTCGCAGTCGAATGCGAAGTTATTCCTGCCAAAGTGATGTCAGAGATACGGCGACGTACCGGTCTTGTGACCGTGTCACTTGGTTCTGGTCCCGATGCCGACGCGCTCTTCCTTTTTACGGAAGACATATGTGGTGAGGCCGAGCGCCTGCCTCGACACGCCAAAGCCTACGGCAATCTGCATGAACTGAAGAAGCGTGTGCAGGAAGAGCGCGTCCGCGCGCTGCGGGCGTTTCGTGATGACGTCTGTATGAGGGCATTTCCCGGTGACCGGGAAATGTCGAAGATCAGCGACATGGAATTCGAAGCTTTCGTCTCTGCGCTCGATGCAAAAGGCCTGAGAGCTCACCGGCCCGTAACATCGAGAGCTCTGATTGCTCCCTACGGTCAAACCCGGCGCAAGTGACCGGTTCAGAATGCCGATTTACTGGAGAAAGGAAATGGACGACACCCTTTACGGAAAGCGCGATAAGCGCGGGAACTGGACGCCGAATAAGAAGCTACAACGCTCGCCTATCTTCGTTTGGCCAGCTCAGCCGTTGAAGTTCCTGCGTTGGTTTCTGGGATACCCCGGTTACCTCTGGCCTTGGAATGCCGGCTATTTCGCAGCTTCATTGATCGTATGGCTTTATCTTACTCCTTCGCTCGAGACCATGCGGGAGTTTCATGCGCAATGGATATCGCTGATCCTTGCCCGAAACGCTGCTTTGACGGTTGCTCTCTATGGAGGCTTTCACCTCATCTTCTATGTCATGCGGCGCCAGCAGACGAAGTTCAAGTATAATGCGAAGTGGCCCGACATCGATAACCCGACCTTCTTGTTCGGCAATCAGAACGCGGAGAACATCTTCTGGACGATGTGCAGTGCGGTTCCAATTTGGACAGCGGTCGAGGCCGCCACATGGTGGCTTTATGCCAACGGGTATCTCCCGTATGTCGCTTTCGCCAAGCACCCTGTCTACTTCGTAGCACTGCTCATCCTCGTGCCCGCCTGGCGCGAACTGCACTTCTACCTAATTCACCGCCTAATACATGTGGGCCCTTTATACCACTGGGTTCACAAACTTCACCACAATAATGTCAACCCGGGGCCGTGGTCGGGTCTTTCCATGCATCCCGTCGAGCACTTCCTGTACTTCACGGGCGTCGTGATACATTTCGTCGTACCCTCACATCCGCTTCATTCGATGTTCCAACTCATGCATGCAGGACTCTCTCCCGCCAAGTCGCATGTGGGATTCGACAAGATGGTCGTGGATGGAGACCACATGATCGATACCGACAACTACTATCACTATCTCCACCACAAGTATTTCGAAGTGAACTACGGAGAGAAGCGCATCCCGCTCGATGAATGGTTCGGCACCTTCCACGACGGCTCGCCAGAGTCCGACGAGGTGATGGCCAGGCGGATCAAGGCGAAGAAATACACCCGCGGTGGCTCCGCCTGATCAAGACACATCGCAATTTCCAGCGATCCAACATCAAAATCTCGGCCCTGTGACGGGGCCGACCTCTAGCAATGTCGGCGAGTATTCGAACCGACCCATGTTCAAGGAGCTCTTATGACAAGTGGAGAAAACTGGGTAGTCGCGTGCACCGTCGACGCACTCCAACCCGAGGAAGCCCTGAGGGTCGATGTCGGCTCCCGAACGTTTGTTGTCGTGCGGTCGCCCGACGGCAAGTTCTTCGCAATGGATGGCCACTGCTCGCACGAAAAGGTGCATCTCGCCGGTGGTATAGTCGACGGTAACATCATCGAGTGTCCCAAACATTTCGGCACCTTCGATTATCGATCTGGAGAGTCACGCGCCCTGCCGGCCTGTATCGACCTCAAAAGCTATCAAGTGAAGGTTGAAGCCGACTCCGTTTACATCAGGATGTGACCGAAAAGTCGATCGCGACCGGCGCAGCCAGAGGTTATTTCGCCTTTTTTATCGCGGCAACACACGCGAACTGGTCAGGAGGGACAAATGGAAAGCGAACGAGCCATGGTCGTCGTTGGCGCCGGCGAGGCTGGAGCAGCCGCGGTCACCGCTTTGCGCGAAGGTGGCTGGACTGGACCGTTGATCCTGATTGGCTCGGAAGATTCTTTGCCATATGAGCGGCCTCCCCTTTCCAAGGCGTTTCTGGTGGAAGAACCGCCGCCGGGCCCACGGCACATACTGACATCCGATCGTCTGAGGGAGCTCCGCGTAACGACGTTCTTCGGTCGATCGGCCTTATCGATCGACCGCTCGCGTCAAACGGTGAAAATCTCGGATGGACCGAACGTTCCTTACGAACGGCTCCTTCTTGCGACTGGAGCCGCTCCCCGTACACTCCCACCGAGGTACGGCAGCGCGCAGAATGTTCTCACCCTTCGGACACACGACGACGCAGTTCGCTTGAGGGCGGCCATTGGACCAGGCTCTAAAATCGTTGTCATTGGCGGGGGCTTTATCGGACTGGAGGTCGCCGCGAGTGCGGTCTCTCGCGGGGCATCGTGTGTCGTGCTTGAGGCCGGACCGCGTCTGTTGACCAGGGCGGTGCCTGAAGTCTTGGCCCGCTTGATTCAGGGTAGGCACGAGGAAGCTGGCGTTCAGATCGTTACAGCTGCGTCCATCACCAGGATAGAAAGGCGCGCCGAGCAGACGCTGATCATTCTTGACGACGCGAGAGTTTTTTACGCCAACAAAGTCGTCGTTGGGATCGGCGCCGTGCCCAACGTGAAGCTAGCAGAGGCAGCCGGTCTGTCCGTCGACAACGGCATAGTTGTTGATGAGACACTAGCGACCAGCGATCCCAACATTTTTGCTGCCGGGGACTGCTGCTCGTTTCCACACCCCCTTTATGAAAGGCGGCTGCGACTGGAGGCGTGGCAGAACGCCCGACGTCAGGGGATGACTGCGGCTGCCAACATGCTGGGGGCACACCAAATTTACGACGTCATTCCGTGGTTTTGGTCGGATCAATATGAAGAGACGCTTCAGATCGCGGGCATTTGCCCTGATCACTCTGCCGTGCACCGAGATCTTGGTCCAAAGGGCACGGTCCTATTCTACCTGGACCACGACAGCAAACTTGTTGCGGCGTGTGGCTTCGGTTCACTTGGCGTCATCGCAAAGGAGATCCGCTTCTCCGAGACCTTGATCGCGAGGCGCCTCAAGCTTTCGCCTGCAGCACTGGCCGACCCCACGATGAGTCTCAAGTCACTGCTTGTCAGCTAACCCGAAGCGCGGCGTCGGCATCCTCAACAACGAACTTCATATCGGCCGCCTCGTCTGGAACCGGCTCCGCTATCGAAAGACCCGGATACGGGAAAGCGCGCGTCGCGTCTCAATCCTGAGTCCGAGTGGATGATGCAGGAAGTGCCGGAGATGCGCATCTCGATCAGGACGTCTGGGACAATGTGAAGGCACGCCAGCAGACGCTCGCCTATGAGACGTCTGAGCCCGGTGAGAATGCGCTGAACAAGCGACGGCGTCCGAAGCACCTGTTTGCCGGCCTTGTGAAGTGTGGCTGCTGTGGCGGCGGCTACATGATGATCTCGAAGGATCTGCTGGGCTGCGCAACGTCACGGAATAAGGGCACCTGCGATAACCGGCTGAATATCCGGCGGGACGCGCTGGAAGCCTCGGTGCTCAGCGGCTTACGGACCAATCTGATGGAGCGCGAGCTATTCAAGGAATTCTGCGAGGAATTCACTCGTGAGGTGAATCGGCTGCGGATTGAGCGTAGCTCGGACGTCATCAGCCAGCGCAAAGAGTTGGAACGCGTCCGCCGAGACTTGGAGCGAGCGATTCAAGCCATACTGGATGGTGTGCCCGGGGCTCAGCTCAAGGACAAGATTGGCGACCTCGAAGCCCGCAAGGCGGAACTGACCGAGTTGCTGGCCAATGTCGACGAGCCGCCGCCGCTTCTGCATCTGAACCTGGCGGAGATATACCGCCAGCGTATTTCGACACTCTATGAGAGCCTACAGAGCGCGGACAGCAAGGCCGAGGCAGCGGAGGTTTTCCGGACGTTGGTCGATCAGGTCACCCTCGTGCCCGCCGAAGATGAGCTGGCGATCGTGCTTCGCGGCGACCTTGCCGCGATCCTGCGGGTTCGCGGCGAACAAGAAAAACCCCGACGTCCTTTCGGAGGCCGGGGTTTTGGGTGCCTTGCTTTCGCAAGAATCGTTGGTTGCGGGGACTGGATTTGAACCTGTGATCGTCAGGTCAGGAGACTACCACTACTTGGTCGGGAAGAAGATCGGATTGAAAGGGAACCTTCCTTCATCTTTGCATCACGGTCAGTCTGCTCGAGATTGATCGCTGCAAACCGGGAGCAGGCCAGCTCGACAACCGTTGCAACAGATCCTTCAAGGAAATTCATAGACTCTTAGCAACTCCGGCTCGCTGTGAATGGTAGGCTTATTGCAACGTCTGAGATCAGTGGTCAAACCTTGGCGCCGCTTATCCTCCGACTCGCCGAACTGCTTGCAATTTCGGCTAAAGGCAATGGCAAGAAGAGCGCCCATTAGTTTGTTCGACACAGCGATTTCGGCGGTCGGTCACGGCCACCGAGATTTGTCTGGTCGTTGGACAACCTTCGAAAGCTGCAACTTCTGTGGAGAACGGGAAATGAGAAATTCGGTAGAACTTGGGCCTGACCCATGATGGCACTGGTCAGTCGCCTGCGCACGGCAGCCCATTCTGATCGCCTTCGAATCCTGGGCCTTTGTGCGCATGCGGACCTAACTGTCTGCGAGCTAGCGGAGATTCTGGGCGTGTGTCGAGAGCGGGTTGCGCGACACGTCCGGCTACTCGCCAGAGCCGACTTGCTTTGCTGCAACGAACAGCCTCCGTGGCGCTCGTACCATCTCAAAGCAGAATCCAACGACGGCGGGCTGGTTCGATTACTGGTCGATCTCCTGCCCCATCGCGACGGCTATAATAAACAGGACCTGCAAAGGCTTGAAGCGGTACGAAACACGCGGCCGAAGGGGACCGCATGCCTGATAGTGAAGTAGGTCAATCCAATTGGAGTGCGAAGCTACCATGGACAACTCCGCCGACGGCGCGATCGCGCAGCCCGACACCTATGGGCGGTCTTCCTTGGCCGCGGTTGATTGCCGCGTTCACGAGCTGCTTCTGAGACAGGAGCAGCAGGAGCGGACGACCCTCAAGCTCATCGCCTCAGAGAACTTTGCGTCCTCGGCCGTGCTGGAAGCGAACGGCTCGATTTTCACGAACAAGTACGCCGAGGGGTACCCCGGTGCGCGCTACTACGCTGGAAACGAGATCGTTGATGAGCTTGAGAAGCTAGCCATTGAGCGCTTGAAAACACTATTTGGCAGCGAGCATGCCAACGTCCAGCCTTATTCCGGCTCGCCGGCCAACCAGGCTGTCTATCGTGCGCTTTTGAGTCCCGGTGACAAAGTCATGGGCTTGCCCCTTCCGGAAGGGGGCCATCTGACTCATGGTTGGGCCATCAATTTTTCCGGTACTGACTATCAACGCGTCCCCTATGGGTTGGATGAAACGACACAGCAGATTGACTATGACCGCTTGCGCGAGACAGCCAAGCGGGAACGGCCGCGGCTCATCTGGGTCGGCGGAACTGCTTACCCGCGTGTCTTTGACTACGCGGCAATGGCAGAAATCGCCCTGGAAGCGAACTCCTATCTCGTAGCCGACATTGCGCACATCAGCGGCCTGATTGCCGCGGGAGCGCACCCGAATCCCGTGGGCCATTGCGACGTGGTCAGCAGCACGTCCCATAAGTCGATCCGCGGTCCCCGCGGTGGCTTCATTTTGTCAAGGAACGAAGATCGCTATCAGGCCCTGTATCATACAAAGAGCAAATACAATCTCGCCAGACGAATAGACCGGGCGGTCTTCCCTCACCTGCAAGGCGGGCCTCACATGAATGCCATCGCTGCGCTAGCGGTTGCCTTGCACGAAGCCGCGAACCCGTCCTTCCGAAGCTACGGCCAACAGACGGTTAAGAATGCCAAGGCTCTGGCAGTTGCACTGCTTGAGCGAGGTTATGACCTGGTTACCGGGGGGACGGACAATCACATGCTGATCCTTGATCTTCGCAATCGGCCACTATCGGGCAAGGCCTATGCCGAGCGACTAGCAAAGGCAGGAATCATCACAAACTTTAACATGGTTCCTGGCGACCCGCGGGATCCGGCGGTCACAAGCGGAATTCGCCTGGGGGCGCCAGCAGTGACGTCAATGGGCATGCGCGATGTGGAAATGGAGCAAATTGCTGGCTTCATTGACTCCGTCCTCCAGCGGCCAGACGACGAAAATCTCCATGCCTGTGTGCGAAGAGACGTTGCCGACTTGTGCGCTGCGTTCGAGGTCCCGGGCATCTCCGACAAGTAAGGTGGGCCAAGCAAAATGCCCATACCACATCCAACATCCGAAGCGAGGTATTCATGGCTAGGCAGTTCGTGTTCTCTTCCGAATCGGTTGGCGCGGGGCACCCGGATAAGTTGGCTGACAACATCTCGGATGCCATCCTCGATGCCATCCTCCGCACAGATCCCAAGGCGCGCGTCGCCTGTGAAGCGTTGGTAAAATCAGGGATAGTCGTTCTGGCTGGCGAGATTACCAGCGATGCCCAGGTGGATTATAGCCAAGTTGCGCGTGATACGATTCTCGACATTGGATACGACGACGAGGCCGTCGGCTTTGACGGCCGGCGTTGCTCCGTCGTTCATGCCCTCACCGAGCAGTCGCCCGACATCAGCCAAGGCGTTGACGAGGGAAGAGGGCAAGACCTCCAGCAGGGAGCGGGAGATCAGGGCCTCATGTTCGGCTACGCATGCCGAGAAACCGATACCCTGATGCCTTTGCCGATCCAGCTCGCTCATCGCTTGACGAAACGGCAGGCGTATGTCCGGAAGGCACAACAGCTTGGCTGGTTGCGTCCTGACATGAAATCCCAAGTCTCAGTGCGCTATGAGGGGTTGCGCCCGGTCGCCCTGGATACCATCGTCGTGTCGACGCAACATGACGAGCAGGTCTCGCAAGAGACTGTCCGCGAGGGCGTCATTGAGGAAATCATAAAGCCTGTCCTGCCGACCCACCTGGAGACGGAAAGCATCAGAATTCTGGTCAACCCGACGGGGCGGTTCGTAGTCGGCGGGCCGCGCGGCGACTGCGGTCTCACTGGACGCAAGATCATCGTCGACTCCTATGGCGGGATGGGTCGTCATGGCGGCGGCGCCTTCTCGGGCAAGGACCCGTCCAAGGTTGACCGCTCAGCTGCCTATGCGGCCCGCTATGTCGCAAAGAACATCGTCGCTAGCGGACTCGCAGACGTGTGCGAGGTGCAGCTTGCTTACGCAATCGGCGTGGCCAGTCCGGTTTCCGTCATGGTCAACACGTTCGGGACAGCCAGGGTTGAGGAGAGCAGGATCGAGCGCCTCATTCCAGAGTTGTTCGATCTCAGACCGAAAGGCATTATCAAGATGCTTGATCTCTTACGCCCTATATACCGCAATACAGCGACCTATGGCCATTTCGGCCGTGAAGAGCCTGATTTCACCTGGGAGAAGACAGACAGGGCAGACGAATTGCGTCGCGAGGCAGGACTCGCCGCCCCGTGAGACCGGCGAACGGATTGGAAAAGCCCATTCCCACCGGGCAGACCCACGCCTGGCAGGCGTGGCGAGAAGCGGCTCGGGTTTTTTGGCGGAGACATTGATGCCCGATTATGACGTGCTTTGCATCGGCAATGCCATTGTCGACATCATCGCCCAGTGCGACGAGGAATTCCTCGAAACCAACGGCATCATCAAGGGTGCGATGAACCTCATCGACACCAGGCGCGCCGAGCTGCTCTACAGCCGCATGGGCCCGGCGATCGAGGCCTCCGGCGGCAGCGCGGGCAATACGGCGGCCGGCGTCGCCAGCTTCGGCGGCCGCGCCGCCTTCTTCGGCAAGGTGTCGAACGACCCGCTCGGCGAAATCTACGCCCACGACATCCATGCCCAGGGCGTTGCCTTCGACACCAGGCCGCTCGAGGGACAGCCGCCGACGGCGCGCTCGATGATCTTCGTCACCCCCGACGGCGAGCGTTCGATGAACACCTATCTCGGCGCCTGCGTCGAACTCGGCCCGGAAGACGTCGAGGCCGACAAGGCATCCGGCGCCAAGGTTACCTATTTCGAGGGCTATCTGTGGGATCCGCCGCGCGCCAAGGAGGCGATCCGGCAGACGGCGAAGCTGGCGCATGCCGCCGGGCGCGAAGTGTCGATGACGTTGTCGGATTCGTTCTGCGTCGACCGCTACCGGGACGAGTTCCTCGAGCTGATGCGCTCGGGCACTGTCGACATCGTCTTTGCCAACAGCCACGAGATCAAGTCGCTCTACCAGACAAAATCCTTCGACGAGGCGCTGGCTCAGATCCGCAAGGACTGCAAGATTGCCGCCGTCACCCGTTCCGAAAAAGGCTCGGTGATCGTGCGCGGCGACGAGACCGTGGTCATCGAGGCGACCGCCATCAAGGAGTTGGTCGACACCACCGGCGCCGGCGACCTCTACGCCGCCGGTTTCCTGCATGGCTACACGCAGGGCCGCAACCTCAAGACCTGCGGCGACCTTGGCTCGCTGGCGGCCGGCCTGGTGATCCAGCAGATCGGCCCAAGGCCAAGGCAGAATTTGCGCCGCGAGGCGGAAGGGGCTGGGTTTCTGTAGATGCGCCGGCAACTAACCAGCCGCCCTACTGACGCGATCATCGCGGTGGCGGAACTGTGTCAAAGCTCGCTGGGATCTTGTGCATTCTAACGACGTTGTCACGCACTTGAAGTCTCGTCCGAAATCCTTCATGGGCGACCTGCGAGGGATGTCGCAGCCCGACAGAAATCCATTAGTTGGACAATGGTGGCAGCTGAATATTTCACAATGTTAGACAAGCGTAAAAGCGCGATCGCATAACTACATAAACATTTCGTTATGCGTCATTGACAAGAGAGCGGATTGTTGTGATTGTCTGCGTGTCGTGGTTCTTCGCGTGCGGCACTGCCGCAGCGAAGCTAAGGGGGAAGCCGGTGCGATGCCGGCGCTGCCCCCGCAACTGTTAGCGGCGAGTCAACCCACTCATGTCACTGAGGCGAATACCCTCGGGAAGACGGGTAGAGGCTATGACCCCGCGAGCCAGGAGACCTGCCACGGCGAATTACGTCCACGGGCGGGGTGTCTCGGTGGCCGCTGCAACCCGGCGTTGGTGCCGGCCTGCTAGCGCCTTCCTTGTCACCGACGCCCCCAACCATCGGGGTATGACATGACTGTCTCTCAGCAAATTCCTGTAGCAACGCTCGGCGTGCCGCGCTTCGGTCGTCGGCGAGAACTGAAATTCGCCCTCGAAAGCTACTGGTCCGGAACATCGTCCGCTGGCGACCTTCTTGCGACGTCGAAGGCGCTCCGTGCCGCTAGCTGGGAAGAGCAGCGCGATCGCGGCGTGTCGAAAATCCCGTCGAACGACTTCTCGCTTTACGACCATGTGCTCGACACCGCAGCCATGGTCGGGGCCGTTCCATCCCGTTACGGCTGGAATAGCGGCGAGGTCCCACTTGACATCTACTTCGCAATGGCGCGCGGCAACCAGGGTCAGAAGGAGGATTGTGGACACGCTGGTTACCAGGAGGAGGCTCATGGACCTGGTGTAACCGCGATGGAAATGACCAAGTGGTTTGACACCAACTACCACTACATTGTGCCGGAACTCGATGATGATCAGACGTTCGCCCTCTCGTCATCGAAGCCGGTCGATTACTTCCTCGAGGCTAAAGCTCTCGGCATTCACACACGCCCAGTCATCCTTGGACCCATCACCTTCCTCAAGCTGGCGAAATCGCCTGCCGAGGGGTTCGGTCCCATCGCGCTCCTACCGCGGCTGCTGCCGGTTTACGAGCAGCTTCTGGAGAGGCTGAAGCTGTCGGGAGCCGACTGGGTGCAGATCGATGAGCCAGCGCTTGTCCTCGATCTGAACCCAAACGAACGAGCTGCGTTCGAATTCGCCTATGGCCAGCTGTCGAAAGCCGCGCCCGAGCTGAAGATCATGCTGGCTACGTATTTCGGGTCGCTGGGAGACAATCTCGAAACCGCGATTTCTCTGCCCCTGGCCGGCCTGCATATTGATCTCGTGCGCGCTCCCGAGCAGCTGGAAACGGTGGCTCGGCTCGCTCCGAAGGATCTGGTGCTCTCGCTTGGCTTGATCGATGGCCGCAACGTCTGGCGTGCGAACCTGCCCGCCATTCTCGACCGCATCAAACCGATCGTCGCCGGCTGGCCCTTGGACCGCGTCGAGATCGCGCCTTCTTGCTCGATGCTGCATGTGCCGATTGATCTGCGCATGGAGACGGAACTCGACGCGGACATCAGGTCGTGGCTCGCCTTCGCGGCCCAGAAGACCGACGAGCTGGTCTTGCTGGCCCGGGCCCTGTCCCAAGGCAGGGATGCGGTGGCAGGCTCGTTGAAAGCGTCTGCCGAGGCTGCCGCCACGCGCGTGACATCCACGAGGATCCATGACCCGCTTGTTCAGGGGCGGATCGCTAGCATTGAGGACAGCGCGAAGCGACGAGAGAGCGCTTTTGGCGAGCGCTCCAGAGTCCAGGCCGGCTCACTCGGGCTGCCGCCGTTCCCGACGACGACCATCGGGTCCTTCCCGCAGACGCCGCAGGTACGCAAGGCGCGGGCCGCTCATGCGAAGGGCCAGCTGAGCTATGTCGACTATGAGACGTTCCTGAAGAAGGAGATCGAGGCTGCAATTCGCTGGCAGGAAGAGATCGGGCTGGACGTGCTGGTGCATGGTGAGTTCGAGCGAAACGACATGGTACAGCATTTCGGCGAGCAGTTGTCCGGCTTCGCGCTCACCCAGCATGCCTGGGTACAAAGCTATGGGTCGCGCTACGTGCGTCCCCCCATCATTTTCGGCGACGTATCGAGGCGCAATCCGATGACAGTGCGCTGGTGGCAATTCGCCCAGTCGCTTACGGAAAAGCCCGTGAAGGGAATGCTCACAGGCCCAGTCACCATTCTCAACTGGTCTTTTGTTCGCGACGACGTACCCCGCTCCGAAGCCTGCCGCCAGATCGCGCTCGCCATCCGCGACGAAGTGACGGATCTCGAAAGATCCGGCGCAAGGATGGTCCAGATCGATGAGGCCGCGTTTCGCGAAGGATTGCCACTGCGCCAATCTGACTGGAAAGTCTATCTCGACTGGGCTGTCGAATGTTTCCGGATCGCTTCAACGGGTGTAAAGGACGCGACTCAAATTCATACCCACATGTGCTATTCGGAGTTCAACGAGATCATTCACGCGATCGCTGGAATGGATGCGGATGTCATTTCGATTGAGACGTCGCGCTCGAAGATGGAACTGTTGGACGTCTTCACGAGCTCCAAATATCCGAACGAAATCGGTCCTGGCGTCTATGATATTCACTCACCACGCGTCCCGGAAGTCGGCGAGATTTCGGGCTTAGTCATGCTTGCCCGCGAGCGACTGTCCGACGGCCAACTGTGGATAAACCCGGACTGTGGCCTCAAAACACGCAAATGGGAGGAGGTCCGCCCTGCCCTCATTAACATGGTCGCTGCAGCACGCGCGCTCCGGCAGAAAGTGCAGGCGTGAGGCTTCTCTTCCTCACCGTGTGGGGAGTTGCCGGCTGGCGGATGTCGGCCGGGAATATGCCAAACCGATCACACTCTTGGAAATGAGCCACTCGGCGCAAATGTGCATTTTCCCTACGGCACGTGTCTTAATCCCGCAGAAATATAAATGTGGGACTACGCTATAATATCGGTTCCTTGGGGACATACAGGCCCCGCGCCTCGAACAAATCGGACACGCGTCGTTTCTCAAAGTAGACTGCTTGGCGCGTTCGCTCAGGCAGCGACAATATATGGTGCTGCGTCTGTCCGCCCCCAGTTGATCGCGCAGACTACGGGCGAGGTGGCAGGGTCCGGGTATCGCTAGCGTCCCGCCAATTCGGAGATGGACGTCGCAATTCGTGTCGCCAAGTAAAAATCGCCAATCATTTTCGATTGCGAGTCCGCAGCCAGTTGGCGCTTATTTTCCTGAGATCTGCGTTACAGGCCGGGGCGTTGTCGCCGTTTCTGAGGGTAAGATGGGATAGGCGACGTCAGGTGCCTCTCCGGTCAGCGAGTTGAGGAAGGCAACAAGCAGGTCAACTTCTTCGTCCGCCAGTACTACGCCGAGCTGGGTGGTCCCCATAATGGCGACGGCCTGTTTCAGATCCCAAACCTTGCCCGTATGAAAGTATGGCGCGGTGAGTGCAACGTTGCGCAGCGGCGCCACGCGGAAGACATAGGAATCGTCGGCTGCATTGGTGACCTCAAATCGGCCCTTGTCTTTGTCCGGCAGGACTTCGGCGCTGGGCCGTTCCACGAGGCCGAATGGGTAATAGGCTTGCCCACCAACGTTGATGCCGGCATGGCAGGACGAGCAGCCTTTGTCCATGAAAAGCACCAGGCCCTGTTTCTGTTCGGAAGTCATGGCAACCTCATCACCATTCAGGAAGCTGTCGAACGGGGCAGGTGTGACCAGTGTCGCCTCGAAGGCTTCGATCGCCTTGGCGAAGTTGTCGAAGGTGACCCGATCGGCTTCAGCCGGAAAAGCTGCATCGAACCACTCGACATATTGCGGCATGGACTTGAGAGTGGCGATGAGTTGGCCCGGTGTATTGGCCATTTCGATCCCGGCTTGGACCGGTCCCTTCGCCTGAGCCTTCAGGTCTTCGGCACGACCATCCCAGAACTGGGCGATGTTGAAGACAGCGTTCAGTACAGTCGGCGCGTTGCGCTGTCCCTTCTGCCAACCATGGCCAATCGAGGTTTCGCGATTGTCGTCGCCGCCGGTGGCCAGGTTGTGGCATGAATTGCACGACAAGACGCCTGACGCCGAGACGCGAGGATCGAAGAACAGTGCCTTGCCGAGAGCGATCTTTTCCGGGGTGATCGGGTTGTTGGCGACTGTCGGCGTGGTGGATGGCAAAGCCGTGAAGGTGGCCAATGCCGTATCTCTGAGGTCGGTGGGGATCGAATCCGCAGCAAAGGCGGTGGGTGCCAGCAAGGTGACAGCCATCGTACTGAATAGGATTTTCATAATTGGTCTTCCTGCGTCGTCCACGCAGCCATTATGCGATCTGCGGCTCATGAACGCCCTGAGCTAGATCAGCTTGAGGGAGAGGACGGGGTCTCACACCTGTTTTCGCAGCTGAGCTGGGACCCTCTTGGAAGGATCGCTCTTCTCGATTGGACTTCAGGGAGGAGGGGTATCCCTGGTCGGCAACCGGTTGTATGCATCAAAGCACGCCCTGAGGGCGGCTTCGTAGATTCGGTCACTGCGATCTTCCAGCCAAGGTTGAGAAAGTCGACAGCATCCGCAAGACTGGCAATCTCTTGCACGATGTGCGCTGCACGCCTTGCGAAAAGTGAGCTTCTGAAACGTCAGGGTTCATTCGTTCCTCCTGACCTGCTGATTACGCAATCGGCCTTGTCGACACCCGCCGACTGCACATTGCGATGTCACCAGCGATGGCGGTTTCAACACCTAAGCAGCGACGGTCTATACGACAGTATGGATCTCGTATCGGAATAGGCGTTCCGCCTTGGTGGACCGTCACACCGGCATATAGCTCCGCTTCTACGAACATCCCATCACGCCAGGAAAGACATGGCCAACACGCGCAGTATCGCCAATCTAGCCCTTTGTGTCGACTGCGCCGCGCTTGAGCAGGTCCACCCGCTGTAACTGCCTCACCTTGATCCACAGATCCTAGGCGCCGACCACGTTGTCGTCATCATTTGACGGGCGGGGGGCATTGGCCCATAAGCGAGCCAACGCAAACTGTGCGGTTGCCAATGCGTACTGAAGTGAATTGCAATGATCTTCGGTTTGCGAAACACGCACTTCCGACGCAGCTTGCGTTGACAGAGGCGGTTTTAGGCGCAATAGCACTTCCGCTGGCCTATTTAGTGGAGTTCCATTGTGGTTCGGCCAAGGGCGCGGGGCGCCGGACCGGCCACTTGTAAACCTAATCAAAGAGAGAGAGACCCTGCATGGAAGAAATCTTACCGCGCATCGCCACTGGTGCCGGCATCGGCCCGGCTCTCGCAGAGAAGGCCGTTGGGTTAATGCTGGGTTTCCTGCGGAGCCACGCGGCCGACGGTCCCGGCGCGCGCATGATCGAGGCCATTCCGGGAGCTTCGGAATTAGTAGCGAAGTATCATGGCGACGACCCAGAGGGTGGCGGCCTTATGGGGCTCGGGCAGCAATTGATGGGTGAGGGTCTCAGCATGGCAAAGATCGCCGCCCTCGCCAACGAGACGATCGCCTGCGCCAAGGAACATGCCGGCGACGAACTCGTGGACGAGGTCCTCAATTCCGTTCCTGGCCTTCCCCAGTTCGTCTGATCAGCGGCAGCCGGGGGCGCATGACCTTGTGCGCCCGTGCCGGCCCGTCTGCGCAGCAGGCATTCTCCGCCGAGCGCTCCGCACCGATCTCGCCAGACCACCAACCGCCGGGCACGCGAAGCGAGCGTTGGATTAATTCATTCGTCTGTTGCAAAATCAACTTCAGGCGATTCGATGTGTATAATTTCTGGCGGTAAGGGTTTATCCTGAACGCTTTCGATGAAGCCCGCGAGATAAGCAAACGTATTGTATTTCTCGAGGACTAGCCGCTTCGCCTCTCTTATTGCGCCGCGACGTTCCTTCCAGAGGTCTGAGTTGATGATTTCTTGAATTTTTTGGGTTACGTTCTTGTCCTCTGGGTCAATCAGAACCATAGAGTCCGAAGGGAAGAACCTCGTGATTGCTGGGCTGCCGTAATAGATCGGCATTGTTTCAGCAACGAAGCAGTCCATAAGCTTCTCTGTAAAATAGTAGTCAGCACGAGTATTCTCGAACGCTATACTGTAACGGTAAGGTGCGAGTGCGTTCCATTTATCTCCAATCAGCCGAAAACCTCGGCCGAACAGGTCAAAATCGAGCTCCTTTCTCAGCCGTTCCAGAAACGCCAGCCGATATCGATGTCCTTTTAGCAGGGCGATGTTACTGGTAATCCATGAGAGCCGAAGCGGTTTATCCACCACTTCGCTGACCAGAAGTTGGTCATATGTCTTGTTTACAGACCAAGACCGAGTGATAGGCGGAGACAAAACGAATCGGCGCGCTGCATTCTGCCGAGCAGCCAGCTCTTCGTCAGACGTCAGGACGATAGTATTCTTCCCCTGCCCTTCATGAAATGCACGATGAGCTTTCGTCGGCGGTTCGCCGATTGCAAAGATTGTCCTGTTTGGGCTCGCCTCGATATCAACAGGGAGCCCAAAAAGAGAAGCAGAGTTAAAGACAATATGCCAATCGGGCACGAAGGATGTAGTGCGTACAAAAGCGACGTTGTTCCAGATTCCACTGCCCTTTGGAGTGAGATGGTGGATTGCATCATCCAAAACGCCCCAAGAATCTAGACATGTAGCAACAATGGGCGCCGGGCGTTCCGTCAACAATTTGGCCGACAAAGCAGTTCCACTCCCTTCAGTCGTGAAGGTACTCAATCGCCATTCAGGATTGCGGTAACATCGGGCAGCATAAACCTTCCGGGACCTGCTGTCGAGGCAATTGTCGCTTTGCACTTGACCAGGTTCTTCCTCGCTTCGTGTGGTGATCAGGCCGGCTGAGTGGCAGCATGCGTGCCTAAGGAGTTCGCAGCCGGCGCTGCCTAATGGTACGTTTGATCGTCTTCAGGCGGTTGATCAGCCCTTCCGCCTCGGCCGCTCTCCACGGCAGTTCAATGGCATCGCGAACGGAGTCAAGGTCACCGCGTAGGACCAGACCGAAACGCGTGTTGGCGATGAGCCGGGTGACGCCAAGTCGATCGAAGTGCCGAGCTTGCCCAACTCACAGGCCCCGCAAAATGCCGCGGAAGGGCATGGCAAGCCTGCGCATAGTGGCAAACTCATGTCATCCCTGCTTCAGGACGTCGACCTTTCTGGCCTGGTTGATCGTCAGCACATCACGAGGCTTCATGCAGAGGGCCTGGGCGACTACCGGCGAGATCACACGGCCGGTCGCGGCATTCTGTATGAGGACGCGTCGCTGGCTGGTTGATGCATATCATTGATGCAGGCGGCTCACTGTCCTTGCCCGGCTTCTCGGCGCGGCGCCAACTTGCGAGAAGCCGCTCCAGATTCGAGAAGCTGCCGGTCGCCGCGCTGTTTGATATCCTGGAACAGGTGTCATCCGCAGCCATTGCCGCCTCTCCAGGACCGGCTAAGAAACGCCTCGAAATACATTGATGTCCTAGGTTTATCAGCGGCGGTTCCCAGCCCCTTTGCAAGAGCGGCTCACCGGCGATGAACTTACATCACTTTGGCCATTGCCAATGAACGTTTGTTCCATCGTCCCTGACGCCCACCATCAAGCGACCACTATCGCTCGATTTCACAGTCCAAAGAAGCAAAGCGAGACAAAAACAGCGCGCTTAGCCTCGAGGCTACTAGCGACTTCGGCGCTAAGTTAGAGCGGCACGCGCCACGCACCTCGGCAGGGTCGCCAACAACGAGTGGCTCAGCGGTCACGCCGCGAAATATGGCGCATCGATGTCGCTTCTGGACGAGCATTGGCAATAACGCAGTCAGAGACATTGTTGCTTTCAGCGGCAACCGGCCCTATGAAGCGACGCTTCGCTGACTATGTTTCACCCCTGGAGAGTTTCATGACAGAAGAAGCCGGAAAAAACGTCGACACCCTCATTGAGCTTGCCGCCGACGTCGTGTCGGCCTACGTGTCCAACAATCCGATCCCGGTGGGGGATCTCCCTGCCCTCATCGGCCAAGTGCATGCGGCTCTGAGAGCGACGGCCGGAGGTATCTCTGCACAAGAGCCGGTTGCCCTTACGCCTGCAGTCCCGATCAGGAAGTCGGTGACACCGGACTACATCATCTCCCTTGAAGACGGGAAGAAATTCAAATCTTTAAAGCGCCATCTGTCGACCCACTATGGGCTGACGCCGGGTGAATATCGGGCCAAATGGGGCCTGCCGGTGGATTATCCCATGGTGGCGCCGAACTACGCCGCGAAGCGTTCGTCATTGGCCAAAACGATGGGGCTCGGCCGCAAACAGAAAGCGCCGAAAGAGCCGGAAGCGCCGGTGCCGACGAAGCGAACTCGCAAGAAGGTCGCGGCTTGATTTCGGTCGTTCTGGAGCGTTGCATCCATCGGCTTAATCTGCGCGTCATATAAAAAGGCGGGGACAACCCCGCCTTCCTTTTAAACAACTTGTTTCATGAGGAATTCGCGACGCCTGCAGCAATCTGTTGGCCTCAGTTTTTGCTCGGTCCCATCGAGCGGCCGTGAGGACCTACGTGCCTACTCTTGCCAAGACGCAGGAGATCAACCAGCTTTGCTGAGGCTGCCAGCGGAGGACTTGCCAGTGCGGCGATCCTGCTCGATCTCATAGTTGATCTTCTGGCCGTCAGCGAGGGTCGAGAGGCCCGCGCGTTCGACAGCGGAAATGTGGACGAAAACATCCGGACCGCCATTGTCGGGCTGGATAAATCCAAACCCCTTGGTGCTGTTGAACCACTTTACCGTTCCAGTCGTCATATACTTGTTCCTTCTTCTACAATGCACGTGGGCGGCCATTAGGCCTGTCCGAGTCATAGCCGAGAGTTGGGCGCAGCAAAAAGCGAAAAATTGTTAAGCCCCGATCAGCTGGCGCACTCCATTGTGGGCGTAGCCGCCAGCAAGCACTGTCCTACACTACCGCTCGAGCGTGGCCGGAAGCGCCCAATTTCTTCCAACGCTCCTCAGCGCCACGTCGATGGCTCGTGTTTGGAGGCCCGGGACGTAAGGCCGACCGCTGCTCGTGCCGCCAGGTCAAAAGGCCGGGTAGTTCACGGAGCTGCCTTCGTGCATAACACCTTGGGAGCGCCTTAAGGAGTTTCGAGTTGGATTGTTTCAAGAGGGTCGAGGGGTTGATCGATGCGACCAGCGTGGAAGCGATCGATAGCGCGCGCGTTTTGCTGGACCAGTTCAAGGGCAAGTCAGAAACAATCGCCCAAGCGATTGACGACTTCCTGCTTGATTTCATGACCTTGCTGTTTGTGGTAGAAGCCACCCGCGAGCAGTTCCACAATCCGGCGAGGCGGTTAGCGCGCATCAGATTGAGCAAGGTCAGGCTGTTACTCACGCGATGCTCTTGACCTAAGCGACCACTCCGCCAGGCATGCATTTGAAGCCGAGCGCACCAGGCGGGCATGAAATACGCGACCGCTAAATTCTGCTGTTTGGTTCCCAGGGACGACGGCAAGCGCGGACAGCTTCCGTGCTGCTTTCCTGCAGCGGCAAATGTGCTGCATGCCCCCATCCAAGGCGAGCTCGACGTTTGTTTCTTACGTTGACCAAAGTCCCGCGAAAACACTCCCCTTCCCGCAGCAACTCATCACGTTCAACGGCCTCGCGGCAGGCCATCACGCCAAAAGAGAGCAACGGCATCGTTTTTCCCGCCCAGTCCTACGACCTCGTTTTCCAGCGCCTCGCGAATGTCGCCACCCGCCGTTTTTTTTCAGGTCCGTCTTCGCGCGCGAGCTGGGTCCGCGCCCACTTAGCTACGCTGCTCACGCCCTACCCTTCAGCACCGCCCGGTCTGACTGTCGAGGACATCGGTCCGCTGGAGCGACAACATTTCAATTCTGACCGTCGGTGCAGCGGCCTTCGAAGCGCATCCTGTCCCCCTTCCCCAGCAGCGCGCCCAATCGTCTTCCAATTAAGAAGATATTCTCAGCCGTGCTCGCGTCGCCTTCAGCCCTGTTCGATGGCCCACAATGTCGGATGCACAACATGTCAGACTGACTTGTCCACATGCCTCGAATGTTTTCTGATCTGGCACGGTGCATGCGTGGTCGTCCGCAAGGCGTCGCGGATCAAGGAAAATCCCTCCAATGACCATCCCCCCAAGAACACCGCCGCCGGGTCTCCTGGGCTCATCCCAAGATGAGGCTCGAGTGAGCGTTGGCCGCATGATTCATCTGGCTCGGCCTGCCCGCCGATCCTCCCACGGGGATCGAAGACGCAGCCCGTTCAGGAAAATGAGGAACAAATCACTGCCTCGAAACTTGCCTTTCCAACCGGAGCCATCGATCGCCCCCTGGCTGCGCAAGGCATTCACTGCCACCGCCCTGGCCCTGGCGCAAGTATGTTCGAAGGCGTGCGCCCATATGATTTCTCCCGCCGCCATGGCTTCCTTGATCAGCGGAACGGCCGAGGCGCCGGCACCTGGGGTCGTGAACTGAATGCCGTTGTCGGTAAGCACTGTGTGGATCTTGTAAGGGACAGCATCAAGAAGATGGCGCAGGAAATCGGCGGAGACCGCTGTCGTTGCCTTCTCGTGCAGCTCGACGAAAGCGAACTTCGAGGTCCGATCTATGGCCACGAACATATGCAGCTTGCCCTGCTCGGTTCGGACCTCGGCGACGTCGATATGGAAGTAGCCGATTGGATAGGCCTTGAACTTCTTCCTTGCCGGCTTGTCGCCCTCGACATCCGGCAACCTGCCTATCCCGTGACGCTGCAGGCAGCGATGCAAGGATGACCGCGACAGATGCGGGATCATCGGTTGGAGAGCATAGAGGCAATCGTCCAGTGGCAGCAGCGTATAACGCCGAAAGGCGACGATGACCGCCTCTTCCTCAGTCGATAGCACTGTCGACTTCGGATCTCTGGGGCCAGTCGGAAGATCGGCGGCCGACGTCCGGTTCCTCCACTTCCTAACCGTCTTCTGATTGATGCCGTAGCGCTTCGCCAGCGCCCTCAGGCTCTCTTGACTATGCTGTATCGCTCGACGGATCGCCTCTGTCGTCGTGGCGCTCCCATGAAGAACCTGGCCCATAGCGCATCCTTTGATTCGGACGAAAAGTATGCGCCATCAAAGCCTGGGATCAAACAACTAGTAGAACGGTCTTGTAGCGAATTCAGATATTCTCCCTCCCACTTGTGTACCGTGGTCTGCTAGCTGTATGGCCGAGGCCCTATAAGGAACCTTTACGTCCGGAATACACACCCCACCGACTATATACACCTGCTGCGTTGAGGAGGAATCCGGTATTGCCCCTGTGCCCGCCGATGATCCGTCACCTGCGATCCCCTGACCTGTTTGGACCCATCGATCGCCTGCCTGCACTTGGCACGCGGATGGGCGAGCGGACACTTGAGGTTCTCAACCCGTCGACCGGCGAAGTGCTGGCAGAGCTACCCGATATGGGTGTCGAGGAGACATGCGCTGCGATCGACAAGGCCTATGTCGCGCAGCCTGGATGGGCAGGGTTTACCGCACGTGAGCGCAGCGACGTTCTATGGCGATGGCATCAGTTGATCATCGACCACGCCGACGATCTCGCTGCAATTCTCACTGCGGAGATGGGCAAGCCGCTTGCGGAAGCCAAATCGGAGATATCGCATGCTGCGGCGTATCTGCAATGGTATGCCGAGGAGGCAAATCGGGTCTATGGCGAGACGATCTCCGCACCATCGGCCGACCGCCGAATGTTGGTGATCAAGCAGCCCATCGGGGTCGTCGGCACGATAACGCCATGGAATTTCCCGGCCTCGATGGTGGCGCGCAAAATGTCCCCAGCCTTGGCGGCGGGCTGCACGATCGTCCTCAAGCCCGCTGAACAGACGCCGCTCGTGACTGGAGCAATGTTCGCCCTCGCCCATCAGGCAGGCTTTCCCGAAGGCGTCGTCAACCTGATCTACGCATCCGAAGCTGACGCGGTCGGCCGCGAACTTTGCACAAATCCCAAGGTCCGCAAGATCAGCTTCACCGGGTCTACTGAGATCGGGCGCCTACTCATGCGCCAGTGCTCGGCCCAGATCAAAAAAGTCAGCCTAGAGCTCGGCGGCAATGCACCTTTCATCGTCTTCGATGACGCCGACATCGATGCCGCGGTTGACGGTGCGATCCAGGCGAAGTACCGCAATGCCGGCCAGACCTGCGTTTCAGCGAACCGCCTTTACGTCCAGTCGGGCGTTCACGACGAGTTCGTCGAGAAATTCGTTGAACGGGCTCGCCAACTTCAAGTTGGTGACGGTTTTGCGCGCGGAGTGGACATAGGACCCCTCATCGACAAGAAGGCTTTGGCCAAGATTGAATCCCATATTGCCGATGCCGTAGCTAAAGGCGGCGCGATTCGATGCGGGGGCAAACGCATCGGCACGAATGGCACGTTTTTCCAACCAACGGTCCTGACCGGTGTCACCAGCGAGATGACCGTCGCGCGCGAAGAGACATTCGGGCCGCTCGCACCGATTATTCGCTTCAAAGATGCGGATCAGGTCGTGCGTGATGCCAATGAAACGATCTACGGCCTCGCGGCCTATTTTTATGCCTCCAACCTGAAGCGTGTTTGGCGTGTCGCCGAGTCCTTGGAATACGGAATGGTGGGGGTAAATACCGGCCGGATGTCTTCGGAAGCGGCGCCGTTCGGTGGGATAAAACAGTCCGGCATCGGGCGGGAGGGATCCCGCCATGGGCTCGAGGATTACCTCGAAATGAAATATCTCTGCATGGGCGGCATCTGAAGCATCGGCTTGCACAGGCGGGGTACCTAGCGAGCGATTTCCAAACATGTGAATTGTAGAATCGCTCCTCAATTAGGGCGGTCCCTACCCGAGCAAACACGCAATCCCGAGGAGTACCCTAATAATTTAGGGATCTATCTCTCCCGCGACAAGCGTCTGCATTTCGGCGAAGACCTCGTGAATGTTAAGGAGGATACGCTTGCGATTTGGCGGCCCTAGCCGAATAAGTTCAGACGAAGGGCTGTGCGTTGCGCGGGTCTGATTGGAAGCTTGTGCACCATGCCAGATCCTGAACGCTGGTTGTGAGCAATATCCGGTTTCGGACCCGAATTTGAACCTGCTACATTCCGATTGTCAGTAGCTCAGTTGTTCTTCGGCTGAATGCCGCGTCGGTACAGTCTCGGACAGAATAGAAGATAGCATCACGCAGGCATTCGCATTCACATTGGTTTCGGCGCACGTTCCAGGGCGCCAGGTTGACCAAGCGAGTCGAATCGCATGACAGCCTTGACCGGCTGGAGGACGGAATGCCGATGCCGCAGAGGTTGGTCAGCGCAGTCGAGCCCACACGGCATTGCGGCACGAACAGCAAGGGCTGGGAAGCGATCGGCCGAGCGGTCCTCGAAGGCGCGGGCCAGGGTTGTCGACGACGCGCTGGTTCAGGTCCGCTAATCTGGTCTCTACTGGTGCACCTTTGGGCTCATAGTGCTTCCTCCTCATCGAGATGAGGATTGCCGGACTTGGCGTAGAACACCAACACGGGTCTGAGATCAAAGCGCGTCCCGGGTGCAAGGCGCTGGACGGACCGGGGCCATGTTTCGGTTGAGACGCCATCGATGCCTCGCGCCAGCGTTCTGGCGAACCGGGGCATTAACGGAGCGAGTGTCGGTGCCAGGATCGCAGCGGCCGTCGTCTGAAGGGCTAGCGAAGTCCGATTGCGGGCGGGATAGAAACGTCGCGCCGCCGCAAAGTCTTGCGCCCCACGGTAGATCACGCAATCGCGCACGAATTCGCAGACCTGAGTGGCCGCGCGCCGGACCGAGAAGCCTTCGTCCGAATATGCCCGCTCCATCGCAGCGCGATAGATCTCTATGCGAGCAAAGAAGGCGCGGTCGACCGGGCTCCAGTCGCCTGCATCGGGTACACGGCCGGCAAAATCGTGCTTGATTTCCTGGTTCAACGCCTCAAGCCAGTTCAGCCAGATGCTTTGGAACACCTCGTTCTCGGTGCGGCGCAGCGCGTCCAGCGTGAAATCCGTCCGCTCCCCTTCCGGGCGTGTCAGGCCCAAATGGAGGCGCACGACGTCGACTGTCTTTGGGCTCAGAACGTCCTTGCCCCAGACCGCATGGCGGCAGCTGGTTGAGAACTTCTTGCCGTCGAGCAGGTAGAACTCGTTGACGTGATAGCGAATGCGTGGGGTCCAGTGGGAGAAGACCTCGGCGTAAAGAGCGGGGTAGAGCAGCGCGTGGTAGAACGAATTGTCGAAGCCGAAGAAATGGACAATCTGCCAGTCGTTGCCGGGCATCTCCGCCTTCCAGTCGCGACCCATCGAGCGGCCGAGCGCCTGGATGTTGTACAGAAAACCGAATGCCATCTCCGGCCACACCCAGATCACTTGCCCCGGGAACCCCTCGGCCGGCAGGCCCCAGTCCGAGGGGTGGGTAATGGGTAATGAAAATTCGCCGCGTTGGCGTAGGCGCGCGAAGAGATCCAAGATGCGTAGCGGGACGCCTGATGCCCTTAGATGCCGGTCGATATTGTCGTAGCAGCGTTCCAGGACAAGTTCCGGACGGCGGAGGGAGCCGACCAGCGGCGCTTCGGCAGACTGCCGTGACCGCGCTGCACCCAGGTCGTGGCAAAGGTTTGGGGCGCCGCATTCCTCGCAGATGTTGCCGGCGGCGGAGCCGCCGCAATCGGGGCAGAGGCCTCTAACATCCGGCTCATAAAGATAGTGGCCTGTCACAGCATCGAAAAGCGCAGGGCTCTGGCGCAGATCTACCGCCGTGCTGGTCAGAAGAGTTCGGAAACACGCGGCTTGAAATTCGCGGTAACCGTCATCGCCCATTGTGGCTTGGAAGCTGTGGACGTCACAATCGAGAAGTGCAAGCGTGGCGCGAATCTCGTCGGAGTAGTAGCGCGCCACGTTTGCAGGCGTGCATTGATCGGTAGCGGCGCGTGTCGCGACGTAGCTCTGGTAATCGTCGCTTCCGGTCAGGTGATACGCCTCGACTCCTTTCATGCGCAGGAAACGGGTATGGACGTCGGCGCCGAAATAGGGGCCAGAAAGATGCCCCAGATGCAGATCGCCATTTGGCGTTGGCGGCGCGGAGAAGACGAAGGTCGGCCCGCGTGGAGCCGTGGTCTTTGCAGCGGCATCAAGGGCGGCCTCGCCGTCTCGCCAGTAGACATCGACGAAATCCAGGTCTTTGTTCCCGTCGTTGCGCAGCACATGCGCTTCAAAAGGATGGAACAGAACGACGTCGCCGGCCTCGACCGAGATTTCCCCAAGGTCGGTGGTGACCTTGCCCGCACCGGACAGGACCACGAAGGCCTCGATTTCGTCGTGCCGGTGGGGCTCGGATGTGACCCCGGGTCCAACCTTTCCGAACGAAAACCCCGTGCGAGCGCTGCCCGTTCCAAGCGTGGCCGCGTCGATACCGAACGCTCGCGACAGCTCCGTTCGAGAAAACGTGTATTTGCGCATGACAACGAACCTAAGGTGTTGAAGAGTGGGCCGGACCTTCGGCTGCAACGAACAGCCTCAAGTGCACTTCATGGAGAGAAACGGCAGTCCGACCCGTTGGCGGCCCGGCCAGGATAGTGCAGCTCTGCGCCGGCAGGCGGGCGACCAAGGGGGGCGCTAGTCGGGCTGTAGGCACACAGAAGACCGCCTGCGACCACCTCCACAATCCACGTGGCCGAAGCGTCCGATGCTCCGCGAGACCGCAAATCAGACCGCCATACCGTCCGCGCATTTTTTGAGCGGTCGATCAGTTTAGTGTGCATGCCTCCGCCTAGCTGCGTGAGCTCAATCGCGATAGAAGATCCCATTTGGGGGCTTGAGATTGTCGAGATCGGCCACTTTGCCCTCGGGCGGGTTAAGGGCGCGCTTAAGCACGTTATATTCAGCGCGGGTCGGCCCACCGGTTGAGGCACGCTGGAACACCAAGTAGAGTGTCCGCCGAGAACGATTGCTTTTGTTCGGTCGTGAGTAGTGCGGTGCGTAATCGTCGAAGATGAAGATGTCGCCAGCCTTCCATACTACGGGTTCCCAGGAGAACGTTTCGGCTACTTGAGGATAGATCACCCCACCGGCATCCATGGGAAAGACCCCCTTTTTGTGGTTGCCGGGGCTGAAGAAAAGCCCGCCGTTTTCCGGGTCGGAATCGTCGATGGCTATGGCAACCACCGCATGGACCATCCGGTCGGGGAGTTTGTGTGGAATATGATAAATGTCCTGATGCGGGAGATAGCCGCCGCTGTCTGGGTAGTGGAAAATCAGCAACTCCTTGAGCCTGCGCGAATCTTCGCCAAGCAAATCCTCGACCGCTGACTTTATGCGCTGATCTTCTAAGAGCAAACGGCGCAATGGATCATGGAAATCGAGAAAATTCTCGATCTTGGAGATGATCTTTCGATTGTCCGTCGTCTTCTCGAACCACATGAGCCATTTATCATCGCTGACATCCCAGCGTGACATATCTTCGACAAAATTAGAGATATCTTCCTGAGCCGCTGGCGCAAAGAAGCTTTCGAGCCTGACGTATCCGTCTTTCTGCCACTTGTCTCTTTGTGTATCAGTCAACATGCGAAAAGCCTCCTGTTGGAAAGACAGATTGGTCGGACCCCAATTAGGGCAGTCGGGCGCTGGCAAGTTGCGGTCCACGGAGACGGTCCCACGCATGTGGGACGGCGATGCTAAGTGCGTTCCGCTCCGACGGATTTTGTCCGCAGAAGCTCGGCGCGAGACTGCCTATGTCAGGCTCAGCCGGGTCCAGGGCTTCGGTAAACTGGGCCGGATCAATCGGTTCACCCGGTCTAGCCGCTACAAGCATCGCTAAAGGCCGGCACCATCCGCTGACCGCCGACCCAGCCATGGCCGCCAAGACCACGGCGCTCTTTCGTGTGAGCGACCTGGTACGGTCGTGACAACCGTAGCCGAAATGCACGCCCCCAGAATAATGCGATGCGCCGCTTGGTCCAAGAACTTGTTCCGTCACGATGATTTCGGAGAAGCCTCCGGCCTTCGCCGCAGCGGACGCGGACGTCATTCCCAGGATCCCACCGCCGATGATCAGAAGTTTACGAGTCATATCCCGCTGCCCATTTCTTCGGCTACGGGGGCGGGCCAGCTCTCGATCGAGGTATGGCTGATGAAGCCAGGATGCTCGGGGTTCGCGCATGGCGCGCGCCCAAGAAGGCTATCGAGGATGCGGCGCGCGCGCCAGGCCAGCAGGCTTAGGTTCGGATCGGCCAGGCCGCGCTGCCCGAGGCTCGCGTTTTGTACGAAGATGCGTCTGTCACGCGGTCCGTCCCAGCTCACCGAAAAGTCCTCGCAAATAGCTAATTCATTGTCGATATGCTCCAGCCGGTGCGCGATGGGTTCCAAGAAGTCTGGCATCGCGTTCTCGTAACCGGTGGCCAGGATGACGATGTCAGCCGTGACTTCTTCGACCTCGACCATGCCGTGCTGCAGGGTCAGCCTGTGACCCGCGCCGGCGTTGATGCAGTGCGAGACGGTGCAGCCCGGCCGCAGTGTGATGTCGGATCGGTTTGGCTCGAAAAATGAGTGGCGGTAGAGCGCCTGATAGATCGCGCGCAACGTGCTTTCTGAAATGCCGTCCGAGGCAAGCACGAAACGCCGCAGGAGCAGCTTACGCTGCGACTCGCTCATGGCCGCGAAACGATCCGAAAAGCAGGGCATGAACAACTCGTTTGTGAACGGGCTGTTGTCCAGAGGCAGATAGTTTTCGCGCTGCGAGACCCAAGTGATCGAGGCAGGCCGCCGTTCTTTCGGCAGGCCGATAAGATGCAACATCACCTCGGCTCCCGATTGTCCTCCGCCGACCACGCAGACATGCTTTCTCCGCACCTCAGGGTGGATGTGCAGTAAAACAGATGAGTGGAACAGGTTGCGTCCAGTCCAGCCCTGGAACTGAGGCGGAATTTGCGCCTGCTTGCCAATGCCGACCACGACGTCTCTGGCGCCGAGAACCGCCTTATCCGTCCGCACCCGAAACTCGCCGTCAAAGCGGATTTCGCGCACTGTCTCACCGCCACGCACAAGTGGGTTCCTGTGGAAGACCCAGTTCAGGTATTGTTCGAACTCCACTCTGAGCACGGCTTCGAACTGTGCGTTCAGGAAGTGATACAGACGCCCGTTCTCGTGCAGGAAGTTTACGAAAGTGTAGGCTGATCTCGGATTCACTAGAGTGACCAGGTCCTTGAAGTGGCTGACCTGGAGCTCCGAGGAATCGAATGCACTGCCTGGATGCCAGCGGAAGTCGACCTGCCGATCCAGGAACACCGCCCCTTTCCCAACTTGCTCGTGTAGCTGACACGCAAGGCTCAAATTGGACGGGCCAGCACCGATCCCAACGCAAGATAACTCCACTGCTTCCTCCTATAGAGTCTTCCCACTAGGCGGCTTGTTCGCGGCGAATACCGGCCGCAGCCACTGGGCCCCCCTCGCGGACGTTCGGAGCACCGGTCCCGACCGGGTTTGCGAGCATTTGTCCAGCGCGTTCGCGTCGTCCAATGTAGACCGGAGCATTCCAGCGCGGTGAAATCGAGGGGTCATGCCGGCGACGTGGGGCAACGACGTATGTCTTTCCGTTCGTCTCGATGCCCGCGTCGCCGTCACGCGAGACGCTTTGCAGGCCCATTAAGGTGTTTGAAGCCGGCCCAATCGCCGGCCCGACCATGACGCGCAGGCCTTTCGGCGGCTTGATGGCAGGCGAGAGCGCAGTGTTCACTACGGCGACGGCATTTTCGGTGCGCATGATCATGGACGATGTCTCGCTGATGCGTTCGCAGGGTCCCATGCATGGGCCGTGCCAGAGAAGGAAACTTTATTAAACAACAGGTTGGCGGATTTGCGATCCTGTCCGACATCCGACATTGAGGGGGACTCTTCAGGGCGGCGCCCGATTTGCACTTCGGTGTCGCCTTTCTCCGAATAGCTAATCGGGCACCCTCTGCATCAGAATACTTCTCCTATGGGGACCAGCGCAGTCTTTATGAACGGACAGTGCAGAACCCTGCGTCTCTGTCGGACAGATCACGATATGCCGTGTCCATCGAGCTCAGCAGTTGCAACAGCTGCCAGATCGTTAGCCCTATCGTCCCGTTGCACTGGCTGGATCCCGACATCCTTGGAGGCCGCGATCATGAAGAGCGATGCAATCTCATGTCCGCCGCGAGGCCTCTCTCATGCGGAAGCAATTCTCTATGTTGGTGTCGGATCGATGCTCTTGACGGGACGCTTGCGGATGGGCGCATGCCCAGACCTAAGCGCATCAATGAGTGCGCGATATGGGACCGACACCCGGAAGAATTGCGTATGACCACTCTGCCGGTTCCAAAAGCACGTGCGCCATTCGGTCCCAGGCGGAGGGATAGGGCCGCAAAGCAGTCTTTTGCGCGCCGGCCGGTGGGCCAAGATGGAGCCATTGTAACTCAGTTATTGATCATCGCCGCCGCGGATTTCTCAGGCTGTGCGTCCGAAGCTCGGCCAGTCTCGCGGTGAGCTTCACTGCTTATTCCGCAGTGCCCACCGAGTTCGCACAGGAGTTCTTATCAGGCGGTCATGGCTGCACTCCTTGTCGGATCTTCGACGATGTCGGACATAAGACATAGCGCCATCAGGGGGATCACATTGTTATGAAACGATTTACTCATTTGGCACGACTCCTGCGATGCTCTCAGCAAAACGCGTTGCGGCAAGGACTGAGGAGAAATCATGCCATGATCAAGCTCACCGAACATGCGGTCGCAGCGGCAAAAAAACAAAGCTCTCCCGAGCCGAAGGAGAACCTTGAAATTGTTTTCCAGTCGAATGCCCCAGACGAGGATTCCTATCTTTGGCTCGAAGATCTGGAACGAGAACGGACACTTGCCTGGGCCGCCAGCCAGCCGGTTAGAACGATGGGGCACTTCGGTGGAACACAGTCGATCGCGAGGCGACGCCCTGATAGCGATCTCCGACTGTCCCGACAAGGTTCCCGTGTTCATGCGTCGCTGTCAGTACCTCTACAGTTCTGGCAAGACGGCCGGAAATCCGCGCGCACCGTGGGCCGGCACCACCATTGCCGCTACGCCGATCCTGCTCGCCACCACGAAGCGGGCCGAACGCGCCCACCCGGGCCAGGCGCGAAAGACGGCCGCGAAGCTGCAGGCCTTTGGTTATCCCGCTTACTTCTAAGTGAGTACAGCTCGATGATTGCGAGCACGGCGCAAATAGAGTGTGCGCGGTCCCACGCACACTGCGCATGAGCGCTCCGCCACAACTCGAGCAAGACTTGTCGTAGTTCAGTGCATCATTTCTGAAGAGCAAGGAGACGATATCATGGCGAGAAACAAAATCCGCATCGCGCGGGGAGTAACAGCGGCCGTTGTCCTCATCGTGATGGGACAGCAGGCCGTCGCGGCGGACCTTGCGCAAGCGGCTAGCGTCCCGAAGGCAGGAGCCTCGGTCACGGAAGCGCCAAGCCCTTGGCAGATCCGGCTGCGTGCGTTGGGGGTCATCACTGAGGATTGGGGTTACGTCAATGCGGTGCCCGGCTCTGGTCTTTCATATTCGGACACAGTGACGCCGGAACTCGATATCTCCTATTTCTTCACGGACAACATCGCTGCCGAGCTCATTCTCGGCACCACCTATGCAAACATCAACGGTCAAGGAACGATCGGAGGGCTTGGCGATATCGGCAAGGTTTGGCTGCTGCCGCCTACGCTCACATTGCAGTATCATTTTGCCGATCTCGGCGCTTTCAAGCCCTATGTTGGCGCCGGCGTGAACTACACGATTTTCTATAACCAGGATGCCGGCAGCGCCAACACTCTCAAGGTTAAGAACACGTTCGGCACAGCGCTGCAGGTCGGGTTCGACTACATGGTGGATCAGCACTGGGGCGTCAACTTCGACGTGAAGAAGCTTTTCCTGAAGCCAGACTTCGACGTCACGGTGGACGGCGCGAAGCTGACGGGCAAGGCCGAGCTCGATCCCTGGTTAATAGGCGCGGGTGTCACCTACCGGTTCTGATAGCGAAAGGCGAAGAAGGCTTGTTGAAGACCTGGACCACGAAGTAAGCGCCCCCTTGGGCAGCCGACCTGAAATGAAGGGCGCATCGTGCGAGCTTAGGCCGCGACGCTTAGGAAAGGTGGGATTGGAGGGCGTGTCTTCACATCTAGAGTAGTGCAGCAACATTGAACGGCAGCACCAACAAGCTCGATCCGATTGGCTTCGGCTCGCCGGCTGATGGTGAAGATCGGCTCAGCACTGATCGGCGATGCAGAAAACGGAGAGATGCACGGTCCTTGGCTTGAGACGCTGATAGAGGATGTCGTCCGATTTTCCGCACTCGGGCAGCAGATGATCATCGTCACCTCTGGTGCCGCCGCGGTCGGCTCAAGTCACTTCAACCATCTGGACAGATCTCTGCCAGTTGAGGAGAAACAAACGGCGGCCGCTATCCGTCAGGTTCAGCTCAGGCGTGCCTATGAACAGAGTTTTGACCCCGCGCGCGCCCGTTCCGCCCATTTGAGGCACGTTGGCTGCACTTGGTTGCGTGCCGATCTCTCGCGGCTTCGCTCTGAAGCCCATCCGCTCAGGTGAAGACGCTATGATCGTGGATTTGAGGCGTCCGGTTGTCAAAGTGTGGTGACTGCGCCGGATAGGGCTGCGATCGTGTCGGAAAGGTCCAGCCGATTACCATCAGCATGAAATTCCGACGAGTTTAAGCTCATTTTTGTCAAGCGATTGTGCTCAAACAATGAGAGAAATTATCTATATGTCTGCTTACCGCTTCGCAAATGTGACATAAATTCTATCTGATGACCAAGTATGATAGTCGCGTTAAGGTGTTATATCATTTCTTATTATGGGCTCGATTGCTTTAACGCTCAAGATCATTTACTACTCTATCGAACGTCGCTAATTATTTTATTCGGAATTGTCGTGCAACCGTTCGTTTGCCTCGAAGGAAGTTAAATGTCTGCTGTAGGCGGTGTAAGCAGCGTCCGCGCCGATCGTTCTCGCAACGTCGATCGCATTGGATTCATCGGTACCGGCATGATGGGCCGGCCGATGACCGCCAAGCTCCTGCAAGCCGGCTACTCGGTGAATGTCTACGACATCGATCCCGCGGCTGCGACAGACGTGCTGAAAAAGGGCGCCCGGTGGCATAATGCACCGCGCGACGCGGCCCGCGACTGCGGCATTGTCATTACCTGCCTGCCGCTGCCACGCGACGTCTTCGACAATATGGTGGGCGAGCGGGGCGCTTTGGCCGGAATGCCCCCGGAGAGCATTTGGATCGACACGTCCACCACCGACTACCACAACACGCTCGAGATCGCCCGCCTGGCGGCAGCAATTGGCGTGGATTCGCTAGAAGCGCCCGTAAGCAACCTGTCCCACATGGGGGTCGATTTTGCCAATGTCAGCTTTTTCGTCGGCGGGTCATCGGAGGCCTATGTGCGTTGCGAGGCGGTGTTGCAAACCATGGGAGCCGTCTCCTTCCATGTCGGAGACATCGGTCAAGGCCAATCAGTTAAATTACTGACGAATCTACTTTTCTACACTGCAGCCGTTGCGAGCGGCGACGCGCTCTGCCGAAGCGTGCGGGCCGGGGTTCCAGCGCAGCAGGCGTGGCGGAATTTTGCCGGTTCTTCGGCGAACTCCGTTGCAATCGAGCAATTCGCCCCGTTTCTCCTGGATGGCAGCTACGACCGCTCCTGCACCCTGGAGATCACGGTGAAGGATATGGGCTTGACCGTCCAGCTGGCCAACCAACTGCGCGTGGGACTGCCGCTCGGACGGGCGGTCGAAAAGCGTTTTAGCTTGGCGGGACGGAAGTTCGACCGATACGACAGCCACCTGAGGGTCATCGAACTGGCGGAGGTGGTCTTCGGCGTTCGACTGCAAGTGCCGGGTTATCGCGCGCCATCCAAGTACGGTGCCAACCCCGCGCATCCGCCAGACCAAGAATTCCTGACCGATCCCGTCGGACGGATCAAACCCAAGCTTGAGCATGTGTTTCCGCTCGACGACATCCCGCTCAGTGGCATCCAGATACGGTTGCTCAAGTCTCTGGTCGGTGAGCTCACCCACATCAATCGGCTGATTCTTGACGAGGCGTTTGATCTTGGGCGCGGAATGGGCCTGAGCGATGCCCTGATACACGAGGTTATCACCTGGAGCGTAGGCGCTTCCGCTTGGTCGGACAGCCAAAATGGGCAGTACGACAAGAAACATCTTGTATATCCAGCCGCGGCGCTTGCGAAGCCGACGACTAGACCGAATCTCATCTGTCCCTGTACGGAGGAACCTGTCATGAACACCCGCGATCAGCAGACGACACTGGAGCAAGCTGCGCGAAAACGCATCAAGGATTCCCATGACCTCGACGGCGACGTCGATCGCTTGACCCACTTCTATCGCGGATGGGCCAGTTCCTACGAGTTGGATGTTGGCCAGGACCGGTACTGCGGGCCGATGATCGTGGCGGAATTGGCGGGCACGGTTCAGACGGCCTATTTGGCCAATGAGCGAGCAGCCATCGCAATCCTGGACGCTGGCTGCGGAACGGGCCTCGTCGGCGTGGAACTGGAACGCCTTGGCTTCCGGTTGATCGATGGGATCGACCTCTCCGAGGCGATGGCCGAACAAGCCCGGCAAACGGGCGTCTACCGCGATGTCCAAGGCGATGTCGACCTTAACGTGCCGCTGCCCGAATACTCCAGTGCGACCTACGATATTACGGTCTGCTGCGGTGTCTTCACGCTCGGTCACATCCGACCGGACGCACTGCGCGAACTTGCTCGCGTCACGCGCCCCAACGGATTCGTCATCGTAAGCACCCGCAAGAGCTATGCGGAGGCCACATCCTTTGAAGATGAGGTGCGGCGTCTGCAGGATGCGGGCGTGCTTGTGACAGCACACTGTCTAAACGACGGCAGATACATCGCGGAGGAGGACGCACACTATTGGGTTTTCAAAGTGACCGACAAAGCTAACGCACCAACGGAGGAGCAGCTATGACCACACTACCGCAAATCTCACTGGCAAAACTGGCAGCTGATGCAACCCGACACGAAGAGCGCGAGCGCCTACGCCTGGCCTGCGAGGAGTACGGGTTCTTCTACCTTGAGCACGGAATCCCAAAGAAACAGATCGCAGAAGCGATCCAGGCTTCCCGGCGTTTCTTCACGTTGCCACAGTCGACAAAGGAACGTTACGGTCACGCCACCCAAGACGTATACCCTGCTACCGCCCGTGGGTACAGTCCGTTGTACGGCGAGGTGCTACATCCCGAGGCTGGCCCCGATCCGAAGGAAATGTTCGACCTAGGAATCGAGAAGGAAGGCGACCGGCGTCCATTTGCTGGTTGCACACGCCTTCCGGATGACGCGGTGGCTCCTGGTTTCGCTCGAAACCTGCTTGCTTTGCAGGCTACTGTGGTCGACGAGGTTGTGCCACAGCTTGGAATGGCACTGGCCGACCTGCTCGAATTGGAAGAGAGCTGGTTCCGACGTCATTTCAGCCCGCCGACGGTCCTGCAACGCGTGATCCGGTATCCATCTAGTGGCGGCACGGCCGGAAAGCATACCGACAATGGGTTCTTCACGCTGCTGCTGCAGGAGGAACTTCCCACGCGCTCCTTGCAGGTGTGGTTCGGGGAGCGCTGGGTGCCGGCGCCGAGCTTGCCCGACACTCTCGTGGTCAATCTGGGCGACATGCTTCAGGCTTTGAGCGATAACCGATTCAAGAGCACACCCCATCAGGTCGTGCATACCGGTCCGACTGACCGAATTTCCCTGCCCTTCTTTATCTATCCCGACATCGACGCTTGCCTGACTTCCAGGCAAGGAAAGCAGACCTTCAGTGTGGCGGAAGTGATGCTGCGCAACTTTGAGTCAATCTGGGAAACCCGGGATGGAGCCGGACGGGCGCGAGAGTTGCAATAGGTCGTTCGGTTTTGCCGAACTTTGCACCGCTCAAGTTCGGCAGGTACCCCGGCGTGGAACTATCTCGTTGTCCACGCCCATAGGCGCATCACCGTTCGGGATCATGGAGCGCTACGTATGTCGCAAACGTCGCGAAGCTCACACGTATGCGCAGCCGGCCAGTGGAAGATGGGCGACGCGCCGAAGGATTCATCGAAACTATGATCAAAGCGATCGCGGCTTTGGGGATCGAAATCACCCAAAGAGGTGCGCGACATTCAGAACGCTAAGGGAATGGTGAACGCCCAAAGAGCCAGTAGTGTGGCACAAGCGATGAGCGAAGCCGCGGCCGCCAAATCCGATAAGCCTTGCGCAGAAGCCGCGGGTTCTGGACTGCCCAATGCTAGTCTAGCCTAAGTTTTATGAGTTGCTGCGGAACAACCGATTTATAACATCTTGGATGATCCTCGCGCAGGGCGCCGTAAGCTGTGACCTGAGGGTTCATGAACTCAACTGCTCGAGCGGTCTGCAGCCACGGCGCTGGCCATCTTCTCGGCAACAGCGAGGTCCGTTCGGTTGAGAATGGCCGCAGATCGACTTAACCGTGTCGCAGACTGCTTGGTGCTTCACCGAAGTGATCACGAAAACATTTTGAAAAATGCGATGATGAGACAAACCCGCAAGCGATTGCCACCTGCAGCACGGACATATCGGTCAATTCGAGTAGTTGGCGCGCCCGCGCCATTCTGAGCAAAAGATAGTATCGCATCGGCGTCGCCTTGAGATGGTGAAGACAGAGGCGCTGGATTTGCCGGCAAGAAAGGCCCAGCTCTTGAGAAATAGCGCGAATCGTCAACGGCTCATCTACAGAATTTTCCATCATGCGGATGATGCGGATCAGCTTTTCGCTCGCGCCGCTAAAGCGAAGCCCAAGGGGAGCAGATTGACAGCTTTCCCCCTCGCGCCATCGATCGGCTGTGAGGAATCGGCAGACTGATCGCGCCACATCGGAACCACATCGGTGTTCTACTGAGCTGATCGCGAGATCAAATGCCGCAAATTCACCGGCGCAGGTGACGATTCCGTTCTGCTCGACGAATAGGGCGTCGGTCAGCTTGAGACCTTCGAATGACTCCGAGAAGGCTGCCATCGTGTCCCAGTGGATGGTACAGCGCGTGTCTGACAACAGACCGGCGGCAGCAAAGACCCATGCGCCGGTGCCGAGTCCGTAAAGCCTCACATTGCGACGCGCACAGAAGCGTAAAAGTGACAACAGTGGTGCTGAGGGATAATGTTCGATTCCCGCGCCCGCGCAAACCACGATGCCATCGGGCAAACGCTCCGATTTCAGAAGCTTGGCTTCCTTAAGACTTGCATCCACGCACACTCGGATTCCACTGGCACATATAACAGGGCTGCCGTCGTCGCTTATCAACCTCCATCGAAACCGCTCGCGTCCGGACAATCTGTTCGCATACCGCAATGGATCGATGAACGACGACATACACAGTTGTGAAAATCCCGGAACAAGGACTATCGAGAACTCCGTGACTCCATCAGCCAATGGCATGAAGGCCGTGGAATCTAAGTTTCCGCGACCCAATCTCCGCTCGCCAACAAGTCGGTTGTTTATTACGTTCATTCTGTCACCGCTTGACCAGAGGACGCCGTCTTATCCTCTAGCGAGAGGAACGACCGCTATCCTTTCCCGCTTCAGCCGCCTGCGAGCGCCTTTTCCAACTCCGGCAGGATGAGGAAGAGATCGCCGACCAGGCCGTAGTCGGCAACCTGGAAGATCGGCGCCTCCTCGTCCTTGTTGATGGCAACGATGACCTTCGAATCCTTCATGCCGGCAAGGTGCTGGATGGCGCCGGAGATGCCGACCGCGATGTAGAGATCGGGAGCGACGACCTTGCCGGTCTGGCCGACCTGCCAGTCGTTGGGCGCATAGCCGGCATCGACCGCGGCGCGCGAAGCACCAACCGCCGCGCCCAACTTATCGGCAACCGGCAGGATGACCTCCTGGAACTTCTCCGAGGAGCCCAGCGCACGGCCACCCGAAATGATGATCCTGGCCGAGGTCAGTTCCGGACGATCAGTTCCGGAAAGCTTGTTCTCGATAAAGGACGATACACCGGGGTCGGCTGCCGCCGAGATAATCTCGACAGCAGCCGCATTGCCTTGGGAGGCGACGGGAAATGAAGCAGTGCGCACGGTGATGACCTTCTTGGCGTCGCTCGACTGCACCGTCTGGATGGCGTTGCCGGCATAGATCGGCCGCTTGAACGTGTCTGGTGAAACCACTTCGATGATCTCGGAGACTTGCGCGACATCGAGCAGGGCCGCCACGCGCGGCGCGACATTCTTGCCCGAAGAGGTCGCCGGTGCGATTATGGTGTCGTAGGGGCCGGCCAGCGAGACAACGAGTGCCGCGGTCGGCTCGGCGAGGCGCTCGGCCAGTTCGTCGGCCTCGGCCAGCAGCACCTTGCTCACGCCCTCGAGCTTGGCAGCGGCGTCGGCCGCGCCCTTGGCGCCTTTGCCGGCGACCAGCACATGCACGTCCGAACCGATCTGCAGCGCCGCCGAGAGCGCCTTCGCGGTCTGGTCGGAAAGGCTGGCGTTGTCGTTTTCTGCGATGAGGAGAATGGTCATTTTATCTGTTCCTTCCAGTCTCAGAGCACGCCGGCTTCGTTCTTGAGCTTGTCGACCAGTTCGGCGACACTGTTGACCTTCACGCCTGCCTTGCGGCCGCTGGGCTCCTCGGTCTTGAGCACCTTCAGGCGCGGCCTGACGTCGGCGCCGTAATCGGCCGGGCTCTTTTCGTCGAGCGGCTTCTTCTTGGCCTTCATGATGTTGGGCAGCGAGGCATAGCGCGGCTGGTTGAGGCGAAGATCGGCGGTGATGATCGCCGGCATCTTCAGTTCCACCGTCTGCAGGCCGCCGTCGACTTCGCGCGTCACCTTGGCCTTGTCGCCGTCGATCACGACCTTGGAGGCGAAAGTGCCCTGTGCCCAGCCGAGCAGGGCGGCCAGCATCTGGCCGGTCTGGTTCGAGTCATCATCGATCGCCTGCTTGCCGAGGATCACGAGACCGGGCTGTTCGGCGTCAACGACGCCCTTCAGCACCTTGGCGACGCCGAGCGGCTCGGTCTGCTCGTCGGTCTTGACCAGGATGGCGCGGTCGGCGCCCATGGCGAGCGCGGTGCGGAGCGTTTCCTGCGCCTGCTGCGGGCCGACCGAAACGACGATGATCTCTTCGGCCTTGCCGGCTTCCTTCAGCCGGAGCGCCTCTTCCACCGCGATCTCGTCGAACGGGTTCATCGCCATCTTGACGTTGGCGAGTTCCACCGCCGAACCATCAGCCTTCACACGAACCTTGACGTTCGCATCCACAACCCGCTTCACGGGCACAAGCACTTTCATCGGATTTTCCTTTATTCACCCAGACGGCGCGGCGGCTGTGCGTGCGTACTGCATGAGGTTGAAGTCGGGTTTCAGGAGCAGTTCCCGCGGAAGCTCGACACGAGCTCCGAAGAGCCGGCGCGCTACCATGTGCGTTCTTGCATCATTCATCGTGTCAACGGCCACGGCCAAGCCATCGCGAAAGTACCAAAACGCTGAACAGCCCGGTTCCGCCGACACTGCGAGGATGTCATCGTAATCAAGCGCCAGACCAGCTGTTTGCAACTTGGTGTCGTATTGGTCGCTCCAAAACCATGGGACGGGCTCGTATGCCACCGGTCTTCCCAAAATGGCATTAGCGACGACACTGCCCTGCTCGATGGCGTTTTGTACCGATTCCAGGCGGATTGACCGGCTGCCAAAAGGAAAAGCGGCACAATCACCAGCCGCATAGATGTTGGGGTCGGAGGTCTGACCGAATTTGCCAACAACGATGCCATTTTCGACTATCAGGCCGGCTTGCGCGGCGAGCTCAACATTCGCCATGCCACCAATCGCAACCAGCACCAAATCGGCAGGGAGCATCCTCCCGCTTTGCAAAGATACGCTCGAGACTTTGCCGCTGTCGCCGGAAAATCCTTTCAGCTGCTCATTGGTTAGGATGGTCGCACCGTGGCGCACATGAAGTTCTTCGATCGCTTGAGCTGTTGGAGCGCCTGCGACGCGCTTGAGGACCCGGTCAGCCATTTCGACAATGGTGACCGCATTGCCCATTCGAACAGCAACCGAAGCAACTTCCAGCCCCACGTAACCGCCGCCAACGACGACGATGCGCTTTGCGCTTGCTAACGCGCTCCGAAGGCGATCGGCATCCGCGATGCTCCTCAGGGTCAGGATCCCGTCCAGGCCGTGCGTCGTCTCTTCTGGAAGGGCCCGCGCCCGTGATCCTGTGGCTAAAACGAGCTTGCTATAAGAATAACTTCTGCCGTCAAATGTCCTAACAGTTCGGGTGTTGCGATCGACGGTGCTAACGGAACTTCCTCGCTCGACCATAATTCCGGCCTTAGCGTAGAACTCCTGAGGACGAAATTCCAATCGCTCCGCTGTTGTCTCGCCCTTCAGGTAGGCCTTGGACAGCGGAGGCCTTTGGTAAGGCAGCCATGGCTCATCACCAAGCATGGTAACGGCGCCGTCGTAGCCGGAGTCGCGTAACTTTACGGCACACGAGAGCGCAGCCTGCCCGGTGCCGACAATGACAACATTGTCCTGCATATGTTCCTCAGGGGGTGCTTTTGCCCTATGCTGCCACTAGTCTAGTCGCAGCGTGATCGATTGCTTCTTTCGTCCAGGCCAGATCACTGTCGGTCAGGGCAAGGGATGGGTAGATCTTACCCGGAGACTTGAAGATCCCCTTCTCACGCAGGGCGGTATTAAATGTACCGGCCGCCGCGGAATTGCCTTTTGCGACGTCTTGATAAGATTTCACGGTTTGCTCGGTGAAGACCACGTCAAACAGCACTGGATCGCCGACGATCTGGTACGCGATACCGGTTTGGTCGAGCGCGTTGCTAAGCATTCCCATGACCGTTACGCCATATCCGCGAAGTCGGTCGTAGTTACTGGGTCGACGCAGGATCTCCAAGGTTTTGAGTCCGGCCACAGCGGCAAGAGGATTACCGCTTAGCGTCCCGATCTGAAGGGTGAACCCGTCCTTCCCAACAGCTGCTTTGTCGAAGTGGGCCATGATCTCCGTCTTCCCCGCAACCGATGCAAGCGGAAGGCCGCCTCCGATGATCTTGCCCAAGGTGCATAAATCGGGCACCACGCCGTATCGCTCCTGAGCGCCGCCGTAGGCCAGGCGGAATCCGGTGACAACTTCGTCGAAGATTAGAACAATGCCTCGCTTCGACGATTCCTCGCGCAATGTCTCCAGAAAACCTGGCGCCGGTGGGATCAAGCGCTGGAGCGGCTCTACGATGATTCCGGCGATCTTCGAGCCATGCTCAGCCAGGAATTGACGCACGAATTCTACGTCATTGAATGGCGCGACGAAGACGCCGTCACGGACTTGCTCGGGAATCCCGGCCGAGTCTGGAACGCCGTTGGGATAATTCTCAATTCGGTCCGGAAAAACACTGATCAGCGCTTCAGACGACATCCCGTGATAGCCGCCCTCAAACTTCAGTATTTTATCGCGACCAGTATGCGCTCGTGCGAGACGCATAGCGTACATATCCGCCTCGCCGCCTGTCGAAACATATCGAAGCTGTTCTGCACACGGCACCGCCTCGCAGATGACTTCCGCAAGTTCGATCGCATGCCTGTTACTGGCGAAAAAGGTGAGACCCCGTGTCGTTTGCTCGCGAATGGCCTCAATGACCTCGGCATTGTCATGACCTAGGATCATAGGTCCCGAGCCTATCAAAAAGTCGATATACTCCTTGCCATTCTCGTCCCAGACATGAGCGCCATGGCCTTCTCGTATGACGATGGAAGGATCAAAATTTCCAAATCCACCGCCGGGTAAGACCGCCTTCGCCCGGCTCACCCAGTCGCTTTGTTTGGCGCTAGCATTCACGACGGTGTCAAGCATGTGCTGCAACCTTCTTGGTCGGGCTTGAGCTTTCAGCATCAACCCGTGGATGTTCATTGTTGGGATCGAAGACGGCGTCGCCGAGAACTGTCGCCGCTCGAGGCTCGCCGAGCACCATGACCTGCAAATTCGTTCCGACCTGCGCAGCTTCGGGAGCGACATAGGCGAACGCGAGGATTTTCCCGGCAGTCGGGGAATAGGCAATGGAGCTGACGGACCCGACCTGCCGATCACCCAGCAAGACAGCTTCGCCGCCATTTCCGTCGGACACGCCGTCGGCTTCGATCGCAAGATAAGCGCAAATCCAACTCGGTCCTCTCTCCATTGCTTCCAACGTAGCCTGCCTTCCAGCAAATTGAGGCTTGTCCAACTTAACGAAACGCATGACGTCGGCCTCTGGAAGCGTCACTTCATTGGTCAATTCCCCTGCTCCCTTGAACATCTTTTCCAAGCGCATGACGTTCATTGCGAATGAGCCGTAGTCGACTAAGCCGAAGGCGCTGCCGGTGGCATGCAGGGCGTCGTAGATAGCCGGCAGGCTTTCTCTAGAGGTATGGAATTCCCAGCCCAGCTCGCCCGCATAGGACATGCGAAACGCCCAAACCTTCTGCCCGGCGACTTCGATTTCTTTAGCCGTCAGCCAGGGAAAAGCCGCGTTTGTAAGAGCAGCCTCGGTATTCGGTCCCAGAATGTCGCGTGACCGTGGCCCGTTAAGCGCAAGCGCGCCCCACCTGTCCGAGAGATTAGTGATGGTCAGGGACTCGGTCGCCGTACGCGCAAACGTCAGGTGGTCCAGGAGTCGCTGTTCGAAGAAGGCAGCGCAGGTGAAGTAGAAGCTGTCATCCGCCAAGCGAACGATGGTCGTTTCCAGCTCGATGCGCCCTCTATCGTTGAGCAAATGCGTAAGAGCAATTCGGCCGGTTTTCGATGGGAGGCGGTTCGGTATCAGTCGATCAACGAACCCGGCAGCATCCGGGCCCGACACCTGAACCTTCGAGAAGGCCGAGATATCCATCAGGCCGGCACACTCGCGCACCGCGCTGATTTCCTTCTGAACGAGCGGAAACCAGGCGGGTCGCCGAAACGAGTAATAGTCCTTCTGCTCAAGACCGTCCTTCGCGAACCAGCGGGGGCGTTCCCAACCATAGACCTCTTCGAACACAGCGCCGCGCTTCTGCAGGCGGTCGTAAAGTGCGCTTGGCTTGACCGGCCGCCCATCATGACGGTTGAGGTGCGGGAAGGGTATTTCATGGCGCAGAAGGTAATCTTCTTTTGCCTTGATGACCTGATAGTCTTGATCGGCAAACTTGCCAAAACGCCGGGGGTCGTAGTCGCGCATGTTGATGTCGGCGGCGCCGTGAACCATCCAACGGGCCAGTTCGCGCGTCAGCCCAGGCCCCCAACCGATACCAATCTGACAGCCGCAATTGAGCCAAAAGTTCTTAAGCCCAGGCGCTGGGCCGATGAGTGGGTTCCCGTCCGGGGGGTGTGAAATGGCGCCATGCACAGCCCGCTTGATGCCGAGCTGAGAAAGCACGGGCATCCGACCCATCGCATTTTCGAGCCAGGGCATAATGCGATCGTAATTGGGCTCGAACAACTCATGCTCGGCTTCCCACGGACAACCTTCGATCCAAACGGCATTGGGATTCGCCTTCTCGTAGATGCCGATCAAACCGGACTTCTGCTCCATCCGGACGTAGCCGGATACCAAACGATCATCCCGAACGACGGGAAGCTCCTTTTCTAGCATCATGAATTCCGGAACAGTGTCCGTTATCAGGTAATGGTGGGTCATGGAGGTGGTGGGGACATCGAGCCCAACCCATTTTCCAACCTGGCGCGCGTAAGTGCCGCCCGCGTTAACGACATGCTCGCAAACGATCTCGCCCTGTTCCGTAAAGACGCGCCATTCGCCATTGGGCTCTGGCTTTACGTGCATGACCCGACATTGCCGTACGATCTTGGCCCCGAGCTGACGTGCACCCTGCGCAAGTGCGAAGGTGGCGCCGGAAGGGTCAACATGGCCGTCATCCGGCGTGTACAGTGCCGCCTGTACCCCTTCGAGATCGTAAAAGGGATGAAGCTCTCTGATGCGCTCCAGATCTACCAATTCCATGGTGAAGCCCAGCGCCTTTCCGACGCTCAGGGTCTGACGGAGCCAGTCGAGTTCATCATCCGTGTAAGCCAGCCGCAAAGAGCCACAGCCGTGCCAGGTTACGGATTGTCCGGTCTCCTTTTCGAGCACCTTGGAATAGAGATCGATATTGTAGCCGACGCATTTTCCGAGCGAAAAACTCGACGTCGAATGCGTGATCTGCCCAGCGGCATGCCACGTCGATCCCGACGTTAACTCGGCCTTCTCCAACAAAACGATGTCGGTCCAGCCTTCATGCGCGAGGTGATAGACGAGGCCGCATCCCATGATGCCCCCGCCTATGATTACTACCCGCGCGTGAGATATGGTCATTGTCGTCTCTCCAAGAAAACTGCCTGTAGACAGGGCTACCGAACAAGTGTACGATTGTCAAGGATGAAACACATGACTGTACCAAAGGGAAAAACAGCCACAACGGTTCTCGACGATCTGACGAGCCGCCTATCTACATTCACTCCCGAGTTGCAAAAGGCAGCTGCCCACGTGCTCGAGAATTCGAACATGATCAGCATCACGTCGATCAGAAGCATGGCGCAAGGCGCAGACGTAAAGCCCAACACGCTGGTGCGAATGGCGCGCGCGCTTGGTTTTGAGGGCTACGAGGATTTTCGAAAACCCTTTCGCGAGCAAGTGATGCGCGGACGTGAGGACTTTCCCGACCGGGCCCGCTGGCTGCAGTCGCTATCCAAAGGCGGGAAACTAGCCAGCCTCTATAGCCAGATGGCATCGACGTCGATCGAAAATATCGAAGGTCTGTTTTCGGGAACAAGCGCATCCGAGATCAAGAAACTGGCGGATTCCATTGTAAAAGCGCGCACCACCTACGTCTTGGGCTTGGGTTTTGCGAGTTCGGTTGCGCGAAATTTCGCCTATCTGGCAAGCATGGCAGTGGACAGCGTCGTTGCGATTCCACGCGAGGGATCCCTTCCTGTGGACGGGTTGGTCCGCGCCGAGAAGGGCGATCTCTTGATAGCGATGACGTTCAAGCCGTACCGGCGCGAGGTTGTCGAGGCCGTAGAGTTGTCTCGCGCCTATGGCATCAAGGTCGTTGGCATCTCCGACAGTCCCGCGTCCCCTATCCTGGCCCGCGCCGACCAACGTTTCGTCCTCCCGACCGACACACCACAGTTTTTCCCGTCGACCGTTGCCTTGACGGCGCTTTTTGAAACGATCGTTGCTTTCGTGGTGGCTGAAGCGGCGGCCGATGCAGTCAATAATATCGAGCGGTTTCATAAGCGCCGCTACGAGCTTGGTGTCTATTGGAAAGAGGAACCACGATGAACGTTTCGTCCGAGCCGCCGAAACCCCTGCGATCGCTGGAAGCGCGCTACTATACCGATCCTACCATCTTCGCCAAGGAAGAAGACGGACTCCTGAGCCGGACGTGGCAATTCGCAGGCCACTCCTCTTTGGTGGAGAAACCTGGCGACTACTTCACCTTTGAGCTCGCAGGGCAGAGCCTGTTTTGCATTCGCGACAGAGATAGCCAGGTCCGCGCTTTTTACAATGTATGCCAGCATCGCGCGCACGAATTGGTAAGGGGAAGCGGGAACGCTCGGCTGCTGGTATGCCCCTACCACGCTTGGACCTATGAACTCACGGGCAAGCTGCGAGGCGGTCCCAACGTCAACGCCGTCCCGGGGTTCGATCGCAACGACATCTGTCTGACGAGCGTGAAAGTCGAACTGTTTTGCGGATTTGTTTTTGTCAATCTCGACCCGGACGCCAAACCGATGGACGAATGGTTCCCAAAGGTTCGGCAGGAGCTGACGGAATTTGTCCCTCACATCGACCAGCTGAAGCCTCTGGAATGGGTTGAGATTCCTGAAAGCTGCAACTGGAAGGTATCGATCGAGAACTACTCCGAATGCTACCACTGTGCTCTGAACCACAAGACCTTTGCTACCGGGGTTATAAAGCCCGAAACATATGACATCCAGCCTCAGGGCTATTGTCTGCGTCATACTACCGAATGCCAGAATCTCGACCGAATGAGTTATCCCATTGACCTCAACGCCAATGCGCGCGCTGGAGAATATTCGTCCTGGTTTCTTTGGCCGACATTTTCCTTTCAGGTTTATCCCGGCAATATTCTCAACACCTACAACTGGCGTATCAAGAATGTCGACGAAGTCGTCGTCTGGCGTGGTTGGTATACGATCGACGGAGCCGATTCCGACATCATCCGAAAATTGGCGATCCAAGACAGGGCAACAACCGTCGAAGAGGATATCCATATCGTCGAGGCCGTCCAGCGTGGCTTGCACAGTCGCGGATACAGGCCGGGTCCGCTCGTTATCGATCCGAACTGCGGTGTGAACTCCGAGCACTCGGTACGAATGTTGCAGCAGTGGATGCGTGAAGGTGTCGATGTCTGAGATCAAGGCCTATTGGCAGAACTATATAGATGGCGAGTGGGTCGACGGCGGTGCGGGCAATCTCACCGTGGATGATCCTGCAACTGGAGATGCGCTTGCGCAGCAGGCCCTGGCGAGCGCGCAGGACGTTGATCGCGCCGTGAAGGCCGCCAAGGCCTGTCATGAGTCCGGCGCGTTGACAGAAATGCGCCCCGTCAAGCGGGGGCGAATGGTGCGAGCGATGGGTACCTATCTGCTCGATCATATCGATGAGATTGCCTATGTCCTATGCCGCGAAGCGGGCAAACCGCTTTGGGAGGCCCGCATCGAGGTCGAAGGGGCGGCTCGATATTTCGAGTACTACGGCAATCAGTGCGAAACGATCGAAGGTCGTTCCATACCTCTCGGAGACGGCTACTACGATTTCACGGTCTATGAACCGTTCGGCGTATCCGCGCATGTCGTCCCCTGGAACTATCCACTTGAGATGACCGCACGCTCGTTGTCGGCGGCTCTGACAGCAGGCAACGCGTGCGTCGTAAAGACGCCTGAACTCGACCCTCTGACCAATTCGTTCATCGCAAGCGCCGCCGAGTACGCGGGGCTGCCGCGGGGGGCGGTGAACATTCTCTGCGGCTTGGGCCGCGAGGCGGGCGGGACCCTCGTCAGCCACCCCGACGTAAATCAGATCGTCTTCACCGGCTCGGTTCCGACAGGGGTCAGTATCGCATCGGCCGCTGCAAAAAATGTCGTTCCATGTGTGCTTGAATTGGGCGGTAAGTCCGCCGCGATCGCTTGGCCGGACGCGAACCTGGACCACCTCGTGTCGAATGTTCGTTGGGGGATTTTCTTCAACGCGGGCCAGGTGTGTTCGGCTATGTCTCGGCTGATCGTGCATGAGGACGTGCACGACGAAGTTGTTGAGCGGGTTGCGGACATGGCGCGCTCCATTTCAGCAGGTCCTGGCGTGGATAGGCCAGAATTCGGTCCCAACATGGGTGCCATGATTTCGGACTCGCAGCGAAATCGAGCTGAATCCATGTGCCAGCAAGCCGAGCGGCAGGGAGGGCGTGCGGTTGTCGGTGGCAGGCGCCTCAACCGTCCAGGATTTTTCTTGGAGCCGACTGTCTTCGACAACGTAACACCGGATATGACGATCGCACGAGAGGAAGTCTTTGGGCCAGTTCTCTCGGTTTTGAAGTTCGGCAGTGACGATGAGGCGGTGCGCCTGGCGAACGGCACCGATTATGGCTTGGTCTCCGGTATCTTCACGGCAGATGTCGATCGCGCGATGAAGACCGCCCGGCGCTTAAGAGCCGGACAGGTGTTCGTCAATGAGTGGTACGCCGGCGGCGTCGAGACACCCTTTGGCGGCTACGGCAAATCGGGCTACGGCCGCGAAAAGGGCCGAGAGGCGCTTTGGAACTACCTGCAAACCAAAAACATCGCGATTGCCATTCGCTGAAGGAGAACTCCGTTGCAACAGGATTTGTTTGACGTCGGCCTTGCCAAGCGCAAGGCGACGTTAGGAGCGAAGTACGTCGAAGCCAATCTCGCTGCGGCCGATGATTTCACCCGGCCCTTTCAAGAGGCGATGACAGCATGGTGTTGGGGTTTTGGTTGGGGAGATGAGACGATTGACCCGAAAACGCGCTCGCTGATGAATCTCGCCATGATCGGCGCTTTGGGCAAAATGCATGAATGGGAAACGCATTGCCGCGGCGCCATTACCAATGGCGTCTCAACGGACGAAATCCGCGCTGTTGTCCACGTTGTCGGCATCTATTGCGGCGTTCCCCAAGCGCTCGAGTGCTTTCGCGTTGCCCGCAAAGTGCTGCAGGAGCAAGGGTTGCTATGAAGATCACCGGTATAACTGTTTGGCAGGTAGACCTGCCTCTCTCGAAACCATATTGGCTATCGGGAGGACGACTTCGCTTTGACAAGCTCGACAGCACGTTCGTCCGGATCGACACCGATGAGGGCATCTCGGGGTGGGGTGAAGGATGCCCCTGGGGCAATACCTATCTACCCGCCCATGGGCCCGGTATTCGCGCTGGAATTGGAACGCTGGCGCCCTCTCTATTGGGGCAGGATCCTTGCGCTCTCGACGCCATTAATCGAACGATGGACGTTGCCTTGCCTGGCCACCTCTACGTCAAATCGGCACTCGACATGGCGTGCTGGGACATACTGGGGCGCGTTTCTGGAATGCCTCTTTGGCGGTTGCTTGGAGGCGACAAAGCCGACCCGGTTGCCGTCAACTCGTCTATTTCCACCGGATCGAACGACGAGATGATCGCGCTTATCCGTCAGGCCTACGAGCATGGATATCGGACGCATTCGGCGAAGGTTGGTGGCAGTGATCCTGTCGTTGACATCTCGAGAATCGAGGCAATCGAAGCGGCTTTGCGCCCCGACGAAACTGTCACCTATGACGTGAATCGCGCCTGGGTTCCTGCCGTCGCGGTTCAAGTGTTGAATAATGTCGCCTTGCGTGGATGGGTCGAGCAGCCTTGCGAAACCCTTGCGCAATGCGCCCAAGTGGCAAGCCGGGTGAAACAGCCTATTATGCTCGATGAGTGTCTGCATACCTTCCAGGATCATCTTGATGCGTGGAAGGTCGGTGGGTGCGAGGGCGTCAAGGTGAAGCCCAATCGGGTTGGCGGGCTGACCAAGGCAAGGCAAATTCGCGACTTCGGCGTGTCTGTCGGCTGGCAGATGCATTTGGAGGATCTTGGGGGATCTGCTCTAGCCGACACGGCAGCCATACACCTTGCGTCCTCCACCCCGCGCGAAAACAGACTCGCGAGCTGGCTTTGTCATCACCACCTGGCCGTCGATCCTGTTCCAGGTCAAGGGGCGCGGAACGTCAAAGGCTATGCCACGCCCCCCTCGGCGCCAGGCTTGGGAGTGAGCCCCGACGCCGACCGGCTTGGGACACCAGTGTCGACGTTCCATTAATTCGGGAAATCCGCATGAGCTCACAATCCGTAATGCGTGCCGTTGTACTTACTGGCCACGGCGGCCTGGATAAACTCGACTATCGTGAAGATTGGCCAATTCCGGTGCCGGCCGATGGGCAGGTTCTGATCAGAGTCGGTGCCTGTGGTTTGAACAATACGGACATCAACACTCGCACGGCCTGGTATTCCAAATCGGTGACAGATGGAATTACCCCATCGACCGGCAGCGATGGCTTTGCCGAAGCTCGATCGGAGGAAGGAAGCTGGGGGGGTGCGCCGGTTCGGTTCCCTTTGATCCAGGGCGCTGATGTCGCTGGCACCATCGTCGGTGTCGGTGAGGGGGTGGATGCCGCACGAATTGGTGAGCGGGTTATAGTGGATCCCTGGTTGCTTGGCACCGGTGATTGGATGGACCTTGCCAATGCGATCTATTTCGGATCGGAGTGCGACGGCGGCTTTGCCGAATATACGGTCATACGCTCCGGCAATGCGCTGCCTATCGACACCGACCTTTCCGATGCCGAGCTTGCAACATTCCCCTGCGCGTACACGACGGCCGAGAACCTTGTGGCGCGAACGGACCTTCGTCCCGGTGAGACAGTGGTGATCGCGGGAGCTTCGGGGGGTGTCGGGTCGGCGGCGGTGCAACTGTGTCGGCTGCGCGGAGCGCGTGTCGTTGCTATAGCGAGCCCGTCGAAGGTGTCCAGCCTTAGAGAACTGGGCGCATATGCGATCCTCGATCGAAACACACCTGCCCTGTCAGACGCAATCCGGTCAGCGGTAGGCGGCCAGGTCGATGTCGCGATTGACGTCGTCGGAGGCAAGATTTTCAGTCATCTCATTGAGGCTTTACGCCAGGGGGGACGGTATTCCAGCTCCGGCGCCATTTCAGGGCCTACCGTCGAGTTCGATTTGCGACAGCTCATCTACAAGGATCTGCAGCTCACTGGCGCAACCATTGTGCCACCTGGCACTGCTAGGCGACTAGTAGGCCTCATCGAGCAGGGACTGCTGAAGCCACTTCTGGCAGCGCAGTACCCTCTGCGAGAGCTCCCCCAAGCACAGCAGGCGTTTATGAATAAACAGCACGTCGGGAACATCGTGGTCACCACGCACTAGGCGCGAGTCTCCAACGGGGGCTATCGGCCCCTGTAGCTTAAGCCGCCGCCTGAAGCCTGTTAGGCTAGGCTGACCGCTCTGGCTAGCGCTGCACGGTTCTCTCGGATCGAGTCCAACCATTCCGGGTCCATCTGTGGAACCGAGGTTAGCAGGAGCTGCGTGTAAGGATGATGTGGAGGGGCGAAGAACTCATCCTTCGGGCCTTGCTCAACGATGCGCCCTTGATTCATCACAACGACTTCGTCTGCGATAGCTCTAACGGTCTGCAAGTCATGCGTGATGAACAGATATGAAACTCCGAGATTCTTTTGCAGGTCCATCAGCAGCCTAAGGATGCCCTGCGCCACCGATCGATCGAGGGCCGATGTTACCTCGTCACAAATGATCAGATCGGGCTTCGCGGCTAAGGCCCGCGCGATGCACAAGCGCTGTTTCTGGCCACCTGAGAGCTCTTCGGGAAAGCGATCCAGAAAATTGGGATCGAGCTCGATCTGCTCAAGCAGCTCAATGATGCCTGCTGTGCGAACGCGCCCCGTGAGCCCGTGGTAGAAGGTCAGGGGCCGTCCAAGTACCTCCCGCACGCGGTGGCGCGGATTCAACGATGTGTCGGGCATTTGATGAACAAGCTGAATGCGTCGGCGCAAGTCCAGGCTGCGGCGTTTGAGCGAGGAATCAATCACTCTGCCTTCGAATAAAAGGGTACCTTTGCTGCACGGCAGCAGGCCGGTAACGACGCGCGCGAGTGTTGATTTCCCCGAGCCTGACTCACCCACCACTGCTACCGTAGTGCCCTCCCCTACGGAGAGGCTGACGTCATGGAGTACCTTGATCGAGCCGTAGGCGGCCTCCACGGAGGAGACGGTTAGGATCTTTCGACTTGCGGTCGTTGTTTCGCTTTTTGGAGCATCACGCCTCAGGAGCTGGCGCGTATAGCCGGCCAAAGGCCGCTCTAAGATCTGCCGGGTGTTGCCTTCTTCGACCAGTTCGCCGTGGCGGAGCACCATGATGCGATCGGCGAGCTGGGCGACAACCGCCAGATCATGGGTGATATAGATAGCCGCGGTGTGGAAATCGCGGACAACATCCTTGATCGCTGCCAGCACCTCGATTTGAGTGGTCACATCAAGGGCGGTCGTGGGCTCGTCGAAGACGATGATATCCGGCTTGCAAGCCAACGCCATCGCCACCATCGCCCGTTGCAACTGGCCACCGGAGACCTGGTGCGGGAAGCGCTCGCCGAAGGACTCCGGATTGGGCAGATGCAGCTTTCGATAAAGTTCGACCGCCTCAGCGCGCGCGGACGAAGCATCGCGAACACCGTGAACGACGGCAACTTCGGTATATTGATCGACAAGCCTGTGCGCTGGATTGAAGGCAGCTGCCGCCGACTGAGCGACGTAGGCGATCCTCACGCCTCGCACCCGGCGCAATTCTGCCTCGGAAAGCTCGCTTAAATCTTCGCCGGCGAACAGAATGGTCCCATCCGTGATCCGGCAACCAGGTTTAACATACCCGAGCGCTGCAAGCCCTATCGTCGACTTGCCGGCGCCGGATTCGCCGATAAGACCAAGGATCTCACCGCGTCGCAGCGTGAGATCAATCCCTTTGACGATCTCGGCCCAACCGGCTTTGCTTTTGCCTCGGATTCGAAGGCCTTTCACATCCAGTATGACGTTGCCTTTGGTGCTGCGGACGCTATCAAGTTTCGTCATCTAAACCGCTCGATTCGTGCAGAAACCAATCCACTAGAAAATTTACTCCGACCGTCAGAAGGGCAATGGCGGCGGCGGGCAACAGTGGGGTGATATCACCGTAGGTGATAAGAATTGCGTTGTCCCTCACCATGGAGCCCCAGTCTGCTGTGGGTGGCTGCAGGCCGATGCCCAAAAACGAAATGGAGCTGATCAGGAGAAAAACGAAGCAAAAACGCAAACCGAACTCCGCCACGAGCGGAGGCAAAATGTTCGGCAACACCTCACGCGAGAGTATCCAGATCAGCCCCTCCCCCCGCAGGCGCGCTACCTCCACATAATCCATCACCGCGATGTTCATTCCAGCCGCGCGCGACAGGCGAAAGACGCGCGTCGCGTCGAGCACGGCAATAATCGAAACCAACGAAGTGACCGACGCGCCGAAAATCGTAAGCAGCAGCAAGGCGAAAATCAGCTGCGGGACTGCCATCAGGATGTCTACCAGTCGCGCCAGGGCTTGGTCGACCCAACCGCCGACGACAGCCGCGACAAGCCCGGCGCTGCCACCAATAAGAAAGGCAAGCGATGTCGTCAAAAACGCGATGCCGACGGTGTTTCGTGCACCGTATATTAATCGCGACAGCGTGTCCCGACCAAGGTTGTCGGTACCCAATAGATGCTGGGCAGTCCACGGATCAAACTGTGATCCAACCACCTGGCCTTCCCCGTATGGGGCAATCACGGACGCAAATAGCGCAACCACGACGTAGATGACCACGATGACAAGACCGAACCATGCGCTTAGAGGCGCCACACGAAGGCCTTCGAGCAAAGCCCTAAAGCGGCCGGGATCCTGGTGATGAGGCCGGCCGGCCGGGGCTATGTTCGGCAGCGGGGAAAGATCAGCGGGAGTACTCATTTGGGGTACATAAGCCTCGGATTGGTTGCAATCGCCAACACGTCGGCGAACATGTTCAGCAAAACGTAAGTGGCTGCAAATATAAGGCTGCAGGCTTGAACGACCGTAACATCGCGGCGCTGAACGGAGTCGATCATCAGCTGCCCGAGCCCCGGATAGACGAAGACAACTTCGACCACGACAACGCCTACAATGAGGTAGGCCAGATCGATCACGACGACGTTGATAATCGGCGCCAGGGCATTGGGCAGCGCATGCCACACGACGACCCGCCGCTGGCCAATGCCCTTCAGCTTTGCCATCTCTATAAACGGGCTGCCCAGAACGCTAATAATTGCCGCCCGTGTCATGCGCATCATATGGGCGGTGACGACCAGAGTGAGCGTCAATGCCGGTAACGTCACCAAGTAGAGGGAATGCGTAAAACTGTCGCTGTCTCTCATCGTCGACAGGCTGGGAAACCAGCCTGCCTGGACGGAGAAGAACATGATCAGGATGTAGGCGACGAAGAACTCGGGAAATGAAATCCAGGTGAGTGTAATTGCGTTCGTCAAGCGGTCGAAGACCGACCCGCGATAAAGCGCAGTGAGCAACCCCAAGAGCAACGACACCGGCACAGAGAAGCAGGCCGCAACGCCGGCTAGGAACAAGGTATTGCCCAGTCGCTCACCTATCAACTGTGAGACGGCACGCCCGTTTGCCAGGGAGTGTCCGAGATCTCCGGTGAGCAATCCGCCGAGCCAGTGCACATATCTGATGTGAAGGGGCAGATCGAGCCCCAGCTCGTGTCGAAAGGCCGCGACCGTTTCAGGGAGGGCGGACTGGCCCAGTATTTCGGTCGCCACATCTCCGGGAAGCAGGGACACCCCGAGGAAGATAAAAAGCGACACCACCCATAGGACAAAAATCCCCAGGGCGAGTCGCTTGATGATCAGCTTTGAAATGTTTCCCAACGGTCCCTCCGCGAACAGTCATGGCACAAATGTTTTTGTATGGACAGCCTAATAAAACAATCGTACCTTCGTCAACCGACGGACGGTCGGACAGAACAAATAAGTCGGGAAGGACCTCCGTGGCATCCTCGTCAAAGCGCTGCTGTTCTTCGCCCCATAACAGCGGCGAAACTGAGTGGGGTAAAATGGGAGAATTTCCATGAATGGTCACCTGTCATGGCGTCCAACCCGGCGAACCTTGCTCGTCGCCGGCGCCGCGGCGATTGCAGGCGCCAGCTTGCGCGGCGGCCCGGCTTTGGCCTCGACACCCAGGCGAGGGGGAACTTTACGCATAGGCTACTCCCAAGGCGCAACGGTCGACAGCCTTGATCCCATGTCTTACTTTTCCGATCCCCACTATGCCTGTGGGTGGCTTTTCGGAAACAATCTAGTAGAGCTCGCGCCGGACAGGAGCCCAGTTCCGGAGTTAGCTGAGAGCTGGGAGGCCAGCAAAGACGCCAAGACCTGGAGGTTCAAGCTGCGCAAGGGCGTGGAGTTCACGAACGGCAAGAAGCTGACTTCAGCCGATGTGATTTACTCCCTGAAAAGGCATACCGCAGCTGACTCCAAGTCGGCGGCAAAGGGCCTGCTTGAGGATTTTGCGGACATTCGCGCCGACGGGGACAACGTCGTTGTCATTGAACACAAAACCGGTGACGTTGACGTCCCTGTTATCCTTGGCGATTTCCACCTTCAGATCGTACCCGAGGGCTTCAAAGACTGGATCACCTTTGTTGGGACGGGACCCTATATCCTCGATAAATTCCAGCCGGGTGTAACGCTTAGTGCCCATCGCAATCCGAACTACTGGAAAGCCGATCGCGCCTGGTTCGATGGCGTGGAATTCACTTATATCAATGACGCTACAGCTCGGGCCAATGCCCTAACGACAGGCGCTGTCGACGCGGTTGATCGGATCGAGCCGAAGATCGTTCAGTTGGTAAAGCGAAACCAGCAACTAAAAATCGTGGAGACGGTGGGCGGCACCTACGTCGGTAGCGCCATGGACGTCAGCAACAAGCCCTATTCGGACAACAATGTCCGGGAGGCAATTAAATACGCAATTGACCGCGAAAGGCTGGTTGCCAGCGTCTTCTCGGGGTTTGCGGAAGTCGGCAATGACCAGCCGATCGCGAGCAACGACCCGTTTTTCAATAAGTCGTTGCCGCATCGCAAATACGATCCGGACAAGGCGAAGTGGCATTTGAAGCAGGCCGGGCTCTCGTCGCTCAATGTGGAACTTAGTGCTGCGGACGCCGCCTTTGGGGGCGCCGTCGATTCTGCCGTTCTGATGGCCGAGCAAGCGCGAGCCGCCGGAATCAATCTCGCCGTCAAGCGAGAACCAGACGATGGATATTGGTCCAACATCTGGATGAAGCGGACGTACTTCACGACCTATTGGGGTACACGGCCCACGCCCGGAATGATGTTCTCGCTTGCTTTCAAATGCGACGCTCCCTGGAATGAAACGCGGTGGTGTAACGACCGGTTCAGCCAAATGCTGCAAAGCGCCCGCACGGAGCTCGACGTGGACAAACGTCGTTCGATGTATCAGGAAATGCAGGCGATCTGCAGCCAGGACGGCGGCAATTGCATCTTCGCGTTCCCTGCTACTTTAGACGGCTACAGCACGAAGGTCGATGGCGTCGGGCCTGATCTCGTTCGCTCAATGGCGGGCGCGCGTTTGGCCGAGCGCGCTTGGTTCACGGAGTAGAAAAGCCAGCATGAGATCACCCCGCGGGTGACACGCCTTTCCACCGCACCCTCCCCCGGGTGCACTGTGTATTTACCACGGGATTGAACCTTAGACATGGGCGAGGACCAGCAATGAAAATAACGAGGCTCGTGGTCTGGGAGGTTGCCCTGACCAGCCATGTTGCTTATCACATGGCCGGCGGAAAAACCTGCGATACCGTGACATCGGTATTGGTTCGCGTTGATACCGATGAAGACATCTCGGGGTGGGGCGAGGTTTGCCCGATCCCCCACTATCTACCCGCGTATGCAGAGGGTGTCCGCCCAGCGCTCGAATATATGGCGCCAGTTATTATTGGGGCCGACCCTGTCGGACCCGAAGCCTTGATGACCAAGCTCGACGCATGGCTGCAGGGGCACGTTTACGCGAAATCCGCACTAGACTTAGCGCTTTGGGACATTACAGGCAAAGCTGCAAAATTGCCTCTCTACGCCCTTATCGGGGGACGGCAGGCGCTGCGAATGCCGCTGTATCATTCAATTACCTGTACTGCACCGGACGAAATGGCGCGCATCGCACGCGAAGCATTCGCTGAAGGGATGCGGCAGTTCCAGGTCAAGCTGGGTACGGACAACAATTGGGAATCCGACGTAGCGCGGCTTCGGCAAGTGCGCGAGGCGGTTGGCCCTGGTCCTCTCGTCTACGGAGACTGGAATTGCGGTGCGACCCGGTTAGACGCGACCCGCGTCGGCAAAGCCGTTGCATCACTCGACATCATGCTGGAACAGCCTTGCGCGACCTTGGAAGAGTGCGCTGCAGTCCGGGCTGCCACAGGCCTTCCCATGAAAATCGATGAAAACGGCTATGACAGTGGCTCGTTGCTCCAGGCCTACAATCTCGGCTGTATGGATGCCGTCGCGTTGAAGCTCTCCAAATCTGGCGGACTTAGCGCACTTCGGCGTCTTCGCGATCTATGCTTGCACCTTGGTGCCAAGATGTGCATCGAGGATACGTGGGGATCCGACGTCACCACTGGCGCCTTGCTTCACTTGGCCGCCGCCACACCCGTAAGCCGGCTTTTGAACACGTGCGACCTGTCAGGGTATGTTGCGCCACGCCTGGACGCCGGCGCACCCGCGCGCATTGGCGGCGAGATTTCGCCGCCCGACGGACCAGGGATAGGCGTCAATCCTGACCCTGACGTCCTTGGTCAATCGAGGGTAGTTATTGACTAAGCAGCAAAAGACTAATTTCGGTCGACGTGGATTTCGCGGCATTTGCAGTCGCTTGGATCCAAGGGCCTTCGACGGCCATGGTCCAGGGCAAGCTGATGATCGACAAACGGAAAAACGGGCGCTGGAGCCTGGTTTGGTCAGCACCCCCCTTCACAACCGGTCGGCGGGTTCAGGGTTCCTGCCGTTGAAGCATGATGTGGATGCGCCGATAGCCGAACCGGCGTCGTTCGCCTGCAGCCACCGTCTTCATCGCAGCGGAGACGGCATCAACGCTTAGCGACATTGAGCAATCGACGAAAGCCTAACCATGGCACTTGTAGCTCGCAGCCGTGGGCCACAAGTGTACCACTTGGCATCGGGCCTCATGTTTTTGCAGCGACATCCTTCACGATGGCATTGTCCAGCATCGGCTGGGGCGAGCAGCTTCTTCAGCTTGGCGTTCTCCTTTCATCAGCCTTCCGCTGCGCAACGGAACATCCATGCCACCGACGTGGCCATGCATTTATGGAAGTCCCTTCCGATATCCCAAGGTTGCGGCATACATCGGCGGGTCTTGATTCCCGCTCCTGCTCCTAAGATCGCGACGTGCACCGTGAACACTTCATTCGTCCCGTCTCCTTGTGCTCTGACCCCTGAAAACTGGATCACTCGAAAGTGAAGTTTTCCGCCGTAACATCCCTTGGCTGGGAGGAGCGGAAGGGATCGAAGTTCTCGGACGCGCAGAAGGCGTTCATTCTGAAGCAGAGATCGGACGGAGTCCCCGTCGCGGAGATCTGTCGTCGGGCGGGGGGTCAGCCAGGCGACGTACTTCGACTGGAAAATGAAATACGACGGACTGCTGCCGACCGAGATGAAGGGGCTGAAGCAGCTTGAGGACGAGAACGGCAAGCTCAGGAAGCTGGTGGCCGATCTTTCCTTGGACAAGGAGATTGCAGGCCGTCATTCGGGAAAACTGTGAGGCCTCGCAAACGCGAGCTGGTGGCGGACACGTGTGATGAGTGGAACGAGTCGATCCGGCGGGCAAGCCGGTTCTGGAGTTCGACGTCGACCTGTCACTACAAGTCCCGCCGCCGCGATCAGGCCGGCATCGAAGCTCGGATCAAGGACATCTGCCTCGCCCGGTCGGAGAACGGCCACGTGACCTCCACCGCGCCGAAGTTCACCCTCGCCCATTCAGCGATCCTCTTCTTGTCCCTATGGTCTGCGGCGAGCGCGCATCATGACTCGTCATCGGTTTGGGTTCCAACTGGAGAAAGCGGTCTTTGCTGCAGCAGCAGCGCGCTTTCGCGCTCCAGTGGAAAATGGCATCTGAAGCTGTGCTCCGTATTCTCCGGGTTTGTTGAGGGTTCGGGGAAGACGCGGCTGCAGATATCCTGCGCGTAGCGACAGCGGGTGTGGAACTCGCAGCCGAATGGCCGCCTCATCATGCTCGGGACCTCGCCCTTAAGCTCGATCCTGTTCAGCACACCATCCGGGTCAGGCTCAGGATTGGCCGCAAGCAGCGCCTGCATGTAGGGTTGACGTGCGTGATCAAAGATATGCTCAGTCGAGCCGACCTTAATGAAGCGGCCTAGATACATGATCGCCATGCGATCGGTCATATGGCGCACGACATTGAGATTGTGTGAGATGATCAGGATCGCCATGCCGAGTTCGTCCTGAAGCCGTGCGAGTAGGTTTAACACCTCGCCCTGCACCGAGACGTCGAGGCCTGCAGTCGGCTCATCGGCGATGACCAAATCGGGTTCGAACGCAAGGCTCGCGCATTCCCACACGCCTGGCCTGACCGCCGGAAAGCTGATGGGGATAGCGACGAACAAGATCAACCGGCAGGCCGGCCATACTTAGTAGGCGCGCCGCTTCGGCTCCGGCATCGCGGTTCTTTAATCGATGGTGCGAAAAGGCTCTGTCAGGAGCGATCCAACCATCAGCCTGGGCGAGAGTGATCCGACGGGGTCCTTGGAACACCATCGCATGCGCCGCCAGGAGGGCTTCCGTTCAGCCCCGCTGAGTTCCTCGATTTCCTGCCCGCCGAAGCTGACGCTGCCGCTCGCGCTCGCGGCCCGCTGCAAGCCCACCATCGTGCGCGCGATGGTAGATTTGCCTGAGCCGCTTTCACCGACAAGGGCAAGTGTCTCGCCCTTGTCGGACTTCAAAGAACACACCGCATACAGCGTCGATGAAAGGGGCTTTCGTCGCGGTCGCGAGCGCCTTCAGCGGACCCATAGTGCGGAAGCTGACGCGCAGGATGGCGCTGTCGGTGATCGAACGCGCTTTTTCCCAAGCCCATGCAGCGCGTGTCTACGGCGTGTCGGCCAAGATCGTGGCGCGCTGGGTCGAGCGCTACAAGGCCGAAGGGCGGGCAGGCATGATCGACCGTTCCTCGCGGCCCGCCCATATGCCACAGGCCACCGCTGCGTCGATCGCCGAGCGCATCGTTGCGTAGCGGCGGCAACGCTGGACCGGCAAGCACATCGCTCATGAGGTCGGCGTATCGCCCGCCACCGTCAGCCGCGTCCTCAAGCGTGCCGGACTGTGCGCTCGGCCTTGCCATGGTTGATTGCAGGCTCCATTTCCTTCCGCGCTTGGGATCTTTGTTGGCCATGAGGCCGGCTATCGCGACGCCAAACCTGGCGTAGTAGGCGACCCCGCCTTGAGAGGGGCGATGGCGCACGCTTAATCCAGAAGGCGCTACGCGAATCGGCGTATGCCATCGCCTATCCGACTTCAGGTCACCGCGCCGCAGAGTTGCCGGTCCGGGCTGCATGGCTGTATCAGTCGCCTCGCTCTAGCCTTGGACAACCTGTTGAAGCTAGATAGATAGATACCAGGAGCTGGTACGATGTGCGATTGGGATGTGCCGATCAGGTTCTCTCAGCGACCGACCACGGACGGACGCGCTGCACACATTTCTATCGGGGTTTCGAAAACACTGGCGCCCCTGTCGCAACAGTTCCTTCAATTAAATTTGCAGAATCTTTGCGACTGCAAGTCTTTGACAATGGTAGGTTCACCACAAGGACCGGCGTCAGGCATGGCTGAAATATCTTATGCTGATGAGCCCTCGGACCGTTTCACAGCCCGGCCTCGTTGGAGTCACCAGCCAATGGCACGAAGAGCGCTTATCCTGCTTGAAGGTTCTAGGAACAATGGTCCGCTTACGTGAAAGCGGCCCTCCATCACGGTCTTTATCCGATTACCTGTCGGCTGATCCAGCTCAGTACGTTATCTTGCGGCGGAAGGGTTTGAGGCAGTCCGTGTTGATATAAACAATCTCGCTGATCCGCGAATGTTCTCGGCTACGTGAGACCTATGACATCGCCGGAATTACGAGCGACTGGGACACGCTCTGTGCGACAGTTGGCAAACTCTCCCGGTTTTTCAGTCTGCCGGGACCGGACCCCACATCCATCGAACGATGTTGCGACAAATTCAGTCAACGTCAGCTTCTCGCGAAGCCGGCGTTCCAGTACCCGCTTATCGCTTGGTAGCGGATGCTTCGGACGTTGAAAGTGCTGCCGCCGAGATCGGCCTGCCGGTGATTGTTAAGCCAGTGGAAGGGAGCGTTAGCATCGGCGTCCGATTGTGTCGCAACTTTGACGAAGTGACCGAACATACGACCTCTCTGTTGGGCAGGAGTGATTTATTACCATCCTCGCCCCGGGTGTTAGTCGCAGAATTTGCACAAGGCCCCTACTATACTGCTGAAACAATGGGAAATGACGTTCTTGGGATGAGTACCGGTGAATTTGGCCCTCTACCGCATTTCGCATACCGTCAGTTCACCTTTCCCGCCCCGCTGACCGCTCACGAACAGGAGCGTATCGCGGACGTTTCGCTTAGCTGCTTGCGAGCTCTTGGCCTTGGCTGGGGGCCAGCGAATATTGAATTCTGGTGGACAACGTCTGGCTCAGTTGTCATTGAAGTCAATCCGCGTCTTGCTGGTGGGGGCACTCCTCAACTGGTTCAGCTAAGCTTACGGAGTCGATCTCGTCACCGAACACATCCACTTGGTTACAGGCGACGGTCGCGCTCGTCGAGGCTGCGTTCATCGGCGTTGTTGCAGCGCGTCCTTTCAGCCAAGCGTCCATTCTGATGGCAGGCTGCGCATGATGATTTTTTGAGGAGCATGCGATGCTAAATGCCCTACCAATCGCCCGCAGACTGGGAGTGCGTTGAGGTAACATTGCACGTCACCAAATTCCACGACCGGCTCATCCCAGCCTGTATGAAGGCCACGCGGATCTTGGCGGAGGCCAAGACCCGCGCATTTCAGTATGGCCTCTTTTCTGGTCCACAGCTCCAAGAACTTTCGCACAGTCAGCTCGCTCGGAATGTCTTCAAAAGCCCTTGCCTCTTGGTCGGTCATAACTTGGCAAGCCAACTGCCGGCAATTTGCCAGGGGGCGCCAAACCTCAATATCTATCCCAACGAAGCCTAAGGTTGATACGGCGACGGCCGACCAATCGTGACTATGAGCTTGGCTCACTTCAATATCGTGCGCCGGCAATCGGGGCTTGCCGAAGCGCGAAATGGTCATCTGGAGATCTCCCAGCGGAATACGCAAGTGCGCAGAAAGGATGATCCGAAAAGCGCACTTTGCCTGAAGATACGAAAGGCGCATATTCATGTGACGAATTTTCTCAGCCCGTTCCCGCTCAGTTGGGCTCAGAATTTCGCGCATATGCAACGTAGGGATCGTCAGCTGAGAATGCCGGAAAACCCAAACGTCGATGGTGCCCGTCTGCCTATTCGAATGCATGCATCAAAGCTGCTCCACAACCCGCTGTTGCCTGATCAGCACAAAACGGCTTTCTCGCTGTGGCCGTTCAGACCCTTCAGCTGCTTTAGGTGGCTCGGTTGCTGTCACTAGGAGACGCTTCTACATTGCCTATGGCTCGCGATGTGTAAAGATATATGAAGCCATTTTAACAATTGTGAAACAACATTATAGCTTTCGATCTTTCTCCTTAATAGAATTGACATACAAGCTCAACATAAATTCCAATTACGAGTTGGTATGTATTTCTTGATACAATAGGTTCACATAAATGGAATGATAATTCGCTAAAAATTCAGACCATCCCAAGAGAAGACGGGGTAGCGTTCTCCGCACAAATATGTGGCTGGAGAAAGCAATGGATCATGTTACCCGTCCGCTGTCGCATAGCCAGATGGGCCTTTGGATACACCATCAAAAACGACCGACCGGTAGCGAATACAATCTGCCAGTCGAGTTGCGCATAAAGGCGCCGTTCGACATTGATGCCTTGCGGCGCGCGCTCCAATCTTTGATTGACCGCCATCAAATGCTGCGGACGACCTTTCACCAGGAAGGCGAGCGGATCCATCAGCGTATTCATGAGACTGCCCTTCTGAGCTTTCATGTCGTTCGGCTACAAGATCTTGAAGAGGCGGACTTCCGTCACTCCATCGCAGCGGAAGCTCGCTCGCCTTTCGATCTGGAACATGGGCCATTGTTTCGCGCACACCTGTTCATGCGCAGTGCCACGGACGAGATTCTCCTCCTCAATTTCCATCACATCATTTCCGACGCCTACAGCATTCGCACCTTCCTGCACGAGTTCGGCAGGCTCTACCAGGCGTTTTGTGGCAAAACGGAAATACCGGTTCTGACCACGATGACCCCGTACGAGGACTTCGTAGCCTGGCAGGAGCGACTCCTTGCCGGCGACGACGGAGAGCGTATGTGGGCGTACTGGCGCAGCCAATTTGTCGATCATGAGCCCGACCTGGCCCTTCCGACCGACAAACCACGAACTGCGCCCGCGACGCACACTGGGTCAGTTTTCTCCCTGGACATCGACAAGCCCGTGGTCGCGCGCTTGGAACGACTGGCGCACCAGGAAAAAGTGACGCTGTCCACCGTCCTCCTTGCTGCCTATTATGTCCTGCTGCATCGTTATTGCGACCAGGACGACATCACCCTTTACGTGCCTCGCCTTGGCCGTCCGGCAGGAAGTTTTTCGGGCACCTTCGGCTACTTTGTGACCCTGGCGGCCCTGCGGCAAGATCTTTCCGGAAATCCCATTTTCCTCGACCATTTGCAGCGGGTGCGACATCTGATGCGCAGCGCGCGCAGCCACGAATATTTTCCTCTTCCACTGCTGCTGGAGAAGCTCAAGCTCCCCCCTACACCTGATCGCAATCCGCTCGCGCAAGCAGCTTTCAACTTCACTCCGGAGGCGGTGAGTTCTCTTGGCTTCACGCCATGCGACGTCGACCTCTCCGGCTTGCCTGCGCAAATCCAATTTTGTGAGACCGATACCTGGATCGATCTTGATTTTCGAATCCTGGCACGCAAGGAAAGTGTCCGCCTTGAGGTCGTGTATAAAGCGGATTTGTGGGATGCTAGCACTATAGAGCGGCTTGCGAAGCACTATCATTTTTTGCTTGAGGCGATCGCAGATAAGCCAGCGCGACGGATAGGCGACTATAGTCTTCTGAGGCCAGGGGAGGAGCACCAGCTCCTGCATGATTTTAACGACACAGCCGCATGTTTTTCGTCCGACACTTGCCTGCACAACCTGATCGAAGCGCAGGCTGCCGCTTACCCGGACAATATCGCTGTCAGCTGCCCATGGGAGGCACTCAGCTATGCCGTACTTGAGCAAAGGGCAAACAAGCTTTCCCGTCATCTGATTTCAAAAGGAGTCCGTCTTGGAGACGTGGTCGGCATTCTCGTTGAGCGTTCGTGCGACCTCATTGTCGGGTTTCTCGCTGTCCTGAAGGCCGGGGCCGTCTATCTTCCTCTCGATCCGCGACTGCCACCCCAGCGTCTACGCTTCATGTTGCGGGATGCTGGTGCCACTGCCCTCATCAGCAAGTCGGAGCTCAGAGAACAGACGTTTGGGGATGCCCTATCCGGGCGAAGCATTGAAGGTGCGAATGAATGCGCAGTGGTTCTCCTCGACGAAGACCACACCGAAATTGCTCGGCATGAAGTCACGCCTCCGCACTGCCCCGCCGGCTCCCTCGACTTGGCTTATGTGATCTATACGTCCGGCTCCACAGGTCAGCCGAAAGGCGTGATGATCGAACATCGCAGCGCCTGCAACATGGCGGAGGACCTAAGACGCACTTATCAGTCGGGCCCGGATAGCCGAGTATTGCAGTTCGCTTCCTGCGGATTTGATGCATCGCTATTCGATTTTATGCTGGCTTTGTCCTCGGGTGGTCGATTGTGCCTTGCGCCCCCATCAGCATCGCTGCCCGGAGCAGAGCTGGTCGAGTTCATGCGCCGTGAGCGCATCACCGTTGCCGGTCTTACACCGACAGCTTGGACATCCTTGCCGTCGACTGATCTTTCTGATCTCATCGTGATCAAGTCGGGTGGAGAGCCCTTACCGTCGAGCCTCATTGATCGTTGGGGCGAAAACCGCCGCATCTTCAATTCCTATGGGCCGACTGAAACGACCGTCTATTGCGTAAGAACTGAGGTGAGTGCCGACGGGCGAAAGCCGCCTATCGGGCGCCCCGCCATCAATAGCAAGGCATACATCCTTGATCGCTATGGCAATCCGGCACCGCTTGGGGCAATCGGCGAGCTCTATATCGGGGGCGTCGGCCTAGCTCGCGGTTACATCAGTAACGATGATCTCACGCGCGAGCTTTTTCGGCCAAACCCGTTCGATAATGATCCGCAATCCAGGCTCTACAGAACTGGTGATCTGGCCCGGTATCGGTCAGATGGCACGATTGAGTTCCTGGGCCGAAAGGACGGACAGGTCAAAATCCGCGGCATGCGGGTTGAACTTGCCGAAATCGAGCAGTGTCTGATGAAGCACGAAAACGTCAAAGCATGCTGCGTCACGCTGACAGATCGTCTCGGCGAAAATGCGAGCCTGACAGCTTATGTGGTGAGGCGACCGGAAAGTTCGGAGGATGTCGATGAACTTCAGACTTTCCTGCGCGGCGCGTTGCCTGGCTACATGGTGCCCTCGCAGTTCGTGTTCCTCCCGCAGCTACCAACCAATCGTAGCGGCAAGATCGATCGACGCGCGCTTCCCGAGCCGAGAAACGCCCCGAAATTAAAGGCAGCAACTTTGCCGACCGGTGGGTTTCAGGCGGAACTGGCTGAGATATGGAAGGACGTGCTGAACCTGGATTCCGTCGGTGGTGAAGACAGTTTCTTTGATGTTGGCGGACATTCCCTGGCTGTTGTCCAAGTTCAGGCGCGTATCCAAGATCGTCTGGGCATTGATTGCAAGATTCTGGATCTTTTCGAGCACCCCACAATAAGAACGCTCGCTGCGCATTTGGCCGCAACTCAAGCTGCTCCTCACTCCGCTGGAGGTTTAAAGACCACAATTGGTTCGGCCGGAAGCGGCAACGAACCCAAACAGGACCGCGATGCTGTTGCAATCATAGGTATGGCGGGCAGGTTCCCGGGAGCGGAAAACGTCGACCAATTCTGGAACAATCTGGTCGATGCCATTGAGTCCATCACAGACTTGGATGAACAGACATTGCGAGACGCTGACGTTGCTCCTGACACGTTTGGCAAGCCTAATTATGTGAGGCGCGAAGCCGTTATCAGCGGCGTTGATCTGTTTGACGCAGCGTTCTTCGGCATCTCGCCTAAGGAAGCAGCGTGGATGGACCCGCAACAGCGGATCCTGCTGGAAACGGCGTATCAGGCGCTCGACCATGCGGGATACGGATCGCGCGAGCCATCCGAGGCCAAAGTCGGTGTTTTTGCTGGCGTAGGGGCGAACCACTATCTCGCTGAGCGGGAAGCAGGCAGGGACCTGCTGGATTCAGAGAAATTGCAGATCCGCATTCTTAATGGCCACGATTTCACGGCGACGCGCATTGCCTACAAGCTCAATTTGACCGGCCCCTGCGTGTCAGTTCAGACGGCCTGTTCCACTTCGCTGGTTGCTGTCCACCTCGCTTGCCAGAGCCTTCGCAGCAATGAGTGCGATATGGCGCTGGCAGGCGGTGCATCGATTTCCCTGCCGCATGGAAAAGGCTATCTCCATCAACAAGGCCATATCTTGTCCCCTGACGGCCACTGCCGTGCGTTCGATGCGAAAGCACAAGGAACGGTGAGAGGCAGCGGAGCAGCGACGGTTGTTCTCAAGCGGCTGAGCGATGCCCGTAGAGACGGCGACTATGTCTGGGCAGTCATAAAGGGAACCGCCATCAACAATGATGGCGCGGCCAAGGTAGGGTTCACCGCCCCCAGTGCTGAAGGACAGGCAGCGGTAATCCAAGCTGCCCTCTCCGATGCTGAGGCCTCTGCGGACACCATTGGTTACGTGGAGGCGCATGGTACGGGAACTTACCTTGGCGACCCCATCGAAATCTCTGGCCTGACCAAGGCTTTCCGTTCCCACACAGCGAGGAAACAATTCTGCGCAATAGGTTCGGTCAAAACAAATATCGGCCATCTCGACGCAGCAGCGGGTGTAACGGGAATGATCAAGCTCGCCACGATGCTGAACAAGGGCGTCATTCCCTCCAGCCTGCATTTTGATAAGCCCAACCCAAATATCGACTTCAAAGAGAGCCCGGTGTTCGTAGCCAAGACCTGCACCGCTTGGCCTAAGAGCGGCGGGCCAAGGCGCGGTGCGGTCAGCTCATATGGCATCGGTGGCACGAATGCGCACGCGATTCTCGAGGAGACTCCGCCGCGAACCCATCAACAAGGCGGCCGCAGGCTGCACGTGTTTCCAGTATCGGGGGCGAGCAGGTCGGCACTGACCGAAGTGCTTCGGCAACTGGCCGGCTTTATGCGCCGAAGCGAGGTTCAGCACAGCGCAGCAAATGTCGCATACACCCTGCAGAAGGGGCGAGCCGCTCTCAGATATCGCACAAGTATCGTCGGATCCGGTCTGGTGGAACTAGCCGACCAATTCGATCAGGCGGCACTGCATGCGGGCGCATCGGGGGAAGCGTCAAGCAGTGAACCCCGCATCGTTTTCATGTTCTCCGGCCAGGGCGGGCAGCAGATTGGAATGGGTCGGGAGCTCTATGAAGAAGAGCCGGTATTCCGCAACGCCATCGACGAATGCGCAAACTGGCTTAATGAGCTCGCACATATTGATTTCCGCCCCCTGCTCTACTGCGAAGGCAAATCTGATGGCGAGCTTGAGCCTCAGCTGGAAGCCGTCATACAGCCTGTCATCTTTGCTACGCAATATGCAATGACGAAGCTCTTCCTGTCGTGGGGCATTTTCCCTGCAGCTGTGATCGGCCACAGCATCGGCGAATATGCAGCCGCTCATTTTGCGGGCATCATCTCGTTACGTGATGCCATTCGACTGACGCTGATAAGAGGACAGTTAACGTCGCGTGTGCCTGCCGGCGGCATCGTTGCAGTCAGCCTGTCGCCGGAAGAGCTCCAGCCCTATTGGAACGAACGCCTTTCATTGGCGGCCATAAACGGTCCACGTCTGTGCGTCGTTTCGGGGGCCGCATCCGAGATCGAAGAGTTTCATGAGCGATTGCAGGCGAAATCTATCGCGAGCAAACGGATACGTGGAAGTCATGCCGTGCATTCATCCCTGCTCGATCCAATCCTGCCGGAGTTTAGGATTCATACCGAACAAGTCGAGCTGCACGCACCGGAAGTACCGTTCATGTCAACTGTGCTCGGTGACTGGCTTGAGGCGGACGTGCGGCTCGATGGCAGCTATTGGGTCCGCAACCTGCGAGAGACGGTGCAATTCCATCAGACCTTCGATCGGCTAGTGCAATCGGGCCACGAATTGTTCATTGAGATGGGGCCTGGCGCAGCCCTGACGGGACATTCCAAGCGGTCCAAGTCAAAGATCAACCTGCGCAGCCCCATCGCCTTTGCGGCCTTGCCAGGAGGCGATCATGGGCAAGGTGATCGCCTGAGACTGTTACAGACATTGGGCAAGCTTTGGACCTGCGGCGTTCGCATAGATTGGTCTGGCCTGCACGATCATAAGCCCCCGCAGCGTACCCCCCTCCCGCCTTATCCTTTTGATCGCAAGCGTTACTGGCTCGATGCAGTCGTCACCAAGGAGCAGGAACAAAATGCCGATTTGAAGCAGCCTGATATTGCAGCCACATCCGTCGATCCCCCGACTGGGAACGAAGGGGTGCGCAGTCCGACTGTAGTTGAGATGTCTGCTGAGGCAGCTTTGGACCGCCAAATTGCGGCGGTCTACCGGGACATTTTGGGCTTGGAAGACGTTGCCGCGACCGACAGCTTCTTTGATCTTGGTGGCGATTCGTTGAGTGCCTTAAGCGTGATCGATCGCATCGAGCAGCTAACGGGAGAGAGATTGGCTGTCTCCCTGTTGCTGGAACATCAGACACCAAGCGGGCTCGCGATAGCCCTCTCGAAGATCCGTGGAAGCGTGCGTCCGAACGCATTGGTGCCGATACAAACCGGTGGTTCACGGACACCTCTGTTTTGCCCCCACCCTTTTGGGGGACATGTACTCCTATATACGCCTCTTGCTAAGGCATTGGGTGCAGACCAGCCGCTCTTCGGATTACAGGCGCGAGGCCTGAATGGTGAGGCAAAACCTCACCTGAGCATTGCCGAGATGGCAGGGGAATATATTGAGGCCATCAAGAGCGTACAACCACGCGGCCCTTATCAACTCGTTGGCTTGTCCATGGGCGGTAGCATTGCTTGGGAAATGGGCTGCCAATTGCGCGATGCTGGTGACGAGGTAGCAATAGTTGGACTGCTCGATGCCAAAGCGCTTCACAAGGATGAAGAGCACACAAGCAGCCGGTACCATCGCTTGCTCGGCAACCGCCGTATTCCTGACTGGCTTAGCGAGCAAGCGGTCACATTGAGTGTCCTTTTTCCAGCGCTGAAGAAACATTGGCGAAAGTTAGATTCCATCAAGCGTGAATGCCAGGTCACGGCATTGCTGGATTTCGGAAAGCAAGCAGGTAACGTACCCGACATGGGCGAAACGCAGTTCAATAATATCCTTGCAGTTGCCGAGGCAAATAAAATTGCGCTGCGTGAATATACGCCTCGCGTCAACGACAGCAGGTCCGTTCTTTTTGCAGCCAGGAAGGGGCTGCGCACATCCACGAATGAACCTGATGGCGATCTTGGGTGGAAGCAATTCGCGCGGGCGCGCCTGGAAATTCACGAAGTGCCAGGTGACCATTACACCATGGTCGCTCCGCCCCATGTACGCGTCCTAGCAATGAAGCTCAAAGATTATCTCAATCGAAACGACTAAGCGACGGTACCAGCAGCGGATCGCATAAGCGGGACAAGGGCCGGTGACCATACCGTTGCAACAAATCCTTGAAGTAACTTTGCAGAATCTTTGCGACCGCGGATCGCTGACAATGGTATGTTCACCACAAGGTCTGAGATCAGGCAAGGCTGAAAAAGCTTTCCCCGATGTACGCGAAGGACCGCCGCACAGCACGCAACGTCCGAGACAACGGCCAATGGCAAGAAGAGCGCTCATCCTGCTTGAAGGTTCAAGATATAATGGTCCGCTATACGTCCAAGCAGCTCTGCAACTTGGTCTTCATCCAATTGTCCTGTCGGCTGACTCAGCTCGGTACGACTATCTTGGGGCCGAAGGAATTGAGGCAATCCGGGTCGATACGGCCGATCTCGATGCGCTGATCCGCGAATGCTCCCGGCTGCATGCAACCTATGACATTGCTGGCATTACGTCCGTCGGAGACTCGTTCTATGCGACAGTTGGCAAGCTCTGCCGCCATTTCGATCTGCCGGGACCGAACCCCACATCCATCGAACAATGCTGCGACAAAGTCAAGCAACGTCACCTACTCTCAGAGGCCGGCGTTCCAATACCTGCTTATCGCTTGGCAGCGGACGCTACGGAGGTGGAAAGCTTTGCCGCGGAGATCGGCCTGCCGGTGATTCTTAAACCAGCAGTTGGTGCCGGCAGCAGAGGTGTCCGACTGTGCCGCAGCTTCGATGAGTTAGCCGAACATACGACCTATCTTTTGGGCGGGGAGCACATATGGCAGTCCCCGCCGAGGATACTGGTCGAAGAATTCGCACAAGGCCCTTATTATAGCGCCGAAATAATGGGTAATGAGATCATTGGGATTCAGGCCGCTGAGTTCGGCTGCCCACCGCATTTCGTCTTTCGGGAGTGCACCTTGCCGGCCGCGCTGACTGATGAAGAGTATGGGCGTATCGCCGATGTTTCGCTGAGCTGTTTGCGCGCTCTCGGCCTCGGCTGGGGGCCAACGGGCATCGAATTCCGGTGGACGAAGCGTGGCCCAGTCGTCATTGAAGTCAATCCGCGGCTTCATGGTACGCCCACTCCCCAACTGACTCAGCTGGCTTACGGCATCGATCTCGTCACCGAGCACATCAAGCTTGTCATCGGCGACGAATGGGATTTGCACAGAAGGCATTCGCAGACTGCGGCCGCGAGGTTCCTCGTTCCTGATCGTGATGGCACCCTTGATTGGATCGGAGGCGACAGTCAGGCAGTTGCCATACCCGGTGTAGCCGAAGTCAAATTCTATATTGAAGCCAACACGCCAATCGTCAGGAAAGGCGATCTCCGAGACTGGATCGGGTATGTCATCGCCGCTTCCCCCAGCCGCGCTCAGACAGAGGCGATACTTCAGCGTGCCGTCGACTTAATCGATTGGGCGATCACACCATTTTCGACACTTGGCGAACAGGAGTGGCCTGCGGCCCCTTAAGACTTAAGCACTTGTCCCCGGCGCACCCTGTTGCGGGGCACCACCGGCCAGTCCATCCCACCGTGAGCTTGAAACGCTCCCAGCAATCCGTCGCACGCTGCCCGAGCAGACAGCGCGAAGTCCCTGGCGATCAAACCCTGACATTCAGGAGACAATTAATATCATGAAGCGCATAGCAGTCGGACGCCTGTTTCATGAATCGCACGGATATGCGCCTGCGACAGCCGCGGCAGATATCACGGTCATTCGCGGCGAGACTTTGATCGAGGCGGCCAAGGGAAATGGCACCACGCTAGGCGGGATTGTCGACGCCTTGATCGAACGCGCTGATATTGAAATCCTTCCCGTTTCAGATTCGATAATCGCCCCGAGCGGCGCCATCGATCACGGTTTTTACATTGAGCAACGCCAGTTTTGGGGCGAAGAACTCAAGAAGCTCGCGCCGGATGCGATTGTCCTGGACCTGCATGGGTCGATGTCCACGACTGAGTTCGAAGATGCGGAAGGTGATTTCCTCTCCTACATTCGCGGTGCCATCGGCAGAAACGCAGTCATCGGAGTAGGTCTCGACCTTCATGCCAATATCACGCCGAAGATGTTGAAGGCAGCCGACATCTGCATCGCCTGCAAGAACAATCCCCATGACGATTACTACGACAATGGCAAGAAGGTCGTCAGATTGGTTTTCGATGTCCTGGGAGGCCATCTGCGCCCGGTCTATACCTTCGCGAAAACCCGGATGATTGCCCCAGGCAGGCTTGAAACTCATCTCAGCCCACTTAAGGAAATGCACGCACGAGCCCGTGCGCTCGAGAAGTCAGAAGCGCCAGTGGTGGACCTTAGCATCTACAACGCCTATCGCTTTGCGGATCTAACGGACATGGGTCAGGCCGCTGTGATCCTCAGCAACGGGCCATATGCGCAAGCCAAGGCGATCGTGGAGGATTACGCCCAGGAGTTCTGGGATCTGCGCGAGCTCTTCAAGGATGAAACCGTCACGATCGCAGAGGCCCTAGATAGCACTGCGAAGGACAAGAGCGGCATCACCAAGGCGCTTGCCGATCTTGGTGACCGGACGCTGGCCGGCGCGCCGGGCGACAGCACCTTGATCCTGCAGGCCGCGCTGAAGCATCCTGTGAAGCTCCAGGGCGCGATGACGGTCAATGATCCGGAGACCGTCGCTCAGGCACATGCCGCCGGAGTTGGCGCGAAAATCAAGATGCATCTCGGCGGCAGGGTGACCCCGCTTTATCTGCCCTTCGAGGTCGAAGGCGTGGTCAAGCTGCTCAACAATAAGGATATCAAACTCATTGGACCCAGTTTTGCCAACGAATCCGCTGCCATGGGAAAGACGGCCCTTATCGAGATTGACAATCGTTTCCTTGTGATTGTCACTTCAAAGCCAGGGTTCATCGTTGATCGGGCCATTTTCGAATCCCACGGCGTCAATATCAGGGAGCAGGACTTTATCGTGATGAAGTCGCAGTTCCACTTCAGTCGCAATTTCGAGGGCGTTTCAGCGACTATCTATGTTGCAAGCGCGGGCCTCTCCTATTTCTTCCCAGGTGCTTTCCCCAAAAAGCGCGCACGGGTCTGGCCGGACACCAATGTGGACGACGCGCCCATTGTCGCGGCTCAAGTAGTGGAGCGTTCAGCCGTATAAGGCATTACCGCGAGACCAGGCCCGCTGGACTCGCAGTTACTGTCGACAACGTGGCGATAGCAGACAAGATCGTCGAAATCGCTCGATCCTCTCATCAGACTCCTGTCGTCGATCGCGTATTTGAGATGGCCGTGCGGGCTTTCGATAAACCATTCTCATGCGCGAAGCCGCAATTTTTGTGCGAACGGTGGCCGCACCGTTCGTCGTAGCGGCGCGTCAGCTCCTTCCCAGCGTCCTTGTCCAGATTGTGGAATGCCGCCGAGAGGTTGTTTTTGCGATACTTGCGGTACCCATCCGGTGAAGACCGCAGACGTGTATCCGGCAGCCATGAGGACCTGAGCACCGCGGTGCTGGCGTCAAGTTTTTGATGGGGAGACGCGATGATATTCTTCGAGGAGGAGTTCGACCTCCTCGATGCCTTCATCGGTGAAGGCCAAGATCCCGTCGTCGTCGTTGGCGCCGTAGACCCAGATTGACGCCGTCCTCGGGCTCGAGACCGAGGGTCAGTTCCTGGATGAGCGCTTCGCTGACGCCGAGGTCCCTGGCGACACGTTCGACGGTGTAGACGTGATGCACCTTATTGCGCTGCATGATCAGGCCGCCGCTGATTGGGTCCACAGTTGTGCGGATCTCCAATTCCACGGCAGCAAATCATCGATCCGATGGGCCGGATAGGCGGGCAGGCGGGCGAGGACGTCGGCGAGCCAGGCCTGCGGGTCGATATCGTTCATCTTGGCGCTGACGATCAGGCTGTAGAGAACGGCAGCGCGCTGGTCCGCCGCGATCGGAACCGCAGAACAGCCAGGACTTTCTGCCGAGAGCGATGCCGCGCAGGGCTCGCTCGGCTGCATTGTTGGATAGGCAGATCCGCCCATCGTCGAGGAACCGGGTGAAGGATGACCAGCGGGCAGCATGTAGTTGAAGGCCTTGGTCAGATCATGTCCGCGCGAGAGCTTGTCGCGCGTCTCGATCATCCAGGTCTCGAGCTCCGCGACCAGCGGCAGGCTCCGCTCCTGGCGCACGGCGTGGCGTTGGGCCGGCGACAGGCCGTTGATCTCGCGCTCGATATCGAACAGGGCATCGATGCGCTTCACGCCTTCAACCGCGCGGATAGACCAGGTTGGGCTTCTCGCCGTGCGCCTTCTTGCGCGCCGCCGCTTCGATATCGGCCAACTCGAACACTTTGCGCCGGCTGTGGGCCCAGCAGCTGGCTTCCAGAATAGGCGCCGGCTGACGGCCCGTCGCATAGAGATCGCCATAACCACCAAAGGCATCGGCCTGCAGAATGCCGCTCCAGCCGGCAAGATGCGCCGCGGGATGTTCGCCTCGGCGATCGCGCGAATAATAGAACACCGCCGCCGGCGGATCGACACCGCCGAACGGTCGGTGATCACGCACATAGGTCCATAATCGGCCGGTATCGGTCTTGCCCTTGGCCAGGACCGGCACCGTCGTGTCGTCGCCGTGCAGACGTGAAGCGGCCAGCACATGGGCTTCGAGCCGCTTGAACAGCGGCATCAGCGCCGCGACGCCGGCGCCGACCTGGTCGGCAAGCGTCGACAGGCTGAGCGGCACGCCTTCGCGGGCATAGCGTTCAGCCTGGCGGTTGAGCGGCTGATGCTGGCCGAACTTCTCGAACAGGATCATCGCCAGCAGGCCGGGACCGGCCCAGCCCCGTGGGGTGGCGTGGAACGGCGCCGGAGCCTGGCTGATCGCCTCGCAGTCGCGGCAGGTGAACTTCTCCCGCACGTGCTGGATCACCTTCCATTGCCGCGGCACCACCTCCAGCGTCTCGGTGATATCCTCACCCAGCTTGCGCAGCCGATGACCGCCGCAGCAGTGGCAAGCGGTCGGCGCCGGCTCGACCACGCGTTCGCGCGGCAGGTGCTCGGGAAATGGCTGGCGCGTCGGTCGCTTGCGCACATAAGGCGCCACCTCGGTGGTCCGGGCCGCTGCCTGTTCGGCGGCGATCTCGTCTTCCGTTGCCGTGCTCTCGAGTTCCTCGAAGGTGAGTTCCATCTGGTCGTGCAGGCGGGCGGCACGTTCAGAACTTTGACCATGCAGCGCCCGCTGCAGCTTGCGGATCGTCAGATCCTGATGTGCGATCAGCGCCGCATCATCCGATGCCTTGGCCCTGGCGACCGCCAGTTCGGCCTCGACCAGCGCAGCGCGCGCGGCCTCGTCTTTGGCTCTGGCCAGCGCCGCGGTCAGCGCTGCTCTCAGCGCGCCAATATCGTCCGGAACAGCATCCTGGGCGGTGGCAACCATGCCCTGGAGTGAATCATAAAACGCGTCCGCTGACTCGCGGAAAATGGCGCAAACTCAAAGAAAAACTCAGCCCGCGCGCTGCGGTCGGAACGTGTGACGCGGGTTGCGCCAATCGATCCCGTCGAGCATGTAGGCGAGCTGCGCCGGTGATATGGAAACCGTGCCGTCCGCCGGCGACGGCCATAGAAACCGGCCCTTCTCGAGCCGTTTTGCATATAGCGACATGCCGAGCCCATCATGCCAGATAATCTTGACCAGGTTGCCGCTGCGGCCGCGGAAGACATAAAGATCGCCGGCATGCGGATCCCGGCCCAACGTCTCCTGAACCTGCAGAGCGAGGCCTTGCATTCCGCGGCGCATATCGGTCCGGCCGACCGCCAACCAGATCCGCACCTGGCTCGGAACCGGGATCATGAAACGCCCAGCGCCTTCACCATCGCCGCCGCCAGTGTCGGCGGCGTGGTCAGCGGTATCCGCAGCCGCACCTTGCCGGCGATCTCCAGCTCGATCACCGCTGGTGGCGCCGCCGGCACCGAAGCGGCGAAAGGCTTATCGGGAACCACGACAACTTCGGCAAAGCCTGTCTCGCGGGCTCTCACCGTGCGGCGCCACTTATAGATCAGGCTGGTTGCGACATCATACTGACGCGCTACCGCCGCCACTGTGGCCCCGGGCGCGAATGCCGCGGCCAGGATCCGGCACTGATCCTCTTCACGCCAACGACGACGACGCTCCGGTCCGGTCAATAACGTCACATGGCTCATGCTGCGCTGCTAACTACGCTCGAAAGGACGACCTTAAGAGCGCAGCTTCGCTACCGGGCCATGCTCCCGCAAGGCGGCCCTCGCCGGAGGCGTACTACTTGCGGGGAGCCTTTGACGTAGTTGGTGACGATCAAGCGGACATCGAGGCATTGAGGTTGCCCCGATGCGGGCGCGGACGGCGCGTTGCAGCTTCAAGGCTTTCGCCTTGTATCGGGCAAACGGAAGAGCGCTGCACCCGGCGACAGTTGGAGGCCCGCCGGTCCGTGGAAATGGCTAGCGATGTGGCTCAGAGTCGCCGTACGATCCCTGACC
>NZ_JAMYVS010000014.1:0-97141 GCF_040324255.1 Mesorhizobium sp. M0001
AGGAGGCGCAGCGCGACATCGGATCGAGCTTGGCGGCGTTGGGTGGTGCACTGCGAGCGGCCAGCGATCACCTTGCCAGCAACGATGAAAGGAACGCATCGAAATTCGCTTTGGATGCTGCCAGTGGCCTTGAGCGGCTTTCATCGTCCTTGAAACAGAAGCCCTTTAGCCAAGTCCTTGATGACGTGCAGTCCTTCGGCCGGCAAAATCCCGGTGTCCTGCTTGCGGGATCGGTGTTGGCCGGATTGGCTCTCGGGCGGTTCATCAAGGCTTCTCCGTCGGCAAGGCCCGATTCTGAGGCCGCTCCGGGAGGCCTCAGATCACACACCGATCAGCCACAGGGTTGGTCCGCTGATCGTCCACAAGATTTTGGCGTGGTCGGCGATGATGGCGCCACGCAGATCGCGGAGCAGGACAGATGAATAACCAGGACAATCCCAGCCTTGCCGGGCTAGTCACCGATTTGGCCCAGAATGTCACCACTCTGGTGCAAACCGAGGCGAGGCTGTTTCGGGCCGAGCTCTCTGAAAAGCTTACCAAAGCCGGAGCAGGTGCTGCGGAAGTGCTGGGCGGCGCGATTTGCCTGCTCGCCGCGCTCTTGGTGTTGCTGCAGGCGCTCATTATCGCACTGACGCGGGCAGGGCTTGGCGCGGGGTGGTCTTCCCTGCTGGTCGGTGTGGTCGTGGCGGTCCTCGGCGTCATCCTGCTGCGGACCGGGACGGCCAGCATGGCGCCTTCGGAACTTACCCCCGACCGGACCCAGGGACAGCTCAAGCGCGACGCGAGCGCGATTAAGGAACAGGTGAGATGAACGAGAAATCCGCAGCCGAACTTGAACGCGAGGCCGAGGCGGCTCGCGCTCGGGTGATGGAGACCGCCGAATCCATTCGAGGCAAGATGACGCCTGGACAATTGCTGGATGAGTTCACCGGGCTGTTCTCGGGAGGGGAGAGCGCGGCCATGCTCAGCAATCTCAGAACGCAGGTCCGAGACAATCCTTTGCCGGTCACCATGGTGGGCGCAGGTCTGGCCTGGCTGATGTTCGGCAGCGGTACCTCAAACACCATCCAACGTTCGGATGACTACCGATTGCCTTCAGCGCCGGGACAACATGATGTAGCAGGGGAGCGCGGCGGCTTGGGCGGCACGCTCTCCGATGCCGCGGAATCGCTCTCCTCGAGCGCTGCCAGCGCCGGCGACACCATATCGAGCACCGCAAGAGCCGCTGCGGCGAGTCTGACGGGAAGCGCTGCCAATGCAAGCTCGACGGCTGGGGACATGGCGGCGAAAGCCAGCCGCTCCGCGCAAGATCTGTTGGAGGATCAACCCTTGGCCGTAGCGGCCGTCGGTCTCGCCATCGGCGCCGCCATAGGTGCAATGCTGCCCCATACCGCAACGGAGGACGAGCAACTAGGCGCCTATGGCGACAAGCTTCGCGATTCCGCCGAAACTTTGCTCGACAGGGGCCTCGATGAGGCCAAGCAGGTCGCCGCCGACGCCTATGAGACCATCAAGCAGGAAGCTGGCCGGCAAGATATGGAAGCAGACACGATAGCCGATCAGCTCGGCGAGATCGTGAAGTCCACAGCAGACAAGACCGAGCATGCCGTGCGCGAACGAATTTCCGATACGTCTCAGCGCCAAACCTAGCTTGATGATCCTGGATCAACGATAGCCGGCCTCTCCAGAAAGGGGCCGGTGTTGTCCGTCAAACGGTGACCCGCTCGAGTCACTTCAGAGCCGTGTGCGGACTGATGTCCCTTGCCGATAGTAATCCAGCGAATCAGGTTCTCTGGATTGTTGGCCAACCCGCCGCCGATAAGACGCGGTCAGCAAAACTGGCATCTAGGCGAGGACCGACATTGCACTTGAAGTTCGCAGACCGAGGATGCCGGTCCGCTCTGGGACGTAGGGCGACACCCCACTTCACCCCCCAGCCAACCGCGGCAGCAGGAAAATCTCCGCTCCCTGTGGCAGTTCCTTCGACCAGGTATCGCGATAGATCGTACCGTCGATCGCCACCGCAATGCCCTTCTCGATCCAGGGCTCGATGCCGGGATACTGTTCAGCCAGCTTCCTGAACAGCTCCCTTATGTCCTTGGCCTCGACCTCGATCTTGCTCTGGCCGCCGGCGAGCTGGCCCAGCGCGCCCCAGAGCGTGACTTCGACCATTAGGGCAAGAACCTCATTTTTGCCCTAGCCTCCCCGTTCCGCCTCGATCGCGGCGAGAACCCGTGGCGGCGACATCGGGATGTGGGTCATGCGTACGCCGGCGGCGTTGGAGACCGCGTTGGCGATCGCCGCCAGCGGCGGCACGATCGAGGTTTCGCCGACGCCGCGCACGCCATAGGGGTGGTTGGGGTTGGGTATCTCGAGGATCTGCGTGTCGATCATCGGCAGGTCCGAGCAGACCGGGATGCGGTAGTCGAGGAAGCCGGCGTTCTGGAGGCGCCCATCCTTGCCGTAGATATACTCCTCGTTGAGCGCCCAGCCGATGCCTTGCGCCGCACCGCCCTGGTACTGGCCCTCGACATAGGTCGGGTGCACCGCCTTGCCGGCATCCTGGATCACCGTGTAGCGGATCACCCTGGTCGAGCCGGTATCGGGGTCGACCTCGATGTCGCATATATGGGTGGCGAAGGAGACGCCGGCGCCGTCGGCGACGAGCTCGCTGTGGCCGGCGATCGGCCCGCCGGTCTTGCCGGAAGCGGCGGCGATCTCCTTCAGCGACAGGGCTGCAAGGTTGCCGTATTTCTCGCCCTTCGCGATGGCGTGGCCGTTCTCCCAGACCACGTCGTCGACGGGGATGTCCCACGTCTGCGCGGCGCGCTCACGCAGGATCTTGATGGCGTTGCGGGCAGCCGAGATGGTCGCCATCGAGGACGAGAAGGTGCCGCGGCTGCCGTCGGTCATGTCGTTGTAGCCGAGCGAGGACGTGTCGGCGACCACCGCCTTGAGCTGGGCATAGTCGATGCCGAGCTCCTCCGCCGCCACCAGCGACAGCGACGCGCGCGAACCGCCTACGTCCACCGTGCCGACGGCCAGCGACACCGAGCCGTCCATGCCGATGTTCAGGTCCACGCAGGTCTGGCCACCGAAGTTGAACCAGAAGCCGCAAGCCATGCCGCGGCCCTGGTTCTTGCCCAGCGGGGCCTTCATGTGCGGATGGTGCTTGGCCGCCTCCAGCGTCGGGCCGATGCCGATCGGGCCGTAGACCGGGCCATAGGAGGACCTGGTGCCTTCCTGCGCGGCGTTCTTGATGCGGAACTCGACCGGATCCATGCCGAGTTCCTTGGCCAGCTCGTCGACGGCACTTTCCACCGCGAAAGCCGCCATCGGTGCGGAGGGCGCGCGGTAGGCTGCGGTCTTCGGCCGGTTGACCAGCACTTCGAAGCCGACCGTCTTGACGTTGTCGAGCTTGTAGCAGGCGAACGCCGTCATGGCGCCGATCTCGGCCCAGGTGCCGGCATAGGGGCCGCTGGTGTAGCGCAGCGTCGCTTCGGCGGCGGTGATGGTGCCGTCCTTGCGGGCGCCGATCTTGACGTCGATCGAGGTCGCGCTGGTCGGGCCCGAGGCGCGGAACACCTCGTCGCGAGTCATCACCAGCTTCACCGGCCGTCCTGCCTTGCGCGACAGAGCGAGTGCCACCGGCTCGGCCCAGACATGGGTCTTGCCGCCGAAGCCGCCGCCGATTTCAGACGAGGTGACGCGCAGCTTCGAGGCTTCCAGCCCGAGCAGTTGCGCGCAATGCTGGCGGTAGACGAAATGGCCCTGCGTGCAGACCCAGAGGTCGGCGGTGCCGTCGGACGAGACGCTCGCCACGCAGGCATGCGGCTCGATATAGCCTTGGTGCGTCTGCTCGGTCTTGAAGGAGCGCTCGACGATGACATCGGCGTGGCCGAAACCCTGATGGACATCGCCATGGCCGAACTGGCTGCGCTTGGTGACGTTGGACGGCTTTACCGGCTTTTCCTCGAGACCCTCGGTGAAGATCGTGTCGTTGATCAACGGCGCGGTGTGCTTCATCGCCTCGTCGACATCGGTCACATGCGGCAACAGCTCATACTCGACCTTGATGAGCTTCAGCGCCTGCCTTGCCGTGCGGGCATCGACGGCGGCGACCGCGGCCACGGCGTGGCCGTCATAGAGCGCCTTGCCGCGCGCCATGCAATTGTCGAGGACGTCATACATGGCGGCGTCGCCATCGGTGAGGTCGGGCAGATCGGCGGCGGTGATCACCGCTTTCACGCCGGCCAGCTTTTCCGCTTTCGAAGTGTCGATCTTGAGGATCCTGGCATGCGCATGCGGGCTGCGCAGGACACGCCCGACCAGCTGTCCCGCCATGTTGAAGTCGGCGCCGTAACGGGCGCGTCCCGTCACCTTGTCGACGCCGTCGGGACGGATAGGCCGCGTGCCGACGGAGGAGAATTTGCGGCCCGAAAAGCGTGGATCGAAGTTCATGCGTGCGCTCCCTTCATCACATTGGCCGCATCCTGGACCGCGCGCACGATCTTGTCGTAGCCGGTGCAGCGGCAGAGGTTGCCGGCGAGGCCGAAGCGGATTTCTTCCTCGGTAGGATCGGGGTTCTTGGCCAGAAGATCCTTGGCCGCGATGAGGAAGCCCGGCGTGCAGATGCCGCATTGCAGGGCCGCATGCTCGAGGAATTTCTGCTGCAGCGGATGCAACTGATCGCCATGCGCCATGCCTTCGACGGTCTCGATATGCCGGCCTTCGGCTTCAGCGCCAAGCACCAGGCAAGAGCAGACCAGCCGGTTGTCGAGGATGATCGAGCAGGCGCCGCAGTCGCCGGTGCCGCAGCCTTCCTTGGCGCCGGTCAGGCCGAGCCGATCGCGCAGGACGTCGAGCAACGTCTCGTCGGGCTGGCAAAGGTATTCGACGTGATCGCCGTTGACTGTCGTTGAAACTGCTACACCGGCCATCATTTGCCTCCTGCGCGTGCGTAGGCGGTCGTCGCGGCCCGTCCGGCCAGCACGCCCGCAACTTTTCGTCTGAACTCGATGGTGCCGCGCTTGTCGTCGATGGGGCGGCAGGCCCCAGCGCAGATCTTGGCGAGCCGCTCAAGTGCCGCCTCATCCAGCTTCCTGCCGATGAGAGCCTCGGCTGCTTCTTCCACCAGAAGCACGGTCGGCGCCGCGGCGCCCAGCGCGACGCGGGCGGCTGTTATGACGCCATGCTCGTCGAGCGACAGCTTCACGCCGGCGCTGACCACCGCGATGTCCATCTCGGTGCGCGGAATGAACCTGAGATAGGCGTCGCCCGAACGCGGCGCGCGCTTGTCGAGCAGGATCGCCTCGACGATCTCACCCTTGGTGAGCGAGGTCTTGCCAGGCCCGATCGGCACGGCCTCGACAGGAATGGTGCGCTTGCCCGACGGGCCGGCAACCACTGCCTTGGCGGCGGCGGCCACCAAGGCCGGGACGCTGTCGGCGGCCGGCGATGCGTTGCACAGATTGCCAACGATGGTGCAGCGGCCCTGGACCTGTTTCGAGCCGATCAGCTTCGACGCTTCGACGACACCGGGCCAGGCCTTCTTCAGAACCGAGCTCTCGCCCAGGACGGCGCAGGGGACGGTGGCGCCGATGCTGAAGCCGTCGGCCGTCTCCCTGATCTCGCTCAAGCCCTCGATCGCCTTGATGTCGACGATCAGGTCGGGATCGACAAACCCGCCCTTCATCCGAACGAGGAGGTCACTGCCTCCAGCGAGAATGGCTGATGTGCCGGAAGCGTCGGCCAGCAGGCCAACGGCGTCTTCGATTGAAAGCGGACGTATGTAACGCATCGTCTCCCCTTGGTGATGGTGATCTCGCCGACCGTTATAAACAGTCTCCTCATAATGACCATCCGGTTGCTGATTTCCAGCGATTGGGCCAGCACCGCGAGAGAGAATTTTTGTCTAAAGTCTTTGTTTTGATGCATGTCGTTGTCCCAGAACCGCGCACACTTCTGGGCGACATGCATTTAAGCGGCGTCTTTTGCATTGTCGAGGCTGATGCCGATGTCCTTCAATGCCTCGGCCACGGCCTCGTCCAGCGGCGTGTGCGGGACTTCGCCGATGATGCCTTCCAGCCGGTCGGACACGAGCCGGTGCGGTTCGAAGCGCAGATAGGACATCGAGACGATCTCGCGCCACATCGCCACGAACGGGCTGCCGGCGCGCAGCACCCACCAAGGCAGGAAGGTCAGTTTCAGCGGACGTCCCAACGCTTTCTCGGCCGCGGCCTTTATGTCCATTTCGGTGACGGCGTGGCCGGGGAAGTTGAGCGCCTCAAAGAAGCCGAGCTTGCCCTGATTACGCGCCAGGCCGACGAAGCCGATGCCGAAGTCCGGCAAATAGGCCCATTCGTGCACGAGGTTGGCAGGGCCAGGCGCGGTGTAGACGCCCTTGTTCATCTTGGCGGCGACGACGAGGTCGAACCATGATCCGCTGCCGGTGCCGCCGAAGAAATCGCCGGCGCGCAGGATGATGGTGCGGACGCGACCGGCATCGGCCTCGCGGCGAAACAGCCCTTCCATGGCGGAGCGGATGCGGCCCTTCTCGGTGGTCGGACGAAATGGCGTGTCTTCGGTGACCACCTCAGGCATCGGCGAGCCGTAATTGTAGACAGTGCCGGGGAAAAGATGCAGCGCGCCGTTGGCATGGCAGGCGGCCATGACGTTCTCCGCCATCGGCAGGCATTTGCCCCAGTCGGTGTAGATCGGGTTGAGACCGTTGAAGACGATGTCGACACCCTGCGTGGCGCGGATCAGCGCCTCGCGGTCGAGCGCATCGCCGGCGACGGCGGTGGCGCCCTTGAGTTCGGCTGGGACCTTGCCGCTGCGGGTGACGGCGCGGACGTCGAAACCGGCGTCGATGAAGGCCTTCCCAACCACGCGGCCGAGCCGGCCATTGGCGCCTAGAATTGCGATCTTGGTCATTTTTCTTCTCCGTGTCTGTGTTTGCACGGCGAATATGATGCGTTCATACGCGAATGAAAATTGACTATGGATGCAGATTTGTTATTCATAAATGAATGGAAGACATCGACTGGAACCTGATCAAGAGTTTCGTCACCGTGGCGGAGACCGGCAGTCTGTCGGCCGCGGCGCGCAAACTGTCGGCCAGCCAACCGACGCTCGGGCGTCACATCGGTGAGCTCGAACAGGCGTTGGGCGTCACCTTGTTCCGGCGCGGGCGGCGCGGCTATGCGCTGACGGAAGCAGGCGCCACGCTGTTCGAACGCGGCAAGGCGGTGAGCGAGCAGGCGAGCGCGTTCGCACTGTTGGCATTGGGCTCGGTCGAGGCGATCGAAGGCACGGTGCGTATTGCCGCCAGCGAGGTGGTGGCGGCCTATGTGCTGCCGAGGATGACGGCGCGGCTCGGCATCGAGGAACCCGGCATCGAGGTCGAGATCGTCGCCTCGAACCAGGTCGAGAACCTGCTGCGAAGGGATGCCGATATCGCCATCCGCATGGTCAAGCCGGCGCAGAACGAGCTGACGGCGCGCAAGGTCTGCGATATCAAGCTCTGCTGCTGCGCGGCGAAATCCTATCTCGACAGGCACGGACGCCCGCTCAAGCCCGCCGACCTTCTCGACCATCCGCTGATCGGCTTCGAGCGCAGCGACGAGATGATCCGGGGCTTTACCCAGGCCGGCATCCCCGTCACCCGAAGCAGTTTCCGCTTCAGGACCGACAACCAGATCGTTCTGTGGGAAGCGCTGCGGGCGGGAAACGGCGTCGGTCTTGGCCAGGAGCCGCTGGCGGACAGCGACCCGTCGCTGGAGAAACTGCTGCTCGGCCTGCCACTGCCCAGCCTGCCGGTGTGGCTGGCCATGCATCGCGACGTGCGCACCAGCGTGCGCATCCGCCGCGTAGCGGATTTCCTCTACGAGGAGCTGAAGCGCTATTCGGCGGGGGCGGCCGCGAATTCGGCGCGGTGAGCGAGCCCGGCCATCAAAAGCACGACGATCAACAGCCCCGACATGGCGACGAAGATCGGCCCGAAGCTGGAATGCTCGGCGACGAAGCCGATCGCCGACGGCGCTACCAATATGCCGGAATAGCCCATGGTGGTGACCACGCTCATGCCGGTGCCCGACGACATGCCTTCCTGGTTGCCGCCGGCCGAGAAGATGATCGGCACCATATTGGCGATGCCGAAGCCGCACAGAGCAAAAGCCGCGATGGCGATCCAGGGCGAAGGCGACAGGCCGGCGACCAGCATGCCGGCGGCGGCGACCACCGCCGAGCCGCGCAGCGTCGCCACCGCGCCGAAGCGGTTGCGCACGCCGTCGCCAAAAAAGCGCATGACAGCCATGACGCCGGAGAAGGCGGCGTAGGCAAGGCCGGCGATGGCGAGGTCGGCGCCGAGCTCCTGCCTGAGATAAAGCGCTGCCCAGTCGAGCACGGCGCCCTCGGAAATCATCGTCAGCAGCGCCATCAGCCCTACAAGATAGACCAGCGGGTTGGCCGGCAGCGTTAATCTGTGATGCTCGGCGGCCTGCGGCTTGTCCTCGGCGATGAGGTAGCCGACCGCCACGGCGATGACGGCAAAAGCAATGATCGTGACTACAGCCGCATGGGCGAGGTGGCCGTAAGTCTGGATGGCGTAACCGCCCAGACCGCCACCGGCGAAACCGCCGAGGCTCCAGAAGCCGTGCGACGACGACATGATGGCGCGGGAGAGCCGGCGCTCGACCACCACCGCATTGGCGTTCATGGCGACATCCATGCCGCCGATCGAGCCGCCGAAGATGATCATGGCGATCGCCGCCAGCGGGACGTTGGGCCCCAGCGCCACGATCAGCAGGCCGAGGCTGCCGCACAGGCCGAACCAGCGCAACACGGTGCGCGAGCCATGCCTGGAGATCAGATGGCCGCACCAGCTCATGGCCGCGACCGCGCCGACGCCGAACAGAAGGATCAGCAGACCGAGGGTGAATTTCGAGATGTCGAGCCGGGTCAGGAACACCGGAATCTGCGGCGCCCAGCTGCCGGTCAGGAATCCGTTGGCGAGGAAGATCGCGGCTACGGCCCATCGCCCCTGAAGGGCGCTCTGCATGGTGTTTTGCGCGTTCATGGCCCGAATCCGGTCAAGGAATGGCTTTGCGCGGCAAATTAGATCGATTCAATTTCTCGTCAAGCGCTTGGCTGCGAAAAGCTTGTGGGCCACATCTAAGGGGAAACCGTTAGGCGCTGTCCCGCCGACGTCAATCCTGTGAACCGCGCGCTACTTCAGTGATCCCTCGGCCGTCTTGCCTCGAACTCCGCTTTCTTGGCGTCCGAAGCCTCGGTCTGGTTCAGCGCCTGCCATTGCGCATAGGGCATGCCGTAGACGATTTCGCGCGACTGATCCTTGCCGAGATCGACGCCCTCAGCCTCGGCCGCTTCGCGATACCAGTTCGACAGGCAGTTGCGGCAGAAGCCGGCGAGGTTCATCAGGTCGATGTTTTGCACATCGCTGCGCTCGCGCAGATGATCGACAAGCCGGCGGAAGGCCGCGGCCTCGAAATCGCGTTTCTGGTCATCGCTGAGTTCGGTCATTGCCTTGGATCCTCACAGCGGCCCGGTGCGCGAGCCGAACATCTTCACCTGATGTATATCGGGACGGCGGTCGATGGCGTCAACGATCGGCGCCAGCCGTTCCGCCCAGGCCAGCGCCCCCTTGCGGTCTGATATCAGGTCCTGGCGGATCTCGATCAGCGCATGGGCAAAGCCGTTGACGATAGCGTGCTTGAACATGGTGTCGCCGCGCAACGCGCCGTCATAGGGTTCATTGTCGCCGACGACGAGGTTTTTATCCTGCGCCAGCATGTCGATCAGCGGCCGCGCCACGCGGTCGTCGAGGTCCCACAATATGCCGACATGCCAAGGGCGGATGAAGCCCTGCATGACAGGGGTGAAGGAGTGTACGGAGAAGATGAACGGCGCTTTGCCTGAGGCGTGCGCCACCGACGCGATCATGGCGCCGACCGCGTCCTGATAAGGCCGGTAGAAGCCGTCGAGCCGCCTTTCGCGTTCGGCCGGTGCCATGGGATAGTTTCCCGGCACGACGGTGCCGTCATAGAGCTGGCGGATCAGCGTCGGGTCGTCCTCGCCGCGATTGGGATCGATCAGCAGCCGCGAAAAATTGGCGATCACCGCCGGCACGTCGAGCGCTGCGGCAAGTTCGCGCGTCACCGTCTCGACACCGATGTCGTAGGCGATATGGCGATCGAGTTCCGCCGCCGGCAGGCCTAGACTGCCATACTCCTCCGGCAGGTCGCGGCGGGCATGGTCGGCGACAAGCACGATGCCTCGCTTGCGGTCGCCTTCGACAATATCGAAAGGCGCGAAAACTGTGGATCGGGTCATTGGCTGGAAAGGTCTGTTCGCTGGCTTCCGGGGAGGGTGGTATCGTCATTCCCACGAAGAGGACTGTTGCGCAATGCCGTTGTTTGGCCACGGTTTCTGCGAAAATCCTGTGACGCGCGGCAGATCGCGTGTCGGGGGCCTTTCTAAATCGATTGGAATTGGACAGAACGGCGCGTTGACATGCGCCCGGACTTTTCCGAAAAGGGGCGTTGAGAGATGCAGATGACGTTATTGAGGGGTTTCGGGATGGGTTCCGCCGGCAGGCCGCGTGCGCGCACCGCCTTTGCCGTGCCGCTCCTGACCCTGACGCTAGGGCTCACCGCGCTGGTCGCGGCTTCGCCCGCCCGCGCCGATTTCCGCGTCTGCAACGCCACGCAGAACCTGGTCGGCGTCGGCATCGGCTACCGCGCCAAGGCAGGCTGGATCACCGAGGGGTGGTGGCACATCGAAGGATCGAGCTGCAAGACGCTGATCGAAGGTCCGCTGTCATCGAGGTTTTACTATCTTTATGCAGAAGACGCCGAGCGCGGCGGGCGCTGGGATGGCCCGATCAACATGTGCGTGGCTGAAAAAGAGTTCAAGATCGCAGGCGTTACCGATTGCGTCGCTCGGGGCTTCCAGCGCGCCGGATTCCAGGAATATGACACGGGCGAGCAGGCAAGCTGGATGGTCCAGCTGACCGATGAGTCCACAACGGGAGGCGCTCCAGCCGCCCCGGGAACAAACAGTCAATGAGACGTAGCCGCAAGGTCAAGATCCTCGCCACCATCGGTCCTGCCTCCTCGTCCGAGGAGATGCTGCAGAAGCTGTTCGAAGCCGGCGCCGATGTCTTCCGCATCAATATGAGCCACACCGATCACGAGTTGATGCGCACGCTGGTCGGCCGCATCCGCGCGGTCGAGGAAAAGGTCGGCCGTCCGATCGGCATCCTGGCCGATTTGCAGGGACCGAAGCTGCGCGTCGGCAAGTTCGCCAACGGCAAGGAGGTGCTGACCCCGGGCCAGACCTTCACCCTCGACAACAATCCCGAGCCCGGCACGTCGACCCGCGTCTACCTGCCGCATCCCGAAATCCTGAGTTCGGTCGAGGCCGGCCACCGTCTGTTGATCGACGACGGCAAGCTGGAGCTCAGGGCGGTGAAGAGCGACGGCAAGTCGATCACCTGCGCGGTCGTCGCCGGCACCACCATTTCCGACAAGAAGGGCGTCAGCCTGCCCGACACCGACCTGCCGGTCGGTGCGCTGACCGAAAAGGACCGCAAGGACCTCGATGCGGTGCTGGCGGAAAGCGTCGACTGGGTGGCGCTGTCGTTCGTGCAGCGGCCGGAGGATTTGGCGGAAGCCCGCAAGATCGCGCGCGGCCGGGCGCTTATCATGGCCAAGATCGAAAAGCCGCAGGCGGTAGCCCGGCTGGCCGAAATCATCGAACTCTCCGACGCGCTGATGGTCGCCCGCGGCGATCTCGGTGTGGAAATGCCGCTGGAAGCGGTGCCCGGCATCCAGAAGCAGATCACGCGCGCCGCGCGCCGCGCCGGCAAGCCGGTGGTGGTCGCCACGCAAATGCTGGAATCGATGATCACCGCGCCGGTGCCGACCCGCGCCGAGGTCTCCGACGTGTCGATCGCCGTGTTCGAGGGCGCCGACGCCATCATGCTTTCAGCCGAATCCGCTGCCGGCGCCTATCCGGTCGAGGCGGTGGCGATGATGAACCGCATCGCCACCAAGGTCGAAACCGACCCGACCTATGCCGGCATCATCAACGCGCAGCGCTCGGAACCGGAAGCAACCGGCGCCGACGCCATTTCGCTCGCCGCCCGCGAGATTGCCGAGACGCTGAAACTGTCGGCGATCATCACCTATACGGCGTCGGGCACCACGGGCCTGCGCGCCGCGCGCGAGCGGCCGCAAGTGCCGATCATCGCGCTGTCGCCGATCCTCAACACGGCGCGGCGGCTGTCGCTCTTGTGGGGCACGCATTGCGTCGTCTCGCCCGACGCCAGCGACCTCGACGACATGGTCGACCGCGCCTGCCGCATCGCTTTCGAAGAGGGGTTCGGCCAGCCGGGCGACCGTGTCATCATCACGGCGGGCGTGCCGCTGAGGACGCCGGGTTCGACCAACATGCTGCGCATCGCCTATGTCGGATCGGACGTGCAGGCCACCCGCAACATAGGCTGAGACCTCGTCACAGTCCGCAGCGCTCTTGCCGCACCTTCGGCGTGATCGATGCGCCGAAGGAAGCGGCGAGCCCGGGGAACGGGGTCGTGCAGGTACTGGTCCGGACCCAGCATCTTTCGCCGGTTGAGTTCGACTGTGTCGAGCAGATCGAAATCGACCGTGGCGATCGTGCAGTGCCACCCGGGATTGCGCGACGCCCAGCCCCTCTTGTGGTGTTCCAAAAGCTGCTCGCGGGCGGAATAGCCGCGATAGTCGAACGCGATCACGCCGTTCGTCGCGTAAATATGGTTCCCGGAAAAGCCCTCGCCAGGAATAATCCGTTCGCCGTAAAATCCTTCCAGAGGAGGATGCTCGAGAAAGGCGCCGGCAAGAATGGCGCACGCGCCATAACCGAAGAAGATGCGGTCCGGCAACGCCCATCGCTTCTCCGGGTTTCTCTTGATGCCGTGTTTCAGGACATACATGGCGATCAGGTCGGGGCCAGTTCCGCGTCGGGCACGGTGATGTCGGGGCATCGCCCCTCATTGTACGCATCGCCGGCGATCCGTGCTTCCACGGTTTTTGCGACTGCCTCCAGGTCGATCTCCTTGCCGGCGACTTTCTCGATCGCGCCGACGACGAGATCGGAGGCGATCCAATCCGGCTTGTGGCCGAGATTGTGGACCCAGATCAGTTCGGCGCCGGGGATGTCCCTGACCAGGCCGACCGAATGGATCGAGGCATAGACCACCTTGTCGCGGTCGCCCGAGATGACAATGGTCGGCGCTGTGATGTCGCGGTAATGCGGCGCGGCCTTCAGCGTATAGTCGTAGAGGCCGGCGACATCGATGGCGTTGGCGCGGAAAGCGCCGGGACGCAGCACCAGCGGAATCGAGGCATTGCCGACATAGCCTTCCGGCACCTTGTTGGGAGAAAACACGCAGGCCGTGGCGCCGTCCATCTGCAGCGTGCCTGCCGGATAGGTCAATGTCTCCGAGAACAGCCAGCCGATGATGGGGGTGGCGGTCAGCTTGTAGTACCAGGCGGTCGCGCCGCCCGGCCAGGGGTGGCTGACCGGCGACAGAAAGACCAGCCCGAGCGTCTTCTCCGGGTGTTCGCGGCCAAAGGCGGCGGTGATCACGCCGCCAAACGAATGGCCGACCATGATCGCATTGTGGATGCCGAGACGGTCCATCAGCCTGGCGATGGTGTCGGCCTGCGCCGACGGGCTCTCATTGCCGGGGCCGCGTGCCGACCAGCCGAAGCCCGGCCGGTCGAGGAAGACCATCTCGGCGCGGCCTTCGAGCAAAGGCCTGATCGGCAGCATCTGATCCCTGAGATTGGCGCTGGCGCCGTGGATGAAGACGATGGCCGGCAGCTCGGCATTTTGAGGCGCCGGCACGTGGACATAGTGGATGCGGGTGCCGCCGATGTCGGCAAATTCGCCGGCCGGCGGGTTTCGCCACTCGATCAGCCACGCGCCGGCGCGGGTGACGCCGGCCAGGGCAAAGACGAGCGCGAGGAGCAAAGCACAGGCGGCGTAAATGAGGTTCATGCGCGGAGATACGGGGGTGGAGGGGGATAAGTTCTAGGGAGTAGGGAGTGGGGAGTAGGGAGTAGGGAGTAGGGAGTAGGGAGGTGGCGTCTCGACCAATCTTCTCTACTGACTACTGACTAATCCCTAATTCCTACTGCCTAATCAAATTCCTTCGCCGGCAAGCTCTTCCGAAATTGCCGCGACCTGGTCCTGGGCGCTGCGCATCATCGGATAGATGGTAAGCACCTTCTGCCAGGCTTCGAGCGCCGATTGCTTGTGGCCGGTGGCGGCCATGATCTGGGCCAGGCCGGAAAGCGCGCCGAAATGGCGTGGTTCCAGCTGCAGCGTCTGGTCGATGTCGGACATCGATTTCCCGAAATTCTTCATCATGTAATGGACGGTGGCGCGCCGGTTCCAGCCTTCGGCATATTTTGGCTGAAGGATGACGACCTGGTCGAGGAAGTCGAGGGCGACGTCGAACTTCTGGTCGTCCATCGCCTTTTGCGACCATTGCATCATCAGGTCGATCGAGGCGCTGCCGGACTGGAACCATTCGCCCCAGATGCGCCCGGCGATGCGCTCGGCCGCCTTTTCGTTGCGCTCGCGCTTCAGCTCGGCAAACAGTTGGTCGAGCCTGGCTTCCCTGGTCAGGGCAACCGGCGGCTTTGTCGGCGGATCGTCCGCCGACGCCGGAGCGACGCCGAAAAGAAACAGGGTGGCCAAAAATGCAAAAAGAATCCGCATCGCCGGAATCTAACCCCGGACGGCGGATCGTCAAACTGAAATTAGCGTGAAAGTGCCTGGAACCAGGCAATTACCATCATATGGACGGAGGCAACGAACCCCCGGCCGAACACTCAGCCCTGGCGCGCCTTGTAGCGCGGAGCGGTCTTGTTGATGATGTAGACGCGGCCCTTGCGGCGAACCAGCTGGTTGTCGCGGTGACGCGCCTTCAGCGCCTTGAGCGAATTCTTGATCTTCATGGTCTTGCCCGTCGGTCTGGGCCCTGTCCGGGCCGAATTATTAAGGCGCGCCTGAAAAGCGCGCCTTTGAACTTGCGGTGGCTCATAAACGAGGAGCCTTGCCCGTGTCAACCGCAAGCGTGCTGGATAGAGGCCGAGAATGGCTTTGGCCATCAAATATCCGCCATCTCGGCTCCACGCCATTGCGCGGCCGAAGGCGGGCTGGAATGGTGCGGCACCCGCAAGCCGATTTGGAGACCTCCATGCGCCTGTTGTTTGTGTCCGCGAGCCTTGCCGTTATGGCAGCCGCCTCCATCGCGCAGGCGCAGGAATGCGACCGCAACGACGACAGCCAGCAGATGATGAACATCTGCGCCGGCGAGGACTATCGGGCCGCCGATGCCAAGCTCAACCAGGCCTACAAGGATCTCGTCGGTCGCAACGACGACAAGGGCAGGAAGCTGCTGCAGGTCGCGCAACGCGCCTGGATCGCCTTCCGCGACGCCGAATGCGCCTATACGACGACAGACAGCGAGGGCGGCTCCATCCATCCGATGGAGGTTTCACAATGCCTGACCGAACTGACGGACCAGCGCATCAAACAGCTCACCGCGGGCGCCAATTGTAGGGAAGGCGATGCGAGTTGCGCCAGCCCCGACGAGGACGGAGATCTGAACGACGAGCTGCAATAGGGCTCGAGCCACGCCCTCGCGCAAAGTGCCGGAATGGCTTAGCTACGGGGGCTGATGCGCGTGAAATGGCCCATCTTGCGGCCTGGGCGCGCTTCCGCCTTGCCGTAGAGATGCAGCATCAGATCGGGCTCGGCGAGCAAAGTGGGTACGCGCAGCACATCGTCGCCGATCAGGTTTTCCATGACGCAGTTTGAATGCCGGCCAGGGTTGCCCAGCGGCAGGCCGGCAATGGCGCGGATATGCTGCTCGAATTGCGAAACGATGCCGGCGGCTTCCGTCCAGTGGCCGGAATTGTGCACGCGCGGCGCCATTTCGTTGGCCAGCAGCGTGCCATCGGCAAGAACGAAGAACTCGATGCCGATGACGCCGACATAGTCGAGGGCCGACAGGATTTTCGCTGCCGACCCCTGTGCCGTCGCCGCCGTCTCCAGCCTGATCTGGGCCGGCAGGGTCGAGGTATGCAGGATGCCGTCGCGGTGGACGTTCTCAGCCGGATCGTAGGCGGCGACCGCGCCGTCCAACCCGCGCGCGGCGATGACCGAGATTTCGCGCTCGAAAGCGACGAAGGATTCGAGGATCAGCGGCACATTGCCCATGGTCTCGCATGTGCCGGCAAAGCCGCTCGTCTCCATGTTGCGGAAGACGCGCTGGCCCTTGCCGTCATAGCCCATGCGGCGGGTTTTCAAGATGCCGCTGCCACCGAACTCTCTCAGCGCCGCCGTCAGCTCGTCGTCATTGTCGACGGAGCGGAAATCCGCTGTCCTGATGCCGATGCCGTTCAGGAATAGCTTCTCCGCCACCCGGTCCTGGGCGACTTCCAGCGCCCTGGGTGGCGGATAGACCGGGACCTTGGCGGCGAGCGCGCCGGCAGCCGCTACCGGCACATTCTCGAATTCGTAGGTGACTACGGCGCTGACTGCCGCCAGTTCGGCAAGGGCGTCCGCATCGTCATAGGCGGCGGTGATCTGGCGGTTGGCGACCTGAGCCGCCGGGCAATCGGCCTGCGGTTCGAGGATAATTGTGCGGTAGCCGAGGCGCGCTGCGGCAACAGCCAGCATGCGGCCGAGCTGGCCGCCGCCGATGATGCCGATGCTCGATCCCGCGGGCAGGCTCACGGCGCGTCCGTCGGTTCGGTGGCGACCCTGGCGGTTTGGGCGGTGCGCCAGGCATCCAGGCGGGCGGCAAGTTCTTCGTCGTTCAGCGCCAGCACGGCGGCCGCCAGAAGGGCGGCGTTGGCCGCACCCGCCTTGCCGATGGCAAGCGTGCCGACCGGAATGCCGGCCGGCATCTGGACGATGGAGAGCAGCGAATCCTGGCCTGACAGCGCCTTCGATTCGACCGGCACGCCGAACACCGGCAGCGGCGTCAGAGCCGCCGTCATGCCGGGCAGGTGGGCGGCGCCGCCGGCCCCGGCGATGATCACCTTGTAGCCGGCCGCCTTGGCGCCTTTGGCGAAATCATAGAGGCGGTCCGGGGTGCGGTGGGCGGAGACGATCAGCCGCTTGTGCGGAATGCTCAGCGCCTCCAGCGTTTCGGCGGCGTGGCGCATCGTCGCCCAGTCGGACTGGCTGCCCATGATGATGGCGACGTCGGCGCGGTGGTCGGTCAAGCGCATGCTCCCGGCGGTAAAGGCGCGCCTTAGCGGAATTCGGGCTGGCCCGCAAGGATGGCGGCCGCCGCAGCCTAGTCCGGCCAGCGCAGGGCGCCGGATGAATCCTTTCGCGGCTGTCTCATCGCATCCGCCGGCCTGTCGGCCGCGGTGAGCACGGCGCGGAGGCGTTCGGCGACGATCTCGGCCTCGCCTGGGTGCAGGTTGCACGGGTCGAGGAAGAAATGGCCACGCTCGACTTCGTGGTTGCGCACGATGATGGGCGGCGATCCGGCCGCCAATGCCGAGGCGAGGCCGGCGGCACTGAAGCGGCTTTCGGGGGAGACGAAGATCTGCAGCCGGTCGAGCGGATTGGCGGTCGGGTCGGGAATGATGTTTGCGACGATGCCGGGTATTCCCTGCAGCGAATCCCTCCACAGATGGAGCGCCGCTTCCTCGCGTCGGCGGATGCCGGCATGGTCGCGCTTTTCCCAGGCTTCGAGCGCCGCCATCGTGCCGGCGATGCTTTCCTTGCCGACCTTCATGGCGCGGGCGACGCCACGGTTTTGCAGATAGGCGGCGCGGACGAGATCCTTGCGGCCGGCGACGATGCCGCTGGTCGGCCCCGAAAGGAATTTGTGGCCGCTGTAGACGACGATGTCGGCGCCGCGCCCCAGGAAGCTGCGCAGGTCATATTCGGAAGCCGCATCGACGATCACCGGCACGCCCCTGGCGTGGCAGATATCGCAGAATTCCTCAAGGGAAAGCATGCCGTATTGCACGGTGTGGTGCGCCACGACGTAGAGCGCCGCCGCCGTGCGCTCGTTGATAGCCTCGCGCACATGATAATCCTGCGTGACGCTGACCGTGCCGGCCGGAATGACCTTGGCGCCGGCGACGCGGATCGACTGGTCGATCGGTGCGCCGTAATTGACGATATGGCCGAGCTGGATGACGACTTCGGACTTCAGCCCTTCGGTATCGTCGGGCAGCCGTTCGATCGCCAGCAAATTGGTGCCGGTCATCGCCCCGGCGATCGCCATTGTGATGCCTGAGGCGCAGCAGGCGGTGATGAAGCCGGCCTCGCCGCCGGTGAGGCGGGCTGTGATCACGCTTGCGGCGCGCTGCAGATCGTCCATCTCCACCCATTGCGAGGCGATCTCGGCCATGGCGCTGATCGCCTCGGGAACGATGATCGAGGCGCCGAGCGTCGTCATCGTGCCGGAGACGTTGATGATCGGCCGCAGTCCCAGCCGTTCACGGATCGTGGTGTTGGAGCCGGTGTCGGAATAGGTTTTCATGTTCAGCAATCCCTTGACGGTCAGGCGGCGATCTCGACGACCGCTTCGATTTCGACGGTGATGTTTCCAGGCAGCGAGCCGACCCCGATCGCCGAGCGGGCATGGCCGCCGATCTTGTCGAAGACGCTGGCGAACAGGTCCGAGCAGCCATTGACCACTTTCGGGTGGTCGCTGAAGGTCGGCGTCGCATTGACGAAGCCGAGCAATTTGACGACGCGCACGATGCGGCCGAGATCGCCGGCGGCGGCGTGCATGACGGCGAGCAGGTTGAGGCCGGTGAGGCGGGCATGCTCATAGGCCTGCTCGACGGTGACGTCCTCGCCGACCTTGCCGGTGCACAGCGTGCCGTCGGCGCGCAGCGGCCCTTGACCCGAAAGAAAGATCAGCCGGCCGCTTTCCGCATGGGTGACGAAATTGGCGATCGGCGTCGGCGGCTCGGGCAGCGTCAGGCCGAGCTCGGCGAGCCGGATGTAAGGCGTCATGGAAGAATTCTCCTTGGGCCGGCCTGTTGTTTTACGCAATTCCCAAGGGAAAGCGCTTCGCGCTTTTCCCGAGAAAACCGCTTACACTTTTCCTGGAATTGCGTTGGGCCGCCCATGTCAGAAATGCGAGGCGCGGAACCGCGCCAGGAAAGAGCGCAGGCGCTCATTGGTGGTCTCTTCGGCAAGGATCTCCTTCGGCGGGCCAACAGCGCTGACACCGCCATCGGCCATGAAGACAATGCGGCTCGAAGCGTCGCGGGCAAAGGCCATCTCGTGCGTGACCATCACCATTGTCATGCCGTCTTCGGCCAGGCTGCGCACAACGGCCAGCACCTCGCCGACCAATTCGGGATCGAGCGCGGAGGTGATCTCGTCGAGCAGCAGGATCTTTGGCTCCATGGCGACTGCCCGCGCTATGCCGACGCGCTGCTGCTGGCCCCCGGAGAGTTCCGCCGGCAGGCTGTCGGCCTTGTGGGCGAGGCCGACGCGGCTCAGCCAATGCTCGGCGATCTGGCGCGCCTCGGCCTTGCTCTTGCCGCGCACCTTGGTGAGGCCGAGCATGATGTTGCCGGCGGCGGTGAGGTGCGGAAACAGGTTGAAGCTCTGGAACACCATGCCGGTTTCGGCGCGCATATTGGCAAGGTCGCGCTCGCTGCGCCGCTGGCGCGCGCCGGCCTCACGAAAACCGACCTCCTTGCCGTCGATGCGGATCGAACCTGAGTCGTAGCTTTCGAGAAAGTTGACGCAGCGCAGCAGGGTGGTTTTGCCGCTGCCGGAAGGGCCGATGACGGTGACCACCTCGCCCCTGTCCACCTTGAGGCTGACCGAGCGAAGCACCTCGACCGAACCAAAGGCTTTCGAGACCCCGGCAATGTCGAGAAGGGCAGCATTGTCGTTCGAGCTTGTGGCCATCGTGCTAGTCCCGGATGAAGGCAAAGCGCCGTTCCAGCCGCCGGCTGGCGTAGGAAAGCGCATAGTTGACGGCGAAATAGATCAAGGCGCCGAGGATGTAGAGCGGCATCGCCTCATAGGTGCGGCCGATGACCTGGTTGATCGCCTGCATCAGGTCGGTGATGCCGAGCAGCGAGACCAGGGCGCTGCCCTTGACCGCATCGGTGACGCCGTTGATCCAGGGCGGCAGGAAGCGCCGGAAGGCCTGCGGAAAGATGACGTAGGTGAGCCGCTGGCGAAAAGTCAGCCCAATGGCCATCGCCGCTTCTGACTGGCCCTTGGGAATAGAGCCGACGGCGCCCCGGAGATACTCAATGACCTGCGCCGTCTTGAACAAGGTCAGCGCCAGCACCGCCGCCGAGAAGGATTGCAGATGCAGGCCGATGGCCGGCAGGCCGTAATAGACGAAGAACATCAGCACCAGGATCGGGATGCCGCGGATGGTGTCGGAGAAGATGCGCACGGCCCAGCGCAGCGGCGCCGGGCCGTAGACCAGGCCGACGCCGAGCGCGACGCCGGCAATCAGCGACAGCACCACGACCAGCAGCGACACCCACAAAGTGATGGCGAAGCCCTGGGCGAGGAACGGTACGGCGTAGAGGATCTGGCTCAGCATGTCAGCGCGCAGCCCTGAACCGGCGTTCGACCAGCCGCAGCCCGAAGAGCAGGGTGTAACCGGTCACCAGGTACATCGCCGTCGTCACCAGATAGACCTCGACAATGCGGAAGGTGTTGAAGTTGATCCACTGGGCGCCGAAGGTGAGCTCGGGCACCGAGATGACCGATGCGATGGACGTGTCCTTGAACAGCGAGATGAAGGTGTTGGACAGCGCCGGCAGCGTGATGCGCAGCATGGTCGGCAGGCGCACATGAACCAGCCGCTGCCAGGGCGTCAGGCCGATGGCTTTGCCGGCATCGAGCTGGCCGCGCGGCACGGCTTCCAGGCCGGAGCGGAACACCTCGACCAGATAGGCGCCGCTATAGACCGACAGCGTCAGCACGAACGAGGTCGGCGCGTCGTAGGCGACGTCGATCACCGTCGGCAGGCCGTAGAAGACAAGATAGACGAGCAGGATCAGCGGCACGTTGCGGATGAATTCGACGTAAGCCGCAATGATGGCGCGCACCACGCGTCCGGCCGAGACATACCAGACCGCCAGCACCAGGCCGATGACGACGCCGATGGCAATCGAAATCACGGCAAGCTCGAGGCTGAGCAGAAGGCCGCCCCACAGCTTGTCGAAATGGCGCCAGATCAGGTTGAAGTTGAGCGTATAGCCCATGCGTCTCCCGCAATAACCAAGGGGATGCGAACTAGAAGGCGGAAGGGCTAACCCTTCCGCCAGCACTTGTCAGACAACCGGGAAACCGGGATGGCGGGCCGGCGGCTCTTGGCCGAAATAGTCCTTGAAGGCGGCGTCGTAGAGTGCGGTCTCATGGCCGAACATGGCGATGGTGAAGGTCTGGTTGACGAAGGTCAGCCAGTCCAGGTCGCCCTGCCTGACGGCCGCGCCGTAGAGCATCGAGTACCAGCTCTTGCCGGCATCGAAATATTTGTCGGGGTTGCGCGAGGCCAGCCAGCGCACGGTTGAAAGATCGACAGCGGCGGCATCGGCGCGTTTCGATTCCAGTGCCTGCAGCACATTGGCCTGGGTGTCGATCTGCAGCACCTGCGCCTCCGGCAGGGCGTAATGGACCGAGCTTTCGGCATCGACATTCTGCAGGATCGAGATGCGCGTCGCCGAACCGCCGGCGAGCAGCTTGTCGAAGGTCTTGTTTTCCGCCGTCGGCAGCGTCAGCAGGGCGACGCCCTCGACATAGTATGGCCTGGAGAAATGGATCAGCTGCGAGCGCTGCGCGGTCATGGTCATGAACTGGATGGTGATGTCGACCTTGTTGGTGGTGACATTCGGGATGCGCTGCGCCGGGTCCTGCATGACGAACTCGACCTTGCTCGGATCGTCGAACAGACCCTTGGCCAGGATGCGGCCCATGGTGATGTCCATGCCGACCAGCTCGCCGGCATCGTTTTCGAAATGCCATGGCGCGTTGGTGCTGCCGGTGCCGACGATCAGCTTGCCGCGGTCAAGCGCGGTGCGCAGAACGCTGTCGGATGCGGCTTGTGCCGCCGCCTTTTCGGCGCTGACAGCGGTCATCACGCCCGCCGTTGCAAGCCCGGCCATGCCCAGTTTCAGAAAATCTCGCTTGGATGCGTCGTTCACTGCGACCTCCTGTTGTTTGAGTTCCCCTTACAGACACACGTGTCGCCGACCTGAATTGTCTCTTACAATAGACACATGTATCCTGTACAAGACAGATACTAACATCAGGAATCAGTTATGCAAGACAGCAATGGACTCACGGATCGGGCGGAGCTTGGTCCAGCCGAGAGCCCGACGCCCGACAAGACCTCCGGCTCGCGCGAGAAGGGCCTCAACCGGGTGCTGGAGATCCTGGACTTCCTGCATGTTACGCAGCGCGCCATCGGCATTGGCGATCTAGCCAAGGGGGTGAATGCGCCGCGCTCCACCACCTATACGCTGGTGCGTTCGTTGGTCGATGCGGGTCTCCTGGAGATGGAGGGCGACGGCAACCGGGTCTATTTCGGCAAGAAGCTGTACCTCTATGGAATGGACTATGTCAGGGGCAACGACCTGCTTAGGCGGGGCCGGCAGGAGGTCGACAATCTGTCGCGCGAGACCGGCGAGACCTCCGAATTGTGCATGCTGCAAAGCGGGCGCTATACCATCGTCCATTCCAGCCCCGGCACCAGGCCGTTCCGCATCAGCTCGGCCACCGGCCTGCAGATCCCGCTGCCATGGACGGCATCGGGGCGGCTGCTTCTGGCCGGATTGGAAAGGGCCGCCATCCAGGACATGGTCTCGGAAGACGACCTTTTGCTGCCCGACGGCCGCAGGCTGCAGTTCGACGACTTCATTGCCGATATCGCGACGGCCAGAACGACCGGCTATTGCATCACTTCGGGGCTGGTCGACGCCTACACCAAATGCCTGGCCGCCCCTGTCTTCGCGGCCGCTGGCAAGGTCGAGGCGACGATGTGCCTGGTGGTGCCGATCGACACTTCAGCGGAGAAGACCGACGAATTGCTGACGTTGCTGCGCCATCGCGCGGCGCGGCTGTCGATAGCGGGGTGAGCAGTGCGCGATTTCAGAAAATTTTTTGAATATCAACTTCGCCAACATAGAAGAAATGTATCACATCATTGATATAAATCTCTATTTCGACCTGCCCGTCATCTAATGTGTCATGACCAATAAAGGGGAATTGTTTAGAAAATTTCTTACAATATCCTGGTCATCTATCTCGACAAATCTAACGAGATTCCCGATATCCCCGGTGTACCTGACGAAGTCTCCGCGACTGACCGACGGCATGGTTGATCTCCGACGTTTAATATCGGTCAGCTTCGGTCGTTTGCGGCGTCAAGCGATGATGTCCGGAATGATCTTGTCTTCCAGCGCCATCAGCCGGTCCTTGAGGAAAAGCTTCTTCTTCTTCATACGCTGGATCTGCAAGGGGTCGCAGCCCATGGCGATCATCGCATTGATGGCCGCGTCGAAATCGGCATGCTCCTGCTTCAGGCGGGAAAATTCGAGGCGGACATCGGCCTTTTCCTGGTCGGACATTCTCTACCGTCTGCATGTCTGCGGCGCCCGGCAATGGGCATGATTGGGCGGGGGCGGCATCAATTGCCGCCGGCGCGCAGCCAATATCACATATCACATTGTCGTGGAATGCTACCACGCAGCATTCGACATCGCAGCCGGATGGTGGCAGACTGTCATGGTGCCGTCACAGATGCGACCTGCGGTGGACGTGCCTTTGACGGCTGCAATCGAGGAAAACCATGAAAGGGAGAACCAATCATGTCTCTTGCATCCCATCTTGATGAGTTGCAGCGGAAACACGGTGACATCGAACGCGAGATCGACGATGCGATGAACCATCCATCGGTCGACGACCTCGAAATCGTGAATCTGAAGCGACGCAAGCTGGCACTCAAGGACGAGATTGAAAAACTGAAGGCGAAACCGACGAGACACTGACGCCCTTCCAGGATTAGAAGCGCCGCCTTGGCGCGTGACTATCGCTCCGGTGGCGACATGCCGCCGGAGGCCTGTTTTTGCTACTGATTCCGATACTGTTGGCCGGCGAAACCCGTCTGTGGGGTCGGCGCGCTGCTGCGATTTGGCGGCTCTGCTTGTCTGTCGCCATTGACAAGCCATCTTTGCTCCTCCACCTCATGCCCGAACCTCAGCGCTATGCGCTGATAGCTGTTTGAGCGTGCGTCGACGTGGACGTATGTCGCTCGGGTGATCAAGAGGCTGCCGGCATGACCGGGTATTTTTCCTCCCCCTTTGCGCGCCGGACATCGGTCGGCGTCGATGTCGGCGGCGTGGTCGTCGGCGGCGGCGCGCCGGTCGTCGTGCAGTCGATGACCAACACCGACACGGCCGATATCGACCAGACCGTCGCGCAGGTTGCGGCTTTGCATCGCGCCGGCTCCGAGATCGTGCGCATCACCGTCGATCGGGACGAGAGCGCCGCCGCCGTGCCGCGCATCCGCGAACGGCTCGAGCGGCTCGGCATCAATGTGCCGCTGGTCGGCGACTTCCACTATATCGGCCACAAGCTGCTGGCCGATCATCCGGCCTGTGCCGAGGCACTGGCCAAATACCGCATCAATCCCGGCAATGTCGGCTTCAAGGACAAGAAGGACCGCCAGTTCGCCGCGATCGTCGAAATGGCGATCAGATACGACAAGCCGGTGCGCATCGGCGTCAATTGGGGGTCGCTCGATCAGGAGTTGCTCACCCGGCTGATGGACGAGAACCAGCGCCAAGGCTTTCCGCTGACGGCGCAGGAAGTAACCCGCGAAGCGATCGTGCAGTCGGCGATCCTGTCGGCCGAAATGGCCGAAGAGATAGGCCTCGCCCGCGAAAAGATCATCCTGTCGGCCAAGGTCAGCGGCGTGCAGGATTTGATCGCCGTCTACACCGAGCTTGCCACGCGTTCCAACCATGCGCTCCATCTTGGCCTCACCGAAGCCGGCATGGGATCCAAGGGCATCGTCGCCTCGTCGGCTGCCATGGGCATCCTCTTGCAGCAAGGCATTGGCGACACCATCCGCATCTCGCTGACGCCGGAGCCGAATGGCGACCGCACGCGTGAGGTGCAGGTCTCGCAGGAACTGCTGCAGACCATGGGCTTCCGTCAGTTCGTGCCGATCGTCGCCGCTTGCCCCGGCTGCGGCCGCACGACATCCACCGTGTTCCAGGAACTCGCCCAGAACATCCAGGCCGATTTGCGCAAGAACATGCCGGTCTGGCGGGAGAAATATCCCGGCGTCGAGAACCTCAAGGTCGCGGTGATGGGCTGCATCGTCAACGGCCCCGGCGAATCCAAGCACGCCGATATCGGCATATCGCTGCCCGGCACCGGCGAGATGCCGACCGCGCCGGTCTTCGTCGACGGCAAGAAGTCGGCGACGCTGCGCGGTCCGTCGATCGCCGCCGATTTCGAAAAAATGGTTGCCGACTATATCGAGCAGCGGTTTGGACAGCACGGCAAAGCCGCGGCCGAATGAGCCATGCGGGGGCTGCTCAAAGCCGGTGTGATCCTGCTCTGCGGGCTGGGTGCCGGACAGGCACTTGCCGATCCACCGCAATCGCGCTCGGCGGCGAAACGATTGATCGGCCGTGTCTGTGACCTGATCGAGACGCATGCCGAGCGGAACGGCCTGCCGAAGGATTACTTCGCCCGGCTGATCTGGAAAGAAAGCCGCTTCGATCCCAATGCGGTTAGCCCGGTCGGTGCCGAAGGCATCGCCCAGTTCATGCCGGGCACCGCCAAGATGCGCGGGCTGGCCGATCCTTTCGACATCGAGCAGGCGATCCCGGCTTCGGCGAAATATCTCGGCGAGATGAAGCTCGCCTACGGCAATCTCGGCCTGGCGGCGGCCGCCTACAATGCCGGCGAGAACCGGGTGTCGCGCTGGCTGGGTTCGGGCGGCTTCCTGCCGATGGAGACCGAGAGCTACGTCTTCGACGTCATGGGCGAACCCGTCGACAAGTTTTCCGACAGCGCTTACGCCGGGACGGTCGAGCCGCTCGACGCGAAAACCGGCTTTGCCGTCGCCTGCCGCAAGCTGCCGGTGATCATGTCGAGAACCGTGGCGATGGCGTCGATCAATGTGAAGCCATGGGGCGTCCAGGTGGCCGGCAATTTCCGCAGGGGAGCTGCCATCAATCAGTGGCTGAGGGTCAGGAGCCGGTTTCCGGCGCTGCTTTCCGGTCGTGACCCGGTGGTCAGCCGGGTGCGCACGCCGATCGGCCGACGCGGCATCTACGCCGTCAGGATCGGCGTCGACGACCGTGCCGCCGCAAACGTCATCTGCCAGAAACTGCAAAGCGTCGGCGGCGCCTGTATCGTCGTGCGCAACCGATAGGCCGAGGGGGCGACATGACGGCCAAAATCGTCCTGCTCAATGGCGTCGGCAGCGCCGGCAAAAGCTCGATCGCCAGGGCGCTGCAAACGATCGCCACTGAACCGTTCCTGCATGTCCAGATGGATGCTTTCATCGACATGCTGCCGCCGGCGCTGCAGGATCATGCCGACGGGTTTTCCTTTGAGACCGTGCTGGAAGACGGCAAGCCGTCGGTGGTGATCAGGAGCGGGCCGGTCGGCGCGCGAGCCATGCGCGGCATGCGCCATGCCATCGCCGCCATGGCCGGGCAAGGCAACAATCTCATCGTCGACGACGTGATCTTCAATGACGAGATAGCGGAGCACCGCAAGTTGCTGTCGAGCTTTGACCTGCATCTGGTCGGCGTCATGGCGCCGCTGGAGGTGCTGGAAGCGCGCGAGGCCGCGCGCGCCGACAGGCTGCCTGGCCTGGCGCGCTGGCAATATGGACGCGTCCACAAGGGCATGGACTACGACCTCGAAGTCGACACCAGCCGGCTGACGCCGCTTGAATGCGCCCGTCGCATCCAGGAAAGATTCCGACTATAGTGGCCGGTGTTCTTTTGTTGCAATCATGGCTCTTCCAATCGCCCAAAAGCGATAGTCACCCGTCATGTGCAGGGTCGTGGCGATTAAATATTAATGAGCCCTGCTGTAGCAAAAGAGGTCGATATCTCCGACGAGAGCTTTTTTGCGATCGTCAAAAAGGCGGGGCATAGGGGGCGGTGGCAAATTTCCTTAGACGCGTTGTAAGTGAACTTGAAACGCCGCGCGCCAAACGGCCGTTCGGTTCTGGCTGGCTGTCCGGCTCGATTGGCTTGCTTGCCGGGGTCACCGCCCTGCTGATGGTCATCGTGCTGCGCTACCCGTCGCTTACATCGATGCCGGATCTGGCCCCCATCCACCAGATGCTGTTCTTCAAGCCGGTGCTCTATTTCGTCCTCATCTCCGGCTATATCCTGGCGATCCTCAGCATGACGCTGCGCAGGCAAAAGACGCTCGGCGCGGCAGCGATGTTCACTGTGCTGCTGGCGTCGCTGGTCGGCATGCTTCCGGTGCGCCATCAACTGCACATCGACGGGGTGTTCTTCGGGCTCGATTTCTTCATCCTGAACGCCTTGTTCATGGGTGTGCTGTTCGTCCCGCTCGAACGTCTTTTCGCGCGCAACAAGGATCAGACCGTGTTCCGCGACGAATGGCGCGAGGACCTGTTCTACTATCTGGTCTCGTCGCTGCTGGTGCAGATTTTGACCTACCTGACCTTGGCGCCGTCCAACTTCGTCAATTCACAGGGCGCCCTTGGTTCGGTGCGCGCCTGGGTCCACGGCTTGCCGTGGCTGGTGCAACTGCTGGCGGTGATGTTCCTGACCGACCTTGCCCAGTATTGGGTGCATCGGGCCTTTCATCGCATTCCCTGGCTGTGGAAGTTCCATGCCGTGCACCATTCCGCCAAGTCGATGGACTGGATTGCCGGTGCGCGCATGCATTTCCTGGAAATCATCGTGCTGCGCAGCCTGACGGCCACCCCGATGTTCGTGCTGGGGTTCGATGAATCGGCTATCCAGACGTATATATTGATCGTCTACGTCTATTCGTCGTTCATCCATTCCAACATCGGAACCAGTTTCGGTCCAGTCGAAAAGGTGCTGGTGTCGCCGCGTTACCACCACTGGCATCACGGCCTCGAAAAAGAAGCGATCGACGTAAATTTCGCCATCCATTTCCCGCTGCTCGACCGGCTGTTCGGCACCCATCATATGCCCGAAGGGCGCTGGCCGAACGGCTACGGCATTCACGGACATCCCGTTCCGAACGGATACTGGCAGCAATTCCTCTATCCCTTCCGGCGCGGCTAGACTGGAGCCTTTCGCGAAGCGCGCGTGTCACCGCGCCCTGGCGGGGTTAGCCCAATCCATGACAAGCGACAGAGTCCCAGATGCTTGACGGCTACATAATCTGCGGCACGCCGAGAACCGGAAGCACTTTGCTGTGCGGCCTTCTGGCCTCGACGAAAACAGCCGGCGATCCGCACTCATTCTACCGGCGGCAGGACAAAGCGGAATGGGCCGAAGAGTGGAAATTGCCGCATCCCGAGACGATGAGCGCGCATGATTTCGACGTCGCCTATCTCGGTGCGGCAATCAGCGCGGGAAGGGGCGGAACAGGCGTCTTCGGCTTGCGCCTGATGCGGGAAAACCTGGGTGAACTCTCGGCCATCCTCGACCGGATCTACCCAGACCTGCCATCGGACAAAGCACGCTTTGAAAAGGCCTTCGGCCGGATCCTCTACATCCATCTTTCGCGCGAAAACAAGCTGGCGCAGGCGGTGTCGCTGATCAAGGCCGAGCAGACCGGGCTTTGGCACATCGCGCCCGACGGAACCGAGATCGAACGAGTCGCACCGCCGCAGGAACCCCGCTACGATTTCAAGCGGATCCAGCGCGAGCTTGCCGAACTCGAAGCCTATGACGGGGCCTGGAACGTCTGGTTCGCGGAGCAGGGGATCGTCCCGCTGCGAATCGGCTATGAGCGCCTGTCAGCCGATCCGGCAGCGGCATTGGCATCCATCTGCGAGGCCCTGGGTGTTCCGGCGCCGAATGCCGCCGACATAAAGCCTGGCGTCGCCAAGCTCTCGGACGAGACCAGTCTCGACTGGATGCACCGCTATTGTCTGGACGCGGCGATTTGATCAAGCCCTCTTTACCGCCACCGTTTCGCTGAGCCATGTGCCGATCTTGCTGCCGAGACGGTCGGGCGACACCGGCTTGGGCAGATAGTCGTCCATGCCGGACTCGATACATTTGTCGCGGTCGCCCTTCAGTGCGTGCGCGGTGACGCCGATGATTGGTGTGTGATTGCCACTCGCTGCCTCCGCCGCCCGGATGGCGCGGGTCGCCTCGTAGCCGTTCATCTCCGGCATGGAGACGTCCATGAGGATCAGCTTCGGTCCCAGCGCCCGGTACATCTCGACGGCCGTGCGGCCATTGCTGGCGATGCGGTAGCTGAGGCCAAGCCCATTGAGGATCTGGCCGAACACCAGCTGGTTCACGTCATTGTCCTCGGCGATCAGAATATCGATCGGGCCGTTTGGCGTGGCGATCGATTCAGGCACTGTGGCCGCCGGAATTGCCGGGCCGCGAATGACGGTGAAGGCGGGTGGCGCCACAGGTGCCGCCTGCGGAACAACAGGCTCGCGAACAAACTGGGCCTTGCCGATCTGGGCCCGCACTTTCTGGATTGCCGAGATGACGGTGCCGAGCAGGACGGCCGAGCGCGCCGGCTTGGTGAGATGCGCGGCGATGCCGAAATCGATGACCATCTTGCCGAAATCGACCTGATCGACCGAGGTCAGCAGCACCACCGGGATGGCGGAGAGACGGCTGTCGGCGGAAATCGCCTTGGCGACATCGGCGCCGTTCATGCCGGGCATCTGGTAGTCGAGGATGATGCAGTCGACCGCAGCACCGAGTTGGCTGGCCCGGTCTAGAAAGGCGAGGCCGACGGCGCCGCTTTCGGCGGCCGCGCAGTCGAAGCTCCAGCTTCTGAGCTGCTCCAGCAAGATCTCGCGGTTGACCGGGTTGTCGTCGATGACCAGCACGCGAGCGCCGGTGACATCGACCGGCACGACCTCGTTGCGCGTGTCCTGCTGATGCGCCGGCAGCGGCACGGCGAACCAGAACACCGAGCCGCGGCCGATCTCGCTTTCGACGCCGATCTTGCCGCCCATCAGATCGATGAGGCGGGCGGCGATGGCAAGGCCGAGGCCGGTGCCTTCATGGCGGCGCGTCGACGAGCCGTCGACCTGCGCGAATTTCTCGAACACGTTCTCGAGCTTCTCGGCAGGAATGCCGATGCCTGTGTCCTCGACGCGGACCTTGAGCTGGACCAGGCCGTCGACCACCTCGCCGCCGACATCGATCAGCACATGGCCCTTCTCGGTGAACTTCACCGCATTGCCGAGCAGATTGGTGACGATCTGACGGAACCGTCCGGCATCGCCGACGACATGGGCAGGCAGGCGCGGGTCGACACGCACGATCAGCTCGAGGTTCTTTTCGGCGACGCGCGCCGACACCAGTGTGGCCACGTCCTCGACCGCTTCGGCAAGCCGGAAGGGTGCAGGATCGAGCGTCAGCTGACCGGCATTGATCTTGGAGAAATCGAGGATGTCGTTGATGATGGTGAGCAGCGCATTGCCGGATTTGACGATGACTTCGGTGAAGGTTTTCTGGCGCGCGTTAAGCTCGGTCTTGGCGAGCAGTTCGGCCATGCCCAGCACGCCATTCATCGGCGTGCGGATCTCATGGCTCATATTGGCCAGGAATTCCGATTTGGCACGGTCGGCCGCTTCGGCCTTGAACAAGGATGCGGCGGATTCGGTGAAGGCGCGGCGGATCGCCTTTTCCATCGGCCGGAAGATCCAGAGGGCAACGATGGCAAGAACCGCGAACAGAAGGCCGCTTGCCCAAAACAGCAGCCTGTCGCTGGAGGCGTCGGCCAGATGGCGTTCGCCATCCATGGCGGTACGCACACGCACCAGCATCGGCTGGACGAACAGGTCGTTCTGGTTGAGGATTTCGCGCGAACTCCATTCGTCGGTCTGTTGCGCCGCCGACATCAGGTTGAAGTTGCGCACGATGTCGCGCGACGACCAGAACAGGTCACCGTTGACGGCGGCCGACGAGAGTTCGTCCAGCGTTTTGGCCGACAGGCTCGGCTTGATCGCGGCAAGCTCCGCGGACAGTGTTTCGATCTCGCTGGTCAGGCGTTGCGAATGGCCGCGCGCGGCGGCGGCAAGGCCGTCACGGGTTTCGGTGCGCCAGGCCGTGCTGGCGGTTTCGGCAAAGCTGGAGGCGTTGCGCAGGTCGCGGGTGAAGACGACGAGATTGCTGCTCAGCGCGTCGATGTCGTGGCGGAAGGAATTGACGCGATTGAGCGCAAACATCACCGCGGTGGAAGCCAGCGCAAAGATGAGCAATCCCGAGATGTAGCGGATCCGGATCGAGCGGATGAAGAAAGAATATTCCGGCATGCGCAACCCCAACACATACGCATCATTTTAACGGTCGGGATTACGCTTGATTTACATTAAAATTCCGTTCGCGCCTGGCGGGCCGTCAAGATCCTGGCTGCACGTGCCCGGAGTTGGCGCCATAGAGGGTGGCATCGCATTCGCGCATCATGCGCAGTGCTTCTTCCTCGGTCAGGCCAAACTTGCGCATCATGCTCCGGATTTCGGGGCCTACAGCTATCTCCACCGGTCTTGCCGCCTGGCGGGTCTTCCTGGCCTTTTTCTTGGACATCAGTACGTTTCCCGTCTTGACCGATACATGTTTCGCATCAGCCCTGGCCCGGCCTCACCGTGCTGCGCCAGACCATGGGCGCATGGCAGATCAGGCGGCTGCCAGCCTCCTCCCGCGCGCCGGTCGCGAGCCGCACGGCGCGCCTGGCGATCTCCTCGATCGGCGGCGAGAACGTCGTCAGCCGGTAAGAGGCCCAGTCGGCCTGTTCAATGTCGTCAAAGCCGATGACGCAGAGATCGCGGGGTACGCTGATGCCGAACTCGTGGCGGGCCGCATCGAGAAAGCCGCACGCAATCAGGTCGGTCACGCAGAACGCCGCATCCGGCCGCTGCCGGCCGGAAAAGAGCCGCCTGGCGCCATCGGCTCCGGTGGCATAGCCGGTGCGGCCCTCGCGCCACACGGTCACCTCCAGCCCTTCCTTCTGCGCGGCGGTAAGGAAGGCGGTTTCGCGGGAGAGCAGGCTGGGCGTGCCGGCGGCCGAGGTCACCAGAGCGGGGCGGGTACAGCCGGCGCGGATGAAGGCATGCAGCGCTGCCTCTGCGGCTGCAGCGTTGTCGACACCGATATTGTGCGGGCCGTCGAAGCGGTCATCGCGATTGATCAGCACCAGCCGCTGGCCGTTCTCAAGACAGGTGCGGATCAGCAACTGCGGCGGCGAGCCGGACAGAACGATGCTCGCATCGGCGCGATAGTTCAGCGTGTTGCGCAGCGCCTGGTCGACATGGTGGCTGGGGCCGGAGGTGTTGAACACCATGGCCATTTTGCCGGCGTCCCGCAGATGCTGGGTCAGCGCCTTCTGCAGGCGGGCATGATAGGGCGTGTCGCCATCGGCAACGATGAGGCAGACAATGCCGGTCGAGGCCCGCATCAGGCCGCGAGCCAGATGGTTGACGTGATAGCCGAGTTGCTCGGCCGCCAGCATCACCCGCTCGCGGGTTTCCCCGGAAACGGAAGCGCCGGGCGTGAAGGTACGTGACACGGCCGAGCGCGAAACCCCGGCGAGGTCGGCAACCTGCTGGGCGCTGGAAAAACCGGTGCGGATTCTCGGAACCTTCAAGCCAACGCTCTCGCTGCTGTTTTCGTGATTCTTTGCACGCCCGTGCAATGTAATGCAACTCTTCTGCCATTGCCACCCACCGCACTTGACAGGCATGGCCGAATGCAACAGCTTTGCACAGCCGTGCAATACAAGCCGGCTCAAGAGTGGCATCGGAGGAATACCCTGTCCATTTCGCCGAAGACGGCATTGAGGGCGCGATTGTCCGGACCGGCTGCATGAGCAGGGCGGCGGCGCATCCGAAGGCGGACCGGCTGTCCGAGGCCGAGATGGACAGGCGTGCCGAGGTCTGCCGGAAACTGCTTGTCACGGCCGGGCAACTGGCGATGGAAGGCTATGCCAGGCAGGGCGCCGTCCAGCCGGTGGCGATGAAAGGCCCGCAGGATTTTCTCACTGAAACCGACGGCAAGGTCGAGGAGCACATCCGCGCGACGCTCGCAGAGGCTTTTCCGCAGGACGGGTTTTTGGGCGAGGAAGGCGGCGGCATCGGCTCTGCCCGCATGTGGGTCGTCGACCCGATCGACGGCACCGCCAATTTCATGCGCGGTATTCCGCATTTCTGCATTTCGATAGCTTTCGTCGAGGACGGCCGCAGCGAGATCGGCGGCATTGCCAATCCGGCCATCGGCGAAACGTATTTTGCCCGTCGCGGGCAAGGCGCGACACGCAATGGCGCGCCGATCCATGTTTCGCCGACGCAAGCGTTCGACCGTGCCTTTGTGGAGTTCGGCTGGTCGCCGAGGATTCCGAACCGTGAGTATCTCGACAAGGTGAGCCTGGTGTGGGCGCTCGGCGCCAATGTACGCCGCTCCGGCTCCGGAGCGCTTGGGCTGGCCTATGTGGCCGACGGCCGCTCGGATGCCTATGCCGAGCTGCACATCAATTCGTGGGACTGCCTGGCCGGATTGCTGCTGGTGGAGGAGGCCGGCGGCCGGGTGAACCGGTTCCTCGACGGCGACGGCATGGCGAAGGGCAATCCCGTGCTTGCGGCAGCACCCGGTGTCGCGGCGACATTGTCCCAGGTGATCGGAGTGCCGCTCGACGACGGGTAGATCGTTTCCAGTGAGAAGACAGGGAGGAATATCGATGAAGACATTTGACAGTAAGCAAGGCTTGCGCGCCGCCTGGCTTGGCCTTGGCGCGGCGCTGGCCATGTTCGGATTGGCGGGTGCCGCCCAGGCGGCCGACCGCAGCCTCACAATGTATTGCGCCGTCGACGAGGCCTGGTGCCGGGCGATGGCGACCACCTACCAGAAGGAGACGGGCGTCAGCGTCGACATGACCCGCATGAGCGCCGGCGAAATCTACGCCCGCCTCCGGGCCGAGAAGGACAATCCGCAAGCCGATATCTGGTGGGGCGGCACCGGCGACCCGCATCTGCAGGCGGCGGAAGAGGGCCTCACCCAGGAATACAAGTCGCCGCAACTGGCAAACTTGCGCGACTGGGCGCTGAAGCAGGCCGACAGGTCGAAGAACCGCACGGTCGGCATTTATCTCGGTGCGCTCGGCTATGGCTACAATGAGGAAGATCTGAAGCAGCGCGGGCTGACCGCGCCGGCGTGCTGGGCCGATCTGGTCAAGCCGGAATTCCAGGGCGAGATCGAGATGGCCGACCCGAATTCATCGGGCACGGCCTGGACCATGCTTGCCACCATCGTCCAGCTGATGGGCGAGGACAAGGCATTCGACTATCTCAAGCAGCTCAACAAGAACATCGCCGAATACACCAAGGCAGGGGCCGCGCCGGCGCTCGCCGTCGGCAAGGGCGAGACGCTGATCGGCATCTCCTTCCAGCACGACGTGATCAATGCCGCGAAACAGAACCCTGCCGTGAAGGTGGTGTCGCCTTGCGAAGGCACCGGCTTCGAGATCGGCTCGATGAGCATCGTGACGGGCGCCAAGCATGCCGAAGAGGCGCAGAAATTCTACGACTGGGCGCTGAGCCCGGATGCGCAGAAGCTCGCGGCGCCGAACGGCAGCTTCCAGATTCCGTCGAACACCGCCACGCCGGTGCCGCCCGAGGCGCCGGACCTCTCGAAGATCAAGCTGATCGACTACGACTTCGCCAAATACGGCTCGTCGGCCGAACGCAAGCGGCTGTTGAAGAAGTTCACCGACGAGGTCCGCAATGGCGGCTGAGCGCGTTCTTTCGTGCTCACTCTAGCATCTGATCGCCGGCTGCCCTTCGCGGCAGCTGGCGCACCATCCTTTGGCACAGAAAGACATTGAATGGCCGCGGCCGGTTCCATGGTCAGTTCCGCTCCTGGACGCAGCGCGCTCGCCTGGGTAATGGCCGCGTGGGCGAGCTTCGTGCTCTTGCCTTGGTACAAGGTCGAAGGCGGCTTCCTTTCGTTCGACTGGCTGGCACAGCCGGCGGATGCGACGCCGGCCATCATGCTGGCGCTCGGTGGCCGGCCCTGGCTGTTGCCGATTATCCTGCCGCTTCTGCTGGCGAGCTGGCTGGTGGCGCGCAACAACCCCAAGAGCCTGGCGGTTGCAGGCGCGGCGGGCCTGCTGTGGCTGGCCATCGAAGGCTTTTCCATCATCCATTCGGGCTGGGGATTTGGCTTGCTTACCCAGGTCGCCGGCACGCCGGGACCGATACAGCCGGGGCTCGGCTGGGGTGCGGCGCTCTATGCCGTGGCGATGCTGATGTTCATCGCCGAGGCGCTCGCTGCGCGGGGATGGTGCAAGGGCGACCGTTTCGTCGTCGGCTCGCTCTCAATCGTGATTGCTTCGCTGATCCTGTTCGTCGCCTATCCGCTGCTGTCGATCCTCACCTCGGCCATCAAGGACAATGACGGCAATGTCGTGCCGGCGCTGTTCTTCGATAAGATCTTTAGCGCCAACATATGGAGCCTGCGCTGCCTCTATGGCGAGGGCTCCTGCGGCGTGGCGTGGAACACGGTGGCGATCGCAGTCCTCGTCGGCTTTTTCTGCACGGCGCTCGGCCTAGCGCTGGCGCTGATCGCGCTACGCACCAAGCTGCCGGCCAAATGGTTGCTGCGCGGCCTGTCCATCCTGCCGATCATCACGCCGCCCTTCGTCATCGGCCTGGCGCTGATCCTGCTGTTCGGCCGCGCCGGCATCGTCACCAACCTCATGTCGGTGCATCTCGGCATTCCGCGCAGCCGCTGGATCTATGGCATGGCCGGCATCACCATCGCGCAGGTGCTGGCCTTCACGCCGATCGCCTTCCTGGTTTTGGTCGGCGTGCTGCAAGGGGTCAGCCCGAGCATGGAGGAGGCGTCGCAGACCTTGCGCGCCAGCCGCTGGCGGACGTTTCGCACCGTCACCTGGCCGTTGATCCGGCCGGGCCTGGCCAGCGCCTTCCTGATCTCGTTCATCGAGAGCATGGCCGATTTCGCCAATCCGCTGGTGCTGGGAGGCAATTTCAACGTGCTGTCGACCGATATATTCTTCGCGGTGGTTGGCGCGGCGCACGACCAGGGTCGCGCGGCGGTGCTGGCGATCGTGCTGTTGATGTTCACGCTGGCAGCCTTCGTCATCCAGCGCCGCTGGATCGGCAGCCGCAGCTACGTCACCGTCGCAGGCAAGGGCGATGGCGGCGTACCGGCGACGCTGCCCAAGGCCTTGCGGATCGGCTGCTACGCCGCCGTCGTTCCGTGGCTGGTTCTGACCATCGTGGTCTACGGCATCATCCTGGGCGGCGGTTTCGTGCAATCGATCGGGCGCGACAACACGCCGACGCTCCAATATTTCCTCACCGCCTTTTCGATCGAGAAAGGCGTCAATGGCTGGTTTTTCAGCGGCTCGGCCTGGCCGTCGCTGCTGATGACCATCGGCCTTGCGCTGGTGGCGATGCCGTTCACCGCGGCGCTCGGCATCCTGACGGCCTATCTGCTCGACCGGCAGCGTTTCGCCGGGCGTACCATGTTCGAGTTCCTGGCCATGATGAGTTTCGCCATTCCCGGCACGGTGATCGGCGTCAGCTATATCCTTGCCTTCAACGTGCCGCCGGTGCAGTTGACCGGTACCGGGTTGATCATCGTCATCTCCTTCATCTTCCGTAACATGCCAGTGGCGATCCGTGCCGGGCTCGCCAATCTGGGCCAGATCGACAAGAGCCTGGACGAGGCATCGCTGACGCTTGGGGCGCGGTCTTTTGCTACCTTGCGGCGGGTGATCCTGCCGATCCTGAAGCCGGCGATCGTGACCGCGATGATCTACAGTTTCGTGCGCGCGGTGACGGCGGTCAGCGCCGTCATCTTCCTGGCGAGCGGCCGGTTCAACCTTGCCACGGTCTACATTGTCGGGCGCGCAGATGTCGGCGAATACGGCATCGCGATTGTCTATTCGGCGGTGATGATCGTCGTCATGATGGTCATCCTGATCGGCATCCAGCTGCTGGTCGGCGAACGCCGGCTCGGCCGGCGCCGGCCTGGTCCGGAAGCCGTTGTGGCAGCAATCTGATGGGGAGAAGCGGCGTGGATCAGACGGCGAAGACTGCTGCCCCGGTTGCGACGGACAGGCCAGCGGTGCGGTTCGAGGGCGTCACCAAGAAATATGGCGCGGTGATCGCCGTCGACAACGTCAGCTTCGACATCGCGCCGGCCAGCCTGGTGACGCTGCTCGGGCCCTCGGGTTGCGGCAAGACCACGACGCTCAGGCTGATCGCCGGGCTGGAACAGACCAGCACCGGGCGCATCCTGATCGACGACAAGGACGTCACCTTGCTGTCCGCCGCCGAGCGCGATGTCTCCATGGTGTTCCAGTCCTATGCGCTGTTTCCGCATATGAACGTGATGGAGAATGTTAGCTACGGCCTGCGGGCGATGGGGCTTGGCAAGGCGCAGGCAGCCGAGCGCGCCGCCGAAAAGCTGTCGCTTGTCGGCCTGTCCGGCTACGAGAAGCGCCAGCCGAGCGAATTGTCCGGCGGCCAGCAGCAGCGCGTCGCGGTGGCGCGCGCCATCGTACTGGAGCCGAAGGTGCTGCTGTTCGACGAGCCGCTGTCCAATCTCGACGCCAAGCTGCGCCGGCGGGTGCGCGACGAAATCCGCGGCCTGCAGCAAGATCTGGCGCTGACCATGGTCTATGTCACGCATGACCAGGAAGAGGCGCTCGCCGTCTCCGACCGCATCATCGTCATGAACGCCGCTCGCGTCGCCCAGGACGGCACGCCGCGCGACCTCTACAACGAGCCGACCAACCGTTTCATCGCCGACTTTATGGGCGACGCCAATCTGCTCGACGTCGAGGTGCTTTCCAGCAATGCGACCAGTGCAAGGGTCAAGGTCGGACCCTTGCTGCTCGACATGCCGGGTCGCGGTAACGCTCCGGGACCGGCGATGCTCGCTGTGCGCCCGAATGCCGTGCGAATCTTGCCCGGCCAGCCAGCGGGCACCATGAAGGGCCAGGTGGTCAAGAGCTCGTATCTCGGCGACCACATGGAATACCGCATCGCGATCAGCGATCCAGCGGTCGAACTGTTCGCGACATCGCCTGATGTCACACCCGCTGTGGCGGAAGGGACGATGGTCGGGATCGATTTCGATCCGGCGAAGATCGTGCTGATCAAAGACGATTGAACGCGCCGGGAAAACCGTTGCACACTTTCCCGGCGTTGCTTGGTGACGTTACAACAGGCGGCGACCAGGGATTAGCGACCCAGTTTTGCCTTGGGTTTAGAATCGTTGTTTTTGCATGCTCGCCTATTTGCGAGCCTGAGGGTCACCAGGGCGCATCGACCGAACTCAAACGAGCTTTTCCAGCGTGATCGGAAGGCTTCGAATGCGTTTGCCGGTCGCGTGGAAGACGGCATTACCGATCGCAGGTGCGACCCCTACGACACCGATCTCGCCGACGCCTTTGCCGCCAAGAGCGGTTGCCTGCATGTCCGGAATTCCAACCGAAATCACCTGGATGTCGGGCACATCGGCGTTAACCGGGACGGCATAGTCGGCAAAATTCGCGTTGATGGTGCGCCCGTCTCGCTGGTCGACGTAACCTTCTTCCAGGAGAGCCTGCCCGAGACCCATGACCATACCGCCGATCCACTGGCTTTCCGCAAGCTTCGGATTGAAGATCCTGCCGCTATCGAATGCCGAGACCATGCGCTTGACGCGGATCGTGCCAAAATCCTCATCGATCCGAACTTCCACGAAATGCGCACACCAGCTATGGGCCGAGACGCCTCCTTCCACAGCGCCCTTCAACTGTGCAAAACTGCGGTCAGCTCCGTTCTTCATCTCCTCGGTGGCGCCGGGAGCAAAGGTGTTACCCTCGATTTCCAGTTTGTCTTTGCCCACTGCCTTCAAGAGTTCCGCGATGCCGATACCGCCGTTCGGCCGTCGGGTCGGTTGCACCGAGCCGTTTTCGAACGTGAGGTCAGTCGCCTTCGAGGCTGCCAGCGGCGACTTCGGATCGGATGCGGCAAGCGCCAGCAAGGCGTCCCGTGCATTCCTGGCCGCCTTGTCCACCGCTCCCGTCAGGTTGTTGGCCTGCTGGGAACCGCCTGCGAGCGCCGATCTGGGGAGGAGGGTATCGCCCAGCCGCACCGCGACTGTCTCAACAGGAACGCCCAATGCGTCAGCCGCTGTCTGGGCGAGAATGGTATAGGTCCCCGTTCCCATGTCGGTGCCCGCGCTGAGGACTTCGATCTGTCCACTGGCATGGAGTACGATCTTGGCTTCGCTCGCGGTACGGATCATGGGGTATGACCCGGCGGCCATTCCATAACCGATCAACTCGCGGCCTTCGCGCATCGAGCGAGGGGCCGGGTTCCGGTTCCACCAGCCGAAGGCTTCCGCGCCCACGGCATAGGCTTCGCGTAACTGTCGAGTGCTCCACTTCATCCCATTGCTGGGATCCGTCTCCGCCCAGTTGGCAAGGCGCAGCGTGACCGGATCCATGCTGAGCGCGTACGCCAGCTCGTCGATCGCGCTTTCCACAGCATAGGCACTGGGGTTTTCGCCGGGGCCCCGTTTCCAGCCGGGCTGGACCGTATTGACCGGGACGACGTTGAGACGTGAAGAAAAGTTCGGCGTCGCATACATGATCTTCGTCACATTGTTGCAAGCCTCGATATGGACTTCGTCAATCGCCGTCTCGTTCCAGCTCTCATGGACGATCGAGCTTATCTTTCCGTCCTTCGAGGCTCCGATTGAGAGTGTCTGCCGTGTCGCCGGTCGGCCGCCAAGGCCGGTAAAGGTCTGCGGCCGCGTGAGAGAAACCTTGATCGGCCTGCCCAGTTTCCGCGAGGCCGCGCAAGCCAGCCCCACATGCGGATGTGCCCCGATCTTGGACCCGAACCCACCGCCGACATAGGGCGAGATCACCCGCACATTCTCGATGTCGATGCCGAGCCATTCCGACACGACGCTCCGTGCCCCGCCAACCCACTGGCTGGGCTCCCAGACGGTGATTTTCCCGTTGTCCCAGGAAGCGATGCACGCATGCGGCTCCATCGGCACATTGTATTCGCGTGACGTCGTGTAAGTGACGTCTACCTTGACCTCGGCATTGGCCAACGCTGTCGCCGCATCGCCCCACGCGGCACCCATCTCATCGATGGGCTGCGCTTTTGCCTTGGGATCGTTGATGTCGAGAATAGGGTCGCCGTCCTCGTATTCGACCTTGAGAAGGCTTGCCGCTTCCGTTGCCTGTTCAAAGGTTTCTGCGACCACGAGCGCGATATGCATGCCGTTGAAACGGACCACATCGTCTTGAATTGGGGTAAATTCCTCGGTCGCTCCGCCGCCCTTGCTGTAGACGGTCGGCTTGTTGAGCTTCAGGGAATTCTGCGCGGTGTAGACATCCAGGACACCCGGTAGAGCCTTGGCGGCGGACGTATCGATACTGACGATACGCCCTGCCGGCCGCGTCGATTGGACAGTTACGCCATAGGCCAGGTTCTCCAGCTTCTGCTCGATCGCATAGCGAGCCTGCCCGGTGACTTTCAACGGGCCTTCGGCGCGGGAAAGCCTGGCACCGAGAGCTGGCGCCTTGGCGGGGACGGTCTCAGCCGCAGCGGCTTTTGACGAGAGATCGACAGCGGCGCCAGCGACAGCGGCTACGCCGGCGCCGAGCTTCAAGACGGTGCGGCGGTTGAGTTCGAACGCGTTACCATGTGTCATGCGATACCTCCTACCGTCATCAGGGCGCGGGCCACGACCTTCGGTGCCAGTTCAATCTTGAATGCGTTGTGTCCGCTCGACTTCGCGCCGTCGCCGGCGGCTGACGAGGCGCTACGAAGCGTCGCCTCGTCGAGCGTCTTTCCCTTGAGCAAATTTTCGACGGCGCGCAGGCGCCAGGGCTTGGTGGCGAGGCCGCCGACCGCAATGCGTACTTCGCGAATTGTCTTGCCATCGGCTTCCAATTCGATCCCGACAGCGGCGCTGGCCGCGGCGAACTCGTACGACGCGCGATCCCGGACCTTGAGATAATGCGAGCGTTCCAGGGCTGCCGAACGCGGGATCTCGATCCCGACGACCATCTCGCCGGCCGACAGCTCATGCTCAAGGTGCGGGGTATCGCCAGGGAGAAGGAAGAATTCGTCGACGGGAATTTTGCGTTCGGAAGCTCCCCGGATGATGACCGTGGCGTCGAATGCCACCAGGGAAACCGCAAAATCTCCGGGGTAGATTGCTATGCACGCGTCGCTCGTGCCGAGCACCGCGTGGTTGCGGTTGACGCCCTCAAGGGCAGCGCATCCGGAACCAGGATTGCGCTTGTTGCAGTTCGAATAAGCGCCCGCGTCCCGGAAGTAGGTGCAACGGGTTCGCTGCATCAAGTTTCCACCGATGGACGCCATGTTGCGCAGCTGTGCCGAGGCAGCGCGCCACAGGCTTTCGGAAAGCACCGGCGCAGCCTGCTTGATATCGGCGTGGTCGGCGACCTTGCTCATCTTGGCGAGCGCACCGATGCGAATGGCATCCGCCGATACCTCGATCGTGTCCAGGCCGGGAAGGCGCGTGATGTCGACCACCCGCGCAGGACGCTCGACATTCAGCTTCATGAGGTCAAGAAGCGTGGTCCCACCGGCGAGAAATCTTGTCTCTGGCTTGGTAGCCTCGGCAAGCGCCCTCGCGGCATCTTTGGCGCGGAGATACTCGAAAGGTCTCATAGTGCTGCCTCCTTCTTCAGGCGGCTGGCGGCATCGCGCACCGCGGCGACGATATGGGGGTAAGCGCCGCACCGGCAGATGTTGCCGCTCATGTATTCGCGGATGTCCTCGTCCGTATCGGCGTGGCCCTCACGAATGCATGCAACGGCCGACATGATCTGACCGGGGGTGCAATAGCCGCACTGGAATGCATCGTGCTCGATGAACGCGGTCTGGACTGCGTGCATCACGCCGTCGGCAGCCTGGAGGCCCTCGATCGTCGTGACCTGACGGCCTTCGACCTGGGCCGCCAGCGTCAGGCAGCTCAATACCCGCTCGCCGTCGACGTGGACGGTACAGGCGCCGCACTGCCCATGATCACAGCCTTTTTTCGTGCCGGGCAGGTTGGCATGCTCGCGTAGTGCGTCCAGCAGAGTCACGCGTACATCAAGATTGAACTGGTGGCGCCGGCTGTTGATGTCCAAGGCTAGCTGTCGGGGCTCTGGCATGTCGTCTCCTCGGTGGCGGGCGGGATTGGGACTTCTCGCGAAATCGATCGGACCGACGAAGCCTACGGCATCGGTCGGAAAGGGACGTCTATTCGAAGGCCTGTCATTGGCCGGTTGCCTAAGGGTCAACCCTCAGGAGAGCACGGACGCGACATCCGAATTAGCCCTCAAAATTCGCATGAGCCTATCGACGGCGCTCATAAATAGAGCTGCGACGACGGCAGTGCTGAATGCGACGTTCAGCTGTCGAAGGCCAGCGACCCGGATAGCTCCTCATGGGCATCGACCTGCTGCTGCAGCAGAGCGAGTTTCTGCCTGACCATTGCAAGAGCATCGGCGCCGGCGATGAACCGACGGGGCAACTCCGGCTTGTCGACCAGAGTGATCAACGCCTGCGCGAGTTTCGCGGGGTCGCCGACTTGCTGGCCGTTCGCGGCTTTCCAACCCGTTATCTGCTGGGCGCGACGTTCGCTGTAATCGCTGACGAATGACGGAGCATATTGTGTGGATTCGTCCGTCAGCAGCTCCGTGCGGAAAAACCCGGGGTTCACGATCATCGTTTCAATGCCGAACGGCGCCACCTCGGCTTGCAGTGACTCGATCCAGCCATCAACGCCGAACTTTGCCGCGGCGTATGCAGAACAGAACTCAAAGCCGACCAGGCCTGCCGTCGATGAGATGGCAATGACCTTGCCAGAACCCTGCGCGCGCATGACCGGCAGGACTGCGCGCGTGACGTTCATGGCGCCGGTCAGGGTGGACGCGAGCTGAAGTTCGATATGGGCCGGAGTCAGGTCCTCGAAATAGCCGGCATAGAAGCCCGCGGCATTGTTGACGAGCACGTCGAGGCGACCAAAGCGGTCCAGGGTTGCCTTCACCGCGGCGTCGGCGTCGGCCGGCTTGGTCACGTCCAACGTGACGACCAAAAGATTGTCCGACTGCCCGATCGCCTTGGCGACCCGATCTGGGTTACGACCGGTCGCAACGACCTTATCGCCGATGGCCAGGACCGCTTTGGCAAAGTCGAAGCCCATGCCTCGCCCTGCGCCGGTAATCATCCATACTCTGTTCATAGGCATATCCTTCATGGCCGGTATCTTTCAGTTTATGCCGCGTTGGCTTGTGGCACGTCCGTCTCAGCGTTTCGCTGTCTGCCTGGTGAAATAGGGAATAGGACTCGATACGATTAGCCTCTATAATCTGCATGAAGTTAGAAATGGGATTGATAAATGAGGCGCGGAGATTTCAGCGAGCTGGCAGCCTTCATCGCCGTAGCAGAGGCGGGCAGCTTCACGCGCGCTGCAGCAAAGCTTGGTCTATCGCAGTCGGCGCTCAGCTACGCTGTAAGAACGCTGGAACAGCGCATGGGAGTCCGGCTGATCTCACGCACCACCCGCAGCCTGTCCGTGACGGTAGCTGGAGAGCGCTTGCTGCGAAGCCTGCGACCGGCCTTCGATCACATCGAAAGCGAGATCGCCGCCGTCGCCGCCCTGCGCGACAAGCCCACTGGCCTCATTCGCCTGACGACATTCCGGTATGCTGCCAAATCAGTACTGTGGCCCGTCATCGCCAAACTCCTTCTGGAGTATCCGGATATCGAAGTAGAATTGAGCCTGGACGAAGGTCTGGTTGACATCGTTGCAAGCAAATTCGACGCCGGTATCCGGATCGGCGAGCAGGTCCAGAAGGACATGGTGGCAGTAAGGATCGGCCCGGACCTGCGTATGGCGGTGGTTGGATCACCGTCGTATTTTGCAACCCGAACGGTTCCAAAGACACCGCGCGAACTTGGGGAACACAAAGGCATCAGCTACCGTCAGAAGACCGGCGGCGGGCTCTTTGCCTGGGAGTTCGAAAAACGCGGTGAGGAACTTGAAGTCAGGATGAATGGCCCACTCATTATCAATGACGGGGAAATGCTGGAGGCTGCGGCCCTCGACGGGCTCGGACTAGCATACACATTTGAAAGCCAGGTCGCTCCGTTCGTCGCAGACGGACGCCTGATCCGGGTGCTGGAAGACTGGTGCCAACCCTTCCCGGGCTATCACCTCTATTATCCCAGCCGACGCCAGCACACTGCAGCGTTCGCTCTTCTTGTGGAGGCACTCCGTCTCAAGGCGTGACGGAAGGGCGAAAACACGCCGCTCTAACTTGGCAAAGTGAGTTATCCCTCCCTCATCAGCACAATTTTCGGGCGTCCAATCGATTCCTCCGTCGCAAGTTACCCCCCCTTACGGACTGCGTCGCGGTGGCCGTCCGATTCCGAGCCTTGAAGCTGCCAGTCGCTTCCGGCCCTTATGCGGTCATTCCCTGATGCAGGTTGAGATGGCCTCGTGCTGGCAATGGCCGATGACTTTAGGCAAAGCGACCCTTCTTGTAATGCGGCCCGCCATGATGAGGATGTTAGGCTCTTTGCTGCTGCCGCTCTATCTCTAAATGGATGCCTTCTCGCCGTCACGTGGCTGGATCAGGCTGCGCGCGGCGTCTGCTCCTGCCGCAAGGATGCGATCCGACAATTCCGTCCCCGCTGCCGCGCGGGCCAGCTGAAGCGTGCCGATGAGGGTCGCAAAAACGCCCAGGGCGGCGGCTTCCGGGTCCTTGGTCTGCGGAAGTGCTGCAGACAACTGGCGCACCAGAACCAGCAAGCGTTCGGTATAGACTTGGCGCGTTTCGGGCGGCTGACGCGCGAGTTCCGGCAACAGGGCGGCCGACGCGCAGCCGGCTCCCGGATTGTCCCGGTGCTCAGCTGACAGATACGCCGCTATGCCCATCTCCGGACCACCGGCTGCCAATACCTCCTGCAGTTGCTGCGACTGGCTCTCCAGTGCCGCTACAAGGCTTTCACGCACGAGCTCCGCCTTGGACTGGAAATGCGGATAGAAGGCTCCGTTCGTCAGTCCGGCGTCGCCCATGATGGCTGCCAGTCCGGACGCGGCGATGCCGTCACCGCGAAAACGCTGGGCTGCGACCTCCACGATGCGATCGCGGGAGGCGTCCTTTCGGCCCTTTTCGTAGCGCATGGCTGCTATTCCTTTCTGCTATTGCATTATGGGTGTAATGTGATATTACGATCATAATTCAATCAACGGCAAAAAGCTAGCCCTCATGTCTGTGGAGTATCAAATGAGTACCCTTTCGGAAAGAACCGCAGTCGTGACCGGAGCCTCTTCGGGCATCGGCCGCGCCAGTGCCGAGGCCTTGGCGCGGGCGGGGTATACCGTCTTCGGGACAAGCCGCAGCAAGGCCGGCAACGGCCCGGCTAAGGTGTCCATGCTGACCTGCGACGTGACCGACGGGGAGTCCGTCAGCGCCCTCGTTGCAACCGTGCTGGCCCAGACCGGTCGTATCGATCTGCTGGTGAACAATGCCGGTGTCGGCCTGCTTGGCGGCGCCGAGGAATCTTCGGTCGCACAGGTGCAGGTTCTGTTCGACGTCAATCTGTTCGGCGTCATGCGCATGACCAATGCGGTGTTGCCGTCGATGCGGCGCCGCGGCCAAGGGCGCATCGTCAACATCGGCTCGATTCTAGGATTGGTGCCCGCGCCATACTCAGCGCACTACTCGGCGGTCAAGCACGCGCTGGAGGGCTATTCGGAATCGCTCGATCATGAGGTTCGCGCCTTCAACATTCGCGTCTCGGTCATCGAGCCGGCATTCGTGCGCACCGTCTTCGACCAGAACGGCATCGAGCCGGATTCCCTGTTGAAGGACTACGATCAGGCGCGCGCCGGTCTCAAGGCGCTGCTTGCCGATGTGATGCCCAAAGCCGATCGGCCGGAAGTGGTGGCGGATGTGGTCGTCAAGGCAGCGACCGACGCCCGTCCGCGACGGCGCTATACCGCAGGGAAGGCAGCGCGCCAGGTCAGCCTGCTGCGCCGCTTCGCCCCCGCGGAGATGTTCGACAAGACGTTGCGCAAGCAGTTCCGCTTGCCGGTCTGAACAACGGCGGGACGGAGAATTTCACGCACAAACGGCACACCAACAGGCACTTCAGAAAGTCACTGCCATGAAGGCATTCGTTGTCGACAAATATAGCAAGAAAGGCATTTTGCGGCTGGCCGAGATGCCGGAGCCGGAGCTGCTGGACAATGACGTGCTGGTCGAGGTCCATGCCGCAGGAGTGAACCTGCTGGATTCCAAAATCAGAACCGGCGAATTCAAACTCGTCCTTCCCTATCGCCGGCCCTTCATCCTCGGTCACGACGTGGCTGGAAGGGTTGCCAGGGTGGGCTCGAAAGTCCGCAAATTCAAACCCGGCGACGCCGTCTATGCGCGGCCGCGCGACGGCCGGATCGGGACATTCGCCGAATTCATCGCAATCGATGAAGCCGACGTGGCGCTGAAGCCGGCGAACCTCAGCATGGAAGAGGCGGCCTCGATCCCGCTGGTCGGTCTGACCGCCTGGCAGGCTCTCATCGAGAGGGCGGGTCTGAAGACAGGCCAGAAGATCTTCATCCAGGCTGGCTCCGGCGGCGTGGGGACATTCGCCATCCAGTTGGCAAAGCACCTCGGCGCGATCGTTGCGACAACAGCGGGCGCGGCAAGCAACGATCTGGTCAGGGATCTCGGCGCCGATGTCGTCGTCGACTACAGGAAGGACGACTTCGAGAAAATCCTGTCGGGCTACGACGTCGTCCTGAACAGCCAGGACGCCAAGACGCTTGAGAAATCCCTGACTGTGCTGAAACCGGGTGGGAAGCTCATCTCGATTTCCGGTCCTCCGGATCCCGAATTTGCCTGGAAACAGGGACTGAACGTGGTGCTAAGGCTGCTGCTGCGGCTGCTGAGCCGTGGTATCAGGACCAAAGCCAAGCGCCGGGGCGTGGGATTTTCGTTCCTGTTCATGTCGGCGCAAGGTGAGCAGCTGAGCAAAATCACGTCCCTCATCGAAGATGGGGCGATTCGCCCGGTCGTCGACAGGGTCTTTCCTTTTGAAGCGACCAATGAGGCGCTGGCTTACGTCGAAACAGGACGCGCCAAGGGCAAGGTCGTCGTCAAGGTCAGATAGCGCGCCCAGTTGCTTTGGGGCATTTGAGAGACACCAAGCAAGGCAGCGCAAGGCCGACAAAATTCCGAAAACGGTTCGGCATCCGATTGCCCAAACCTCAGTTGTTGCGGATTGCCACGAAGCTTGCCGCTGCCTTCAGCAAGGCCGCCTGTTCACCGTAAGGCTCGAGCAATTCATGGGCCTGCTTGACCAGCCCATGGAGCTGGCTGCGCGCCCAGTTCGCGCCATGCAGCGCCACCAGCGTCGCCTTGCCGGCGGCTGCGTCCTTGCCGGTCGCCTTGCCCATCTGGCTGGCATCGGCGGTCAGGTCGAGCAGGTCGTCCGCAAGCTGGAAGGCAAGCCCGACCGCCGAGCCGAATTCGGCCAGCCGGTCGCGGTCCTGCGGTGCGGCGCCGGCAATGATCGCGCCGGCTTCGCAGGCGAAGCGGATCAGCGCGCCGGTTTTCATCGCCTGCAGCCGGATAATGCCGGCTTCGTCCGGCCTGCTGCGCTCGGCTTCGAGATCGAGCGTCTGCCCGCCGACCATGCCCCCAGTGCCGGCCGCGCGCGCCAGCGCCAGCACCAGTGCCGCCCTGCGCTCCGCCGGCAGCGCCGTCGCCTCATCGGCGAGGACATCGAAGGCAAGCGTCAGAAGCGCATCGCCGGCAAGGATGGCGGTGGCTTCATCGAAGGCCTTGTGCACGGTCGGCTGGCCGCGGCGCAGATCGTCGTCGTCCATGGCAGGCAGATCGTCATGGATCAGCGAATAGCAATGCACGCATTCGAGCGCCGCCGCCACGCGCATCGCCGCCTCGCCATCGGCGCCAAAAAGGGCGGCACTTTCCATGACCAGGAAGGGGCGCAGCCGCTTGCCGCCGTTCAGCACGCCATGGCGCATGGCCGCCATCAGACGCTCCGGTCGGGCGATCTCGCCGGCAAGCGTGCGGCCGTCGAGCAGCAGCCTGAGCCCGGCCTCGATCGCCGCCGCCCGCCCCAGAAGTGCGGCCTCAAAGGCCAATTGCTCGTCTTTCGTCATGGCCGGGAGCGGTAGCCGACACTCAGACGTTGCGCAAGAAGCCTCGCGCCATTATGCCGGAGGCGGGAGAGTGGCGCGGGTGGGGGCGGCTTGACGGAACCGATCGTCGATCATGAAACCGAAGGGTTTGAGATGGCGCGACCAAGGCGCGTGAACCGCGCCGGTCTGAAGCGCCTGGCACGGCGCGGCCTGGTCGTCGCCGTCGTGCTGGCGGCGATACCCATTGGGCTGACTTTCCTCTATCTGCCGTCCTTCGTGCATCCGATATCGACCTTGATGGTCAAAGACCTCGCGACCTTCTCCGGTTACGACCGGCGTTGGGTGTCGATCGACGATGTGTCGCCGGTGCTGGCCAATTCGGTGATCATGTCGGAGGACGGTCAGTTCTGCTTCCATCGCGGCATCGATCTCGGCGAATTGCGCGGCGTCGTCGACGATGCGCTGGCCGGCGAGGCGACGCGCGGCGCCTCGACCATCACCATGCAGACTGTGAAGAACCTTTTCCTGTGGTCGCGGCCGCTGGGCTCGGTGCGCAAGGTGGTCGAACTGCCGCTGGCCGTCTATTTCGATGCGGTGATGTCGAAACGGCGGATCATGGAAATTTATCTCAACATCGCCGAATGGGGGCCGGGCATTTACGGCATCGAGGCGGCGGCGCAGCATCATTTCGGCGTTTCGGCCAAACAGCTGTCGCGGCGGCAGGCGGCTTTGCTCGCCGTCTCGTTGCCCAATCCGATCGCCCGCAATCCGGCCAAGCCCGGTCCGGGGCTGCGGCGGCTGGCGTCGCTGATCGAACGCCGCGCCGGCCGTTCGGGCGCGTATGTCGGTTGTCTTGATTAGGTCGAACCGCTGCCGGCTCAAAAAAAATCGCCACGGTGCTGGCCAAAACGGCGCAGGGCGTGTATAGGCACCCGACTTTCTCAGATTATGGCCCTGACGCGGCCCTTTCACGAGGGCTATCGGGGCATTTTGACCATGTAGTGGAGCATATCCATGGCCGTTCCGAAACGAAAAACCTCTCCGTCCAAGCGCGGCATGCGCCGCTCGGCCGACGCTCTCAAGGCCCCGACCTATGTCGAGGACAAGAATTCCGGCGAAATGCGCCGCCCGCACCATATCGACCTGAAGACCGGCATGTATCGCGGTCGCCAGGTGCTGACGCCCAAGGAAAGCTGAGACCAGCTTTCGAAGGGTTTGAATGCCAAAAGAACCGGCCATTGGCCGGTTTTTTTGCGTTTGGTGCGCGCCGCGCCGCCAACTATGCCAAAGACCGGGCGTCCGTGGCGATACAAGCTGCGGCGGCGGTGCTGTATTGAGTGATGCCTTGTCGCGGCGCTTCCGCGCGATGATCGGCCGGCTTCAGAGGGACCGCATGACCAAGCTCACCACAGCACCGCGCGATATCTTCCAGACCTTCATGAACTTCCCGCTGGTCGAGGACCTCGATGCGCTGAAGGCGGATGTCGCCATCATCGGCATGCCTTACGGCAGTCCCTACACGATCGACGAGCTGGTCAACGACCAGACCAACGCGCCGACCGCGGTGCGGCGCGCCTCGCAGCGCATCAGCCTCGGGCTCGACCGCTATGATTTCGACATTGGCGGAACCCTGTTCGACGGGCAGGACGTCAAGGTGGTCGATGTCGGCGATGTCCCCGGCGATGCCGCCGGCGGCCACTACAGGTTGGCCGAAGCGGCGATCCGAAAGATCCGCGTCGCCGGCGCCTTGCCGATCACCATTGGCGGCGATCACGGCGTTCCGATCCCGATCCTGCGGGCGCTTGACGGCGAAGGGCCGATCACCCTGGTTCAGATCGATGCCCATCTCGACTGGCGCGACAATGTCAACGGGGTCAGGGAAGGCTATTCCAGCCCCATCCGCCGCGCTTCGGAGATGGCGCATATAGCCGGGATTTTCCAGCTCGGCATCCGCGGCCAGGGCAGCGCCCGGCTCGAGGAGGTCGAGGCGGCCCGCGCCTACGGCTCCAACATCGTCACCGCCAATGAATGGCAGGATATCGGTACGGCGGCGCTGCTCAAGGGCATCCCGGACCGTGGCCGCTATTACCTGACCATCGATGCCGACGGTCTCGATCCCGCTGTCATGCCGGCGGTCGAAGGGCCGGCGCCTGGCGGCATCAGCTACCGGCAGACGATCGAACTGATCAAGGGGCTGTTCGCCAAGGGACGTGTCGTCGGCATCGACATCGTCGAGATCGCGCCGGCGCGCGACGTCAACGAGATCACCTCGATGACCGCCGGCCTTTTCATCCTCAACGCTATCGGCGCCGCCGTGCGGACAGGCCAGTTCAAGCGCTGAATCCGGCGTGTCGGTGGTCAGCCGGGGCAACTGTGGCTGACAGGGTTGTTTCGCGCGGTCTTTTTCCGTGTTTGCGGGCGCTAGCGAAAAATCTTGACGGCGTGCCTGCGGGGCATTCTACAGAAGGTGCCCCCATTGTTTAGGCAATTCCTTGGGAAACCGCTTTCCTGGAATTGCTAGAGGAGACGCCTGATGTTCGGTGCCATCCCGCTGCTGATCGTGCCCTTCGTGGCCTACAATCTCGGACTCCTCGGAATATTCGGCAGCGGCGACGATCCGTGGGCGACCGAGATCTTCTCGTTCAGCATGATGTCGGGCGGGGTGTTCTCGATGACGCTCGGCGACCTGATGGTGGTGATCGGGCTGATCTTCCTGTTCCTCGAAATGGTGAAGTCGGTGCGCACCACGAACGCCTCGATCATGGACCATCTGTTGTCGACGCTGGTCTTCGTGGCGTTCCTGGTCGAGTTCCTGCTGGTGAAGGGCGCGGCGCACTCCGTCTTCTTCACGCTGATGGTGATCGCCCTGTTCGATGTGCTGGCCGGGTTTTCGGTGTCGATGCGGTCGGCGAGTAGAGACATAAATTTGAACTAGCCGCCTTCGTTGGATGGTCGCATCCGTTCGCGATTGGCGTGGCTGCTCTTTCTGGTCCTCCTGGGGCGAAGCAAGGAGCGAAGCGACGCGGCGCAGACCTTGGGATCCATTCCGTGAAGCTAAGGCGTTGCAACGGTTCAGAATTCTGCTCCGCTTACACTTGCGGCAAAGGTCGCGGCATGGATCCCGGGGTCTTCGCGACGGAGCTTCGCTCCTGCTTCGCCCTGGGATGACGAAGCTCCCCCTCAGCCCGGATCGGCGGTGAAGCCGGCGGCTTCGATGCCAGCGATGGCGGCGGCCTCGTCATTGTCCGACGTATCGCCCGAAATTCCGACGGCGCCGATGGCGGCGCCTGCCTTGTCGCGGATCAGCACGCCGCCGACGACTGGCAACACGCGTCCACCCGAGACGTCGGAAATGCCGGCGACGAGATGCGGCCGCTCCTTGGCGAAAGCCTCGACACGGCGCGAGCCCATCCCGATGGCGAGCGCGCCATAGGCCTTGCCGGCCGACATTTGCGGGCGCAGGAACGAGGCTCCGTCCTGACGCTGGAAGGCGACGAGATGCGCGCCGGCGTCCAGCACGGAAACGCCGAGCGGCTTGAGCTTCAGCTCGGCGCCCTTGGCGAAGGCGGCGTCGATGATGTGCTTGGCTTTTTCGAGGGTCAGTGCGGTCATGGCTGTCTCCTGATCAAAACGCGTCAATCATCGCCTGACATGCGGGATGCGAAATCCCGGTTGCGGTTGAAATTGCTTCGCGTGGGAAAGCGGAAATGGCGGGCATTGCTGATCGTGGCACATGGCGGATACGATCCGCCGGCATCCAGATCGGGCGTCGATGAAGAAGGCCGCGCTATTTTTTCTTGGCTCGGGGCGCTTTCTTGACCGGAACGGCAGGGGCGTTGGCGAGGTCTTCCGCTTCCTTGGCAAGGCGCAATGCCCGGAGCTTGTTGGTCTTGGCCTGGCGGGCGTCGGCCTCGGCGACATACTCCGCCATCGCCTTTTGCCGCACCGTGGCTGCCTCTTCCTGCTTCTTGAAACGCATATCTGCCCTGGCGCGGGCAGTATCCTTAGAGTTCTCGACCAAGAGCGTTATCCAATCCCGTAAATTATGTTTTTCAGCCCCTTGATAGCAGAGCCGGCCTGATAATGGGGAAATAAGTTGGTCAAGCGGCCGGGGCCTCGATGCCGCTCGACGCCTTGCGGGCTACCACCGCCTCATATCCGGCCTGCAATGTAGCGCGGACGGAAGGCTGCGCGGGTGTGGCGACAGGCGTGCCCAGATGGTCGTGGCGCAACTCGTCCATGAACTGCTCCCACATTGGCGGCCCGCCTTTCTCCAGCAGCTCGGCGCGGATCGAAAGCTCCTCGCTCACCGGCAGCCAGACGCGGCCCCAAGCGCCGAGATGCGCCATGATCGGCACCAGCGTGATGGCCATCTCGGTCAGGCTGTAGATCGCCTTCTGCTTGTGCGAGGGGTCGTCGGCCTTGGTCAGCATGCCGAGTTCCATCAGCCGCTTCATCCGGTCGGCCAGGATATTGGAAGCGATGCCCTCGATCGAGCCGTTGAGCAGTTCGCGAAAGCGGCGTTTGCCGCCAAAAATCATGTCGCGCAGGATGATCAGGCTCCAGCGATCGCCGAACACTTCCAGCGACAGATTGATAGGGCATCCCGAGCGGTGTTCGGTTTTCATCCGACTCTCCTCAAAAAACCGGTTGCATTATCGTATCAGTTTTATTATCGTGCAACCGATTGCAAAATGCAACCAGTTTGATTGGCCTTTGATTGGCCGATAGGAGGAGAGTCCCATGACAAGGGCCGCAGCACCCGAAATCGTCTCCCAGACGTTTGGCGATCCCGGAGATCCAGCCATTCTGCTGATCATGGGCGCCATGGCCTCGATGCTCTGGTGGCCGGAGGCGCTCTGCAAAAAGCTCGCCGGCGAAGGCCACTTCGTGATCCGCTACGACAATCGTGACACCGGCCTGTCGACCAAATATACGCCGGGCGAGCCGCCGTATACGTTCGACGACATGGCGGACGATGCGGTGCGCGTCCTCGACAGTTGCGGCATCGGCAAGGCGCATGTGATCGGGATGTCGATGGGCGGCATGATCGCGCAACGACTGGTGTTGAAACATCCCTTGCGTGTCATCTCGCTGACCGTAATCAGCAGTTCGCCGGTGGGGATCGACACATCGCAGCTGCCGGGAACGACCGAAGCCTATATGGAGCACTCGGCCGATGGCGCCAGAGTCGACTGGTCGAACCGCGACCAGGTGGTCGGCTTCGTCGTCAAGGATGCGCGTGCGATCGCCAGCACCGCGCATCCCTTCGACGAGAAGGCGATGCGGGCGTTCGTCGAACGGGACTACGACCGATCCGGCGGCTTCCTGAGCGCGACTAACCATTTCATGCTGAAGAGCTGCGAGGATCTGAAAGGACGCCTGCGCGAGATCAAGGTTCCGCTGCTCGTCATTCACGGGACATCGGATCCGATCTTTCCGGTCGAGCATGGCGCAGCCCTTGCCGACGCTGTTGCCGGCGGGCGGCTTGTCCGCGTCGAAGGCGGTGGCCACGAACTGCATCCCGACGACTGGGGCACGATCGTTGCCGCCATCGTCACGCATACCAAACCCTGAAGGCAGTCTGGAACCTTGACACATTCGCCTCACGGAAATAGTTAAGTAATTGCTTCAGTGTCGGCGCAGGCTGGCACCGCTCCAGCATCGGCGAACCACAAACAGACGAGCAAAAAATGTCCCTGACCTTCCATTTCCATCCGCTGGCATCGTTCTGCTGGAAACCGCTGATTGCGTTCTACGAGAACGACACGCCCTTCACGCCGGTTATCGTCGACCTCGGCGACGAGCAGTCGCGGGCAGCATTCCTGAAGGTGTCGCCGACCGGCAAGATGCCGGCGCTGCGTGACGATGCACGCAATCGCACGGTGCTGGAATCGACCATCGTCATCGAATATCTGGCGGCGCATTATCCCGGGCCGGTCGAGCTCATCCCGGCCGAGGCCGACCTTGCTCTCCAGGTCCGCCAGGCCGACCGTTTCTACGATTTCTACGTGCAGGCTCCGATGCAGAAGATCGTCGGCGACAGGTTGCGCCCGCAGGACAAGACCGATCCGTTCGGGGTCGAGGAAGCGCGCGCGCAACTGCGCAACGCCTATGCGATCATCGAGGAGGAGATGCGTTCGAAAATCTGGGCGGCCGGCCCCACCTTCACCATGGCCGACTGCGCGGCCTCGCCGGCGCTGTTCTACGCCAACAAGGTCGAGCCGTTCGGCGACAGCTATCCGGCCGTGAAACACTACCACGACCGCCTGCTCAAGCGGCCGTCCTTCGCCCGGGTGGTCGAGGAGGCGCAGCCCTACTTCAAGTTCTTTCCCTACAATAACGGCTGATCGCGATGCTGCACGATCCCGCCCAGCTCGACCTGATGTTCCAGGCGCTCGCAGACCCGGCCAGGCGCAGCATGGTCGAACGGCTGTCGCGTGGGCCGGCCTCGGTCAGCCAGTTGGCCGAACCGCTGGCGATGTCGCTGTCGGCCGTCGTCCAGCATCTCAACGTGCTCGAAGCAAGCGGGCTGGTGCGCTCGGAAAAGCTCGGCCGCGTGCGCACCTGCCAGATCGCGCCGCAGGCGCTGCGCAGCGCAGAACACTGGATCAACGAACGGCGGCTGACATGGGAGCGTCGGCTCGACCGGCTCGGCGATTTTCTCGCCGGGACCGAATGACCTGAAGCAGAGGAGAAATGACCATGCCCGGCAAAAGCAGAGCGGAGTTGATCCGCGGCTATTTTTCCGCCTACCAGGCGAATAACAAGGCTGCCGTCGCGGCGGTGCTCGCCGACGATTTCACCTTCACCAGCCCCTATGACGACGCCATCGACCGTGCGACCTATTTCGAGCGCTGCTGGCCGGACAGCCCGGCCTTCAGCTCGATCGTCATCGAGCGGATATGCGAGGACGAGGACGCCGCCTTTGTCCTCTATCGCTGCGAGACGGCGGACGGAAAGACCTTCCGCAACACCGAACTGCATCTGTTCCATGGCGACAGGTTGCGCGCCGTCGAAGTCTATTTCGGCGCGTCCTATCGCGACGGCGTCTTCGTCGCGCAGAAACCATCAAGCTGACCAAGAGGACCCGACCATGGCCGAACGATCCGTCGTCCACTCCACCTTGGTCCTCGAGCGCCTCTATCCAGTTGCGCCGGCGAAAGTCTATTTCGCGCTCAGCGATCCGGCCGCCAAGCGGCGCTGGTTCGCCGACCCCGACAACCCGATGACCCACAGGCACGAAATGGATTTTTGCGTCGGCGGCCAGGAGGTCAATGCCGGCGGGCCGAAGGACGGGCCGATCCACACCTATACCGCCACCTATCAGGACATCGTGCCCAACCAGCGCATCGTCTACAGCTACGACATGCTGTTCGGTGATGTCAGAATCTCGGTTTCGCTGGCGACAATTGAGCTTCGCCCGGAAGGCACGGGCACGCGTCTGGTGCTCACCGAGCAGGGCGCGTTTCTCGATGGGCACGACACACCGTCATCGCGCGAGCATGGTACCGGATTCCTGCTCGATGCGCTGGGCAAGGCGCTGGCAACGGACACTTGAAAGCCAGGGAGGCGAGCTGGAATCGCGGCCTATGCTTCCCAGAACTGATCAAGCCAAATATTGAGCTTGAGGAAGCCGCCACTGCTGACTGTATAGACCCGCCTCGTGCCCTCGGCCTTGGCCTGAACCAGACCGGCGTCCAGCAACACTTTCAAATGCTGGGACACGGCCGGGCGGGAGACTGGCAGGCCCGAAGCCAGTTCGTTGACGGTTTTCGGGCCACGCCGGAGCTCTTCCAGAAGATAGCGCCGGTTGGGGTCCGCAATCGCCATGAAGGCGTCAGAAAAGATCATGCCTATACTTGTGGGGCAAAGCTTTTCAAATCTCAACCGTCGGCTTCCGCTTTTCTGAGCCGCAGTGCTTCAGGGGTGACCGAGCGATCGGCCGGCTGGGTCTTGAAGGCGTCGCGGTCTTCGATCGGCACCGGCGCGCGGCGGCTGATGCGCAGCAACGTGTAGGCGGCGAGGCTGAGATGCGCCAGCGCGGTGGCCAGGAACAGGCCTTCGGGGCGGAGCCAACCCATCAGGGCGGCAGCCAGCAGGGGCCCGATCATGGTTCCGAAGCCATACAGAAGCAGCAGGCCGCCCGAGACCTTGACGAAACCCTCCGATCGGGCGTGGTCGTTGGCATGCGCCACGGCGATCGAATAGAGCGTGTAGGCAAAGGCGCCGTAGGCGGCGGCGAAGACAATGACGAGGACGGCGGAACGCGGTTCGAACAGGAAGATCAGGATGGCGAACAGTGCGGCGCCGAAAGCCGCGCCCGCCAGCACGAAACGGCGGTCGGTCTTGTCGGAGAGGCGTCCGGCCGGAAGCTGCATGGCCGCGCCGGCAATAACGACAAGGCTCATCATCAGTGCGATCTGGGCGGTGGAGATGCCGATACGGGCGCCGTAGACGGCGCCAAGCGTGCCCCAGGCGCCATTGGCGATGCCGACCAACAGGCAGGCGATCGCCGACACCGGCGAGTTGGCGTAGAGACCTTTGACGTCGAGCTTGACGTCCTGCAAAGGCTTGGGAGACGAAGCCGACGACACCGCGGTCGGGATCAGCGACAGGCAGAACAATATGCCGGTGATCATGAACAGCGATGCCGATCTGACGTCGCCGCCGGCAACGATCATCTGGCCGCCCATGATCGAGGCATAGGTGACCATCATGTAGAGGCCGAAGACGGTGCCGCGGTTCTCGTTGGTGGCCTTCTCGTTCAGCCAGCTTTCGATGACCATGAAGGCTCCGGCCATGGTGAAGCCGGTGAAGGCGCGCAGCAGGATCCAGACATATTCGTCGATGATCAGGCCGGTAAGCAACGCCACGATGGCGCCCGAAGCGGCAAAGGCGCCGAACGCCCGGACGTGGCCGGCGCGGCGCACCAGGCGCGGTGCGAAGAAGCAGCCGGTGACGAAGCCACCGGCCCAGGCCGTGCCCATCAGGCCGAGCGATGCGGTCGAAAACCCTTCGAGCTGGCCGCGCAACGGCAACAACAGGCCGTGCAATCCCGAAGCCGCGAGCAGGAAAGCGGTGCCGCGAAGCAGCGAGAGGATCGGCCTGTAGCTTGCAAACATTGTTTGATCCGTCTGGAGATTCGGTGGCGGGGTCTGAAGACAGGCGCATTCGGGCTTTTCGGCGGCGGATGCTCAACGCCGAAACTAACGCGAAAACTAGCCGCGGCGAAACAGGGCTTCGGCCGCCGATTTGGTGCTGCCCTTGGTCTGGAGCTCGGCTTCGAGCCGGGCAATCTCCTCGCGCAGGATGCTGATCCGTTCGGTCAGGTCACCGACCGAAAGCAGCGACAGATCCTGTCCGATCTCATGCGGGCGGGCTTTCTTCTTGGGTTCGTCGTCGAAGATCGCCATCGTCGCTCCTCCCTATTCAGTATTGGGGCTGATTTGGCCATTTGCCTGATCCGGCAATCAGCATACATAGGGCAGGGGCGTAGATGCAAACAGCCGGCAAGAAGCTGGCAGCCGGCGGACCGAGACGGGAAATTTCATGGCGAGCGGACATAAAATTCCAGCCACGATGACGGCCATTGCAATCTCGCAACCGGGCGGGCCGCGGGTGCTGAAACCGGAAACGCGCGACGTGCCGGTGCCTGGTCCCGGCGAAATCCTGATCCGGGTGCGTGCGGCCGGCGTCAACCGCCCCGACGTGCAGCAGCGCAAGGGCGCCTATCCGGCGCCGCCCGGCGCTTCCGACCTGCCCGGTCTCGAGGCATCGGGCGAAGTGGCCGTCCTTGGCGACGACATATCGCGCTGGCGCATCGGCGACCGGGTCTGCGCGCTGACGCCGGGGGGCGGTTATGCCGAATATGTCAAGGTTCATGCCGGCAGCGTGCTGCCGCTGCCCGCCGGCTTCACCCACACGGAGGCGGCCGCGGTTCCGGAAAACTATTTCACCGTCTGGCACAATGTGTTCGAGCGCGGCGGCCTGAAAAAGGGTGAGACGCTGCTGGTCCATGGCGGCTCATCGGGCATCGGCACCACGGCGATCCAGCTGGCGTCGGCCTTCGGCGCCTATGTCGTCACCACCGCCGGCAGCAAGGAAAAATGCGACGCCTGCCTGAAACTCGGCGCCGACCGGGCGATCAACTACCGCGAGGAGGATTTCGTCGCGGCGGTCAAGGATGCGACCGGCGGCAAGGGGGCCGACGTCATTCTCGACATGGTCGGCGGCGACTATATCGCGCGCAACTACGAGGCCGCCGCGGTCGAGGGCAGGATCGTCCAGATCGCCGTCCAGGCCGGCGCGGTGGCGAGCGCCGATTTCTCGAAAATCATGGTCAAGCGGCTGACCCACACCGGCTCGACGCTGCGGCCTCGCACGGTCGAGTTCAAGGCGGCGCTCGCCGCCGCACTGGAAGCACAGGTGTGGCCGCTGCTCGGCACCCGGAAGGTAGCGCCGGTGATGGACATGATCTTCCCGCTGACCGACGCCTGGCGGGCGCATGAGCGCATGGAAGAGGGCGAGCATATAGGCAAGATCGTTCTCGACGTCGGCTAGATGGGGCGAGATTCAGGTGAGGCCGGCCTGCGAATGGCGGCTCCCTGCGCTTCCGGCCTTCGCCGGCCGAAGCCCTCATGAGGCGTTGCGGCAGTTAAGGCTACGGCCGGCGTAGGCCGGTGCTTCGTACTGAAGTACGCTTCGCTCCGGTTCTCGGGAGCCGCCATTCTCGGCTCGGCCTGACCTGAACCTCGCGCCATGCTCCGCGCTCAGCCTGTCGGCAAGATGAACACAAGCTTAATGCTGCAATGCAGCATTTGCATTGCGGCTATGCAAAGACGTCTGTTCAATTCGTGGGCAGCACTGCCTATCTAAGCGTCATCGAAACGATTTGATCCAACAACTGGAGGACAACCATGAACCCGATCCGCGCTTTCCGTAACTGGCGTATGTACAACGAAACCGTGCGCGAGCTGAACAAGCTCAACGCCCGTCAGCTCAGCGACCTCGGCATCAGCCGCGGCGACATCGAGAGGATTGCCCGCAAGGCCATCTAATTCGAAGCCTGGTCGGCCGATGAGGCCTGACCACGCGGCAGAAGCAAGAGCCGCCGCAGACGGTATCCCGTCGCCGGTTCCGAGCCCGCTGGACCCTGTCCGGCGGGTTTTGTCGTCTTGGACCCCCTGTACAACTCGGCATCAATGATCGCCGGAGCCGAGGTCCTCCTGGCCTCCCCCGCTGTCCGGTGTCCGACGGGCTGCGCCCTGCGCCAAAAACATTGCGAAACGGCAGCGGAGCGGTTATACAGGCCGCGAATTTCCCATTTTGGTGGCTCTAAACCACCGCCCGCGCGGGAACGCGGGCGAACGAGAAGGATTTTTGAAATGGCCAATACGCTGCTGATGCCCAAGGCGACCGCCGTCTGGCTGGTCGACAACACCGCGCTTTCCTTCGAGCAGATCGCGCAGTTCTGCGGGTTGCATCCGCTCGAGGTCAAGGCGATCGCCGACGGCGAATCGGCGCAGGGCATCAAGGGCATGGATCCGATCATGACCGGACAGCTGACCCGCGACGAGATCGCGCGCGCCGAGAAGGATCCGAACCAGCGCCTGAAACTGTCCGACCCCAAGGTGCGGGTGCCGGAATCCAAGCGCAAGGGTCCCCGCTACACACCGCTGTCGAAGCGCCAGGACCGGCCCAACGCCATCCTGTGGCTGGTCCGCAACCATCCGGAATTGAAGGACGCGCAGATTTCGCGCCTGGTCGGCACGACCAAGTCGACGATCGAACAGATCCGCGAGCGCAAGCACTGGAATTCGGCCAATCTGCAGCCGATGGACCCGGTGACGCTGGGTCTCGCTTCGCAGATCGACCTCGACATGGAAGTCAACCGCGCCTCGCGCGGCCGCGAGCAGGCGCAGCCTGTCGGCGACACGCTGCTGCCGGCTGCCGTGACCGAGCGCCTGGTGCCGGCGCCGGAGAAGCCGAAGGACGAGGATGCCGAGCTCGACGCAAACGCCGTGTTCGCCAAGCTCTCGGCGCTCAAGTCCAAGAAGGAAGATGCGGACGACGAGTAAGGTTTGCGACAGTTCATCAAAAAAGCCCGCTTCGAGCGGGCTTTTTCATTGATTATCGAAGTCTCAGCTGCGCGCCGCCCGGTCCGGCGTCATGCCATAGTCCTCCGAGCGTTCGACGGCGCGGTAGAAGTCGGCAAGCTGCTTGCCTCGCTCAGGCTTGAAGATGCGGCCGGCGATGACCACCGAGGCGATGCGGTCGATGCGGAAGGCGCGGAAATCGTCGCGCATCTCGCACCAGGCAACCAGCGTCCATACCTTGCCCCAGAACCACAGACCGAGCGGACGGATGTCACGCCCGGTGCCGCGGCCGGCCTCGTCGCGGTAGTCGATGGTCAGCACCTGTCGCTTCTCGACAGCGCGCTCGATCACGTCGATCGCCTCACGCGCGGCGTCGCTCACCACCCACATCGGCGTGTGGATCTCGGTGCGGGCGATGCGGTCCTTCTCGGCGTCGGGCAGGACGGCGCCGATCTTGACCAGCGCCTCGTCGGCCGCACGCGCCATGGCCGCGCCGCCAAAGGCCCGCACCATGCGGGCGCCGGCGACCAGCGCGACGATTTCGTCACGCGTGAACATCAGCGGCGGAAGGTCGAAACCCTCCCTCATCATGTAGCCGACGCCGGCCTCGCCGTCGATCGGCACTCCGGTCGACTGCAAATCGGCGATATCGCGGTAGATGGTCCGCTCGGAAACCTCGAGCCATGTGCCGAGCTTCTGGGCGGTGACCAGCCGGCCGCCACGCAGGTGCTGCACGATCTGAAAGAGCCTGTCGGCACGTCGCATCGTATGGTCCCTCGGCTGCTTGTCTATGAATGTCATGGGGCCAAAACCGGTTCCGGGTGACATCCATGTCCTGTTTTATGCTTGTCGTTCTCCCAAAAACCGCTGCGCACTTTTGGGCGACACGCATTATGGTTTAAGTCCTTCGCGCTTGCGCTGCACGGCGACGAATTCCGCGCCGAAGGACAACTTCTTCGTTGTCGGCGTGTTCACGTCGAGCACACGCCAGTACGGCGTGATATCGTTCAGCGTCATGCCGCGTTCGAGATCCTCATTGGCGGCTTCGGCGACGGTTCGCAGATGATAGCCGATGGTGACCGGACATGTCACTTGCGCCCCATGCTCGATGGCGAGCGCGGTGCGCAAGGCGCGTACATCCATCTCGAGGCCGTTGGGGATCGTGCGGATGAAATCATCGACCTGACGGGCCGTCGGCACCAGCATCGGCTGGCCCTCGACGACGTCGCCCATTGTGCGTGGCGTCGGCTTCACGCCGTTGACGCCCGGCGTGTTCAGCCTGTCGTTCCAGCTTTTCACCATTCATGTCTCCTGACACGTTTATGGCATGGTGCTCCTGACAGCATTCTGTCAGGAGCCTTCAGCATTGTCCGTAGCAGGCGCCAAAAGTCTTTGCGCCAGCCCAAGGCGTCGCCGCCCGGGGGTCCATGTCAATGATCCGGGCGTTGCGGGGTCCGCATCCAAGCATTGTCATGTAAAACGCCTCAGATCTCGCGAATGCGGCTGTGACCCTCATACATATCCGGCCAGCCAATGTCCTTGCGGATGTCCGCCGGCAAGGAGTTCAGGAAGCGCTGGGTACGGACTTCATTGCGCATCGTGCGGATCTTGCCGACATAGTGCTGTACGCTGTTCAAAATACCAAAGCTGTTCATGACCATCTCCTCTTCTCTGATGGAGACACTATCGCATACCCCTCCTGACAGCAGTCTGTCAGGAGCATGTCAGCTCGTTGAAGAAAGCTGCGAGGTGCTTGGCGGTCGGTTCGGAAACGAGCCTTTTGTCAGGAATGGCCAAGTCGACCGAGACCATGCAAGAACCGCTTTGACAGCCTGTCGCGATGCTGCTCAAAGGCGGGCATGTCGAAACTCCTCGCGCTCGTCATCATCGGCATGATGGCCATTCAGCTGATCAAGCCGCTCGGCTGGCCGGGCCTGAAGCGGCGCGGCGATTTCTGGAAGCTGGCCCTGATCGCCATGGCGGCCATCGCGCTGGCGGGTGCGCTGGGGCACTGGGCATAGCCTTGAGGGTCAGGTCGGGTCCACCGTTCCCATGGCAATCATCCGGATGGCGTTGAGGCTGGGCACGAAGAAGTAATCGCCACCGCGCGTCGTCATGAATTCCGGCAGGTTCGCCGCAATAAAAGGCGTGGCGTTGGCCGGGCCGGCCGGAATGACATGCTTGCTCGATTCGGCGCGGTTGCCGGTCAGCGTGCAGGTGTCGTTGCCGGTTTCGGAATCCAGGCCGTAGCTCGTCCATTGCTGCTGGATGATATTCTGGCTCAGATCCATTGGAAGCAGGCTGCAATCAACAGTATTTGGAAATACTCGCGTCAGTTCTCTGAAGCCCACCAGTCCGAGCTTGTGCCCCCTCAGGTCAATCGGCGAGCACCCATCCGACCAGATGTTCGGCCCAGGCGCGGTAACCGGCTTCCGAGGCATGAAAGCCATCGGAGGCAAAGCCGGCCTCAGGGTTGGTGATCGGCAGCCGTGGCGCCGGCACGGCGCCGCGCTCGAAACAGAGGCGCTCGCCCATGCGGTTCATTGCGGTAGCGCGGATTTCGAGTATCTTGCCGAGCAGCGGCGGCATGGCCGGCGCACGGGTGAATTCCAGCACCGGCGACCAGACGACGCGGGCCTCCGGCCATTTGGCGCGCAGCGCGTAAAGCAGGCCGCCGAACTCTTTCTTGAAGCGCGGCACCGAGTGGAAATTCTTGGTGTCGTTGGTGCCGATGGCCAGCACTATATGCGTCCACCGATCGGCCGACAGATTGGGCAGCACATGGTCGCGGATCTGGCCCGACGTTGCCGAGTTGAAGCCGGCGGCGCGCCAGCGCACGGCAAGGCCGGTTCGCTGCGCGATCATGACGGCAAGCTGCGCGGCAAGCCCGTTCTCGGAATTGCCGATGCCGACGGAAGCGGCCGAGGAATCGCCCAGCACCAGCAGCGAGATGGCCGGCGCCTTGCCCGATATTTCGTGCATGACCGGCCCTTGTGCCGGCAGCATGCGGGTGGTGCGGCGGCGCACGCCGATGCCCTGCCAGACATAGACGGGGTAGGCGAGCCAGGTAAGAAGGGCCGGGAAGCGCATGGCAGTACCGTTAGAGGTTAACGGCAGCCTTAGCGCATGTTTGGGCGCAGGTGAACGCGCTTCTAGTCGCAGCAGTTTTCCTTAGCCGCCTGCTTTTCCTGATATTCGTCATGCAGCCGCACCCAGTCCATCAGGCTTTGATAAGGGCCATTTTCGCCGCGGCCCTTCGGCGTCATATCGAGATAGTCATAGGTGCCGATCTGCGCCTCGCCGCCGCGGGCGCGCGACATAAAGGTGAGAAAGATGTCGCCGTTCTCGTCCTTGTAGAAAACACTGGTGCCGGCAAGGTCCTTTGACGTGCGCGGACGCGTCTCGAAATTGTAGGTGGTGTCGCCGGCCGCGATCTGCTTGTCGGTGAAGGAGACCTGCATGTCGAAGTTGAAATCCGAGGCGTAGGACGACACCCAGTCGAATTTCCAGCCCATACGCTGCTTGTAAGGCAGCAGTTCCGCCAGCGGCGCGCGCGCAACCACCACCAGCGACACGTCGTGGCGCCTGAGATGCTGATCGGCGCCGTCTATATGGTCGGCAAGGAAGGAGCAGCCTTCGCAGCGGTGGTTCGATCCTGGCGTCATCATGAAGTGGTAGACGATCAGTTGGCTGTTGGCGCCGAACAGTCCGGCCAGGTTCTTCGGACCCTGCTCGGTCTCGAAGACATAGTCCTTGCGGATTTTCATCCAGGGCAGTTCACGCCGCTCGGCGGCGATGCGCTCACGCAACCGTGTCAATTCCTTCTCGCGCGCCAGATGCGCCTTGTGCGCCTCAAACCAGTCTTCACGCGAAACCACCTTGCTGCGAGTCATGAAGTTCTCCCTGTCTGTTCACCCAAGGACGTTTGGGGTGGGCAGAAACCGACATCGCCGTCAGCTTTTGCCGAAAAGGAGATAAGGATGGGCGAACTCCGTCCCAAGCCCGCCTTGTCATAAACAAAACCCGGGCGCATCGGCCCGGGTTGTATGACAACGGGAGGACTGCGCTCAGGCGGCCTGTTCGAGGCTCGCCGTCCATCGTCCCAGCGCCGCCAGATGGTTCATGTGGGCACGATGGGTGAAGGCGGCCTGGCCGGAGGCGACGTTCGATGCCTTGCCGCTCCAGGCCTTTTGTGGGGCGGCCTGCAAGGCGCGGCCATAGGAGAAGGTCAGCTTCCACGGATGCGGCCCGATGGCGTTGATGGCGTTGAGGTTGGCGGTCGCCTCCTCGTCCGACTGCCCGCCCGAAAGGAAGGCGATGCCCGGCACCGCTGCCGGTACGGTTTCGCGGAACAGTTTTATGGTCTTTTCCGCGACCTCTTCGGGGCTGCTCACCTTGCCCGACTTCCTGCCGGCCAGCACCATGTTCGGCTTCAGGATGGTGCCTTCCAGCACAACGCGCGCCGCATGCAGCTCGTCATAGAGCTTGATCAGCGTTGCCTTCGAGATGTCGTAGCAGGTGTCGATGTCGTGCGCGCCGTCCATCAGCACTTCCGGCTCGACGATCGGCACGATGCCGGCCTCCTGGCACAGTGCGGCATAGCGGGCCAGCGCATGGGCGTTGGAGGCAATCGAATTGACCGAGGGCACGCCCTTGCCGGTGTCGATGTCGATCACCGCGCGCCATTTGGCGAAGCGGGCGCCGAGCTTGTAATAATCTGCGAGCCGCTCGCGCAAGCCGTCGAGGCCTTCGGTAACGGTATCGCCGGGAAAGCCGGCGAGTGGCTTGGCGCCGGCATCGACCTTGATGCCGGGAATGGCGCCCGCCGCCTTGATGATGTCGACCAGAGGCGTGCCGTCGGCAGCCTTCTGACGGATGGTCTCGTCGTAGAGAATGACGCCGGAGATGTACTTCGTCATTGCGTCCTTGGCGCGGAACATCATCTCGCGGTAGTCGCGGCGGCTATCGGCGGTCGATTCGACGCCGATAACGTCGAAGCGCTTCTTGATGGTGCCGGAGCTCTCATCGGCGGCCAGCAGGCCCTTGCCGCCGGCCACCATCGCGGCGGCAATGTCTTCGAGACGTTCGCTCATTTTTCTTCTCCTAAGGGGGTACGTTCCGCGCGTAACGGAAGTCTACCGCCAAAGGAATGGGATCGGAAAGCTCGAATCGATTGAAAGTTCCTGGCGTCCGTTTTTGCGCCCCCGATCCGGTCAGGCTTGTTTCTTCAGCACGTCGACGCCGGGCAGCGGCTTGCCTTCCATCCATTCGAGGAAAGCGCCGCCGGCGGTCGAGACATAGGTGAAGTCGTCGGCGACGCCGGCATGGTTGAGGGCGGCCACCGTATCGCCGCCACCGGCGACCGAGACCAGCTTGCCGGCCCTGGTGCGGGCCGCCGCGTGCCTGGCCGCCGCCACCGTGGCGTGGTCGAAAGGCTCGATCTCGAAGGCGCCGAGCGGGCCGTTCCAGACCAGCGTCGCGGCGCGGTCGATCCATTCACCGATCGTCTTCACGGTCTTTTCGCCGAGATCGAGGATCATGCCGTCAGCCGGGACATCCGAAATGGCAACGGTCTCGCTGGCCGCACCCGCCTTGAATTCCTTGGCGACGACACCGTCGACAGGCAGGATGATGGCGCAGCCGGCCTCGGCGGCCTCGATCATGATCTGCTTGGCGGTCGCGGCAAGGTCATGCTCGCACAGCGACTTGCCGACAGCGGTGCCACGCGCGGCGAGAAAAGTGTTGGCCATGCCGCCGCCGATCACCAGCGCGTCGACCTTCTTCACCAGGTTCATCAACAGGTCGATCTTGGTCGACACCTTGGCGCCGCCGACAATGGCGACGACAGGGCGGACCGGATTGCCGAGCCCCTTCTCCAGCGCCTCGAGCTCGGCCTGCATGGTGCGGCCGGCATAGGACGGCAACAGCCGCGCCAGGCCTTCGGTCGAGGAGTGCGCCCGGTGGGCGGCGGAAAAGGCGTCGTTGACGAAGATATCGCCATTGGCGGCGAGCCGCTCTGTAAAGGCCGGGTCGTTCTTCTCCTCGGTCTTGTGGAAGCGGGTGTTTTCCAGCAGCAGCACATCGCCCTTGTTCATGGCGGCGACCGCACTGCCCGCCGTGTCGCCGACGCAGTCGCCGGCAAAGCCGACGGGGCGGCCAAGCACCTCCGCGGCAGCCTTGGCGATCGGCTCCAGCGAGAATTCGGGCGAGGGACCATCCTTCGGGCGGCCGAAATGCGCGAGCAGGATGACCTTGGCGCCCTTGCCGGACAGCTCGGCGATGGTCGGCGCGATGCGTTCGATGCGGGTGGCGTCGGTGACCTTGCCGTCGGCGACGGGCACGTTGAGGTCGACGCGCACCAGCACGCGCTTGCCGCTGATATTGCCGATATCGTCGAGTGTCTTGAAGGCGGCCATGCGGGTTCCTTTCCGTGGAAAATCGCCGGGACCATACCTCGCATCGATGACGATGCAAGGCTTGAGCCGGGGTGCGAGCTAAATTTTGAGATCAAGGCGAAGGCTGTCATGATGATGCGGGACGTCAGCGTGAACCGATCGCTTGTCAGCCTTCTGTCGTTATCTTTTCCGCCGTCGGCTCAAGGGCCTTCTCATTGGCTGTCGCCTCTGCAGTCTGCGTCTCGGTCGGCTTGCGCCAGTTGCGGATGAAGGCGGAGACACGATCGCCGATCTCGCCGGCGCTCAGGAACACCGGAACCCGCGCCACCGGCGCGGTCGGCTCGAAGGAGAGGCCGAGACCGGTGATCTTGCCCTTGTCGTCGACGTCGCGGACGATCAATTCGATCGGGCCGATCAGCACCCGGTCGGCATATTCGGCATGGCCGCCAAGCCTTGCCGTCACCAGCGCGCCGACGGTGAGCTTCTGCTCGGCTTCGCTCAATCCCGGTGTGTATGCGGCCTCGAGCTCTGCGGCCGAGCGGGCGGGATCGACGGCGAAGGCGCCGAAGAAGTCGGCATCCTCGGGGTCGACTACGGCGCGGCTGGCAAACAGCTTGTCAAGCAGGCGCGGATAGCGGTCGGGCACGAAGATGTAAACCTGGTCGCCGGCCGCGAGCCGGCCCATGTCCTGGAAACGCATCGAGCGGCCGTCGCGCAGCACCAACGAGGGCCGTGCCCAGCGCGGGATACGCTCGCCGCGCGCCACCGGGCTGCCGGGCGCCACGCGGTAGGCGAGCAGTTCGTGGTGGGCGGAGCCCGGCAGTTCGAGTTCGACCTTGTCGAGCGGCCCGAGCCTCGCCGGCACGATCAGGCCGAGCCGGCGCGCCAGCGGACCGACCGACCAGCCCTGCACCACCAGCGATACCAGCACGATGATGAAGGCGACGTTGAAGATGGTGCGGCCGTTCTCCAGTCCGCCGAGCAGCGGGGTGATGGCAAGCAGGATGGACACGGCGCCGCGCAGGCCGACCCAGGAGACGAAGGCGATCTCGGGACGCGGCAGGCGGAACGGGATAAGGCAGAGCCAGACGGCGACCGGGCGCGCTACAAACATCAGGAACAGGCCGAGCAGCACCGCCGGCACCATGATCGCCGGAAACTGCGAGGGTGTCGCGAACAGGCCGAGGATCAGGAACATGATGATCTGTGCCAGCCACGACATGCCGTCCTGGAAGCGCTTCAGGATGGTGACGGCGCGGATGTCGGAGTTGCCGGCAATCAGCCCGGCGAGATAGACCGCCAGGAAGCCCGAGCCGCCAATGGCGCCGGCCGCGGCGAACACCATCAGCGACAGGGTTAGCACGAAGATCGGCAGCAAGCCATGGTCGAGGTTGAGCCGGTCGACGAGGCGCACGATGCCGAGCCCGCCAAGCACGCCGACGACGGCGCCGAGCCCCATATTGAGCAGGAAGCCGAGGATCAGGTCGGTGACCAGCACATGGGTCTCGGGATTGGCGTGGGCGGCGATGATCTCGACCAGCGTGATGGTCAGGAAGATGGCGATGGGGTCGTTGGTGCCGGATTCGACTTCGAGCGTGGCGCGCACGCGCTCGCGCAGATTGATTTCGCCGGCGCGCAGCAGGAAGAACACCGCAGCCGCGTCGGTCGAGGCGACGGCAGCTCCCAGAAGGAAGGATTCCAGCCAGCTGAGGTCGAGCAGATAATAGGCGGCGGCGCCGAACAGGCCAGTGGTCAGGATTACGCCGAAGGTCGCCAGCGACAGCGCCGGTCCGGCCGCTTGGCGCAGCGCGTTGAGCGGCGTGCCGAAACCGGAATCGAACAGGATGACCGCCAGCGCCAGCGAGCCGGCAAAATATGCCACGCGCGCATTGTCGAATTCGATGCCGAGACCATCGACGCCGCTGGCGAGGCCGATGCAGAGGAAGAGCAGCAGCAAAGGGGCGCCGAAGCGGAAGGCGATCAGGCTCGAGAACGCTGCGGCGACGACTAGCGCTGTGCCGACCAGCGTGACGAGATAGATCGCATGCTCCATCCGTGATTTGCCCCTCGAATTCCTCTTTCTACCGATTCACGGGAGAGTGGGGCGAAGGCATGGCCGGTGCAAGGCGCAAGGATGGCTTTTTGCCTGATGCCGCTGATTTTCCGGCGTTTGGCGGCTTGGCCCGCCTTGCCCGCCGCCCTGACGAAAAACGCCCGGACAAGCCGGGCGTTCGAAGCTGCGAGACGATGCCTTCAGGTCAGGCGATGGTCTTGCCAAAGGCGACCGAGGTGTCGGCCATGCGGTTAGAGAAGCCCCACTCATTGTCGTACCAGGACAGCACCGAAACGAAGTTGCCGTCCATGACCTTGGTCTGGTCGAGCGCCAGGATCGACGAGCGCGGATCGTGGTTGAAGTCGATCGACACATTCGGATGATGGGTGACGCCGAGAATGCCCTTCAGCTTGCCGTTGGAGGCAGCGATCACCGCTTCGTTTATCTCCTGCACGGTGGTGGCGCGCTTGGCGATGAACTTGAAGTCGACAACCGAGACGTTGGGGGTCGGCACGCGGATCGAGATGCCGTCGAGCTTGCCCTTGAGGTCGGGCAGCACCAGGCCGATCGCCTTGGCCGCACCGGTCGAGGTCGGGATCTGCGACAGGGCAGCCGCGCGGCCGCGGTAGAGATCCTTGTGCATGGTGTCCAGCGTCGGCTGGTCGCCGGTGTAGGAGTGGATCGTCGTCATCATGCCCTTTTCGATGCCGACGGTCTCGTGCAGCACTGCGGCCAGCGGCGCCAGGCAGTTGGTGGTGCAGGACGCATTCGAGATGACGATGTGGTCCTTGGTCAGCTTGTCGTGGTTGATGCCGTAGACGACGGTGAGGTCAGCACCTTCGGCAGGCGCGGAGACGACGACGCGCTTGGCGCCGGCGGTCAAATGCGCGGCAGCCTTGTCGCGGGCGGTGAAGATGCCGGTGCATTCGAGCGCGATGTCGATGCCGAGTTCCTTCCACGGCAGTTGCGCCGGGTCCTTGATCGCGGTGACCTTGAAGGTCTCCTTGCCGACGGTGATCTGGTCGCCCGAGACCGACACTTCGTGCGGGAAGCGGCCGTGCACGCTGTCATAGCGCAGCAGATGCGCGTTGGTCTCAACCGGGCCGAGGTCGTTGACGGCGACCACGTCGATGTCCTTGCGGCCGGATTCATGGATGGCGCGCAAGATGTTGCGGCCGATGCGGCCAAATCCGTTGATGGCAACTCTGACGGTCATTTTACTCTCCCTGGGAGCTGGAGGCGGCAGATGGGTCCGCAGCTTCATAGCGGCGGATGGCACAAGAATCCAGCCGCAGAAGGCCGAATTTAAATCGATTAGGTTGGTCCAGCCCCGCGAATCCGCCTTGGAGGTGCGCGGGACTGACCCTGATCTTACTTGCCGTGCAGGCGGGCTTCCGCCGCCTTGGCCGCGGCTTCGGCGGTGATGCCGAAATGCGGGTAGAGCTGCTCGATGGTGCCGGAAGCGCCGAAGCCGGTCATGCCGATGAAGATGCCGTCGGAGCCGATCAGGTGATCCCAGCCCTGGCGGATGCCGGCCTCGATCGCCATCTTGATCGGCGCGTTGCCGATCGTCTCCTTGCGGTAGGCGTCGCTCTGCTGGTCGAACAGTTCGAAGCAAGGCACCGAGACGACGCGGGTCGGGTGTCCATGCTTTTCAAGCAACTCACGGGCGCCGAGCGCGATCTCGACCTCGGAGCCGGTGGCGAAGATCGTCACCGCCGCTTCGCCGCTCGCCGTGGCCAGTTCATAGGCGCCCTGGCTCGAGAGGTTCCTGGCCGAGTGCTCGGTGCGCACCGTCGGCAGGTTCTGACGGGTCAGCGCCAGGGTGGACGGGGTCTTTTCCGATTCAATGGCGATCTGCCAGCATTCGGCGGTTTCCACCGCGTCGGCCGGGCGGAAGACATTGTGGTTGGGGATGGCGCGGAGCGCCGCCAGGTGCTCGACCGGCTGGTGGGTCGGGCCGTCTTCGCCCAGACCGATCGAATCATGGGTCATGACGAAGATCGAGCGGATGCCCATCAGCGACGCCAGCCGCATCGACGGACGGGCATAGTCGGAGAAGCACATGAAGGTGCCACCATAGGCGATGAGGCCGCCATGCAGCGTCAGGCCGTTGAGGGCGGCCGCCATGCCATGCTCGCGGATGCCGTAGTGGACATAGCGCTGGCCGTAATCGTCCGGCGTGATGTTCTTGGTCTGGCTGGTCTTGGTGTTGTTGGAGCCCGTCAGGTCGGCAGAGCCGCCGATGGTCTCGGGCACGGCGCCGTTGATGACTTCCAGCGCCATTTCCGACGATTTGCGGGTGGCGACCTTCGGCTTGTCGGCCGACAGCTTCTTCTTGTGGTCGGCAATGACGGCATCGAAGTTCGACGGCAGCTTGCCGGCGAGGCGGCGCTCGAACTCGGCCTTCATCTCGGGCTTGGCCTTGGCGAGCCGGCCCTCCCAGTCGGTGCGCGGCTTGGCGCCGGCCTTGCCGGCGGTGCGCCAGGCGTCGAGGATGTCGGCCGGGATCTCGAAGGGCGGCGAGTCCCAGTTGAAGAATTTCCGCGCGCCTGCGATCTCGTCGGCGCCGAGCGGCGAGCCGTGCGCCTTGTTGGTGCCGGCCTTGGTCGGGGCGCCGAAGCCGATGGTCGTCTTGCAGGCGATCATCGTCGGCTTGTCGGAATGGCGGGCGGCTTCGATGGCGTAGGCGATCGCCTCGGGATCGGTGCCGTCAATGTGGCTGGCGTTCCAGCCCGAGGCCTGGAAGCGGGCGACCTGGTCGGTGTTGTCGGCAAGCGAAACCGGACCGTCGATCGAGATGTTGTTGTTGTCCCAGAAGACGATCAGCTTGTTGAGCTTGAGGTGGCCGGCCAGCGCGATGGCTTCCTGCGAAACCCCTTCCATCAGGCAGCCGTCGCCGGCCAGCACATAGGTGTAGTGGTCGACGAGGTCGTTGCCGAAGGCGGCGTTCATGATGCGCTCGCCGAGCGCGAAGCCGACCGAATTGGCGAGACCCTGGCCGAGCGGGCCGGTCGTCGTCTCGATGCCGGTGGCATGGCCGTATTCGGGATGGCCGGCGGTCTTGGAACCCAGCTGGCGGAAATGCTTGATCTGGTCGAGGGTCATGTCCTCGTAACCGGTCAGATGCAGCAGCGAGTAGAGCAGCATCGAACCATGGCCGGCCGACAGGATGAAGCGGTCGCGGTCCGGCCAATGGGGGTTCTTCGGATCATATTTCAGGAAGCGGGTGAACAGCACTGTGGCGATGTCGGCGCAGCCCATGGGCAGGCCGGGATGGCCGGACTGGGACTTCTCGACGGCGTCCATGGAGAGAAAACGGATCGCATTGGCCATCCGGTCATGTTGTTCACGCGACGTCATGGTACCTCCGGGGTGGGGATTTGTGGGCTTGGCAGAGCCCAGGAAAGAGTGCGCGACACATAGCAGCCACGGGCTTTTAGTCAACAAATCGGCTGCACATTTGCCGGTCTTGTGATGGCTTTGAGACCTTATGGGGCGACCTACATTGGCGTTAGCGGGGGACAGTCGCGAGAGCTTTGTTGACGTTGCCTTCACCCGGTGCCTAATGTTTCCTTGTTAACGCGTTCTGAACGCGAAGCGATTCGGTGATGGGCAGGGCACAGGACGAAGGCCATGACCGGCGAAACCACACTCAAGGAAGTCATCCACAGGCTGGGCAAGGCCATCGAGGGGCTGGAAAACGCCGTCGCGGCCAAGCTCGAGCACGAGCGCGACTATTCCGAAGCCGAGGCTGAGGTGCAGCGCATGAACGCCGACCGTTCACGGCTGGCGCAGGAACTCGACAATTCCGAAGCCCGCGCCGAACGGCTGGAAGATGCCAACAAGGAAGTGTCGCGCCGCTTGGTGACCGCCATGGAAACCATCCGCGCGGTGCTGGACAGGTAGGAGCTGCAGGCCATGGCACAGGTCACGGTTTCCATCGACGGCAAGCAGTATCGCATGGCTTGCGACGAGGGTCAGGAAGAGCACCTGATCGACCTCGCCGAGCGGTTCGACCGTTATGTCTCGCATCTGAAGGATTCGTTCGGCGAGATCGGCGACCAGCGGCTGACGGTGATGGCCGGCATCATGGTGATGGACGAGCTTTCGGAGCTGCAGAAGCGGGTCAAGGGCATGGAGACCGAAGTGCAGACGCTGCGCAAGACGCGCGACGAAGCGCTGACCAAGGCCGACAAGAACGACACCGTGCTGACCAGCGCGCTCGGCGCGCTCGCTCAGCGCATGGAAGACCTGGCCACGTCGCTGGCGGTCAACAAGGCCTGAGCCTTCCCCGCACAAACGAAGATTGTCGACCCAACGTCGGTCCGTAGAACGAAAGTGCTCGTTCCGTCGCCAATAATAGTTTCCTATTGTCCTGCAGCCGCGATTTTTGCGCTAAGATGCGGGAATGCCGGAGCGTTGACGCCGTCCACGGCCGCTCCTGACGAAATCTGTTGCTGGGGAAATAATGCCATGAGCCTTCGTATCAACGACATCGCGCCTGACTTCACCGCCGAGACCACGCAAGGGCCGATCAAGTTTCATGACTGGATCGGCGACGGCTGGGCGATCCTGTTCAGCCATCCGAAGAATTTCACCCCGGTCTGCACCACCGAGCTGGGCACGATGGCGGGGCTCGAAGGCGAGTTCAAGAAGCGCAACGTCAAGGTCATCGGCATTTCCGTCGATCCCGTTGCGAGCCACGACAAGTGGCAGGCCGACATCAAGACGGCGACCGGCCAGACGGTGAACTACCCGCTGATCGGCGACAAGGACCTCAAGGTGGCCAAGCTTTATGACATGCTGCCGGCGGGCGCCGGCGAGACGTCGGAAGGCCGCACGCCGGCCGACAACGCCACGGTGCGCTCGGTCTATGTCATCGGGCCGGACAAGAAGATCAAGCTGGTGCTGACTTACCCAATGACGACGGGCCGCAACTTCGACGAGATCCTGCGCGCGGTCGATTCCATGCAGCTGACGGCCAAGCACCAGGTGGCGACGCCGGCCAACTGGAAGCAGGGCGAGGATGTGATCATCACCGCCGCGGTTTCGAACGAAGATGCGGTCAAGCGTTTTGGCGCTTTCGAGACGATCCTGCCCTATCTCAGGAAGACCAAGCAGCCGTCAGCCTAGGTTTTCTCCGTCGGAGCTATTTCGGGCTTCAGTCCTATTTGTGGCAAGGCGTGCTTGACCGGCGCGCTTTGCCAGATGACCATGCTCTTGTTCAGCCCCGACGGAGAAAACGGTTCCTGTCGGGCAAGGGGCAGGGGAGCCGGATATTGGACATCGCTTCGGCCAAACCTGAGGTCGCCGGCTTCTACGACAAGCCGACCGGCGCCATCCAGTATGTCGTCACCGACCCGGTGACGAGACGCTGCGCCGTCATCGACCCGATCCTCGACTTCGACGAAAAATCCGGCGCGACGGCGACGAAGAATGCCGACGCCTTGCTGGATTTTATCCGCGAAAACGGGCTGGAGCTCGAGTGGATCCTGGACACCCATCCGCATGCCGATCATTTCTCGGCGGCGCACTATCTCAAGGAAAGGACCGGCGCGCCGACGGCGATCGGCGACAGGATCGTCGAAGTCCAGGCGCTGTGGAAGGCGATCTACAACTGGCCGGATTTCCCCGCAGACGGCTCGCAGTGGGACCGGCTGTTTGGGGAAGGCGAGACGTTCCTGATCGGCAACCTGCCGGTCAAGGTGCTGTTCTCGCCCGGCCACACGCTCGCCTCGATCACCTATGTCATTGGCGACGCAGCCTTCGTCCACGACACGCTGTTCATGCCCGACAGCGGCTCGGCAAGGACGGACTTTCCCGGCGGCAGTGCCGCGCGGCTGTGGCATTCGATTGAGGGCGTTCTGGCGCTGCCGGACGAAACGCGGGTGTTTGTCGGCCACGACTATCAGGCCGGCGGCCGCGAGCCGCGCTGGGAGAGCACGGTCGCCGAGCAGAGGGCGAAGAATATCCACCTCGTTGCGGCGCGCAGCGAAGCCGAGTTCGTCGACTTGCGCGAAGCGCGCGACAAGACACTGCCGATGCCGCGGCTGATCCTGCATGCGCTGCAGGTCAACATGAATGGTGGACGGCTGCCGGAACCGGAGGCCAATGGGAGGCGGTATCTGAAGTTTCCGCTTGATGGGCTTTGAGAGGGCAGTTGGCGAAGCTGCCGATCTCCCCCCTTGCGGGAGAGATGCCCGGCAGGGCAGAGGGGGGTGCTGTCCCGCTGACCTGTCAGTCGGGTAGCTGTGCCGTCAATTCCGATAGGGTAGCCAAAACCGAAGTTGGCGATCCTTCACACCCCCCCTCTGTCCTGCCGGACATCTCCCCCCGCAAGGGGGGAGATTGGATGTCAAGAATGCTTTCGCCAATCGCCAGCGTAAGCGTAAGACATAAAAAAAGGCGGCGCCGGTTTCCCGACGCCGCCTTCTGTTCCTTAGCCGAACCCAGCTTTACGCCGCCGGCTGCGCCTCGATCGTGCGCAGCGCCTGCATCTGGCGCTTGGCGGCGGCCTTGACCGCGTCCTGCACCTTCTCGAAGGCGCGCACCTCGATCTGGCGCACGCGCTCCCGGCTGATGTCGAACTCGGACGACAGCTCTTCCAGCGTCAGCGGCTCCTCGGCGAGGCGGCGGGCCTCGAAGATGCGCCGCTCACGATCGTTGAGCACGGCCAGAGCGCCCGACAGCATGCCGCGGCGGTTTTCCAGCTCGTCCTGCTCGATCAGCATGTCTTCCTGGCTTTCGTGGTCATCGACCAGCCAGTCCTGCCATTCGCCGGATTCACCTTCGCTGGCGCGGATCGGCGCGTTCAGCGACGCGTCGCCCGACAGGCGGCGGTTCATCGACACGACTTCGGCTTCCGACACGTTCAGCCTGGTGGCGATCTCGGTGATCTGGTCGGGCTTGAGGTCGCCATCGTCCAGCGCCTGGATCTTGCCCTTCACCTTGCGCAGGTTGAAGAACAGGCGCTTCTGATTGGCGGTCGTGCCCATCTTGACCAGGCTCCACGAGCGCAGGATGTACTCCTGGATCGAGGCCTTGATCCACCACATGGCGTAGGTCGCGAGGCGGAAGCCACGCTCGGGTTCGAATTTCTTGACGGCCTGCATCAGGCCGACATTGCCTTCCGAGATCACTTCGCCGATCGGCAGGCCGTAGCCGCGATAGCCCATGGCGATCTTAGCGACGAGCCGAAGATGGCTGGTGACGAGCTTGTGCGCAGCGCTGGTGTCTTCATGCTCGGCGTAGCGCTTGGCGAGCATGTACTCTTCCTGCGGCTGAAGCATGGGAAAGCGGCGGATTTCTTCCAGGTAGCGGCTGAGGCCGCCTTCGCCGGAAACAATACTGGGTAGTGACTGGGCCATGATAGCGCCCCCTCTCTATTGGAGTGATGCCCCCGAAACGCGGCGGGCATGTGACGCGAGCACCAAAAGGCTCGCCCGCGGCAGCTGATTTATATAGGAACAAAACCAGAAAAGACAGGCATTTGTTCAACACGAAACAGTGTGTCACGCTGAAGTGAACAATGCCGCTCAGGTTTTAGCTGGCTTGTTTAGACGCAATTCCGGACGGAAAACCGTTTCACACTTTTCCTGGAATTGCTCGGGTTCAGAGTTTGCGAAAGCCGCCGACGAGTTCCTCCATGTCCCCCGGTATCGGCGCCTCGAACCTCATCGATAAATGGGTAGCCGGGTGCCGAAATGCAAGGAGCCAGGCATGCAAAGCTTGCCTGGAAAATGCCTTGACCTGACCCTTCAGCCGCTCGGGCAGCCGGTTGGCCTTGGTGCGGAAGGCCTGGCCGTAATCGGGGTCGCCGATGACGGGATGGCCGATATGGGCCATGTGGACGCGGATCTGGTGGGTGCGGCCGGTTTCCAGCCGGCATTCGACCAGGCTGGCGGTGGCGAACGCCTGCTGGCCCTCGCCGAAACGCTCCTTGACGGTGAAATGGGTCACGGCGTGGCGGGCATCGTCACGGCCTTCCGGCACGACGGCGCGGCGCACGCGGTCGGCGGCACGGCCAAGCGGCGCATCGACCGTTCCGGCCGGCCGCGACGGGATTCCCCAGACCAGCGCCAGATAGGCACGTTCGAGGTCGCCGGTGCGGCCGTGGTCGGCAAAGGCCTCCGACAGCGCCTTGTGGGCGCGGTCGGTCTTGGCCACCACCATGACGCCGCTCGTTTCCTTGTCCAGCCTATGGACGATGCCCGGCCGCCTGACGCCGCCAATGCCGGAAAGACTGTTGCCGCAGTGGTGGATCAGGGCGTTGACCAGCGTGCCGGTCCAGTTGCCGGCGCCGGGATGGACGACGAGGCCGGCCGGCTTGTTGATGACGATCAGCTCGTCGTCCTCATAAAGCACGTCGAGCACGATGGGCTCGCCTTGCGGTTCGGCCGGTTCCGGCTCGGGCATGACGACCGATACGCGCTCGCCGGCACTCATCTTGCGCTTGGTCTCGTCGACCGGCTTGCCGTCGATCGAAACGGCACCTTGCCGGATCAGCATCTGCACCCGGCTGCGCGACATGTCAGGCCCGAGGGCGCTCGCCAGCCACTGGTCGAGGCGCTGGCCGGCCGCTTCCGCGCCGGCTTCGAGCACGGTCGGCGCCGCCTCTATGAATTGTCCAGCCTCTATCAATTCAGGGGTCTCTTCGCTATGAGCGCTCATCGAAAAAAGTTCCGGAAAGTTCTGCCATGGCCCGGCCCGTTGCCGATGAAGAAGAAAAGCCGCTCGATCCCGAGATCGAAAAGGTGCGCGGCAGGCTCATCCGTTTCATGGCCATCAATCTCGGCCTGCTTTTGCTGGCCCTTATGGTGGTGATCGCGGCCATTGTCTACAAATCGCGCAAAGCGCCGCCCGCGAACCCGCCGCTCGCCAACGACATTCCAATTCCGCCCGGCGAGCCGCTCGCGGCCGACATAGTGCTCCCGGTCGGAGCCAAGGTGATCAGCCAGGCTCTGTCGGGCAATCGAATTTCAATCGACGCCGAGCTCAGCGACGGCAGCCGCACCATCTTCGTCTACGACATCGCCGAGCGCCGTATCATCGGCCGCTTCGCCATCCGCAACAAATGAGCGGGCCGAAACAATGACCGGGTTTGCCGACCATCGCCGCATAGCAACCGTTACGCTCGTCGTCGCCGATTATGACGAGGCGATCGCCTGGTATGTCGGCAAGCTTGGCTTTGCGCTCTGCGACACCATCGATCTCGGTGACGGCAAGCACTGGGTGACGGTGACGCCGTCGGCCGGGCAAGGCCCCCGGCTGCTTTTGGCGGAAGCGTTGGACGATGTGCAGAAAAGCCGCGTCGGCGACCAGACCGGCGGCCGCGTGGTTTTGTTTCTCGAAACCGACGATTTTGCCAGGGACCATGCGACGATGCTGGAAAACGGCGTCGATTTCCATGAAACGCCACGCCATGAGCCGTACGGCACCGTGGCGGTTTTCGCCGATCTCTACGGCAATCTGTGGGACCTGATCGAGCCGAAACGCTAAGTCCGCAAACCGAGATTGCACAGAAGCGGTCCGGCCGTTCGAAGCCCAGTTGCTTTTTCCAAACCGTCAGCCTATATCGCCGGTTCTTGAACGCGCCCATCGTCTAGCGGTCAGGACACCGCCCTCTCACGGCGGGAACAGGGGTTCGATTCCCCTTGGGCGTACCAAGCAACCGCTTTCCTTCCGCATCATCGACAATTTCGGGCAGCAGCCGCGCGGATCGCGTGTGACCGCGAGGGTCGGCGGCATCAGCGAAAACCCGGCAAATCCGCGTCACAGATACACCCAATTTAAGTCAGACCGCGACGCTTGAAAGCGTAGCGATCTCTGTTACTTGCGGTGCGGGGATAGCATCTGCGGCAACGCGGATTTGGTTGGGCATAGCAGGTATGAGTTCGGCAAAAATGATATGCCCGTGCTGTCACGGCAGCGGGCAGGTTTTCGATTGCTTGAAATGGCGCGAGTCGAAAGGGCATTGCTGCCCGCAAGGCACGCATCGGGCCGGCTGTCCCGGGCAGACCATGGCATGCGCCGAATGCGCGGGCCTGGGCACGCTGGCGGAAGCCGAGCTCAGAGCGGTCGCGTAGCCTCAGGTCATGCAACCTTAAGCCTCTTTCACCATCCAGCGCCGGCAGTCTCCGCGAGCTTCTGGCGCGGCGCTGCCAATTGCACTAGCATCATGTACGAAGCCTTGCCAAAGGGCTCGTTGCGGCGCGCAAGACGCCGGGGAACATAGGCGAGGGTCGGCGAGGAGGAGACCGATGCAGAAACTGCAGTCGCAGGGCGTCCATCACATCACCCTCGTCGGCGCCGGCCGCCAGACCTCGATCGATTTCTGGGAGGGCGTGCTCGGCATGCCGTTCATTTTCGAGCAACCCAATCTCGACAAGCCAAGCGAAAGCCATCTCTATTTCGATCCCGGCGACGGCAGGTTGATCACCGTCTTCACCGACGAGAGCCGCACGCCGGTCAAGCGGCGCACGCCCACCGAACCGGGCTGCGTCCATCATATTGCGTTCTCGGTGTCGCGCGTGACCTTCCTGCAGGCGGTCGCCCGGCTCGACGAGCGCGCCATCAAGCACAGCGGCGTCAAGGATCGCGGCTTCATGGATTCGATCTATTTCGAGGATCCGCTCGGCCTCTTGATCGAGCTGGCGTCCTATCGCTTTGAGCCGCCGGCCGGCTTCACCCACGCCGATGTGCTGATGCAGGCGCACAAGCTGCGCGTTGCGCGCGGCGACTACAACATCGCCGAAGTGCACCTTGCCGACGCGATCCAGACGCTGGTCGAACGGTCGCGCGCGACCTTGTCGGACGACCGGACGCCGAAGAATCCATACTGACGGCCAGCAAAAGGGGAGGACCATAATGGCAAAGACAGTTAAGAGCGCTGGCAAACCAGCGGCCAAGCCAGCAGCAAAAGCGGCAGCGAAGCCGGCCGCAAAGGCGGCCGTAAAGGCCGCGCCGAAGGCAGCCGCGAAGCCGGCCGCGAAAGCCGCGACAAAGCCGGCTACTAAGATGTCGGGGCCGAAGGCCAAGGGGGCGAAAAAACCGGCGCTGAAGCTTTCGATGCTGAAGCCGAGCGTCAACAACATGACCGTCCGGGTGTTTGCCCGTGCGGCCGGGTTCGACGCCGCCGAGACCGACGCCTGGGGCCACACGCGGTCGCCGGAATATATGGCGCGCAATCCGGCGCATCTGACGCCGATGATCGAGGACAAGGGGCTGCCGCGCGGCGTGCTGTGGGAGAGCTGTGCCATCATGCAGTATCTCGCCAACAAGCACGGGCTGGAGAAATTCTATCCCAAGGCGCCGGCCAAGCGGGCGATGGTCGACAGCGCCATGTTCTACCTGATCGGCACGCTCTACCCGTATGTGGCGCGCGCCACCTATCCGGCGCTGGGTTTCCCGCACTATGCCGGTGAGGTCGGCCATAGCGACGCCCATCCGGAGAAGAAGTCCGAGGCGCAGAAGGCCGCCATGGCGGCGATTGCCGAGCCGCTGGAGGTGTTTCACTCCTTCTTCAGGGACGGCAAGCCGTTCATCGGCGGCAAGCACCCGTCGATCGCCGACATACGCCTGGCATCGACGCTGGAGTTCCTGGCCGTCATCGACTATGCGCTGCCAAAATGGGCCAAGGAGTATGTCGCGGCGATGGAGAAGAAACTCGGCAAGGCCTATGCCGAGCCGGCCGGCGACGTGCGCGGCTACATCGCCTATGTGAAGTCGCAGGCCAGCGCGTAAAGCTAAGGATTCATTAACCAGAACGCTGTCTATTGAAGGCACCGCGCGACCACGGATGTACTGGCGCAAGGGTGAAGGGAAAGGTCGGCGCAATGCCGGCCTTTTGCTTTTCGCCGATGCGCCATCAGGCGCGTCTCATGGTGTAAAGTCCGACATCAGGCATATTGCCATCGTCTGCTTCGACCCTACCATCATGGTCGGCGGACGACACACGAGGAGCTTTGCGATGAAGGGCGTAGCGAGAGTGTTTGCGATTGCCGGTGTTGTGTTGGCCGGAGGCTACCCGTCCGATGCCGCGCCGCTCGACACGATGGCGGAGGTCGGCGATGCCATCCAGGCGTGCTGGACGCCGCCGGCGGGTGTTGGAAATGCCAGCGTCACCTTGAGCTTCAGCTTCAAGCGCGACGGCACGCTGATCGGTCCGCCGCGGCCGACAGCGATCAAGGTCGATGGCGATGCGGATACCAGGAAATCATTCGTCGACGCCGCAACCACTGCTCTGCAAAAGTGCCTGCCGTTGAGCTTCTCGCCGACGCTGGCGCAAGGCGTCGCGGGCAATGTCTTCAACTTGCAATTCGCCTCGCCCAAGCAATAAGCGAGCGGGCGAGCGTTTCACCGTTTCACAGAAACGGCGACCCCCTCTCTCGTTGTCTTGACGCAATTCCCAGGGGAAAGCGCTACGCGCTTTTCCCGGAAAAACGACTCACACTTTTCCTGAAATTGCTCTGATCAGTTGTGCGGGCGTCTGATATCGACATGCCGCTGCAGTTCCGGCGCCTCGAAGACGTAGTCGGCCCAGGCGGATTCCGGAATCTGTCCGGCGAGATAGCATTCCAGCAACAGGCTCTGTTCGGGATCGAGCGCTCTCGGCGCCCGCTCATGGTCCAGCCCCAGAGAGTGGAACAGGTTCCTGGTCAGGCCAGAGACAGTGAAGTGAATAGACATCTTCGTCTCCTTTGCCCGACACAACGCGAGACACCGGAGAAAGGTTTCATCCGCAAGGGCCGACAACGCGGGATCGATGGTTGCGGGCGGCCTGGCTCGCCCGAGCTTGGCTTCGTCTCATCTTGAAACAAAAGTGTAATAGCGAATTTACAGGAACCGGCATAATACACTCGGGTGCAACGCCAGATCGCCGGCGCCGCGATTTCGCGCCGGGATACGTCCGGACTGCAGGCCAGGCTCGTCGCGCTCGGCTGCACGCCCGCCGCCGGGCAACAAAGACAGCGTCCGGCTGGCGCCATGATCGGCAGCAATTCGATGCTGTTTTGCGTTCGTCTCACCGACGGCTATTTCTTCCCGGCGCCGAAATCGCAGTTCGTGCAAGGCGGCGATGTCAAGGAGATGGTCGACCAGTGCCGCTACATCTGCGACGATGCCGGCGTCGACCTGTACACGCTCAGGGACCCAAGCCTTGAAACCGAAAAGATGGTCGCGCTCGATACGCGCACATCCTACAAGGACCTGCCGACGGCCTTCAAATATCGCAATGATGCGAACTTCAGGGCCTGCGACCTCAAGCGCTATCACCAGCGCGTTGCCGATCTGAGAGCGCGCACGGTGACGCCAGCCAATATGGCCAACGCGATCATTCCTTTGCCGTCAGCGAAGCCGGATCTTGGCACCGTGGCGCAAATTCCCCAGCCTGGCGCAGACGCTGCAGAGGCCAGGGGCGCCGCCCAGCGACAGTCGGTCGAGCCATTGGCCGGGTCGCGGCCGGTCAGGGTGGTCGGGCCGGCTTTCTTCCCGGCGGAGTAACCTGCGCCTAGAGCGTTTCACCGTTTCACGGAAACGGCGAACCGCTCTATGTCTTTGTTTTACGCAATTCCGGACGGAAAACCGTTTCACACTTTTCCTGGAATTGCTCTAGTACCAGCTATTCGCAAACCATCCTGTAGCGTTTGCCGGGTTCGCTGACATTCTTGCAGGTGAGCGGATTGGCCGGTTCGGAAGCCATGCTGGGAGGGCTGGACCTGACGTGCCGCCTTGGCGCAGCTATTTGTGTCGTGTGCCTGCGTGCCGCGGGCCGGTAGGGCTCCTGCGGCGGCGGCGTCGGAAACACACCGGCTGCCGCCTGCATCCGGCTGGCCTCAGTCTGCGACGGATCGCGATCCCAGACCCGCCTGATATCGAGCGGCTTCGGGATCACCACCGTGCCGTCATAGCTGCGTGCGCAGCCGCTGCCCGCAAGCAGCGCCATGCACAGGAAACAAGGCACGATCCAACCGGTCATCAGCAACACCCCCGCCGACTTATAGCCCGGCCGGGGTTCCGCCGACAACCGGCGGAATACCGCAGGGCAATGTGGCTCTGGCCGCAGTCTGGATTGGTTATGGTTAGCGGATCATTAATGCTTCTCGGGCACATTCCGCCGGCGAACCGCTGAGGGGGTTCGGCCTTGGCTTTCGGGGTGGGAACGGGATGGCTGACGGGACTGTTGGAACACGCGGCGGACGCGGTTCCCGAAAAGGGGTGGTGAACGGCGAGGATACGTCCGTCGGGGGTTCGCCCGAAGCGCTGCGCGAACTGGTCGAGGCCGGCACCGACTGGGTCTGGGAGACCGACGCCGAGCTGCGCTTTTCCTGGCTTTCGGAGAACTACCAGGCCGCCACCGGCATCGATCCCGCCAGCATACTTGGCCGTTTCCGCTTCGATTTCCTCAAGCAGATGGTGCACGGCAATCGACACGCCGCCGCGCATCTGGAGGATCTGCAGGCGCATCGGCCGTTTCGCGACTTTGTTTATGAGTTGAAGGGCGGCGGTCCCGGCTGTCGCTGGGTTTCGATCACCGGTTCCCCGCGGTTCGACGGCGAAGGCGAATTCATCGGCTATCGCGGCATCGGCCGCAACGTCACGGCACTGGCCGGTGCGCTGGACGAACTGCGGGAGGAGGAGAGCGATCCGCCGGCCGGCGAGGCCACGCAGCACCTCGCCGATCTCGAGCGGACGATGGATGCCATGCATATGGGCGTCGTGCTGCTTGACGAAAAGCTCGGCACACTCATCGTCAACAAGGCCTATCGCGAGCTCTCCAGGATTCCCGATGGCGCCGTCACTGTCGGCGCGCCGTTCAGTCTGTTGATGGAACTCAACCGCCGCAACGGCATCTACGGCGATCTCGATGAACAGCAGTGGCGGCACTACCTCGCCACCCGCATCGAGGAGATCAGCGCCGGCTCGGTTGCGCCACGCGAATTTCTCCATGCCAATGGCAGGACGATGATGTTCTCGGTGACGGCATTGTCCGGCGGCAAGCGGCTGTTGACCTACTACGACGTCTCCGAGCTCAAGCGTCGCGACGCCGAGATCGAGAGTGCCAACGCCAAAATTACGGAGACCTTCGCCAATCTTCGCACGATGGTCGACCAGATGCCGATCGGCGTGCTCGTCCTCGATGCGGAGATGCGCGCGGAGGTGATCAACCGCGCCTTCTATGATTTCTGGGAAATCGATCCCCGACGCGCCGGCATCGGCTGCGGCTTCCGCGAACTGATGCAGGCCAGCCGCGATATGGACCCTTACGGTGCTGACGATGCCGAATGGCAGGGCCACATCGCCGAGCGCGAAGCAGAAATCTCGGCCGGCCTGGTTGGCTCCAGGCAACTGCCACGCAATGACGGCCGTACGCTGATTGCCTCGCTGGCGCCGCTCGCCGGCGGCAAAAGGCTGATCTCCTATGTCGACGTCACCAACATGAAGGATCGCGAGGCTGAACTCGCCCAAGCGCTGGAGAAATCGCGGCTGGCCGAGGCGGTGATCAACGGCGTCAAGGACCCGATCTTCGTCAAGGACGACAATCTGCGTTTCGTCTTCGTCAATGAGGCGTTTTCGGCACTGTTCGGACAGAGCCCGCAAGCGATGCTGGGCAGGCCCGGCGGCGACTTCCTCAAGCAAAAGGACGCCGCGCAATTCGAAGACAGCGAACGCGCCGTGCTGGCGACCGGCACGCCCTACGAGGTCGAGGAGACTTTCGACGCCGAGGGCGCCAGCCGCTCGCGCATCCTGCGCAAGAACCGCGTCGGCATGCCCAGCGGCCGCAACTATGTCGCCGGTTTCCTGTTCGACATCTCCGACATGAAGCGCCGCGAGACCGAAGCCGAGGACGCCCGCAAGAACCTCACCACGGTGCTGGAGTCGCTGCCGGCGGCCGTCATCATCTATGACCGCGACGACAAGTTCGTCTTTGCAAACCGCAAGCTGCAGGACACGCTGCCGGAGCTGAAACCGGCATGGCAGCCCGGCCGCAGCTTCCGCGAGGCCCTGGAACTCGGACATTCGGTCGGCTATTTCCGATCGAGCGGCGATCGAGAAATCGATAGGCTCTATGAAGGCGACCCCGATGTCTGGCTCAATGCCATCCTCGCCCGCTATCGCCTGCCCAACTCGTCCTATGAGCGCCTCAATGCGGACGGCCGCTGGTATCAGGTCTACGATATGCGCACCGAGGACGGCACCTTCATCGGCGTGCGCGTCGACATCTCGGAGATCAAGAGCCGCGAAAAGGCGCTGCAGGAAAGCATGCGCCAGATCGACCTGTTCCGCCACGTCATGGACGAACTGCCGGTCGCCGCCTTCATCAAGGCGCAGGATCTGAGCATGGAATTCGTCAACAAGGCCTGGTGCGCGCTGACCGGCATCCCCAAGGAGGAAGTCATCGGCCGGACCGATCTCCAGCTTTTCGGCATCGACGACGCCGAAACCTACACCCATGACGACACCGAGGTCGTCGTCACCGGCCGCGGCCGCGAGATCGAGGAGCCCGTTACCCATCGCGACGGCACGGTGCGGCAATTGATGACGCGCAAGAGCCGGCTGGTGGCGCTCGATGGGTCGGTGCACCTTGTCGGCTCCAGCACCGACATCACCGACGTCAAGGCGCGCGAGCAGGCGCTGGAAGAGAGCATGCGCGAGAACGAGGTGTTCCGCAATCTCATCGACAACGTGCCGGTGTCGATCTACGCCAAGCGCTCCGACCTCAGGCAGTTCTACGTCAACAAGGGCTGGTGCGACCTCACCGGCCTCCGCAGGGAAGACGCGATCGGCAAGACGGACATCGAGATTTTCGGCGAAGACGGCGAAGCCTTCGTCAACAGCGATCTCGCCGTGCTGCGCACAGGCGATACACAGGAGATCGAGGAAACGGTGACGCTTGCCGACGGCAGCGTGCGCCACCAGTTCGCCCGCAAGGGCGCGATGATCGCGTCCGACGGTTCGCTCTATCTGATTGGGTCGACCACCGACATCACCGAACTGAAGCTGCGCGAGGCCGAACTGCGCGAGGCGCGCCAGCGCGCCGTGCTGGCCGACCGCGCCAAGTCGGAATTCCTGGCCAATATGAGCCACGAGATCCGCACGCCGATGAACGGCGTACTCGGCATGGCCGAGTTGCTGGCCAAATCCGACCTCGATCCCAAGCAGAAGACGTTCACCGATATCATCGTCAAGTCGGGTAACGCGCTCTTGACCATCATCAACGACATACTGGACTTCTCCAAGATCGATGCCGGACAGCTGGTGCTCGACCCTGCGCCCTTCAACCTGCCCGAAGCGATCGAGGATGTGGCGACGCTGATATCGACGCGCGCCAAGGAGAAGGACCTCGAGCTCATCGTGCGCGTCGAGCCGGGCCTGGAAAGCCTGTTCGTCGGCGATGTCGGTCGCGTCAGGCAGATCGTCACCAATCTGGTCGGCAACGCGGTGAAGTTTACCGACGAAGGCCACGTGCTGGTCGACGTGACCGGACAAAGGGGGCCGACGGGGACAAAGCTTACCGTTTCGGTCACCGACACCGGCATCGGCATTCCGCAGCAGAAATTAAAGCTCGTCTTCGAAAAATTCAGTCAGGCCGACACCTCGTCGACCAGACGCCACGAAGGCACAGGGCTCGGGCTCGCCATCACCTCGCGGCTGGTCGAGTTGATGGGCGGCGAGATCGGTGTCGAGAGCGCCGAAGGCAAGGGCTCGACCTTCTGGTTCACCGTGACATTGCCCAGGGCCGAGGAACAGACCGGACGGCGGATCATGCCGGTCGACGTGACCGGCTCACGGGTGCTGATCGTCGACGACAATGCCGTCAACCGATCGATCCTGAGCGAGCAGATGGCGTCATGGACCTTCGATTCCTGCGCCGCCGAAAGCGGACCCGAAGGGCTCAAGGTGCTGGTCGCCGCGGCTGCCTACGGCGTGCCGGTCGACTGCGTCGTGCTCGATTATCAGATGCCGGGGATGAGCGGCGCCGAAATGGCGCGCGTCGTGCGCAACACCGCAGGGCTGGCCGACACGCCGATCATCATGCTGACCTCGGTCGACCAGTCGCTCGCCAACACCAGCTATCGCGATCTCGGCATCGACGCCCAGCTGATCAAGCCGGCGCGTTCCTCGGTGCTTCTGGAAACGCTGGTCGCCACCATCCAGCGGCACCATCACAATATCACGGACGGCCGTGTGCTGCCGGCGGCAAGCAGCGGTTCCGGCGGCGGCAGGAACGAACCGTCGCCGGCAAAGCCGCCGCTCGCTGCATCGGAACGCGCCTTGCTGCAACCGCCGCCGGTTCGTGCCCGCGCCCGGGCCGCCGGGGATGAACGCCGGCTCGACATTCTCGTTGCCGAGGACAATGAGGTGAACCAGATGGTGTTCACCCAGATAATCGGCGAAACCGGCTACAGTTTCGAAATCGTCGGCAACGGCCGCAAGGCGCTCGACGCCTTCGGCCGGCTTAATCCGCGCATGATCCTGATGGACGTCTCGATGCCGGAGATGAACGGGCTCGAGGCCACCGCCGCAATTCGCCGGCTGGAAGAACATACGGGTATGCATATCCCGATCGTCGGCGTCACCGCGCATGCCTTGAAGGGCGACCGTGAGCGCTGCCTGGAAGCCGGCATGGACGACTATCTGCCCAAGCCGATCAGCCCCAGGGCGCTGCTCGAAAAGGTCGAGCGCTGGGTCGGCATATCAGGCGAAGCCCAACGAGACGCTGGATAGCAACCTGCGGCGCCGCCGGGATTCGGCCGCGCCGCAACAGCCAAGGATATGGTGCGATCGCACCATATCAAAGCTGGCGCCCAGTCAGGACAATGGTCGCAACGAAACCGCTCATTCAGTTACGGGCGGGAGCAAGCGACCGCCGACAAGAAACAGCGTCGAATCTACCCCAACGGACCTGTTTTTGGCGATGGCTCGGCCAAGATTCGCTCTGGTCACGGGCAACGCGCTCCCGTCCGGTTTTTCTTTCTCGGCATCGCGGCCTGCGGTGTGCCGGGACTTGATGCCAGCACGAATTGCGCAAGCGTCTGATTCCAGCGGCAACTTCCATTCCCACAAACCGGCTTAAAGGGTGCGGCCCACAAGACGTCTGTGCGACGTTACCGGGCTGACACGAAACTGTCATGCGACTGTAATAATCGAAGGCTATTGGCCTCAGCGGGCGCCGGTTTGAAGAGGGCGCCAAGAGACCATCTTCCGAACAGGAGCAGGCCACATGAAGAAATTCCTCGTTACGGCATCGGCCGTGGCGGTAGCGTTCGCCGCATCGTCCGGTGTCGCCGCTGCGCGTGACCAGATCCAGGTCGCCGGTTCGTCGACCGTGCTGCCTTACGCCAAGATCGTCGCCGAGCAGTTCGGCGAAACCTTCACCAACTTCAAGACCCCGGTGGTCGAGTCCGGCGGCAGCGGCGCCGGCATCAAGGAGTTCTGCAAGGGCGTCGGCGAAGACACGATCGATATCGCCAACTCCTCGCGCCCGATCAAGAAGGACGAGCTGAAGTCCTGCGCCGACGCCGGCGTCAAGGACGTCCAGGAAGTCCGCATCGGCTATGACGGCATCGTCTTTGCCACCGACATCAAGGGTCCGGACTGGGCGCTGGTTCCCGCCGACATCTACAAGGCGCTCGCCGCCAAGCTGGTGGTCGACGGCAAGCTGGTCGACAACCCGAACACCAAGTGGAACCAGGTCAATCCGAAGCTGCCCGACTGGGATATCGCCGCCTATATCCCGGGTGAGAAGCACGGCACCCGTGAAGTGTTCGAGACCAAGCTGCTCGACGCCGGCTGCGACAAGGCCGCTTTGAAGGCTGCCGGCATCGCCGACGACAAGGAAATCGGCAAGACCTGCATCGCCATCCGCAAGGACGGCAAGGCTGTCGACATCGATGGCGACTACACCGAGACGCTGGCCCGCATCGACTCCAACAAGACCGGCGTTGGCGTGTTCGGCCTCGCCTTCTACGAGAACAATGCCGACAAGCTGAAGGTCGCTACCGTGGAAGGCATCGTGCCTTCGACGCAGACCATCGCCGATGGCACGTACCCCGTGTCGCGGCCGTTGTTCTTCTACGTCAAGAAGGCGCATCTGGGCGTCGTTCCCGGCCTCAAGGAATATGTCGAGTTCTTCCTTGATGACCAGATGATCGGCCCGGAAAGCCCGCTCGCCCAGTACGGCCTGGTTTCCGCTCCCGACGCCGAACGTCAGGGCCAGCGCGACGCCTTCGCCGCCGGAAAGACGATGTAATCAACCGACCGGATCAGGGCGCGGACCAAATCTCCGCGCCCTGATTTCGCCGCTTGCCGCAACGGTGGCGGCGATCTGAATTTTCCCTGGGGTGGGTGATGTCGTCCTTGCTCGTACTCGCCATAGTCATCGCCATAGGCGTGGTCGCTTTTGTGATCGGCCGCCAGCGCGCAGCGGCGCAGGATACCGGCAAGGTCAAGCCGCATTCGCGCGCGCATTATCATGGCTGGTGGGCCTTTCTGCTCGCGGTCCTGCCTGCCGTCCTGCTGCTCGCCGTCTGGGATATCGGCTCTTCCTTCTATCTCGACCGGCACATCCATGCCGCTTTGCCCGAGCGCACCGCCGACACAAAGGTGGCCAGCGAAGCGCTCGACGCCAGCCTGGTGAAGAGCCTGGCCAAGGGCCTGCGCCGGCTCGATGGCGATACCGCACTTCCCGCTACTTTCGCCGAATTGCAGCCGCTGCTCGCCGCCAAGGGCGTGGCACTGGCCAGCGACACACAGGACTATATGATCCCGATCGCGGTCGAGGCGAACCAGGTCCAGGACCGGCTCGGCCTGTTCGGCGCCGTGCTGACCTTCGCGCTGTCGGTCGCCGGCGCCTTCTATGCGCTGAGGCAGATCGCGCCGCGCGCCAGGGCGCGCAACAATGTCGAGAAGCTGATGCTGTGGGGGCTGCTTGCGGCCTCGACCATCGCCATCCTGACCACGGTCGGCATCGTGCTGTCGATGCTGTTCCAGACGATCACCTTCTTCGAGAGCGTATCGCCGATGAGCTTCTTCTTCGGCACGGTGTGGGATCCGCGTTTCGCCGCCGCCGGTTCCGGCGGCAGCCAGGGTCAGTTCGGCCTGATCCCGCTACTCGCCGGCACGCTCTACATCGCCGCCGTCGCGCTTCTGGTCGCAGTGCCGGTCGGGCTGATGTCGGCGGTCTACATGTCCGAATATGCCTCGCGCGGTGTGCGCTCGGTGGTCAAGCCGGCGTTGGAACTGCTGGCCGGCATTCCGACCATCGTCTACGGCATCTTCGCCGTTGTCACGCTCGGACCGTTCTTGCGCGACCTGTCGGCGGCACTCACCGGCGGCTCGCCCTTCATCCAGGGCCAGAGCATCTTCACCGCCGGTCTGGTGATGGGCGTCATGCTGATCCCGGTCGTGTCCTCTTTGTCCGACGACATCATCACCGCGGTGCCGCGCGCAATGCGTGACGGCTCGCTCGGCCTCGGCGCCACCCGCTCCGAGACGATCAAGCGGGTGATCCTGCCGGCGGCACTGCCCGGCATCGTCGGCGCCATCCTGTTGACGGCGTCGCGCGCCATCGGCGAGACGATGATCGTCGTGCTGGCGGCGGGCGTCGCCGCCAATCTGACGGCCAATCCGTTCGAGGCGATGACGACCATCACCGTCAAGATCGTCAACCAGCTGACCGGCGACCTCGAGTTCAACTCGCCGCAGACGCTGGTCGCCTTCGCGCTCGGCCTGACGCTGTTCGCGCTGACGCTGGTGATGAACATCGTCGCCCTCTACATCGTGCGCAAGTACCGGGAGCAGTACGAATGACCGACATCCCCCTGGACACGATGGCGGGCGCCGTCGCGCGACCGCGCCGCGACATCGGGCTGAAGGCGCGCTATGCCGCCGAACGCCGGTTCCGCATCTATGGCGTGATTGCGATCTCGGTGGGCCTGGCGTTCCTGGCCATCATGCTGATCACCATCGTCTCGAAAGGCTACACCGCCTTCTGGCAGACGACGGTGACGCTGCCGGTCACCTTCGACGAGAAGGTGATCGATCCCTCCGGCAAGCGCGCGACCGACCCTACCGTGCTGATCAAGGCGAACTATCCCAAGCTCGCCGAAAACGCGCTGGTGGCCAAGCTCGGCATCGATCCGGCCAACAAGCCGATGATGCTGAAGCTCAAGGGCTTCCTGTCGGAAGGCGCCCGCGTCCAGCTGCGCGACATCGTCTCCGCCGATCCGTCGGTGATCGGCAGGACGCGTGACGTCGACATCCTGGCTGCCGCGAACCTCGACTCGGCCTTCAAGGGCCAGATCGACCTCGGCGTCGATGAAGCGCGCCGCAAGGTGTCCAACCAGCAGATCGACTGGATGAACAAGCTTAAAGCCGACGGCGTGATGGCCGAGCATTTCAACACCGGCCTGTTCACCTATGGCGCCTCCAGCCGGCCCGAAACGTCGGGCATGGGCGTGGCGATCATCGGCTCGTTCTACATGATGGTGATCGTGCTGTTGCTGGCGCTGCCGATCGGCGTCGCCGCCTCGATCTATCTCGAGGAATTCGCCAAGAAGAACCGCTTCACCGACCTGATCGAAGTCAACATCAACAATCTCGCGGCGGTGCCGTCGATCGTCTTCGGTCTGCTTGGCCTTGCCGTGTTCATCAACTTCCTCGGCATGCCGCGCTCGGCTTCCTTCGTCGGCGGCCTGGTGCTGACCTTGATGACATTGCCGACCATAATCATCGCCACGCGCGCCGCCCTCGCCGCGGTGCCGCCGTCTATCCGCTCGGCGGCCCTAGGTCTCGGCGCCTCCAAGATGCAGATGGTGTTCCATCACATCCTGCCGCTTGCCGCCCCAGGCATCCTTACCGGCACCATCATCGGCCTGGCGCGTGCGCTCGGCGAGACAGCACCGCTGCTCTTGATCGGCATGGTCGCTTTCGTCGCCGATTATCCGACGACGCCTTTCGATCCGGCGACCGCGCTGCCGGTTCAGATCTATATGTGGGCAAACGAGGCTGAGCGCGCTTTTGTCGAGCGCATGTCCGGCGCCATCATCATCCTGCTCGTCTTCCTCATGGCCATGAACATCACCGCGATCGTGCTCCGGCGCCGCTTCGAGCGGCGCTGGTAGAAAAAAGGCAATTTGGTATGAACATCATGACCGAACAGTCCCTTGAGAATGCAGTGGGCGACAAAATGAACGCCAAGTCGAACGAAGTCATCAAGATGCGCGGCGACAAGGTCGGCGTCTTCTACGGCGAGAAGCAGGCGTTGTTCGACGTCAATCTCGACGTCCGCCAGAACCAGGTGACGGCGCTGATCGGCCCGTCCGGCTGCGGCAAGTCGACCTTCCTGCGCTGCCTCAACCGCATGAACGACACCATCGATTCGGCGCGGGTGACCGGCAAGATCACGCTCGATGAAGACGACATCTACGACAAGAACATCGATGTCGTCGAACTGCGCGCCCGCGTCGGCATGGTGTTCCAGAAACCCAACCCGTTCCCGAAGTCGATCTACGAGAACGTCGCCTACGGCCCGCGCATCCATGGGCTGGCCAAGCGCAAGTCCGACATGGACCAGATCGTCGAGCAGAGCCTGAAGAAGGCTGCGATCTGGAACGAGGTCAAGGACCGCCTGCAGGAGCCCGGCACCGGCCTGTCCGGCGGCCAGCAGCAGCGCCTGTGCATCGCGCGCGCCATCGCCGTGTCGCCGGAGGTGATCCTGATGGACGAGCCCTGCTCGGCGCTCGATCCGATCGCCACCGCCCGTGTCGAGGAGCTGATCGACGAACTGCGCCAGAACTACACGATCGTCATCGTCACCCACTCGATGCAGCAGGCGGCGCGCGTCTCGCAGCGCACGGCGATGTTCCATCTCGGCTATCTCGTCGAGGAGGGCGTCACCGACAAGATGTTCACCAACCCCGACGACAAGCGCACCCAGGACTACATTACCGGCCGCTTCGGCTGAGCCGTCCGGCGGGTGAATTTTTAGGCACGAGGACCAAGATCATGGGTGAACATACCGTCGCCTCCTTCGATGAAGAGCTCGGGCAGATCAGCAAGCTGATCCGCGACATGGGCGATCTGGCCGGCTCGATGGTCAGCGGCTCGACCAGGGCGCTGCTCAATTCGGACAATGCGCTGGCACAGCGTGTCGTTTCCGACGACGCCATCATGGATGCGCGCCAGCGCGAACTGGACGACCGCGCCATCACGCTGATCGCCAAGCGCCAGCCGATGGCCAACGATCTGCGCGCCGTGGTCGGCTCGATCCGCATGGCGGGCGACCTCGAGCGCATCGGCGACCTCGCCAAGAACATCGCCAAACGCGTCGGCACCGTGGGCTTGAGCGTCACGCCGCGCGACCTCTCGCACTCCATCGATGCCATGGCGCAACTGGTGCTGATCCAGGTGCAAGGCGTCGTCGAGGAATATGCCGCCACCGATGCGGCAGCGCTTGCAAAACTCAGGAATGACGACGAGCGCATCGACGTCAAATACACGTCCGTGTTTCGTGAGCTCTTGACCTACATGATGGAAGACCCTCGCAACATCACCGCCTGCACGCATCTCTTGTTCTGCGCCAAGAATCTTGAGCGCATCGGCGATCATGTCACCAACATCGCCGAAAATGCGTATTATGTGCTGACCGGCCAGCAATTGCCCGCCAATCGTCCGAAGCAGGACGAGACGGCGATGGCCACGCCGGCCTGATGAGGGTGAACTGCCTATGATCGCGCCACGCATCATGGTCGTGGAGGACGAGGAGCCGCTGGGCGTGCTCCTCCGCTACAACCTCGAATCCGAAGGCTATCAGGTCGAGGTGGTGACACGCGGCGACGAGGCCGAGATCCGCCTGCAGGAAAACGTGCCCGATCTCCTGGTGCTCGACTGGATGGTGCCCGCTGTTTCCGGCATCGAGCTCTGCCGGCGGCTTAGAGTGCGGCCCGAAACCGAGCGGCTGCCGATCATCATGCTGACCGCGCGCGGTGAGGAAAGCGATCGCGTGCGCGGCCTGTCCACCGGTGCCGACGACTATCTGGTCAAGCCATTCTCGACGCCGGAGTTCATGGCGCGCGTGAAGGCGCTGCTGCGCCGGGCCAAGCCGGAAGTGCTGTCCAGCGTGCTCAAGGTCGGCGACATCGTGCTCGACCGCGAGTCGCACCGTGTCTACCGCAAGAAGAGCGAGATCAGGCTCGGACCGACCGAGTTCCGGCTGCTCGAATTCATGATGCGCCATCCCGGCCGCGTGTTCTCGCGCAGCCAGCTGCTCGACAATGTCTGGGGCGAGACGATCTATATCGACGAGCGAACCGTCGACGTCCATGTCGGGCGCTTACGCAAAGCGGTCAACAACGGCCGCATGCCGGATGTCATCCGTACCATTCGCGGCGCCGGCTACGCGATCAGGGAAGACTAGGATGCTGCGCGTCGCGCCGTTGCCGGCCATTCAGGCGACATGCTTGCCGGATTTGGCCTGAATGCCCGGCGCGAAAATCTCCTGATCGACGAAGCCGAGCGCGCGCATGGCACAGCCTTCGCGGATCAGCGGCAGCTCGTTGGGCTCGGTGTCGAAGGAGATCGATTTCGAGTGCTGGCCGCCGGCGGTCTGGGCGATCGCTTCGCGCAATGCCGGTTCGATCAGGTCGAAGGCGGCGGCGCTGACGCCGACCATGGCGACGGGTGCCGGATCGATCAGTGCAAACAGGCTGCCGAGGCCGAAGCCGAGCGCCTCACCGGCCTTGCGATAGGCTTCGCGCTCCGGGCCATCGGTTTCGCGGGCGCGCGCGGCGAGTGCGCGCATATCAGCGTCGCCGATATCGACCGGCTCGGCATCTTCGCTCATCATTTTGGCGCTGCGCCAGATGGCGTAGTTTCCGGCATAGGCCTCGACGCAGCCGCGCCGCCCGCAGCGGCAGAGCGCGCCGCCCGGACGGTGGATCATGTGGCCGAACTCGCCGCCCGAGGAATGGGTGCCGGTGAACAGTTCGCCTTTCAGCACCAGCCCCATGCCGATGCCGTGCGACAAGAGGATCGCGATGAAATTGTCGCGGTAGCGCTCGGGCTGGCGCCATTGCAGGGCCACCGCCATCATATTGCAGTCGTTCTCCATGGTGGCAGGAATGCCGAATTCCGCTTCCAACATGTCGGCGAAGGCAATGTCGGTCAGTGGCGTGATTGGCGACCACAGCATGGCCCGCGCCTGCGAATCGGTGATGCCCTGGATGCCCATGGCAATGCGGGCGATGCTCTGGACATCGAGGTCCGGGTCCGCGAGACGCCGCCCGACGATTGCTACGCATTCGCCGATCAGCTCGTCGCGCGGCATGGTCAGCGTGTCGAGCCGGCGCTGTTCTTCCGCGACCACCTGGCCGGCATAGTCGATGACGGTGACGGAGAGGAAGTTCAGCGACAGCACCACGGTCATGACCGCCGCCGCTTCCGGGTTGAGGCCAAGGCCGACCTGCGGCCGGCCGCGTTTCAGCGAGCCGGTCTCGCCAGGCTTGCCTTCAATCAGGATGCCTTCTTGAATTAGATCAGACGAGATTGCCGATATCGTCGAATGGCTGAGGCCGGTGGTCGCCGCAATCTCGGTCCGCGACGGCTGGCCGGCCCGGCGCACGGCCGAAATCACCATCGCACGGTTGCGACGGCGCAGATCGTCGTGGCGGATCCCAACCGACATTTGTTTTCCTCCCGGCCTCCTCGCGCCTCATGATAGTGAAGGCGTTCGACGGCACCAGCCAAATATTGGCAGACGCCGGCAGCCCTGTCATTGTTTATTGCGGAGCTCGAAAAAATTCGGCAACGCCATCAGAATCCATCATAATCGATGTTGACAGTGCCTTATCATTGAACCAGTATTTTTTCGAGGCTCGAAAAAATGGAGCCTCTTTGTGCAGGCCTTCGGGCCGGTTTTGTCGCGCCGTGGGCGGCGCAGGGAGGGTTATAATGAACAGATTTGCAGCCGCCATGCTGGCGGGTGTCGCCATGTCGCTGGCGCTGATGTCGGTCGCGCAGGCGAAGGACAAGGTCATCGGCGTGTCGTGGTCGAACTTCCAGGAAGAGCGCTGGAAGACCGACGAGGCGGCGATGAAAACGGCGATCGAAGCCGCCGGCGACAAGTACATTTCGGCCGACGCGCAGTCCAATCCCGGCAAGCAGCTGACCGACGTCGAAAGCCTGATCTCGCAGGGCGCCAACTCGCTGATCATCCTGGCGCAGGACGCCTCGGCCATCGGCCCGGCGGTGCAGAAGGCGCTGGACGAAGGCATTCCGGTCGTCGGCTATGATCGCCTGATCGAGAACAAGGACGTCTTCTACCTGACCTTCGACAACAAGGAAGTCGGCCGCATGCAGGCCCGCGAAGTGTTCAAGGCGAAGCCCGAAGGCAACTATGTCTTCATCAAGGGCTCGGGCTCGGATCCGAATGCCGATTTCCTGTTCTCGGGCTCGATGGAAGTGCTCAAGGAAGCCATCGACTCGGGCAAGATCAAGAATGTCGGCGAGACCTATACCGATGGCTGGCTGCCGGCCAACGCCCAGAAGAACATGGAACAGTTCCTGACCGCCAATGACAACAAGGTCGATGCCGTGGTTGCGGCCAATGACGGCACCGCCGGCGGCGTTGTCGCCGCGCTGACGGCGCAGGGCCTTGCCGGAACGGTTCCGGTCTCGGGCCAGGACGGCGACCATGCCGCCCTGAACCGCATCGCGCTCGGCACGCAGACGGTGTCGGTGTGGAAAGACGCGCGCGAACTCGGCAAGAACGCCGCCGAGATCGCCTCGCAGCTTGCCGATGGCAAGAAGACGGGCGACATTGCCGGCGCCAAGGACTTCACCACGCCTGGCGGCAACACCGTCAAGTCGCTGTTCCTGACCCCCGTCGCGATCACCAAGGACAACCTCAACGTCGTCATCGACGCCGGCTGGATCAAGAAGGACGAAGTCTGCACAGGCGTCGCCGCCGGCAGCGTCGCGGCTTGCAACTGATCTCGACGACTTGAAGAAATGAGGCGCCCCCGGGGGGGAAGCGCCGGCGTTTTTTAAAAAAGAATTTTTTTTTTAGCCCAACCGGGGAGCAAAAAATGGGGGTGTTGGGGCGCACGCCCCCCACGCACACCCCCGCGCGGCCAAAAAAACCCACCCCCC
>NZ_JAMYVS010000015.1:0-90465 GCF_040324255.1 Mesorhizobium sp. M0001
GGTCATGGCGGCGTTCCTTCGCGGGAATCAGTGACGTGAACAATCACCAGCCTGCCATGACCGCCCCCTCTCAGCGAATTTGCAGAACTCTCAGCACACTACCTATCGCAGGAATGCTCGGCGGTCATCGAGATGAGCAAGTGTGCCGAAGAAGCCGAGCCGACCGGCGTCGTGCAGAGCGACCAGCCGGGTCAGGAACAGCCGTCGGAACAGCTTGCCGAGAACGCGCACCGGAAGAAGGAAAGCCGGCCGTGACGATATCCACCGGCTTCCGTCAGGCGCGATGCCGCCGCCCGGCACGATCATGTGCACGTGCGGATGGTGGGTCAGCGCCGAGCCCCAGGTATGGAGCACGGCGGTGATGCCGATGCGCGCGCCGAGATGCTTCGGATCCGCCGCGATCGTCAGCATCGTCTCCGATGCTGCCTTGAACAGCAGGTCGTAGACGAGCGCCTTGTTCTGGAACGCGATGTCGGCGACCTCGGCGGGCAGCGTGAACACGACATGGAAGTAGCCGACCGGCAGCAGATCGGCCTCGCGCTCGGCGAGCCATGTCCGCGCCGCCGCGCCCTCATCTGGGACAGTGCCGGTTGCGGCAGGAGTTATAGGCGATCCGCCATTGGCCGCAGTCCTCGCAGGCCTCGACGTGACCGCCGAGCGCCGCGGTGCGGCAATGCTCGATCGCCGACATCACCTTGAGCTGGATGAGGCTCAGGTGACCTGCATGGGCGACCCGATAGGCGGGGCCGGCAGCACGGAAGATATCGGCGACCTCGATCGAGGCGCGCACGGCTCAACCGGACGGCGTCTTGCCTTCCATCAGCGCCATCAACCGATCGAGCGGCCCTGCGTCCGCATGGATCGTCCGGGTCGAGACCTTGGTGTAGAGCGCGGTCGTATCGAGCTTGCTATGCCCGAGCAGCAGCTGGATGACGCGGATGTCGACATCCTGCTCGAGCAGGTGGGTGGCGAAGCTGTGGCGCAGCGTGTGCGGACTGACGCGCTTGCGGATGCCGGCGACTTCGGCCGCCTCCTGGACGGCGCGGTGCAGTTGCCGCGACGAGATCGGCGCCGTGCAACTGCGGCCCGGGAACAGCCAGCCATGCGGAAGCATCACCCCGCGCCGCCTGCCTTCGCGCCACCACAGCCGCAGCAGCTCCAGAAGCTGCGGCGAGAGCATCGCGTTGCGGTCCCTGCGGCCCTTGCCCTGCTCGACGCGGAGCAGCATGCGCGTGCTATCGACATCGTCCACCTTGAGATGCGCGACCTCGGATACGCGCAGGCCCGCGCCATAGGCGACGCCGAGCGCGGCCTTGTACTTGATGCCAGGTGCGGCTTCGAGCAGCCGCGCCGCTTCCTCCACGCTCAGCACGTCGGGAAGCTTGCGCTGATACCGCATGACCACCAGCGCATGCGCCAGATCCCGCCGCTTCAGCGTCACCAGGAACAGGAACCGCAATGCCGAGACCGCGCCGTTGATGGTCGCAGGCCCGGCGCCGCTCTCATGCTGATGAAGCTGGAAGCGGCGGATGTCCTCAGACGACGCCGCCTCGGGCGAGCGGCCGAGGAACGCGGCGAAGCGCCGGACGTGACGAACGTAATCCTGCTGGGTATGCGAGCCCAGGCCCCGCATGAGCATGTCGTGCTGCATGCGCTGGCGAAGCGGGCTATAGGTGCATCGGTCGATGGGGTAGCCATGGCGAGTTCCTCTCGTTGAAGGGAACTCCATGGTCAGATCGACGCCTCTACCCGCTCAAGGTCTATGACATGCACGCCATCTCAGAAGGAGGCGGCCCTCCCGCGCAGCGGGTTCGTGCATGAGGCGCAAAGCTGTCATTCCGCCGCACACAAAAGGCACCCGGCCTCTTGAACCAACCTCGGTGAAATTCCTCGTAACCTTTTGAGATAAAAACTATATTATCCGCCGGGGCCTGCAACCCGAGCCGCAGCCGTGCAGTCTTTCCCACTTGGGGGTTACCGCGGCATGGCTTGATCGAGAAAGGGCAGTAGGTCAACCGGCTTGGATGTCTGCACGGCGGTATAGCATCCGAGCACGTAACGGACCGACAACCTGTCAAGAACCAAGCCGGGTGTCTGCAGATACGGCGCCAGTTGAACAGCTGGCCGCCGATCAGGTTCAACGTCTAGGGCATGGCGTGTTATCACTGATCTTCCGCCACATGTGGGATTTGCGGTCGTAGTAGCAGTCTGTTTCGGGACCGGTATCGCCGCTTGGTATTGCGTCTAGCGCCCGCGTTGAAAAGGCGGCTGTCTGAGCCTGCGCTCGGGCGTAGACCTTGGCCTCTGGATTATTCGGGTGCACAAGATGCAAGGTTACGATTGGGTGACGGTGGTCGCCACAGGTCGCCAGCCCATGGTTCTCAAAGCGGGAAATCAGTTTCTCATCGATTTCGGTCCAGTGTTGGCAGCCACCGACCTCTGAGAACAGCAAGCGAGTACTGTCGGTTGCGTGACGTTTGACCATACCGGTCAAGACATATTGTGGGCCTTTATCAAGCTCTTCAAACATCGACTTAGCGGAAAACTTAGCCTGCGCAACCATAGACACCATCCCCGATGTTGCCGAAAAGAGATCAATCGCCAGATTCGATTGCCTGACCCAAAATAAACATAGGTTATGCGTCTGCAGTCAGCTTGAACCCCGACCGACTTCACTTGATACTCGCGGCAGTCAAGTGTCAACTAGGGAGGGGACGATGACCAAGGGTATTCCGGATTCCAACTTCTCGTTTTCTGCAGTAGCGCCAACTGTGGCACTATTCGGTCTATTATTGGCCTCTGGATGTGCGGTGGTCGACACGGTCAGCTCGCGGGCGAACACTTTCAACCAGCAGGCCTCTGAAGCCAAGAGCAACAGCATACTGACCAATGTTGTGCGGGCTGCTTACGCTGAACCCTTGCAGTTTACTGAGCTGCAGTCGACGCAGGGTACCGCCCAGGTAAATGGTTCAATCACGACCGGTGTGCCGTTTCCGTTTCGGGGCGGGACAGGCACTCTTCCACTTCAAACCATCACGGGCTCATTCCTGGCTGGAACATCCGCGGCGAACACGTTTGCTGTCGCAAATCTGAGCAGCCAGGAATTCTATCAAGGCATTCAAAAACCAATTCCGCAGCAACTCATACTGGCATATCTCAGCGAGGGCTACGATGCGCGGATATTGCTCAACATCTTCACCTCGGGCATCGAAATCACGCAGAACGGCGAGACCACTTTGGTTGCTAATGACCCCAACTCCAGCGACGATTGGCAGGAGTACTATTCCGTCATCAACATTCTGGCGAAATACAAGCTGGAGGGCGAGAAAGTCAGCGACACGACGCCCGTCGGCATCGACACCTCCCGATCGGTCGCGGGCAGCGCCCAAGTGCAAGCTGCACAGATTGCGCAGCCGGCAGGCGCACCTGGATACGAGGCAGACGGAAGCCGTGTTCGGCTGGTCAAACATGACGCCGGCTATCGGTTCTGCTTCCGCAAACATGCACCCGAAATTCCGTTGCGAGGCCTTGGAATAACGGTCAAGCTGAGCCCGGGTGACTATTGCGGAGCTTCCTCGAAGGAAATAGCCACGAAAAAATCAGGAGACAAGGTTCGGCTACGAACCAGATCGCTGGAGGGAGCCATTCTGTATCTGGGCGCCCTCGTCAGGAATGAGTGGGGGATCGGGAACGCATATGACATCCCCCATACCAGCGGACCTTCGTACACGGTCTTCAAGCTGGGAAAAGGTTATAGCGTCGGCAATCTGCTCAACGTTTGGTACAAAGGGCAGGCCTATGGCATTGCCCGCGACCCCGCAGGCAACATAGACGGTTCAAGTCGGGTGCTCCAACTGCTGACAGATATCCAAAATCTGCAGAGTTCGTCGAAAGACCTTCCGACCCAGAATGTTTACACCCTGATTGGAGGGTAGAGCTGGTCGACGGGTCACGGAGAGCCAAGGGGCCTTGGCTTCGCTGTCAGCGAGGGAGCGAACGTGGTCTGCGCTTGGCGCACACAGGGAGGCGATGATCACTCAGTCGCGTTTGATAGAGTCGCCTCCCCAACTACCGGCATCGCGTCGAAATCGCACCTGTGTGTATTGCGGGCGCCCACTCTCTCCCGACAACAGAACGCGCATCGCGGCTGATTTTTGGAGACACGGACCTATGCGCTGCAGCGGTTTGGATAATGCAATCTCGACGGCCGTCTTGGCCGGCGCAGGCAGAGCCGCGGAAGAGAAGTCGGGGGATCGACCATCAGCACAACCCAGACCGCTCGGCGCGATCAGCTCGAAACAGGCTGGTCAGTCCATCGCCAAGGCATCGGCGCTCGGGTACGCCCCCCGCGGCACGATCGTTTGTGCGGCTGCGGCTCAGAGCCCTGCGCCTTCATTTGACTATTATCATCCCCTTCATCGTCGGATGAAAATCACAGTGGTAGTGAATAGGGTCGGCTGACGCCTTAATGGTCGTCGAATACTTTTGTTTTGGTTTTAGAGAGTCTGTCCCCTCGAACTTTCCGGTAGAATCCGCGTCCGGCGTCACCGTGTGCTCAAAGGTCGTTTCGTTTGACCACTCCATGGTGTCTCCTGCGGTGATTGTCACCTCTTTGGGGTCAAAACCCATTGAGCCGTCGGCACTCTTTACGACTTTGATTTGAGTAACTTTTCCGTCGGCAAAAGCTCGTTTTTCGCCAAATGCAGCGGCACTCAATGCCAAAGCACCAATTTGCAAAGCCAAGCGGCGATCGATTTTAGCTGACATGGTAGCGCTTCCTTTCTGGATATTGATCGTTAGGGGACCACCTCGAATGGCGCCATGAGGCCCGCGTCCTCATGTTTAAGGATATGGCAGTGATAAACGAATTTACCGATTTGTTCCTGGGCGTCGAAATTCATGACGACAAATACACTTCCGTTTGCAGGAATAGGCAGGGTATCATGCCAAGTAATTGCGCCCTGTCTGTCTTCGTTGCGAATGGAAACCAATTGTGCGTTGACCGGGGCAACATAGGTCTCGGGGTCAATCCCGTTGGCAATCAAATCGGCGTTGATTGCCAGCCGGAACTTCATCTGATGAATATGGAAGTTGTGCAGTTCGGTTGTTGGATTCTTGAGTTCCCAAAGTTGTCCGTGACCGTTGGACAGCTGCACACAGGCATGTTTGGGTCGCCCGTCCGCGCCGCTCCAGTCAACCTCTCCGGCAGAATCTAAATAGGCGTCGAAACCAACCGGACCAATTCGCACCGTCTTGTCTGCTGCGAACTGCTGAAGCGGGTAGGTTCCCGCAGGCTGGGGCGGATGCATAAGATCAGTCTGCACGCGCCAGGTGCCCGGGGTTAGACCTCCCGCAAACATCACACGCCGGTGCTCACGCATGCTCCGGTCGATATCGCGGACGCATCCTGTTGGAAATGCCGGAGCCGGCGCGGTCTCTAAAGTCACAAATAGGTGACGATTGTCCGGGTCGGCGAAAGGCAAGTTCCGGTCGACCGCAACGCGTTCTCCGACGATCTTCGGAGAGGCTTCCAGGATCACTTTGGCCAGCTGGATCTCGGGCCAATTGTCACCGTCGCTCTGTGGATCTGATCCGGTGCTGACTGGACCCGTCCTCAGGAAATAGGTTCGTGAGCCGGCCGATTGGGCATCGTTGCGAACGTAAATCTCTGCGCGAGCGGCCGGCATAAGGGTGAGGGTCGACAACTGGACCGCTTTGTTTTCCGAAACCGGTGCGTTTCGCAACAAAGGTTTCCCCGGAACCACGCCGTCCACGCTCAGCAAATCGAACGGCAATAGACTTCCATCTGCCGCTGAGACGATCCGAAGGTCGTAGGTTACGTCGGCGCTCAGATTCGCGATGCGCCATAGGCCATTATGGCCTGCACCAATATCAATTGTTGGATACCGCTGTCCGTTTACAGTGAACAGCCAAATATCGTTTGCATCCTTCGGGCTCCGACAAAAACCTTTGCGATCAGTTGTCGCAGGGAGGGGTTGATCGCTCCGCGATGGAGCGCAGTGATTATGGTCTTCGGTGCGAACCCATTGTGCCGGGGCGTCGTCTGAGGCATCGCTTGGATCCACCGAAGTGTTCAGCCGGATGTCCCGGAGCATCAGGTACGAAGTATCCGTCACCGCTCGAAGGTCACTGGTTAGTTTGCCCTCCCGTATCGGGTCTGCGTCACGCGCCACCACGTTGGCGTCGCTTGGGCCAATCGACATGACGCCCGACATTCCCCCCGCGACCTGCATCGCCGAGAGGCCATGGATATGAGAATGATACCAATAAAGTCCGCCGGGGTGCGGTATGGTGCCGGCAGTGCCGTCAAGAATACTCGCGGGCAGAGCAGTTGGTATCTTAATACTGTAGTCGAGCCACTCGCCTCGTCTCAATGAGACGAACACGTTGTCGCCATTTCCATGCGTGGGGTCGGCGGCATTGTTGGGGGACACTATCAGCCCGTGCGTGTGAAGATTGGTAGCTTGCTCCATCTGCATGTCATGCATCATCCCACCAGCCTGGGATGCCGCTTCAAGAGCGTCCAGGAGGCGAACTCTTAAAGTATCGCCGGCATTGAGCTCCAGGATCGGCGGGAGATAGGTCCCGTTGTAGTTCTCGGTTTCCACTCTATACCCGCCGACCTGAACCGGCGATGTCGTCGCCGTTAAAGCCACAGTCAAGTCGGAATGAACGCTGCCCGGTCCCGAGGGTGCTATCCGGCAGAATGGCAAATTGAGTTGGGATCCCCGGGTGGTGATCGCCGAGCAAATTTGCGGCTGCATCAGCGGACCGGCTTCCGCCCCATCAGCTGTCTTCGCGGCGGTGATAAGGCCGGCCGTCCCGACGAAAGCGGTAAATGCGTAGGCCGTCAAAAAACGGATACCAACCGGGCGCGCCATCTTACCTCACGAACAAGGACATTGGGCCGCAACTGGACAAATGTTTCGGTAAGCCTCGGCGTCCTAGCGGCGCACACTTTTGGGCGCCCACCAAGGGAATGGCCAAGGAAGGGGCATACCTTCGCCAGCGATTGCCTCTTTACTCGGCGCAGCGGCACCGCCGATTTTATCCTCAACCGAGTTTGTGGAGCTGTGAACGCGAACGCCAACCACCCAAGCCGGAACAGGAAACGCCTTCGTGACACCAATCCGCGTGAATACTTGGAGGGCGAGCCCGGTCGGCGGACTGGCAACAAAGTCGAGATCGAGAATACCGTCTGTCGGGGGGACGATGTACATCCAAGGGGCAAGGTCAGGATGCGACCATCCACTTGTCGGCACCCACCCCCTGGCAGATACGGAGATGGCCGGTGGGTTGTCGGGGATTACCATGAGGCCTTCAACGTGCACCTCATCGACAGAATAGACACGCGACATAGCTTCTTCTCCATCTGCTCGTGGTCATTCGCACATTTGCCGATGCTTGGGCTTCGAGAATGCCGTATCGCTTATGAAGGGCATCTGGATCCCTCGTCGAACGATCAGCGAGTGGTCACAACCCAGGATTTTGCGGACACTCGCCAGCGCAGCTTCGTTCACGTCGATATACGCGACGATGTACCACTCACCGTTCTCCTCCTTTGCCATGCCCATGGGGTCTGCCCGCCATTTGAGGGCCCCGTGATGAGGCATGAAGTACGTTTCCTGGACACCGCCGACGGCACTCAAACCCTCGTCAAGTGCGTATTCCATCACCGCGCAGCACAGCTGCGTTAGCGTGCCGCGCAGGCCTGTAGAGCGTTTGTCGGGGACAACGAAAGTCCGAGTCCATTCGGCCCAGTCCGGTCGCCGGGGGACGCCGAACTTCTCGCACATATGAGGAAAAACCTCCGAGACCATGTGCGGCTCGCTCGTTGGGATCAATCGAGCCGATGTCACCACGCGACCGTCTTCGAGACCAAGCAGATAGGTCGCTGCGTCGGTATCAAATTGGTCTCGTTCACGTCCGTCAGGGCTGGGAGGGCGCCAGCACTTCTGATGCACGAAAAAATCGTGCCGCCGGCGTAAAAACTCGTCGAACTCGTTCTCGTAGAGATGCTTGTTTTGGGCGTTTACGACATGAGCCGCTATCATGGCGCCCTCCCTTGGTCGATCTTGCGGAGATAGTTGCAGTCCCTCTAAGATACGTCACCTGTCCGATCGGACAGTTGACGGCGCGCCGGATGACATTTGACGTCACCGACCTCCTCAAAACTCCCCTTCCAGGGCGACCAACACGTCAATTGTTAGCCTTAGCGCCGGCGCCCGCACCGACGCTCTCGGACAATCGAAAGCGATAAGGTTCTGCCTGCTCAGATGGCCGAATTCCAACTCGGGCATGCCCTGGCAGATCCTAAAAAGCGTGTGGACATCTACGCTACTGCGTATTCCCACACACCTTGCTCGCGTCGGGCTTCCACTGCGCCGCCGTGAGCAGGGTTCCCTGTTGACACAAATCGATACCGCCACTGGCAGTGCCCGTTACCGTGCCGTATGTGTTGGCCGTTGGTTTTGGTGTTGCACGTGTGATGTTGTAGAGTTTGTCGCCGTCCTTCATCACAATGCATCCGTTTTCAACGCCCGCTTCCGCACATCCTGTGACGGTCACTTGCTGCGCTGCGGCGGCGAATGCGATGCCCATTGACACTGCGGTACAAGAAGTGAAGAGGCCCCGTTTCATCTCGCCCTCCTGATACGATTGTCATTTATTCTAGCAGCGCTTGCCGCGGGCGGGCAATTCGGCCCATCGCCCGTTAGATACTTGCAGCCCAGCTAATATGAGTCACCTGTCCGATCGGACAGTTGACTCAATCTGCGCCCGTGGCCCTTGGTGGCCAAGCGCCCTGACAACTGCGAGGACAAAATTGGGACCTGAGCCAGCATCCTAGCCGGCGTGTCGATGCCATCGTCGTGGCACCAGAAGCTCAGCTTAGAATGTCGACGGCAAGAATCTCGATTGCCGAATTGATTGGGGCGGATTTATCAGTCGACAAAACAATTCCAACAATGGCAGCTTTCGGCGGATTCGGAGATTCCCAAGCTGGCAATGAGAGAAACACCTCTTTTTTTTCGCCCACGCTCAGGGGTTTGAAGAATGCCGACCCAGCTGCGTCCGGCAAAACCGCATCCGTTGCAATAGGAGCATTGTCAAGCGTCTTGTCGGTCAGTTGCACCTGGAGCAGCAATTGCTCTTCTGGATCGACCCTAAGTGGCCGCAGGCTCACCTTTATCGTGATTACTCCCGACGTCAGGACTTTTGCCCCGACCTCTCTTAGCGGAATTACAACGGCGCGGCGGGCGCTTGCGATGTTCGGTCCCAAGAGATCAACGCCATCCACAGTAGTCTCAGAAACCACCTGACCCTTAAGCGGGCAAGCCAGGTCTGAACGAACGCCCGCGACCAAGGCTGCAGATGATATCAGCACCATCATTCCCAAGGCGCGACAACTAACCCAAGGATGCAAGACATCTGGGCATTTCGACCGCAGTAGCATGACCTTCATACGCCCCACGATTCGGGCTGAAATCAGGCCGACAGGATCGTAACGCCCTTAAAGGGGATACGAGTGTCCGCGGGAACGCCCTCGGCGACAGGAACAGCCATTAACTGGACTTTGAACCCGTTCCCCGCCAGACGACCTTGCGACGCGACACTCCGCAAGGCGTCAGTCAAGTCGATGTAGACATTCCTTGGGCCGCCGTGATGCCCATGCGGTCCCCCGGGCCCAAAGAAGCTAAACACTCCCGCACAGAGTTTGTCGTCGGAAGGCGTCTCGGGCGTGAGATAAGGGCAATTCACGAATACGCCAACTGCAATATCGGTGTTTTGAGGAGTCTCAACGCCCTCTAAACGCGCAACGATGCGGCTCGGCTCGATTGCCTTTAAAGATGTTTCCGGCGCAAGAAACACGCGTACTTCTGAAAGGGCTTGCACCAAATCGGTCACCTTCACATCGACTGCCCTTTCGATGTTTGGTAGCGCAGGGCCTGGCGAGGCACCTGATCCTATGGAGGCAGGGGTGGTCAAATTTAGCTTCGCCATCATCGAGTTGCCGCCAGCGTCGAATTTTTGCAGATCGAGCTTCTCGGAAATTTGTCCGATGACCGTCGGCTCGATTGTATCGTAGATGTAGTCGAACGATCCTAGCGATAGCGCGCCTGTCGATGTTTTACTGCCGACAGACTTGCCATCCGCGTCATAGAAGCTGTCGGGATATGTGTTCTTAGGATCGTCAGATGTGTTTCCGTTAGCCTGCCACTCGGCCCAAATGCGATCGATATTGCAATGGTGGAGCCAAAATATGGGGTCAAGCGAAGACATCCCGCTGCCCATATGGCCCCTCGCCCCGTGCAGAGATCCCACGGCGACATGGGCGTTGCCGTGCGGTTGCCCCTCGAGCAGGCCTGTGAATATTTCGAAATCGGGTTGGCCGCGAATACTGTCCAGAGTCGTTTTCAGAAACGAGTTGGCGAATTGCGGGATCGACGTCATGGTTTGAGCTCGGGCGATTCCCCGCGCACCGATAGTCGTAACCCTACCCGGCCCCCAATTGTCAGACTGCTCGTTCGATTGGTCGTTCCATTGGACCACATTGAGTTTCGGAAGGTCGAAGAAGGGATCTGGAACTTTGCTCTTGCTCTCCTCCCAGTCCCAGTAGGCCAAGGCAAAATCAGGCTTGCCGATCAGCTTTGAACAAATCTGCTCAAAGTACGAAACATACCATCGATGCCAGTGCGTGAAGTCGGAAACGCCATGCGTGCAGTGGCGTATGTGGATCAGCGCCTGATTTCGCCAGTTGCGTTGGTCGCTCACCGGCAGCTGATGCATAGCCTCGACAGCTTGCGCATAATCGGAAAAAAATGGGTCGATCGGGGCCATGGTGGATGCATTTCGGCGGACGCGCGCCGCTGCTGACCAAGCTGGTCGATAACTGAGAATTGCCGGCGCCGCCAAACCAACTGTCGTGACCGCTAGAAAACTGCGACGAGTGAGCATCGTGTGACCCCCTATGATTTGATTGCAATGGATCTCATGAATTCGTGCCGGTCAGCCTTCACTGTTGGACCGCTATGAACGATGCTACATAACCGGCAGGTGCTCCGTTGTGCGGTTTGGCCCTTATGACGCTCCCGACCAATGCAGGCACCTGTCCGACGCCTTGTGGCCACGAGCGCGCCAAATATCCGAAGTAGTCGTACTCCCAGTCCTGAGTGCCGGTACCAGGCCGCCCTATTCCTACGATTTGAACCGTCAAGGGAGCGCCGGATGCAGCTGGTTGGACGCTTCCATGGAGATCCAAGCCACCGCCATTCCAGTCGATCGTTCCCTTGAGTGTGTTGTCGGCAGAAACATCAAACGTAAAAGTAGCTTCCGCAAAGAACAGACCGAGAGCGGTCTGGTCGTTGTCCGTTACGAGATTCTTGTTGTTATGGAAGCTTCGGTACGTCCACTTGCCCGTGATTTCCTGAGGCGTATTCGGCGCTGCAGCTAGCGTGCCAATTCCAATACCCACGCTCATGCAAATCGCCAACATCAAGCGCCAAAATGCAATGCGGGGTGAACTGCCGCGCCAGGCACTAGGGTCGACAAGGTAAGCGGCGATCATTGCGTGTCCCCCGGCTGGTCTCACGATTATTTGCAGCTGACCGGGACTGCGTCACCTGTCCGATGGGACAGTTGACGCAAATTAGGGATGGATCATGCGCCTGCGCACTGCCTCAACGATAGCTTGGGTGGTCGTTGCGACGCCGAAAGCTTCGCGTGCACGTGTCGCGTGCCACTTAACGGTGCGCTCCGCCAGACCCAGAATTTGCGATGTTTCGGATGATGTCTTACCAGCAGCGGCCCACAAGAGCACTTCCTTCTCGCGCTCGGTGAGCAGCCCTTCCTCGACCTCATCGCCGTGCGACAATGCCTGGATCGCCATACCCGCGTAGACCGCCATTGTGACCAGTTGCACCTCCTCGCGCGGAGAGAGAGTGCAGACCTTTGCTGAGGACGCAAACGACAGGACTGATTGCCAGTGGTGCACGCTTAGCATGGGCACCGCAAAACCACTCGATATGCCAAACTCAGTGGCCTCACCTGCAACACGTCGTGAGCCTTTCGTGTCGGACCACTTTGCCGGCACGTCGGCCCACAGAAATGGCTTCAGTGTCTTTGCCGAATAGATGCAAACCCCATCAACTGCCGCATGTTCAGCTTCTACGTAGCGTTTGAACCAGCCTTCGGGCCACCCATTGAGTTCGACCATCGGCGCGAGCTTCTGTCCGCCAAGCGGAACACCACTGAGAATGAGGTGCTCGAATCCGAGATTTCGCACTGTTTGGAGCACGTCATCCAGGAGGGGGCCAGGTGCCGTGTGCGCTCTGCAACGCTCGACGAATTCGAATACATCCGAATCGATCATCACTCCCACCGCGTAATCCACGCAGCCAACTAATTTAGTTGACGCGAACATACTATCATTCACGCGCGTTTTCCTCGCAACACTTTAATCGTTTAATAGTAGAGGCGTTGATCGTTTCTCATAAGTGCTCGGCGATCTGGTCGTTCGGCGGCACTTTTGGCCGAGTCTTGCGGTAGTATGAGCGAGCGACAACTTTTTCGGGCCTTCGGAAGGCGTTGGGTCATTTTGGACTTCCGAGCAGATGCTTGCTATGCGCGACTTGAACGATGGCGCATCTACATCGGCGTAAGCGGAATAACTGCTTCGCGCCACATGTCAGTGTTGTCTCGCACGTCGCAGGCCAACAAAAGCATTCGTCGATCAATCCGCTTGCCCGTCCCCGGCCAGGGATCAGCTGGAAGATGTTCACGTCCTTCAAGCAGGTCAAAGCTAATCCTTGTCAGCCCGTCACTAGTGCTCCCAAGACATCCTCGGCGAGGAGGCGTCAGCACCTGACAGCTGCTCTTGGGTACTAGAGTCAGAATCTGATCACTCAGGCTCGTATCCTGCGGCGCAGAAGTAGTTTGAGCACTCCTCGGCGGTGAAGCGTGGCAAGGCGTCGCGGATTGCGTCCCAAAGCTCGGGGATCTTGCGTGCGGCGGCTTTCCTGAGGATCGACTTCAGCTTGGAGAAGGCATTCTCGATCGGGTTAAAGTCGGGGCTGTAAGGCGGTAGGAAGAGCATTCGCGCGCCGGCCGCTTCGATCGCTTGGCGGGCGGCGGCGACTTTGTGAGCGGGCAGGTTGTCGAGGATGACGATGTCACCAACTCGAAGCGTAGGCGCCAATACATGCTCGGCATAAGCGGCGAACCATTCACCCGTCATCGGTCCGTCGAGGACCATCGGCGCAGTCATGCCCGTCAGGCGCAATGCGCCTGTAAAAGTAGTCGTTTTCCAGTGCCCGTGCGGGATCGGAGATCGGCACCGCATGCCCCGCTTTGCCCGTCCACGCAGGCGAGCCATCTTCGTCGATGCGCCGGTCTCGTCGATAAAGACCAACCGTTCGGGATCGAGATCAGGCTGGGCCTTGAACCAGGCGCGTCGCCGCGCGAGCACGTCGGGCCGATCCTGCTCGCTGGCGTGCGCTGTTTTTTTTGAAGGTCATCGAGTGACGGTCGAGAAAGCGCCAGATCGTGCTCGGCGCGAACACGACCGCATGCTCCGCCCTGAGAAATTCAGCCAACTCGACCAGTGTGATGTCGTCCTGACCTTCGATCACCGCCAGGATCGTATCCCGGTAGGCTTCGATCCGCTGGGAGCGCTTGTCTCCGCCTTGGGGCTTTGCCCGCGTCGCGCCGCTCTCTCGCCATTCGCGGACCCAGCGGACCGCGCTTGCCGCGGCAACACCGAAACGATCCGCCGCAGCCCGCCGCGACAGGCCACTCTCAACCGCTGCGATCACTCGCGAACGCAAATCCTCCGATATGGCTCTAACCATGCCTGCTGGCCTCCATACCCAGCCGACATGATGAATCAGATATTCTCCCCGATGGGAATCCCTCGCGATTCCATCAGGTCAGATTATGCTCTAAGTCAGTTCGCGACCGGGGCCGCGCAAAAAAAGCCCGCCGACCAAGGTCGACGGGCTACCTTTCCCTCAAACTGCCGTGCGTCCCTTCCTGGATGCTCCGCCTGAACCAGGAACCCCACGCATATGCCTCATAGCTGATATCCGGCTAACGGGGCTGTAGCCCGGGTGCAACAACGACCTAAATTCAGCAAGGCGCGGCTCGTCCAATAGCAGCTTCCGCCGCTGACGATGGACGGGGCAAGTAGCCGGAATAGCCCCACAGTATACCGGAAGAGCTATTAGCGTCGTCACCGCGATGCCGCGCGTCGGGGCCGATTTCACGCGCGAGCCTCTCTATCATGTCTGCACGCGCGTTTTACATCACCGGTCCGGGCGCAACCAGCAATGGCGCTCTCTTGCGCACCCATGGCCTAGGGCTGGCGTCTCACGATCTCTGCCTTCGAGAGGCCGCGGGCACCCCCTTCGCGACGGAATGAGGCGTAAAGCTGCCATTCCGCAAAAGACAAAAACGTGATGACGAATTGCTCGTGAGTCGACTTTGGCGAACCAGCTCGCAAGCCATTGTTTTATAACGATTGTGTTAGTCCCGGAGGGTCATCGTTTTCTACACAAAATGAAACGTTAGCGGATGGTTCGCCAAGCCATATTCTTCGTATTTTCTCGTATGGTCTGGCGAACCTAAGGACGATGAACGCGACTAATTACAGGCTTCGAGATATCGCGTAGCCGCAGGTAGAAATCCCTTGTAGTGAATGACCGAAAAGGGGCCGCGAGCCGACAGTCTGATTTCGAGATGACCTGGCCAGACAACAGACAGTGGCATCCGGCCTATCTCGTCACCAGAAGCGTTCTTCCCCTACAGTTAGATTGCAGTGCGGCTGGCGCGGAAGCAATCCGAGACACTGTCTGCTGACTGAGCTGTTTGAGCCAGTGCTTGACGTGCCAAGATTCACCTTCCGTGCCGGTCGCGTAGGAGCAACCTCGCAGCTTCCCCCCTCCTCGATGCTTGAGTGTCGCTGGCCGCCGCTTCCACCTGCAACTCCAGCTCATGCGCCTCGGCGACGCCAACGCCGATCAGATTGCCCAGCGCGCGGTCGATCCGGCCTCGCGCGGAATGCGCCGGGATCAGCAGGTCCGGTTGTTCGGCGAACGCGGCGTCGAACCAGCGCACGACGCGACCGCCGATGCCAGCGGTGATCCACAGGCCTGCCGCGCGGGTGCGATCAAACCAGGCCTCCACGGCATCGAGGACAAAGTCGAGGTGTCGCGCCCGCGGCGCAACGAGGAGCAGCTTCATAGTGCAAAGCGCCACGAACACCGTCGGACCGCCTCTCAGTAGGGGGCGCATTGTGGCTAGCAGCGGGTCGACACGGTCGAAGAGCAATGGCGGAAGATAGCTGTGCGTCCCGTTGAACGGATCGTAGGTATTGAGGAGCATCTTCGCGATGATGCTGCCACTTTCCATGTCGATCCGCGAGCTGGCCGGATCGTCGGCATATTCCCACCGCTTGAGCGCAATCACCCGCTCCACCAGCTTGGCGCGCAGATCGGCAGGCCGAGAGGCGGGGCGTTGGGGATCATTGAAATAGAGCGCGTCGGCCGCATGCATGACCGCCTGCGCAACGTCGCCGAAGGGCTCGTCTGGCAAATCGGTCACAAGCTTCAGATCGGTATCGAACGACGCGGGCGTGCCGTCGAGTAGTCGCTCAGCGAACAGCGCATAATAGTGCAGGTCCCAGTCGTGGGGGTCGCGGTCGATCTCGATATCAACCGACAGCCCCAATCCGTTCATTCGCGCGGTCCAGTCGGCATAGGCCGCAACCACCTCCTGCCGCCAGCCGATCGATCCCTTAGGCGCGGCCTGGATCATCGCCAGCCACTGCGCCGCAGCCGCGCTGTCGACGTGGACGATCTCGATCGCCTCGTCTTCGTCGAACTCTATAGGTGTGACTGGTCCGGGAACGCGGATGCGCGAGCCGCGGCGCAGATGTGGACGCTCCTTGGGCCATGTCGGCCATGCAGGTTCGGCGCCGCCATCCAGCCACGCGATCTCGGCCGAGACCGCTGCATCGATTGCCGCGGCCCGCTCTGCTTCGAAACGCGCGTGCTCGGCGTCGCCCTCCTCCTGATGGCGCTTCCAGCGCCAAGTCATGCTTGCGAAGGCTACGCGCATCGCCGCTTTGAAAAGCCTGGGGTCGATCTCGAGGATCCGCGCAAGGCCGGCGGAAAAGGCCGGCGCAGCGCGGCGGTCCTTGCGGGTCGCGAGCCGGATCAGCGCATCTCGGTCCGCATTGCTCCCCTTGCGCTCCCAGAGATGCATTAGCGCAAGCGTCGCGATCGCCGGGCGGTTGAAACGCAGCGTATCCTGCGAACCACCTCCGCGATCGGACTGCTCTTCCAACGCGATCGAGATGACCTGACGAACCCATCTGTCTTGCGTTGCGAGCAACTCGTCATCCCCATCGCGTGCTACCAGCAATGCAGTCGTGATCAGTCTCGTCGATCGCGATTTGAGAGCATCGGTGTCACTGTCGTCGGGGAGATCACCCTCTGCGTATTCGACCGCATCGCGTGCCGTTGAAGCGGTGGCGTGTTCTCCTTCTCCATCCATAGCCAGACTGATGCGCGCCTCGAGTTCGCTCGATCGGACAAACTCACCCCGCATCTTCTCCATCGCTGCAAGATGAGCGGCCTCGTCCGCCGGCGACTGATAGGCCAACTTCCCGCCCTCGATGTCTGTCCAGTTCGACCGCTGGAGCATGTTGTTGGCAACGCGTGCGATGAACCGCGCATCTCCCCAGTTCGAATAAGGCTCATAGGGCTCCAGGTTCTCGACCGCGGCGCTCATCTGCTCACGCAGACGGTTCGCAATGGCATTGTCGCCCATATAATTCGGGACGATGTCAAACAAGGACGCACCCCGTGACGGGCGGGCTTTCAAGTCGGCGAGTTTGACCTTTCCATCCGGCTCTTTCCCGATAGGGAAATCGATTCCCGAACCGATATGATCATGGGTCTGACGCGCACGGTCGGCAGCCAGCAGTTCCGGGGCCGCGATAAAAGGAGCGAGAACATCCCGGCCTACACCGAAATGCGACAGCAGCACGTCGATTGCGACCAGCAGAAAGGCTGCACAGCTGCCCTCGGGTCCAAGGATGTCGGTGAGCACTTCATCGACGGGGACACCGTCGTCGAGGCGCTGCTGGCTCCACGCCTCGAGGGCCTTCAGTCCGGAGGCCGCCGAATATTCGTGGCTCTGATCGCGAGACCACAAGTAGCTCGAAGTCCACGGAAAGAAGCGCGGGCCATGGCCGAGATCGACGGTGTAGCCGTCGTCTTCCGACACAAGCCCGTTAGTGTTGAACGCAATCGCTTCCGCGACCAGCGCCCGAATCAGTCTCAACCCTTCGGTCGCGCCGGACTCCAACAGATCGAGGAATGGCGGCTGCGCTGGCGAGGCCGGCAGATAGTCGCTGTCAGCGAAGGTGAAAGCTCGCCCCATCGAGCGGTCACGGCGGGCACGCTGATCCCGCTTCTCAATGAGGCTCGACAGCACGAGGTTCGCAAGCTCGGCCGGCGCAACCGGCGCGATCATCTTAGAAAATGGCCGGATCGCCTTGACCTTGTAGCTGTCCTTCTCGGCGCCGAGCTCCCTTAAATAAGCCTTCAGTTGATCGGGCGCGAATTCGCCAAGCAAGACCGCAATCTGGCGCAACGACTCTATCGTGCTACGCCACGCGTCGCTCGCCGCCCGGCCGAGGCTTCGCTCTCCGGGGATCGTCACCTCGGCGTCGCGAACATCGAGCTGACGCAGCCAGCCGAACAGCATGGTGGTCGTCTGCTCGGCGAACGGTCGAAGGTGCTTGAGGAAATAAACCTGTATTTGGACTAGCTCGACTACCGCGCCGATCGCCGACATCGGAATCTCGGCAGCGTGCGCCACCACCCAGCGCAGGACCAGAACTGCCGACCCGGTAATATTTGTACGATACGAGCGCGGCAGATTGACCTTGGAGCCGTCCGGCATCGTCATCAAGTCGGCCGTCGCCACGGTCTCGACCGCCGCGATCGTCGTGCACAATTCGATAAGGAGAGCCGCGTCTTCCGCCAATAGACCGGCGCCGTACTTTTCGAGCAGTTCGAAGCCGGCCTCCGACCGCGGCAAGGCGAGGATCGCTTGGCGCCGCCATGATCCATGCGCCCCTTGCGGAGACAGATGCGTGAGCAGATCGGTCCAGGCGCTGTAATTCGTCGCTTTCTCGAGCTCGAGGCGGCCGGCGACCTCAATGCCACGCGCAACGCGCGGCGATACCGGCACACTCAGATCGAGCTCAGTCAGACGGCTCGGATCCTCTGCGATGTAGTTCCCGATAGCCCAGTCGCGCAGCACGTCGTGATAGAAATCGAGCCGGTCGCGACGCACTTCCTTGAGCGTGAGCGTCCCGAGCAGATGCGACCGAGCAAACGAATCCTCGGTCAGATCAATGCCGTCTTCTCCCTTCAAGGCACTGGCCGCGAGTGCGGCCAGCAGCCGCTGCGCTGCGCGCACCTCGCGCGCAGGCGTGCCGTCCGCTCTCTTCCACCATACGTCAGCCATTGCCGCTTCAGTGCGAACCTCAGTCGCACTCGGCACCGTCAGCAGCCGGGATAGCCGATAGAGATTTCGGGCAAGACCGGCGGCGGGATGCTCGGGGTCGAGCAGCAACCGGAGATCCGGCGCCTGATCGACCAGTATCGCGACTTCATCTTCCGACAGGGGCCCGACGCTTATCCGGTGCGCGCCACCCAGGACGGTAACTATCCCTTCATCGAGCCAGGGTTCGAGATCGCCATGTCCGACCGTGCGCATGGTAGCGATTACCGTGAAGCCAGGGATCCCGCTCGCCGCTCGCATGAGCTCGATGATCGTGCGCTGGCGTCCGCGATCGTCAAACATGTCGATGCCGTCGATGAAGAGCATCGGGCCGCCGCTCGCGGCCAGATCGGTCAGGAACTCGACCGCCGAACCCGGGATGCCAAGCGAGTGGGAAAACGGCAGCCAACCGCCTGCCGGCGTGGAGTCGCGATCGAGCACAATGATCGGCGCCTGCCGCGCCACGCGTTCGGCGACATGCCGAAGAACCCAGGATTTGCCGACACCGGAATCGCCACGGATTTCAATGAACCTATGCGCTTCGGATGCGTCGTCCACCGCAGCGACAGCTTCCAATCGTGGCAAGGTCACACCCGCCACGGTCGTCCCGATATGGGCAAGCGTATTCTGCGCGAGCTCGGCAAGCCTGGCGCGTGCCGGCCCATAATCGCGGTCCCCGGCGAGCCGGAACCCTGCCTCGACGAGTTCGGCCCTGAGGCCATCTCGATCAATTGTACCGCCAGTGGTTCCGGTCTTGATCGACAAGTCGATCAGCCGGCTCCATAGCGCCTCGGCACGGGAGACATCCTCGTCTGCCAGCGCAACGCGCGCGAGCGCCAGACCATAGGTCCGGGCAATCGGCGCCGTCGCTTCGAAATCGAACTCGAGGATGAGCATTCGCCGCAAAAGCGACCAGATCGCTTGGTTATCGTCAGCGATGCCGCCGGCGATCAAATGCTTGCGCGTGGTCGCGACGAAGTCGCGCATGTCCTTACTCGCGACGCCCTTGGCTTCGATCCGGTCGAAGAACGCGGTCGCGCTGTCCGCCGTTCGCGCCCATCTGAGAACATCCTGATAGGCGCCGGAAATCTTGCGACTGGTGCGCTGAGTCGCGATGCTGAGAAGATGCCGGTCTTCCGGGACAGAGCCTACCTCGCTCCGCGCGATTTGCGACGCGACATCCTGATAGACACTATCGCCAGGCGAGAAGGTGATATCCCGCTTCGACTGGATTTCGAGGATGAAGTCGCCCGCCCATCCCGCGCCCGAAACTATCAGGTCATCGAGCTTGAACCCCTGCTCCGTGCCCTGGAACCGAACGCTGACGACTCGGGCGTCGGGCAAGCCCGGTGCCCGATTACCTGTCAGCAGCGCGAGCAGATAAACCGCGCCGAGCTCACCCTCGATATAGGCACCGGCCGGCCCCCGCGATGCCGGGCTCGAACCGCGCGCAATTTCGGGGCTGGGCTCCGTTTCCACCATCGATATGATTTGCAAGGAGTCGCCCTTCCAATCAAGTGAGCACATTGTTCTAGTGGGGCTCATCCTTTCCCTCGGGCGAGAGCGGTGTCTTGCGAGGCAAGTTCCGGCCGCGGATAATGAATCCCCTTGCTGGCAATCTCCTGCAATTGCGGCACTGCCCAGGCTCCGCACTGCTCAAAGTGCCCCGCAATTGCTGCTTTCGAGTCCGGAGCGAGCCCCCAGGTCAATGGGGGCACATGGCTTTCGAAGGTTGGCTCCTGCACCCACCGGCTTGCCTCCTGTTTCAGCCGCCGCTGCGCTTCGGCCTTTCCTTCAAGCTGGACATCGGCTTCCGGGTCGCCGTGTTGGCGGCGCTGCGCCATATGCGTGAGGAACGCAAATTCCTGCACCTGATTGTCAAAGGCTGGCAATTCCTCAAGCGGGCCGAGCCCGAAGTGAAAATAGGTGTGTTCGACGATCTTGTCGCCAGCCGCGAAGGTTCCCCAGGTCCGAGACTGGGTATCGCCCAGGCGGAGGTGATCGATGTGATCGGACAATCGCTTCGACAGACCGAGCCCTGCAAGGGATCTAGTGCTCATCAGGGTCAAGAAGGGCGACAGGATGTCGGGCGATTCGGAAATGGTGGTGTCAAGACCCAGATCAAGTTCAGGCGGAGCATCACACTTGCCCGCAAGGGTGGGATCGGAGGTGATCTGAATAAGGACATATCTGACGAAGCGTTTCGTCGCCAGCAGCTCAGAGCAAGAACGGGCATAGAGGTTCTCGATCTTCCCTCGTTCCTTGATCCTGTCGCATTGAATGTCATCGAGTTGCTCGACCAGGCGCAGTAGAGACGATGCGCCATAATTAGGGAAGCGTGAACCTGCCGCCCGGCGAAATCCCGGGGAAACGGGCTGAGTTGACGACGGCCGTGCTGACGCGCGTGGTCGGCAGGCCCACGCCGAGGACTTCAATGTCGGGGAGCGTCAGAGTCAGTTCTCCGGCGTCGCGGAGATTGGATGTATATGCGACAAGGCCGCGACTTGTCAGCGTCGCGTTCATAATCAGCGCCGGCCAGGGCCGCTGCGGCCAGAGCGCGCTGAGCGATGACTCGAACAAGGCTGATCCATAGGCATCCGCCCAGGCTCGTTCGAACGCACGCTCAAGGGCTATGCCACGATCATCGAAAAATCGCGCAGCCGGCCAGAAGATCGTCCTGAGCAGATCCCCGCTGAGCGCCGAAGCAACGACCGGTCCGAGAAACTCGCCGTCAAGCATGGCGCGCGCGCAAGGCGAAAGCCCTCCGGCCTGCAAAGGCCGGCAACCCGGCCGACGCTGTCTTTCGGCAAGCTCGCCAACATAAATTGCGGATCCAAGCGAGCCGCCGGACACCGATGAGATGGCAAAGAGCCTGTTCGAAAACTCTGGCACTTGGCGGTCCAGTTCCGAAAGAACGGTCGCCGTCCATTCCGCGGCACGTATGCCGCCGCCGGCGCTTTCCACCAGAAACATGGTCGCTTGGCCGTCCTTGTCCTGGTTGCTCGCGAGCCAACAATCAAAGGACGTCTCCACCTCCATCATCCCTGCCGGAGCTGCCGCCTCCGGACAGGCCACGGCGGCGGGAGTGGAAAACAACTTTGGATCGGGGATCTCACGGATCGGCGCCGCTTGGTAAAAGATGAAGCCGGCCAAGGTAGACAGGATCACGCTACGATAGACGTATCTTCTTGCCGGCATCTGCGCAAAGCAGCCAAGGATTGCGACAATCAAGGCCCCGATCGCAAAACATGAGGCGACCGGGCCGATGATGCCGCCTAACGTAGAAGCAAAAACCGCAAATATAAGAAACAGCAACTAAGCCAGCGACAATATCCTGAAGCGCCAGGTCTGCAGGACCGCTGCCGTCTTGACCAGGCCTCGCACGCTGTAGATCCAAAGCCACGGAATCAGGGCGAAGGCCAAGGCGACAACGCAGATCAGGGCCAGTTGATCACTTCCTGCTAGGGTGACAGCCACGGCGAACGCCACCATGAACATGCTAGCGGCCGCGATAGCAAATTGCTGTTGCCACCGCCTGGTCGCCAGCGAAATCATGAAGAGGAAGCCAACCACTGAATGAGGGCTCCGCACAGGATCGAAAGTGAACCCTGCACGGTCGCTGAGCTAGAGAGCAGCGCCTCCTGCCCGCCATCTGTGAACAAGGCGAAGCCGATCAGGCCGAGAATGAAGACGATTGATGCCATGATCCCCTCACCTCATGGACAGCCGTCCAGGCTCGAAGAGCGGCGGAACGGGCACGCAAGGCCCATCATGCGCTATCTGTTCGCGGAGCGCTATTCGGATCCTGATCGCAAGCTTCGCCGGCCTCGATATCTCAACGACAAAGAGGCCTTCGATGCGAGATGAAAAGGATTGCCATTTCGGCGATTTCTATGTCTCAGACAGCGACGACGACTTTAGAAACGACGCTCGCCGAAGTCCCCAGAGCGATCCTTGCGGCGCGGCGGCGGTCAACGGTCGCTCTTTGCCAACAATTCCAGATTTTCACGCATGTCTTTCCCCATGTGAACCGACGCAGCCGGCGCGGCTGCAAGCAGAAGACGCGCAGCGTTCGGCAGAGAGCGGTCCGAAGCCGAGAGGACCGCCGCCATCGGCGGGACGTTGACGGTGGGCGTCGCCAGCCTGAAACGCCCTTCTCCTGCAAGATCGGACCACTTGTCGAACATCCAGGAAACGAGCGGCTCGGCCACTCCGCTTCGCAGCTTAGAGGCGCGAACGTGGAAAAGCATCCATGCGCCCGCCCACCAAAGGATGACAGGCTCGCCCGTTACATCGCGCCGAAGGGTATCAACGGACAGTGCCGCCCCGTGGCGATCGGTGCCGATTGTTTTCTGCTTGCCAGTCATTCGCTCAAGAAGCGGGTGCAAGCCAGAAATCTCCGCCGTACCCAAGCCGGCTTGAACGACGCTATCCACAGCGGCGAACGCACCTGCAAGCGCGGCTGCGATCGAGAAACTGAGAAGCATGTCTTCGCCTCCGCGCAAGACCTCCGGATCCGCTGCGTCATCTATGATCGCGGGCGGGACGACGCCGCGCTCGGGATTTTGCAGTTGCTCGCCAAAGTCGCGCCCACCGCCAGCCTCCACCATGGCGGCCATTGCGGCGTGATGGCGCAGCAGCGGCACAAAGTCCGTCGCGTTGTGGCTCACGATAGCCTTGCGACCCGCCGCGATGATCCGCGAAATCTCCGACGAAAGAATCGGTCCCTTAATCAGATACCGCCGAAATTCCAGGTGGAACCCTGTCGGCCGAGGCAAAGCCTCGTCGGCGTCCGCAAGCATGTAGTAGGCAAAGTCAAGGTCGCCCAGCGGATGTGACCGGATCTCTTCTGGAGGCTCCTGGTTACTGGCGCATCCAGGAGCATAGCGAATGTCCTGAACGTCCGCGGGCACGCTATGCGTGAGTTCATTGAACAGCCACAAAACCGCATGCCTCACCACGCGATGGCAATACGCTTCAGCAAGCGTTCCGTCAGAATCTATCATGGGCAACTGCGCCAAGGCCACACGCAACTTCATCACGGCAATGTCGGGACGTCCGGCGCAACATGCAGCGTGCGCGGTATCGGCAAGCAAGCCGATCGCCATTGCCCGAACCGACGGTAACTGCAGATCAGATGCCTCAGTCCGTGCCTGCTCGAACCAACGCTCAGCCTCGGCCCAGTCACCCAGCTCGGCGGCGCTGATGCCTGCTTCCCTAGCGATATAGGCCCGCTCGAGCGCGTCCTGGCCACCGGCGCGTGCGGCGGTGGCGAGCAAGGGCAAGGCTGCTGCATGATCGCGCCGCCGCCAATGGATTTTGGCGCGCGCACGCACCAGCGCTATGTCAAAACCAAATCGCTTCTCCGCGTCCGCAAGACAAGCAAAGGCGCGCTCGACATCATCCCCGCTCTCATCGAGACAGATCGACTGGGCTATAGCGCAACGAACCGCGAGCGTCGGATTCTGCCACCGTATCGCGATATCCGCGCAGGCACCATATTGGCCGGCCGCAGCCTCCCAGTCGAAAGCGTCCGCTCGCGATTCCTTCAGCCATGCGTGCATGACCAGGATCGATATGTCACCGCGTCCGCTCTGAAAGGATGAGAAAAGTCGTTCCTGCAGCCCGGCATGCTCTTGGTCGAGCCGCTCAATCAGGGCGCGGAAACCCGCAACGGTCGTGATGTTACGCATCTGAGTGGCGAACAGCACGCCGGTCACGTGCACGTTTCCGCCTTTCGTGGATTGGAAACCTCGGCTGACCTCGGCCAAGCGCGTATCGGTTTCGGTCAAACGGTCGAAGCGCAAGAGAAGCTCAATCCATGACGGAAACAGCTCGCCCGCACGTTCATGAATCAACAGCTTCGACAGAATCGAACCTTCGAACAGCACCTTTCCCTCGACGTCAGCACGCTCGCGCTCAAGCGCCTTCCAGCACAGTTGCGCGTCTGCGGGGGCACCATTGGGAAGCAGGGACAGGAGCTGCCCAAACCGCATCATCACGGACGCGAAGGGATTTGCGGGAAAAATCGGGGTGTTCGTTGGAAACGAACCCAGCTCGCCAAGAAAGGGAGCAACAAGTTCGAGCGTCTCGGTGTTGCAACGGATTACGCTGTCCGCGAAAGCCACAACCAACGCTGCCTCATCACTCTTGAGTGCGTGGCGCATGGCAGTGCCAGCGTCAAGCACTGAAAGACGTTTGCTGCTCATTAGGGCGTCGGCTATGCAGCGATGAATGGCCCGACGTTCTGCTGCGGTGAAAACCTCAAGCCCTGTCCCTTCAAGCAATGGCGATACGCGAAGACGGTCTCCATGCCATGGCTCGATCCAAGGACCGACAAGGCGGTCAAGCGCCAGGCCAGCAAGAGCAACGGGTGGAGCGACTGCCCCAAGTGTCATGGCCAGGCCACGATCGAACGTGCCGCCGATCAAGCTGGTTCGAAGCAGCAGAGACTGGGCTTCTGTCGGGACCGCCGCGACAAGCCGCTGCCGCATCGCGCGGCGCTCCGCCCCCATTTCGGTCTGGATGCTGCCGCCAAGCAGTGCTGCGACCGACGCCCGAGACCAGCCGGCCGCTGACAGGCGTAGAAGTATTGCTATCGTAAGCTGCGGATGGCCCAGCGAAGCCGCGCGATGAACGGCATCAGCGTATTTGACCTCTCCGCCCGTCGTGCTGACCAGGGCTGACACCTCATTGTCGCTAAAATAGGGGACCTCACAGACAGGCGATTCCTGGGGAGACAGCAGATGCTGTGTCGCCGGCGCCGGTGGTCGATATGATGTGACGATTGCGGTCGCGTTGCGTCGGCGCAGGCTTGCCATCATCCGGAGAAGAAGGTCGCGCACGGTGGGATGATCGATCTCGTTCAGATCATCCAATATGACATGCGTCGGTGGACGCGCCACCAACTCGCCCATGGCGACGGAGAGCCTCGATGCCGTCTCCATGGGACCAAGATCGCGAAAATCGACGATGACCCAATGATCGTTGGACCGTGAAGCGACAAGTCTCGCCAGAAGTGTTTTTCCAAGACCAGTGGCCGCAGTGGCAATTGCTATGCCCGTCCTGCACCGAATTGCATTGATGTCCGCCACGAGTTCTGTGCGTGGTGCGACAAGGGAAGGCATCGGCAGTTCGCTCGTCGGGACGAGTAGCGAAGGGCGTGAAAAAGGGCCGGCCGATCCGCTGAAGGCTGCAGGGAGTTGATCGACGGGCACAGACACCATGGAGATGCTGTCAAGCAGGCGAAGCAGGTCGGCGCGACGCAATTGGCGAGCGCCTTTGGACGTTGCAGTCCGCAAGATGTGCTCGACCGTTGCCGGCAATAGGTTTCTGGCCACCTGGCTCGACAAGCGCCTCGCTGAAGCGACAAATTCGATGAGGCCGGATTCGAGCTCATCTCGAAGGTCCTCGAAACTTGATGCACCGCAGTGCCAATGAATCCGAGTGAAGAGCTCCGATCGCAAGGACTCGTCGTTCCGCGCCAAAACATAGGCCTTCGTAGCTGGCTTCAAATCGAGGCCCTCGAGCAGCTTGCGCAATGGCGCGACATCGGCACCGGCGGCAGCCAGACGCCAGTAATGCAACGCGGGTCGGTTACCGACGTGCTGATCTTTGCGGCGCTCGAGACCGATATCGGCGGTTGTCAGATAATGCAGGGAGACTACTCGCTTAGGATTGCGCGCAGCCGTGTCGACAAAACTGTCAATTGCCGCACGCACATCGGCCGACTGCAGGGTTATTCTGCCGCCCCCCGCGCTATACTTCACCTGGGTGCCGGCCAAAGCGTGGCGCGTCGTGACGGAATAGTCCTCCGCTACCTCGAGGTGAAGAAGTTCGCCGTCGGCCAGTCCAACCCAGGCAAGACCTGAGGCATAGAGCTGGTAGCCGTAGCCACGCAAAGCGGCAACCGCCTGGCGAGAAGGATCGCCATAAGGTGAACCGAGCCGCGGTCCAGAATCAAAGATGTCCATCTTCCATGCCCAGAGAGCCTGACGCTGCGAAAGCTACTTCCGCTTCAAGCTGCTATGCCGTTCTCTTGTAGATCGCATCATAGCGTGCTACAAGATGCGTAACCTGTAACACAAGCAGAGATGGTGATGCAACCCGACTCATCCAGGACCGAATTCCTCCGCGCCCGTGTTACCGAGCGGACAAAAATCGACTTCGATGCGATCTGCCAGGAGCTTGGGAAGACAAGCACGGAGCAGATGCGCGACCTTATCGAGGACTTCGTTCGCGAGAACTACAATGTCCTGACCGATCGAGTCGTCGTTCACATCTATCGGCCCGAAGGCTATAGTTTCGGTGCCTGGCGGGTCACGATCAAGTTGAGGAACCCGGCCGACATGACATGGGGCGGGGCCTCTGTACCCTTTCGCTTGCCCGGCTTGCCAAAGAGGCGGCTGGACTCAGACCCTGAATACCGCTCCGTGGTGGAGGGCGCCGATGGCCAGCCCACGCTCGGCGGCGTCTTCGACGGACCCGAGTGGCGCGGCCATGTCTATTCGAACGGCTCAGAAGAATCGGAAAATCCGACGCCGATTGCGCAGGTCGAGAAGGCTCTGCGCGACACGATCGTCTCGCTCATCGAGCGCTTTTCACCGAAGTAGTTCACTAAACGCTACGGTTGCCGCCGGGAAGCTGGCCCGGGATGCAGGCCAATGCCTGGGCCGGAGCATGTTCGGCACGGTGCTGCGCATTCTCGCTGGCTACTCTCGGCGGTGGCAATTTGAGCTACCGTGTACCCCACGGAATGTGGCTAGCATACTGACCGCGCCACGGCCATCGAGCTTTTGTGCGTGGACTCATCAGACGGGAAGGATCAGGTTTGCCTATCTAGCAGTGGCGGCTACCCCATGGCGCGGCCGCGACCTATAGCGCGATATGCGGAAGTCTGCTTTAAGGCGGTGGAAGGCCCGATTTCAATGACCTATTGAACCCACCGGCGCAAAGCTGCCATTCGGCAGAAGATAGATGTGCTGAGTGAGTGGCTGGATCAGGCTCTTGAATCAATTTGGGCGAGCGCGAACCCTCGGCCCAGGCCACCTCAATCGCCAGCCGGGCCTTGCGAACATAGAAATCCGGTACGTCATGGTGCGTCCCGCGCGGCCGCGCGATCGTCCGGGTGATTACGCGCTCGTGCACTGCGTGCTGCCCATCGGGAGCATCGATTTCGCAAGTACGCGAGAAGACTTGAAACTTGCCTTTTCGAGCGCACGGGTCGTCGCAAACGAGAAGCTGGTCCTGCCAAGCCGGTGGTTGCGCAATTAGGTACGGCGCCAATATTTTATCAATGCTTATCGATTATAGTTGTGAAGAGCAGTTTCGGCCGTTTACTTGCCGCTCAAGTCCCGCATAAAAGAAGACAGCACCGATTCGGTAGCTTGTCCCTGTCTTTCGCGTACTCGCGGTTCGTGGTGCCGAGTGGACGATTGAAGACCGCCAGCCCGCTCACCAGCAGGTCTGCACTGGCGCCTTGGGGGCCGTTGGTAAGCCACAGGAGTAGGGCAATGTCGAAGGATTCGGGCAAGGGCGAAAATCACGGCGGCGGCCCCGGGAAGATCGAGATCGCGGTGGTGGTGAACGGGCAGCCCACCCAGGTCGAAGCCAATCCCAACCAGCCGCTTCACGTCATTCGCACCAAAGCACTTGAGAATACGCAGAACGTCGCCCAACCGGCCGAGAATTGGGAATTCAAGGATGAGGCCGGCACCTTGCTCGACGTCGACAAAGAAGTTGGCGATTTCAGTTTCGCGACCCCTGTGACCCTGTTCCTCAGCCTGAAGGCGGGTGTCGCAGGTGCCTGAACTCCAAACTGTGGACCCTGGGGTGTCCCGAGCGAAGTTCGATCGGCAGATCGGCTGGTTCCAAACACAAGCAGGTATTTACCGGGCTCAGGGTTGTTTCCTGATCGAGGCGAGCTTCCCGACGGCCTTCTTCATCTTCGTACCGCCGAAGATAAAGCCACAGATCATCGGTGCAGCTGTCGAGATCGACTTCTCCAATTACGACCTCCGACCTCCGTCGGTGGTCTTCGTAGACCCCTTTATACGCCGGCCGATTGCCCGGAAGGATTTGCTGCTCAGGATGCTGAGACGACCGCATCTACCCGGAACCCCACCGGATATGATTTTGGTCCTCATGCAGCAGAACGCTCTGTCGCTGTCGGACTTCATCCAGGCCAACAGTGCGGAACACACGCCATTCCTGTGCATGTCAGGCGTCCGGGAATACCACGACAATCCAGCCCATTCAGGTGATTCATGGCTTCTCCACCGGGGTTCTGGCGAAGGCTGTTTGGCCTTCATCCTGGACAAGATCATCAAGTACGGGACCGGTCCCGTGGAGCAGCTTCAGTATCAGTTCCAAATCTCAGTGGGAGCCATGATAGCACCCCTACCCGCCATTCCAGAATGACCGAGCTCAAGGATGTCGGGACAGTCGCTCTTCCCCGAGACTGTCTTTCAAGTGTCCAGGCGCACCTGCGCTCAGTTGGGCGACAGGGCCATGAGGGGATGGCGCTCTGGGTCGGCGTTCAGCAGGACCAGCACTTTGGCGTAACAGAGACCGTTATACCGGCACAGCGTCACATTCGGACGGGCGACGGCGTTTGCGTGATAGTTCCGGCCGAAGAACTACACCGGCTCAATGTCTGGCTCTACAAGAGCAGCCTTAAACTCTTCGCCCAGATCCATAGCCATCCGGGCCGAGCCTACCATTCGACGACCGACGACGCCTACGCGGTCGCTACGACGGTTGGGTGTCTGTCGCTGGTGGTGCCCAATTTCGCCCGCGAGCCTTTCGATCTTGCTCGGGTCGCCGCCTATCGACTTGACGCGAAGGCGAACTGGAATGAGGTCCCATCCGCGGCACTCAGGCGGATGATCACGATAACGGGTTGAACGATGGCACTCGCTAACTTCATCGACCGCGCCGCCACGGCAGCTTCTCAGGTGCTGGCCGACTTTCATCTATGCGACTTCAAAGCAGCCCTCGAAAAGCAGGTCGTGGCTGTGGCCTTCGACAGCCAAGCCGCTTCGTGTGCCGAGGGCCAGGCGACGCTTGACCTTACGGTCAGGTTGCTTGCCAGACTTTATCCGGTTCTGGCCATACTCCCCCTGGACATGGCCGCGAGCTCTCAAGCCCAAGCGCTCGAGCGCTTGGCAAAGTCGATCAATCCAAAAATCAGCATCCGGCGTTCGGGCAAGTATGCGACGGTCTGTGTAGCTGCAGGCGCGGTGCACCCATCACTTCGGTGCCCAACGTTTTTCATGGGATCCCAGGGTTGGGCGGCAAAGCTGTCGCGTACGGACCCGGTGGGCTCTGGCTCGAGCTTGCTGCCCTATGGAGCTGGCGCCACAAGCTGCTTCGCCGCGGCCAACGTCTTTCGAACCATCTTTGCTTCCCAGCTGACTGGCGCCGAGCTGGACGAGAACATCGACCTCTCTTTATGCACCTACAACAAGAGCAACGCCGGCGATTCCAGCCCCTTAAATTTCCCTGTCGACCTTGGCGAAACGCACCTCGTTGGGCTCGGCGCGATAGGCCATGGCTCGCTCTGGGCGCTGGCGAGGCAATCCGGTCTGTCGGGGCGCCTGCATGTAGTTGATCACGAAGCTATCGAACTCTCAAACCTGCAGCGCTACGTGTTGGCAGGTCAGGCGGAGGTCGGCCTCTCTAAGGCGGCCCTCGCGACCAACGCCCTTCGGTCCACCGCCCTTCGGTCCACCGTCCTTGAAGTCGAGGCGCACCCTATGAAGTGGGCAGAATATGTTGCGCGCCGGGGCGATTGGGTATTCGACCGAGTGGGTGTGGCGCTTGACACCGCCGCCGACCGTCTAGCTGTCCAAGGTGCTCTGCCCCGATGGATCGCGAACGCCTGGACTCAGGAGCAAGATCTAGGCATCTCGCGGCATGGTTTCGATGACAGCCAGGCTTGCCTTTGCTGCATGTACATGCCGACCGGGAAATCCAAGGACGAACACCAACTGGTCGCGGAGGAACTCGGAATGCCGGAAGCACACGATGAGGTAAAAACGCTCCTGCAGACTAATACAGGAGTCCCCAATGAGTTCGTAGCTCGGGTGGCTACGGCGATGGCTGTGCCGTTTGAGCCGCTCGCCGCGTTTGTTGGCCAGCCCCTCCGTTCCTTTTATCAGCAGGCTATCTGCGGCGGTCTGGTGTTCCAGCTTAGCGATGGAAGTCGTCTCGTTCGAACCGTGGTTCCGATGGCCTTTCAATCAGCGCTTGCCGGGATCATGCTTGCCGCAGACCTGGTCAAGCATAGTGCGGGTTTTCCGATGAGTCCGACAACCAGCACTCGCGTGAACCTACTGCGCCCCCTTGGTTCTCACCTCCATGATCCGAAAGCCAAAGATTCCAGCGGCCGCTGCATCTGCAGCGATGAGGATTTCATCGCCGCCTACAGGCTGAAATACGGCTGTGCCGTTGAACAGCTGAGCAACGGGTCCGCCTAAGAAAGATCTGAAGTCTTCGTTACCGCGGACGGCGCGCTGTCAAGCGCTCACCGACGTTTTCGACCACGATCGAGTGCCTGATGAGAGCGCGGGGCGGATACTGTGACACGCCCGGCCCGCTGCTTGCCAATGTCAGGCCCAGAACCCACGACAGAGATCCTTGAGCGACGCCTCGTCGTTTAACTTTTTTGTACTGTTATCTACGTTCGACCATATTCGTCGTCGAAGCGAACGATATCATCCTCGGCGAGATAATCGCCGCTCTGCACTTCGATGATCACCAGGTCAATTCTGCCTGGGTTCTCGAGCCGATGCTTATGGCCGCAGGGGATGTAAGTAGATTCGTTTGTCCCTAGGAACAACTCCTGCTCGCCATTGACGATCTTGGCGGAGCCGCTGACCACGACCCAGTGCTCCGAACGATGATAGTGCATCTGCAGGCTCAACTGGCGACCGGGCTTCACCTCGATGCGTTTGATCTTGAAGCGCTCGCCTTCCTCCAGAACCGTAAAGGTACCCCAGGGCCGGTGTACCGTGCTATGGACCAGATGGGCTTCATGTCCCGAAGCCTTGAGGCTCTCGAAGAGCTTCTTAACGTCCTGAACGCGGTCGCGGGATGTGACAAGCAAAGCATCCGGGGAATCAACGATCATCAGGTCGCTTACGCCCACCGTGCCGATGACGCGCTTGTCGGAGCTCACATAGGTGCCGGTCGTGTCGACCATGTGCACATCGCCGCGTATCCTGTTCCCGCTTTCGTCGGGGGCGATTAAATCGGCCATTGCGTTCCAAGATCCGATGTCGTTCCAATCCATGTCGCAGGGAATCACGGCAAGTTTGTTAGTTTTCTCCATGACAGCGTGGTCGAGCGAGATCCGCGGCGCGGAACCGAAATGCTCAGGCGCGAGTTCGATTTTGGCAAAGCCTTGGCATTGACTGGCGCGGCCGTTCTCGTAGCTGTCGACGACGGCCTGGAGCACCTCGGGACAATGCAAAACCATCTCGTCGAGCATGGTTTGCGCACTGAAGCAGAAAATGCCGGCGTTCCAGAAGAAGCGTTGAGACGCGACATAGGCTTTGGCTGTATCCAGATCCGGTTTTTCAACGAAACGGACGACGTTCTCACCATTTGCTTCGATGTAGCCGAATGCCGTGTCTGGTCTGGTTGGGGTGATGCCCAATGTGGCGATCCGCCCGAGCTTCGCATGTTCCATGGCCAGGCCCATGACGTCTAGAAACGCTGGCAGGTTGCTAATCAGGTGATCGGCCGGGAAAACGCACAGGATCGCGTCAGGGCCTTGCGTTGCCCTCGCATGGATCGCGGCTGCAGCCACGGCGGCGGCCGTATCCCGAGCTTCGGGCTCGAGCAGAAACGTGCGTGGCAGGACCACGGAATCCAGTTCGTCAAATTCGTCCTTGGTCAGGAAGAGGTGTTCCCCGGATGTAACAGCGACGAGTTCCACGACACCTTCTATCGAAGCGGCGCGCAGCACAGTGTGCTGAATGAGAGAATATCCATCCGCTACTTTGAGGAAAGGTTTGGGGTGCGATTGCCTTGAGGCGGGCCATAGCCGCGATCCGGCTCCGCCGCTGATGATCACGGGAATCACTTTCATAACTAACCTCGATTTCGTCTCTGGAGTGATCGCCCGCGTTCTTTCGAGCGTCAGCGTCACGATCGCCGTCGCTCTGGCTTGTCTGCGGCCCCGCGTAACGGCGAAGTTCTGGCGCGTTGCAGGCGGCGTCAGATGACGACGCTATCGGTAATGTACGACGCCTCCACTGGCGTCGGTGAGAAATGCGCATTCAACTATGGTTGCGTCTGCCGAATTGCGCAGGTGGCGGGTCTTAACTGAGATCAGAGACTTGGCTGCCCTCTATCAAAGTCAAACGACTTGGCTCTTTCAGATCGAATTCAATTACCCGTGGTGCGAAAAGGCGTGCATATCGTGTAAAGGCGCTCGTCGGGGGAAACCGAATTACGGTATCGCAGCGCCCGAGAAGATACATCTCAACGAGGGCGGAAATTCCGCCGTCAATCCCGAGTGCTGCAGTGTGTAAGGGGCCACCTTGATTGGATCCGAAGTGCTTCGGGACAGTGAGCAGATCGGGAAACCTGGCCGACAGAAGATCCAGTATCCGCGCGCTGTCCGTGCATAAGAACAGCCGCACAGGCCTGGGATGCGGTAACGCCTTAGCCTTGTCAATTGCAGCGCACACTTGCCGAACCGCGAGCTCCGGATCGGCCCAGTAGGGCGCATGCTCCATGATGTCTTCACCGTTACCGTGCCGAACATGAATCCCGATGATGCTGTGCCCCTCAAAACATTCCTGATAAATGGCATCTATGCGGGCTTGAATTTCTGGCCGAGGCTGGACACTCTGGAACACCTGCCGCTCTGCATCCTCATCGCACCGCCACATCAGACAAGCGTCACACACTACTGTGTTCGCTTCGACATCGTGTTCGGCCTGAAAGAGCTCGCCCAACTCATCGCGCTCTTGGAAAATCTGCTCATCTGGCCGGTAAAGGCACTCGATCGCCGGCCTGTTCCACCACTCCGGGAAGAATGGACCAGGGAAGGAAACGTCGTTGATCCGGTCGTCGGAAATAGCCGGCACCCCAGCGATGTCATTGATCGGCTGGAAGAACACCGGAAACGCATTTGTTAAGGGTTGGTCGAGGTAGCAGGCCCCCCGCCAGTCGATGACTAGAGTTCGTCCCGACCGCTGCGCGTAGCGCCAAGCGGCCGCCAACGACCACAGACAATCACCGAACCCCGTACGCCTCCGAGAGACGACGAACCGGCGCTTTTCCAATCCACTAACATGCATTTTCGGAAATCTCGTTTCGGAGAGGAGGTTGCATCCGGTTTGGAATCCTTAGTCGACACTAGTAGACCCTGACGCCGGGCCCTTGGCAGAGGCCGGGCCATAGGGCAGAAGAGCTCACTCAGCACTGCCCACTAATCCCGTGACGCTCGCAAAGCTTGAAGCCGATGCCCTCGCTTGGGGTTGCCCTCGCTTCCGGTTCAGCCTTCTCTACTGGGCCTCCGCCGCATATGTAAAATCTATTGAGTGGATGCCGGCCATCCATGTGTTGGATGCCATGATGAAGGGGCTCGGCTGACGCGGGCCCGGTCAATAGAGCCGAAACAGCCGGAAACGCTACGACACTGCCTGCCGAAGCAAATCATTCCGTCGACGCCGTACGCCAAGGGTGCAAGGCTGCATACAGCAACCGGTACCGGGCGAGATGAGGTCGACGGCTCGACGCGCCTGGAACCAGCTGATCGACAGAATCCGCAGTCGGCTCCCAAAGTTCTGCACGACCTGTGCCGGATCCTGTGGTGACGCTCGCGGCCACGAACTTTGTCCTCGCCCCGAACGGAAGCTCGCGCTACGACTCCGGGCCGGCGATGCGCCCCCGCTGCTCGCTCAGACCATCCATTCTGTGGATTCACTTTATCCAAACAATCGATTTCACGGATCCAAACAATTCCCATTAGAAGACGCTGAAGCAAGAAAGAAAGGCGTCCTCACTCGCTGATAGAAGAGCAAATCAGCTGCAAGGTGCTGGGAGTACATGTCGCTCAGGGCGTGAGCTGAGCGGCACTCAGACCGCATGTACGAGTCCGACAGGTTAGCGGCGCGACTCTATTTTTGCTCGTGACTCTAAGCAGAGCAGGTGTGCTCGGCTGGCGGACCGTCAATGACGATCTTCGCGCCGCATCTGTCGAAGTGCTCCATAGGGCACGGGGCGGGCCGCACATTGTGTCGGCGTGGCGAGCCGGAGCCGAAACGTTAAACTTTAATTGAGCAGGAATAGAATGGGTGATAGCAGGAAAGTTGCTCTTATTACGGGCATAACTGGACAGGATGGTGCCTATCTTGCCCGTCTTCTTCTCAAAAAAGACTACATCGTTCATGGGATTAAGCGACGTTCCTCTTCCTTCAACACCGGTCGTATCGAAGACCTCTACCAAGACCCGCACGAATCCGATCCGCGCTTAATCTTGCATTACGGTGATCTCACTGATTCGACTAACCTCATCCGCGTGGTTCAGGAATCTCAGCCAGACGAAATTTACAACTTGGCTGCTCAGAGCCATGTCCAGGTGTCGTTCGAAACACCTGAGTACACAGCAAACGCGGACGGTATCGGTACATTGCGACTTCTTGAGGCGATTCGCCTCCTCGGTCTGACGGACAAGACCCGCTTCTATCAAGCCTCGACGTCAGAGCTATACGGCCTCGTGCAGTCCGTACCGCAGAACGAAACGACGCCCTTTTATCCGCGCAGCCCTTACGCCGCCGCCAAGCTCTACGCCTACTGGATGGTCGTCAATTATCGCGAGGGCTATGGTATGCACGCTTCCAACGGCATTCTTTTTAATCACGAAAGCCCCCTTCGTGGCGAAACTTTTGTGACGCGCAAGATCACCCGCGCTGCCGCTGCTATTTACCTGGGCAAGCAGGACAAGCTTTATCTCGGCAATCTCGATGCTCAACGCGATTGGGGCCATGCGCGTGAGTACGTGCGAGGTATGTGGATGATGATGCAGCAGGATCAACCGGATGATTACGTGCTGGCTACGGGCAAAACGACTCCTGTCCGCCAATTCGTCGAGTGGGCTTTCGAAGATGTCGGCGTCGAGATCGAATGGCGTGGCAAGGGTGTCGACGAAAAGGGCTATGATCTAGCGAGCGGCAGATGCCTAGTCCAAGTGGACCCACGCTACTTCCGCCCCACGGAAGTCGATCTTCTCCTGGGTGACGCTACCAAGGCGAAGGAGAAGCTCGGCTGGGTGCATGAGATATCCGTGCGCGACCTTGCTGCGGAAATGGTCCGCGAAGACCTGAAGGTCATGCAGACATCTGTAGTCATGAAGGAAGCGTAATGTATGATCTGAACGGAAAAACCGTGTGGGTCGCTGGCCACAAAGGTATGGTGGGCAGCGCTGTTGTACGCCGACTCGCGTCTGAAGACTGCAAAGTTGTGGCCGCCCCTCGGGGAGAGCTAGATCTCAAGCGACAGACCGAGGTTGAAAACTTCGTGGCAGTGATGAAACCGGACGCTATCATTATGGCGGCGGCAAAGGTAGGTGGTATTCTCGCGAACGCCACCTATCCGGTCGACTTTCTTTACGACAATCTGATGATCGAGGCCAATATCTTCGCGGCAGCCCACGAAAACAATGTCGACCGCGTCCTCTTCCTCGGCTCGTCTTGCATCTATCCGAAGATGGCACCACAGCCCATTCCTGAAAGCGCGCTTTTGACCGGGCCACTAGAGCGCACCAACGAATGCTACGCCGTCGCCAAGATCACCGGCATCAAAATGGCTCAAGCCTATCGCCAGCAATATGGCCGCGACTACATCTCCGCTATGCCGACGAATCTCTACGGGCCAGGCGACAATTATGACTTGCAGTCAAGCCACGTCATCCCAGCGCTGATCCGGAAAGCGCATGAAGCTAAGCTCATAAGTGATAAGCGAATCACCATCTGGGGCACGGGCACACCACGTCGGGAATTCATGCACGTCGACGACTGCGCCGACGCATTAGTCTTCCTTCTGAAGAACTACTCTGACCATGATCACGTCAATCTCGGCTGCGGACAGGACATCACGATCCTAGAGCTGACCAGAATGATCTGCCGTGTAGTCGGATTTACTGGGGAGATCGCGCATGATCACTCTAGACCTGACGGTACACCGCGAAAGCTGATGAGCGTCGACAAGCTGCGCACTTTGGGATGGGCAGCAAAGATCACTCTCATGGAAGGCATCGAGAGTGTCTATCATGCATTTCTGAACGGGAGCTACACCGAACGGCGATAGATAAGAGGATTTGCTGTACGTCGCTTTCGGGACCCAGAGCTAATGTAGACTGAGACAATCACTCGATGGCGATAGCGCTCATGTGAGCCAGCCGCGAGGAGCCCTGCCGGGCCCGGACCCCATCCGCTCCAACTCGTCGCCGTGAAGGTCACGGTGCGCTGCCCACGCCGACGCCGACTGCGTCAATCCTCACAAGGGTAACCCTCGATAACCGAACGCGTCTACGGTAACCGAATGTACTTCTTGTTCTCGTCCGAGGGATCTGTCGATGGGCATTCCGGACGAGCCAAAGTTTGAGCATGTTACCCTCAAAACCCGGTTAGCAACGTCGGATTTGGTATGAAATTCGGAACAAGTGGATTACGGGGCCTGGCGACAGAATTGGCAGGAGCCGCCTCTGCCCTATATGCAACGGCATTCGCGACATTCCTGCTGGAATCCGGCCTGGCCAGAATTGGCGACGAGATACTCATAGGGCGCGACTTTCGCGCCTCGAGTCCGGCCATCGCCGCCGTCTGTGCGGCGGCACTGTCTGCGCTCGGCTTCATCGTAGTCGATTGCGGCGCCGTCCCCACCCCTGCCCTGGCACTGTATGCTCAGGCGCGTAAGAGTGGTTGTTTGATGATCACAGGCTCGCACATTCCGGCCGACCGTAATGGAATAAAATTCTATCGACCCGACGGTGAGATCGACAAGGGTGATGAGCGGGAGATAACGCGCATCGCCTTGCAGTTGGAGAAGCGCGGATACGTCCTTGAAGGTGCTGTTGCACGTCGGCAGCACCGGGAGGCCGAATGCAAGGCCTTTTTCATGGCGCGCAATCGAAAGCTTATGGAGATTAATGCTCTAAAGGGCTTAACGGTGGGCGTATATCAGCACAGCACAGTCGCGCGCGATCTCTTGGTTGACATTCTCTCATATCACTGTGCGACGGTCGTAACCCTGGGACGTTCGGAAGGTTTCATTCCTGTCGACACTGAAGCGGTCTCGGACGAGACTGCTCAACAGTTCAAGCTCTGGGCCAAAGAGCATCGGCTTGATGCGGTCGTCTCGGCAGATGGCGATGGTGACCGCCCACTGGTAGCTGACGACCACGGAGACCCCCTTCGCGGTGATTTGTTAGGCCTGATTACGGCGAACTTCCTGCAAGCGAAGGCAGTCGTCACGCCGGTCACATCAAACTCTGGTATCGAGACCGCAGGTTCTTTTAAAGTCGTGCGTACCAAGGTTGGATCGCCATTTGTTATTGCTGCCATGCTCGATTTGGTTGCGTCGGGTCACGAGCGCGTGGTTGGTTTCGAAGCAAACGGTGGTTTGTTGACCGGCACGGACTTTGACCCGAACGGAACTAAACTGCCAGCGCTACCTACACGCGACAGTTTTCTCCCCATCCTCGCGGCACTTTCCCTTGTTAATACAAGTGGGCAGCCACTGTCGGAGATTGGCAGTTCCTTTCAATTGCCGGCGGCGGCGGCGGATCGCTTGGAAAATTTTTCCGTCGAAAGCAGCACTCGCCTCATGACATACCTTCGTACAGCGGAAACTAACATCGCCGCCTTCGTCGGGTCGATTGGAGTGGTAAGCAAGGTTAGCGATGTTGACGGGCTTCGTATCACTCTCGCGGATAAGCGTGTCTTGCATTTGCGTCCATCCGGAAATGCCCCGGAGATGCGGTGCTACGTCGAAGCCGAAAATCGGGAGGACGCGGAGCTTTTGCTCCGGACTGGATTGGATCGAATTCGTAATTGGACGCAAGGCTAAATAAAAGCCGCCTCCCTGCGTATTCCAGGTGACCCTGGGGGTCGCACGAGCTACTCTAGCGCGATCAGAACGTCCACAGTGTCCCTGGCAACTGTCCGCTTTGAAGCGAACCGGAACGCCCGTGGAAATGGCGGGGCGGTGGACGTGAGCCGATCCGTACCGGCCCGAAGCGTCCGGTAGCTCATGGTCAAGGCAGCGCCTTCCGGTAGCGAACAGCCGGTCCCGCACTCACCGCCTGTGCCGCATGTACGATGGCGTTGGTGTCCAGGCCGTGGTGACGGTAGAGGTCCGCAATAGTCCCCGTCTGGCCGAAATGCTCGACCCCGAGCGCCTTCACGCGATGCCCGTTAACCCCACCGAGCCACGCGAGCGTCGCCGGGTGGCCGTCGATCACGGTGACGATGCCGCAGTCACGCGATAGCGGCGCGAGCAGCCGCTCGATATGACTCAGGGCGCCAATCGCGCCACGCTGCCGGGCTCGTTCCGCCGCCTGCCAGCCCGCATTAAGCCGGTCCGCGGAGGTGATCGCGAGCAGCCCGACATCGCGCCGGTCCTCCGCCAGAAGACCCGTCGCGGCAATCGCCTCCGGCGCGACAACGCCTTGGTAAGCAATGACGACACTCGCGTTCGGCCCGGGCGGACGCAGCCAATAGGCGCCATTGACGATGTCCCGCGCGAGCGCCGGTTTCATGTCGCGCAGCGGCTGCTCGAGCGGCCGGGTTGACAGGCGAAGATAGACCGATCCTCCGGTCTGATCACGCAGCCACGTCGTCTCATCCGGATTCCCCTCGCCATTACGTTGCATGTAATCGAAGGCAAAGCGCATGATCACGGACAGTTCGTCGACGAAGGCCGGTTCGAAGGCGCAAAGCCCATCCTGCGCCATGCCGATCAATGGGGTGCCGATCGACTGGTGTGCCCCGCCCTCGGGCGCCAGCGTCACGCCCGAGGGCGTTGCGACCAGCATGAAGCGCGCATCCTGATAGCAGGCGTAGTTTAGCTGGTCGGTCGATCGGTAGATGAAGGGATCATAGACTGTCCCGATCGGCAGTAGGCGCACGCCATTAATCGAGTGCGAGAGACCGAGCGCCCCGAGCATGATCATCAGGTTCGACTCGGCGATCCCGAGCTCGAGGTGCTGCCCCTTCGGCCCAAATTCCCAGGTAAAGGTCGACGGAATGCGTTCGGCCTTGAAGGTGTCCGCCATGGTCTCCCGGGCGAAAAGGCCGCGCCGGTTGACCCAGCCACCGAGATTGGTCGAGACCGTCACATCGGGCGAGGTGGTGACAATGCGGTCGGCAAGCAGACTGCGCTCTCGTGCGATGTCGTTCAGGATCTGGCCGAAGCCCATCTGGGTCGAGAGCGGCTTGCCGGGCTGCCCCGGTGACGGAAGGGTTTCGGGCACGGCACCGACGGCGCAGACAGCCTCCTACGGCCCTCACTGAAGAACGGCGCCCTTGCGAAGAAGGCGTCAAGTTCCGCTTCCGGCAAGTTGGCGGCCGCCCATTTGTCCCACTCCTCACCCCGCTTTACGCCCATCTGCAGGCGGTAGTCTTCCATCTGCGTGGGCGTCATCTGCCCCGCGTGGTTGTCCTTGTGTCCGGCAAGCGGCAGACCGTAGCCCTTGATGGTGTAACAGATGAAGCAGACGGGACGGTCATGCCTGGACGCCGCCTCGAAGGCTTCGAGGAGGCTCGGCATGTCATGCCCGCCAAGGTTCGTCATCAACGCCTGCAACTCGTCGTCGGAGCGGCGTTCGATCAGAGTGGTTACCCGCCCTTGGTCTCCGATCTCGTCGAGCAGCCGCTTGCGCCAGGCAGCACCCCCTTGGAAGGTCAGCGCCGAATAGAGCTGGTTCGGACAGCGCTCTATCCACTCGAGCAGCTTCTCGCCCCCCGGCTCGGCAAAGGCAGCCTCTTGCACAGCGCCGTGGCGCAGGACCATCACGTCCCAGCCGAAGTTGCGAAAAATCTGCTCGAAACGCTGCCAGAGGCCCTCCCGGATCACGGCGTCGAGCGACTGGCGATTGTAGTCGACCACCCACCAGCAGTTCCTGAGCCCGTGCTTCCAGCCTTCGATCAGGGCCTCGTAGATGTTGCCCTCATCCATCTCGGCGTCGCCGATCAGGCTGACCATTCGGCCCTCGGCACGCTCCTTCATCCAGCCGTGACCCGAGACGTAGTCCTGTACCAGCGACGAGAACAGCGTCTGAGCAACGCCGAGACCCACCGACCCGGTCGAGAAGTCGACATCGTCGACATCCTTCGTCCGCGAAGGGTAGCTCTGCGCGCCCTTGTAGCCGCGGAAGTTCATGAGCTTTTCGTGAGTCTGGTTGCCCGCCAGATACTGAAGTGCATGGAAGATCGGCGCCGCATGGGGTTTGACCGCCACCCGATCCTGCGGGCGTAGGACCGAACCGTAGAGCGCGGTCATGATGGTGCTCAGCGACGCGGACGAGGCCTGATGCCCCCCGACCTTGATCTCATCGCCCTCGCGGACGTGGTTGGCGTGGTGGATCGTCCAGGCTGCGAGCCAGGAGACGCAGCGCTCGATCTCGTTCAGATATTCCAGTTTCCTCGTCATTCAGTTTCCCGCAAATCAGCTGCCGGTCTCACAGGACCCCCGCCCAAATGGTCAAAGATCGAGTTTCAACACACCTGTCGCGCGCGACACACAGGGGATGAAGCGGTGACCGCGTGCCTCCTTGGACAGGACGGCATCCCGATGGATCGGCTGCCCCCCCAGCATTGCGCATTCGCAGGTCCCGCACACCCCGTTCTCACACGAGGCCATCAACGGCACACCGGCCGCACGCAAGGCGGCCAGTGCCGTGGTCTCAGCCGAAACCTCAACCACCCTGCCCTCAGCCAGTTCTATGACGAACGGTTCCGGTGGCGCGCCGTCAAACTCGGGAGGCTGGAAAGTTTCGAAATGAACAGTACCCTCGGGCCAGTGTTGAGCCGCGCGCCCCACAACCGCCATGAAGCCAGGCGGTCCGCAGTAGTATGTCTGCGCGTCGTCCGAACGGTTCGCCAGCAGCGCGGCGATGTTCTGCCGGGTCTGAGGCTCGTCGTCGAAATGGATCCGCACATTGCCGCCAGGAAGATCGCTCCCGATCGCCGCCAAGAGTGGCGTGAGCGCCCGGCTGCGGGTGAAATAGTGCAACTCGAAGGGCTTGGCCTGCCGGGTGAGCGCGCGCGCCATGGCCAGAATCGGGGTGATCCCGATTCCCCCTGCCAGCAGCAAAGTCGGCCCCTCGCCTGGCTTGAGCGCAAAATGGTTGCGTGGCGCGGAGACAGGCAGTGTGGAGCCGACGGCAATGGTTTCGTGGATCCACGCCGAGCCGCCACGGCTGTCATTCTCGCGCTTCACCGCGATGGTGTAGCGGCCAAGCTCGGTCGGGTCGCCGCAAAGTGAATACTGACGCACCTTCCCTTCAGGCAGATGGACGTCGACGTGAGAACCCGCTTCGAACGCCGGCAGCACAGGTTTGCGTGGGTGTTTCAGGTCGATGACCAGCACGTCGCCCGGCTCCTTGCGGGCGGCGGTCACGGTCAGCTTCATGATGATGCGCGGCGAGGCCATGGCGTTTCACTCGTCGATGGGCAAGATCAGATCACCGGGGCGGATCACGCCCCCGACCTCGATTGTGCAGTTCAGGCCGGAGCGGTTCAGAAGCCCCTCGTAGAGACCCGGAAGCCCGAGCAACTCCTCGATATACTTGCACGGCACATTCATCCGGGCGGCCCTGAGAATCGTTTCCCCGACCCGGAAGCGTTTGCCGACAAGATGGCTAAGCGGAACGCCTCGTGTCGTCAGATTGCGCCGGTGATCTTCGGGTGCGAGCTTGGCCTTGAAGCCCGGAATTCTGGGTTCGCCCTGGGCGATGGCGTCCAAGACTTCAGCTTCGATCAGCGTCACTTCGCGAACGTCAGGACGCGCGGAATAGGTCCCCGTCCCCAGGTAGTAGCGGTCTCCGACAACGCCTTGGCCGGCAATAAGCTGCGCCTGCGCCAGCTCCTCCATTTCATAGGAGGCGGCAGGCGCGATATGGACGTGAAGCAGCTTTCCTCGCCAGGTCATCATCGCTCTCGGAAATTCGTCCGTGGAAACCTGCTGCAAAACTGGCCTGATCAACAGCGCCAGTTGCATGGCATTTTCCCGGTCCAGTTGGCTGTTTGGAAAGAAATACGGGGGCCCTCGGACCGTTTTCAGCGCCAGCTTTCGGCGTCGCCCCGGCTCAGTTGTTCCGCGCCGGCATCGCGTCTTGCACCTGCTTGACAACCTCTCGCAGGACCTCAACGCCCTTCCCGATCTGCCGAATGCTCAAGGCGGCATAGCCCATGACAAGTCCGACGCGATCGGTGCGGCCTTCGTCCGATGGCCGTTCGTAGAGCGGCGAGATCAGGTGTAGCCCCAGGCCAGCGTCGCGGGCGGATTCGACCAAGGCCGTTTCCCGCGATCGTGGCAGGTCATTGAACCAAACCGCGACGTGCAGTCCCGCATCTGCTCCCTGGACAGTGATGCGATCCCCGAAGCTGTGCTGCAAGGCACCCAACAACGTTTCCCGACGCTCGCCGTTCAGCCTGCGCACACGGCGCACATGGCTTTCGTAGCCGCCGCTCTCGATCAACGATGCCAGCGCTTCCTGTTCAGCGACCGGCGAATGCCGGTCTGCGAATTGTTTGGCGGTTGCGAAGACCTCCTGCAATTCGGGCGGGACGACGAGGTAGCCGATGCGCAGCATCGGCGAGAGCGTTTTGGAGATCGTGCCGAGGTAGATGACAGCCCCGTGGTCCTCGAGACTGTGCAGCGGAGGGACCGGATTGATGTCGTAGCGATATTCGCTGTCGTAGTCGTCCTCGATCACATAGGCGTTGTTGTGCCGCGCCCATTTCAGAAGCTGATGGCGGCGCGCGATCGGCATGACGCCGCCCAGCGGAAACTGATGCGATGGCGTCACATAAGCCAGTCGTGCTCCGATCCCCGCTAGCAACTCGGTCCTCATCCCGTCTTCGTCGACGATGACCGGGATGGGTGAGGCACCCGTACTGGCAAAGACCTGACGCGCCATCCTGTAGCACGGATCCTCGATGACGAAACGGTCGGCGGGATCGAGAAGCAGGCGCGCGCACAGATCAAGGCCCTGCTGCGAACCGTTCACAACTATGATCTGGTCGAGGTCGCAGCTCAGGGTCCGGGCGCGCCAGAGATAGCCCTGAAGCGCCTGGCGAAGCCGGCGCGAGCCGCGAGGATCGTCATAGGCAAGACGCAGCGGGCGCTGCCCCATCGCCTCGTTCATCGCGCGTTTCCAGACCAGTGAAGGGAAATCCGACGGCGCGAGGTCGCCATAGCGGAACTCGACCTTCAGCCCAGTCGGCAGATAATCTGGCCAGGGTGACGTCGCGCGCAGCCGCTCGCCATATGCGGACAGGTGGATTGGGCCGACCCGTTGCGCGTGAGTGCGCCCCGTCCCATGGCCCATCAACGAAGACGCAACGCGAGGTCGTGCGCCTTGACGGACTTCGATGAAACCCTCCGCAGCCAGTTGTTCATAGGCGACCGTCACCGTGGTTCGCGAAACGCCGAGGTCATTTGCCAGGGCCCGGGAGGATGGCAACTGACTGCCGGTTTCGTAGACGCCGCCGAGGATTTGCTCGCGAAGGGCTTCGTATATCTGGCGTGCACCCATCGCGTGCGAGCGCGCTGCAGACCCGGCACTTGAAGACTGGACCATCTCTTTCATCGCCAACTGGATATTTCACATTGGCCAGGTTGCCGTCAATCTTTCGGAACCCCAAGAGAGATCGCAGAGGCCGAATGACCAGCTCCCATCAATCCGAAACCGATGCTCCCACGGGGTCGCTCAACCGCACCAGCCCCGGATTTGCCACCCGGGCGATCCATCATGGCTACGATCCGGCCGGCTTTTCCAATGCCGTCCAGCCGCCAGTGTTCCTGACGTCAACCTATGGGTTCGAAAGCGTGGCAGCAAACGATGCCGCCGCCGCCCTTGGTGGAAGGCTCTATGCGCGCGAATACAATCCCACGACCGAGATCCTCGAGCAGCGGCTCGCGAATCTGGAAGGAGCCGAGGCAGGGCTGGTTGTTGCCTCGGGGATGGCGGCCTTCGGCACTCTGATCCTGTCGCTCCTGTCCCAGGGCGATGAACTCATCGTCCACAAGACGCTTTATGCGAACACGCTTGCCATGGTCGAACAGGCGGTCCCCCGCTTCGGCATCAAGGTCGTCGCGGTCGATCTGTCAAATCCTCACAATCTCGATGCTGCGATCACCGAGCGGACGCGGCTGGTTTTCTTCGAGACGCCGGTGAATCCGCTGAGCCGCATCCTCGACATAGCGGCAATTGCCGAGCGCGCTCACGCGCGCGGTGTAAGGGTTGCAGTCGACAGCACCTTCGCCTCGCCCGCGCTCCAGCGACCGCTTGAGCACGGGGCGGACATCGTGCTCCATTCGATGACCAAGTACATCAATGGTCATGGCGATGCCCTTGGCGGGGCGCTTCTCGGCGACGCCCAGACGCTCCGTACGCTGCATGAAACGGGCCTGCGCTACATCACCGGCGCAGCGCTCTCGCCCATGTCAGCTTTCCTAATCCTGCGCGGTCTCAAGACGCTGACGCTGCGTATGGAACGGCACAGCGCCACAGCCCTTGCGGTGGCTCGGGCGCTGGAAGCGCACCCGGCGGTGGCATTTGTGAGTTATCCGTTCCTCGACTCGCACCCTGATCAGGTGACGGCGCGAAAACAGATGTCCAACGGATCGGGCATGTTGGCCTTTGGCCTCCACGCTGGATACGAAGGAGCGCGCCGGATGATGGACCGGCTCAACCTGATCATTCGCGCCGTCAGCCTCGGCGATGCCGACAGCCTCATCTATCATCCAGCAAGCCTCACCCGTGCTCGGCAGCCGATCCGCAAGGATGCCCATTTGGCCGATGGAGTCGGCGAGGATCTCATGCGTCTCTCGGTGGGGCTTGAAGACGCTGATGACCTGATCGCCGATCTGCGGCGGGCTTTGGACGTCTTGTAATGACCTGGCGTGCGGCCACCTCTGCGCTCACACATAGATCTGGAGCCTTGCCATGGCATTCCTGAGCGGTCTTTCCGCGTTCCCCATCACCCCGACCAATCGTGACGGCCGCGTCGATAGCGTTGCCCTGCGCAGGCTGATTGCTCGGCTTGGCATTGCTCAGGTCGATTCCATCGGTCTTCTCGGCAGCACCGGCACATACATCTATCTGTCGCGCGAGCAACGGCGGCGGGCGCTCTCCGAGACCTTGGACCAAACGGCGGGGCAAATGCCGGTCGTGGTGGGTGTGGGCGCGCTGCGCACCGATGAAGCCGTGGGGCTCGCGCAAGACGCCAAGGCCCTTGGAGCAGCTGCGGGTTTGCTTGCCGCCGCCTCCTACACCCCGCTTACTGATGACGAGGTGTTCGATCATTTCTCCACTGTGGCGCGCGAAAGTGGCCTGCCGATCGTCGTCTACGACAATCCAGGAACGACGCATTTCCATTTCAGTCCACCCCTTGTCAGCCGCCTGGCAAAGGTGGCTGGGATTGTCGCCATCAAGAATCCGACAGACAAAAGCGATGCGATCAAGAACCACCTGACCGCCCAGAGGCGCACACTGCCGGAAGGGTTCTCGATTGGTTACAGCGGCGACTGGAACGCCGCCGAGGCCATGATCGCCGGCGCCGACACATGGTACAGCGTCCTCGCGGGCATCCTGCCCGAGGTCTGCATGACGATCGTCACAGCGGCGCAACAGGGCGATGCGGCCGAAGCGCGACGGATCAATGCCGCGCTGGTCCCGATCTGGAGCCTCTTCAAGGAGTTCTCGAGCCTTCGCGTCGTCTATGCACTCGCTGAATTGCTCGACGTTTGCAGTGCCGAACCCCCGCGTCCCATCCTGCCTCTGCCCCCAGCAGCGAAGCGCCAGATCGCTGCCGCGTTGAAAGGTTTGCCATCGGATGCCAGCCGGTGAACAGCAAACCCCGTTCGGCAAGTGAAAGGTATTTACCCGCTCATTTCGAGAACTGATCGAAAACAACGCACTCGGCGTGCTGATAGCCATGGCTGGAGCGGTCTCGACGCCAATCACACCCCCTTCGAACTCGACAATCGACTGCGGAGGTACAGACTGCGCAGGGCACTCCGCCCATGCCGCACCGTTCGCCTTCAAACTAGGAATCGGTGGTTTATCCATTGGAATGGCATCGAGCCGGCGCTTTACTTCCGGCCCGGTGCGCGCATTGAAGCCGGTGCCAATGCCGCCGGCGAACACCAGATTTCCGTCCTCGACATTCGCCAGAGCACGCTTCCCGACCGCCGTAACTGTTGCCGGGTTCGCAGCCGATGACGATGAACTCATCACTCAGCACGCATTTTGTCTCACCCATTCTTGGCGCCGGCCGGATCGATATGGACTGACACGCAGCTTGGAGACGATGCCCATCGAGGCCGAACTGGGAGACTTGCGCGAGAATGTCGCTGCCGCCGCTGATCTCGTCGCTCAGAACGATGCCGTTTGGCGGCGTCTCAGCAGGTTAACTAGCGCTTTGCGCCGATCGACGAGTGGCCGATCGCGAAGACCCTCGCCGTCGATCTTGAGCAGGTCGAAGCCGGCAAGCATGGTCCTGACGTCTCCCGCCGCGGCCAAGAGCCCGCTGAAGACTGGGAATGCGCGACAAGCCTTCTGGTCAACGACGAACGCCTCACCGCCTATTATCGCGTCCGAGGCGCCGAGCTCGGCCACCGCCCGGGACGATAGCCGGAAACCTGAGGGTCCAGTCGTGGAGGTTGCGGGTCGAGGTAGGCCCCCATCGATAGTAGTCCCATTTCATTTCGTGTAGCCAATCAGGGCCCTGCCGGACGCGGCCGACCAGCGGTCGATGTTCGCGACGACCCGAATGTCCAGTCTCGTGTAACCCAGCCTAAAGCGGCCTGTCCGCCCAAAAAATGACATTCAGTTGCCTCCAGCCTTTCGACACGACCCACTTCACGATCTCGTAACTCGCCAACCTAGCGGCTTGTTGCTTGAGCTGCGCGTTCCTACGGTGTGGTCGCTAGGCCTCAGCAACAAGAGCTCGGTTGCCAGGCGGGCGGAGGCTCAACGAGATAGCCAGCTCAGGACAAGGAGAGCAAGCAATGGTCGCTTTTACCCTCAATGGCGAGGCGCGAACACTCGACGTCGATCCAGAGATGCCGCTGCTCTGGGCGGTCCGTGACGTCATCGGACTCACGGGAACGAAATTCGGTTGCGGGCTTGCCCAGTGCGGCGCTTGCACGGTTCACGTTAACGGCATGCCGACGCGCTCGTGCCAGACCGCAGTCGGCGACATCGAAGGAGCCTCGATCACCACCATTGAGGGTGTGTCGGGCAAGATAGGCGAAACGGTCCAGGCCGTGTGGGCCGAGTTCGACGTACCTCAATGCGGCTATTGCCAGTCTGGCCAGATCATGTCGGCCGTGGCCCTCCTTACAGAAACGCCTAAGCCGACGGACGATGATATTGATTCGGCGATGAGCGGCAACCTCTGCCGCTGCGCCACCTATCATCGCATCCGCGCGGCCATCCACGAGACCGCCAACCGGCTGGAGACCTGAGGCATGTCGCAGTTTCTCTCGAAGCATACTGCCGTGCGGCCCACGCGCCGCTGGTTCCTCGTCGGCGCGGGCGTTACCACCGGCGGCCTCGCAGTGGGCTACCGGCCAGTGCTGGCCGCGCCCGACATCGCACAAACGACCCCTGCAAAGGTTCCGGCGAACCCCTTCCAGACCTATGTCGAGATCACAAAGGAGAACCGAATCATCATCCACTCCTCGCAGTTCGAGATGGGACAAGGCTCCTATTTCGGCATCGCCACCCTGGTTATGGAAGAGCTCGACGGCGACTGGGCGCAGGTGGACGTGGTCGGCGGATATGGCAATACCGCGTTCTACGGCAATCTCGCCTGGGGCGGGGCCGCACAGGCAACTGGTGGCTCCACGTCGATGGGCTCGTCGTGGGAACGCTACCGCAAGGCGGGTGCTGCCGCACGGGCCTTGCTGGTGGCGGCCGCGGCGCAGCGGTGGGACGTGCCAGCCGGCGAGATCAAAGTCGCTTCCGGGGTCGTGTCGCACGCCTCAGGGATGCAGGCGCGCTACGGTGACCTGGCTGAAGCCGCAGCGGGAATGCCGGTTCCCGACGACGTGCCGCTAAAGCCGCGCGACAAGTGGGCCCAGATCGGATCGGACAGCCTCAAGCGCTACGATTCCGCCGGCAAGACCAACGGCGCGCAGACCTACACGATCGACCTCATGATGGAGGGACTCCAGACGGCCGTTATGATCCATCCGCCGAAGTTCGGCGCCGAGATCGAGAGCTTCGACGCAACCAAGGCCAAGGCACTCGACGGCATTGTCGATGTCATCCAGACGCCGCGAGGCCTTGCCGTGGTTGGCAGGGACACCTGGACGGCGCTGAAGGGCCGCGACCTCGTGGAGGTGACCTGGAACGAGGAGAAGGCCGAAGAGCGCGGCACGGCCGAGATCATGGCCGAATACAACAAGGCAGCAGACGATCTGGGCGCGGCCACCGCGCGCGACGACGGTAACACTCCCGCAGCGTTCGCCAGTGCTGAGAAAATCATCGAGGGGCACTACGAATTCCCCTATCTTGTCCATGCTTCGATCGAGCCACTCAACGCGGCCGCCCGAATCAACGAAGACGGCACCATCGATGTCTGGGGCGGACACCAGATGCCCGACCTTTATCAGGCGGCTGCCGCTCAGGTAGGCGGCACCACGCCGGACAAGGTGAGGCTGCACGTGATGAAGACCGGCGGCAGTTTCGGCCGCCGCGCGGTCTTGGATGCAGATGTCATTATCGAAGCTGTTTCCACAGCGCGTGCACTGGGACGCGGCAAGCCAGTGAAGGTGCAGTGGACCCGCGAGAATGACATGCGGGGTGGGCGGTACCGGCCGGCCTATGTGCACGCAGTCAAGGCGGGGCTCGACAAGAAAGGCAATGTCGTCGCTCTCCATGACCACATCGTGGGTCAATCGGTCTTGGGCGGTTCGACCTCTGCGGCGATGATCAAGAACGGCATCGATCCAACCTCCGTAGAGGGCGCCACCAACCTGCCCTATGCGATCCCGAACCTGAAGGTCGAGCTGACCACCACGGACGTGAACATCCCGGTGCTGTGGTGGCGTTCGGTAGGCTCCACCCACACCGCTTACGCGGTGGAAACCCTGATCGATGAGCTCGCCGCCGCTGCGAACCGTGATCCGGTCGACTTCCGCTTGTCAATGCTCGGTCACCATCCACGGCATGCCGCCGTGCTTAAAGTGGCTGCTGAGAAGGCAGGCTGGGACAAGCCTCTGCCGGAAGGCCGTTTCCGCGGCGTGGCCCTGCATGAAAGCCTCTCGACCTATGTCGCCGATGTGGTGGAGATCACCCTCAACGATGAAAATGGTTTCAAGGTCGACCGCGTCGTCTGCGCGGTAGATTGCGGCACCGCGATAAATCCTGACCAGATTCGCGCTCAGATGGAGGGCGGTATCGGATTCGGGCTAGGTGCGATCCTCCAGGAGGAGCTGACCCTGAAGGGCGGTGTCGTAGACCAAGAGAACTACGATACCTATACACCGCTCAGGATCGAGCAGATGCCGCGAGTCGAGGTGCACATTGTGCCGTCCGAGGAGCCGCCCACGGGAGTTGGTGAGCCAGGTGTGCCGCCGATCGGCCCGGCCGTCGCCAACGCGCTACGGGCGGCGACGGGCAAGACTATCCGCAAGCTGCCGATTATAAAGAACATGTCAGGAATGACACCATGAAACAGCCGCGATGAAGATCGCGCCGTTTTCGAACGCCTCCTGACAGGCGCTCATTTCCATGGGTCAAATTCCGGCGGCTGCCCGCTCCAATATCCGGTTTGGAGACGGCACCCCGTGTTCTGAACGACCACAGACGGGCCTTGGCGCCGGTTCCACTGAAGAACCGCTTTCGAGACGCAAATGCGTCCACTCCATGAAGAGCACAACCGTATAGCACCAGGAAGGCTAGCTACCTCCATCGCTTCGGAGACCCAGGAACCCTCAGAAAACCGAACCTCCAGAGCTCAGAGGCGCTCGTGATCACAATCGCGCTGGTGCGTGGATCATTGTTCAAGGGTTTGTCAATAGGCAGGCGAGATGGCCGATCGACATGATCTTCGCCCGATGCCCTACAAACACAATGCCAGCCGCTGTCACGGAGTCGCGAAGACGAAGGCAATGAGGGTCGACGCCGATACTCATCGTTTGGTTGACAGAGCGCTTGGAATGCCATGCGCTTCACATCGGAGTAGCCATCCGGGAAGCCTGAAGCGCTTTGAAAACGCATGTGCTGCGGCTGTTATTCATAGCGTGGATGACTTTGATCAAAACAATCGATTTCATCACTCTTCCGGAATCGTGCATGGACAAAAAAGAGCCTCACGCACCAATCACACGCTGCTCTAACGCGTGACGAAAGCTGCCTTAGGTATAATCCAAAGGAGAAAATCTTCGATGCGCCCTGACGTGCAGTGGAGGTCGTGCCGAGAAAGTGAGTTGCAACTGGCCGACAATGTCGGGCGGTGCGACCATGGTCGCTTCGGAGAATGAAATCGGGCCAGTTCACGGGGGCGGTACTGTTATTCGTCGACGGCCGCCCTTCCCAAGAACAGGCGGCATCGCAAGTTGGTTCTGCCGATGAAAACGACATCGCCGGATACATGTCAGCAGCCGCTCAGGATTGGATGATCCAGCCAAGCTCTCGGCGTGATGGCACTGTAGGCGTCACAGTCGAAGCATCTCATTGATCGTTTATGAGGCTTTCTTCGATGCCGCTGATGCCTGACGGGCGGTCGCAGCTGCAGGCGACAACACGCCTATTTAGTTGGAAACAGTCGAGGTAAGCCAATTTGGCTTCCCGTTACTATTTGGAGAAAGAAATGCTGTGCCTAGGAATCAGCGGCGGACTTGACCAAGTCCATGAAAACCGATTCGAGCGTCCGAACGCCTTTATGCACGATGGCGCCGCGGTGCTCGTCCGAGACGGAAAGGTGATAGCCGCCGTAGAAGAGGAACGCCTCAATCGAATCAAGCACTCGAACAAGCTGCCAAGTGGTTCGATTCAATACTGTCTCTCGACGGCCGGGGTTCAGCTCAGCGACATTGATCGTGTCGCGGTCTACGCCAGCGAGCCCTATGCCAACGCCATGCTTGAAGGTATGTCCGCTTCCCAACCGGACATTCTCTCCACTCCGTTGGATGCTAAAATGTTGGTGCAGAACCTGTTAGCGCGTGAGTTCGGCACTAAGTTGGACAGTTCGCGTATTTCATTCGTAGGTCATCATCAGGCGCACGCCGTGAGCGCCTTTGCAATGTCGGGCTTCGAACAAAGTCTCATTCTAGCGATTGATGGCTGTGGTGATTTCCTGTCGGGCCTTGTGGCGGTAGGGTCTGGCACAGAAATTACGCAAATCGAGGCTTTCCCGGAGGACAATTCTCTTGGGCTGTTTTATCTCGAGACGATCCGCTGTCTCGGCTACGGCATGTTCGACGAGTATAAGGTAATGGGACTCGCGCCCTATGGCGACCCCGCTCCCTATCGCGAGCTCTTCGAGCAGTTGTACGAGCTCTCCGCCAACGGTGGCTACCGTGTTCACCTCGACCGCATCGGTCCGGCGTTGCTCCGCAACATCGAGATCAGGCGAAAGGGAATGCCTTTCACCCAGCAGCATCGAGATGTGAGTGCGTCACTGCAGGAAGCGCTTGAGCGGATCGTGTTCCACATTCTCCGGCACCACCGTGAGGCCACCGGCATGAAGCGGTTGTGTCTGGCGGGAGGGGTAGCCCACAACTGCACGATGAACGGCAAGCTGCTGTATTCAGGGCTTTTCGAAGACATCTTCGTGCAACCCGCGTCTCACGACGCTGGCTGCGCATTGGGAGCTGCGCTGATAGTCTCTAACGAGATGGGCCGCCCCGCGCCGCGTGAGCGACTGCAGGAGGTCTATTGGGGTCCTGATCTCGGGAGCGACCGCGCCGTGGAACAGGAACTGAATGCATGGTCCGGACATCTCGAGGTTGAACGCTCTTATGACGTAGCGAGCAGTGCAGCCCACTGGATCACCAACGGCGCCGTGATCGGCTGGGTGCAGGGTCGTTCGGAGTTTGGGCCACGTGCGCTGGGCAACCGCAGCATTCTTGCCGACCCTCGGCCCGCTGCAAACAAGGACCGGATCAATGCCATGGTCAAGAAGCGCGAAGGCTATAGGCCTTTCGCACCATCTGTGCTGGAAGAGGATGCGAGCGAATTTTTCGACCTCCCGGACGGTAAGCACGAATTTCCATTCATGAATTTCGTCGTTCGCGTGCGTGACTCAAAGCGCGCCTTGTTGGGTGCCATTACGCACGTCGACGGTACGGCTCGGCTGCAAACAGTATCGCGCGATGCCAACCCAGCTTACTGGGAGGTCATCAATGCCTTCAAGAAGCGGACAGGCACTCCAATTCTGCTCAATACGTCCTTTAACAACAATGCTGAACCGATCGTGGATACGGTTGCAGACGCGATTGCCACATTTTTGACGACAGAGCTGGATGGACTTGTGGTCGGGCCCTTCCTGGTAAAAAAACGGGCTGCAACGCTGCAGGATTGGACTGCGCTTGCGATTTCATTGCCTCCCTCAGTCTCCCTCCATCAAACCCGTGCTTACACAGCGCGAGATCATCAGGAGACTGTCTGCGAGATTATTCCGAACCACTCCAGCATTGACAGTGTGCGAATTTCAAACGACTTGTTTAATCTACTGATGCGGATCGAGGGCGAAGCCGTGTTGCGAGATCACCTCAATATGATTGAGCCGGATCAGGCCAGGCATGCAGCTCTAATGGAGGGCCTGCGAAGACTGTGGGAGCAGCGCCTGGTTCGGTTGCATCCCTCACAAGCTGGTCGGATGGATCATGGGTCCGATCAAACGCTGGACCAGCCCAATAAGCAATCAGCCTGATAGAGATGCACCTCAAGCTCGGCCAATCAAGGGTGTTTGTCGACCCCGCCTGCGAGCTCCCGCTGTGATTACGGGGTCGTCGCCTACGCGGCGGCGCCCACCAACATCTCCATCAGTCGCTTCGGCGACAAAGCCAATCATCTCCCGTAAGAGCAAGTGCTTTCGGGCAAGGTCTGCAGGTTCAAGGAGTTCGTTGAAGGCGCCGCCAGCTGGAGCTGCGTCGAGCGCATCATCGCGCATGGTCGAGCTCGGCGCCCAAGGGAAATCGCCCAATTCGACACGCGTGCGTTTGCGCCTCATTCAAAACCGCTGCGCGGATGGTCGAGGTGAAATCGGAAGTCCGTCTGTGCCAGCCGACGACGTTCCCGCAGCGCATCCTGCACATCGCCCTCGATCGCATTCCTCAACTCGCGACATACGACGGGGCGCAGGCGCCGGAAACGAACCCGCCCACCGCAACCTGCAAACTCCCGCCTGTCCTCACGACGGAGCAATCCTGTCGCCTGAGCAGGCGCGTGGAAAAGCATCACAAGGGTGACCACAGCGTCGCTTCAGGCCGTCAAACGCTATTGCCGTGCGTCAAGGCGGACTAGGTGACCCGTCGGGAAGCCGGCACCAGCGGCTTTGTCGGGACAAGACACATGCTATTGGGATTTGACCGCCGCAGCCGCGAGCATCGCTTCTCCCATCGCAATGGCCCCTTGGGCACGCAGCATTTCGCCAGGGTTCTGAATGTCGCGCAACTCTTTGTTCTGGCTGAGTTTTGATTTTCCAACCAGGCCGGTGATCTCGATCTCCAAGGCGACGATTGCCCTGACCATCGTGTCGATGAAGTCCTTCGGCGCGTCGCCCATCTTCCATGGGACCGGCTGCGAGGCTTCTTGCATGTGAGTGAGCTTCGCCACGTTGCGGCGCACATACCGCTCATCATCCCGGACAGTGATGCGTCCGTGGGCATGGACGACGAGATAGTTCCAGGTCGGCACCTGCTTGTGGAATTCATGCTTGCTCGGATACCAGTTCGGCGAGATGTAAGCGTCGGCCTCACGGAAGATTACGAGAACCTCATCGCCATTGGCGACTTCCTCCCAGACTGGGTTCTTGCGAGCGACATGGCAATTGAGAACGCCCTTGTCTCCCTTCGAGCGGTCAAGCTCGAAAGGGAGGTGGTTCGCGTCCAGCGTGCCTTTGCTTTGGGTGACGAGGATACCCAGCGGGTGTCTCTCGATAAGGTCAAACAGGGCGTTCTGATCAGGGACGGCAAAATGAGGCGGAACGTACAACGGTTTATCTCCTGTCGCGAATGTGCGGTTGTTAATAATCGGCGGGGCCTTACGGAACGTGCCCCTGAATCTTCGCTGCCGTCGACGAGTGCCCCGGATTTCGGTGTCCACCACGCTCAAGCACCGCCATCGTGAAGTGGGCGGGCACATCAGATGCCGCCGCATATGAGTGAGGTTGGTCAGTGACAAGCCGCGCACTCTCGCCTTCGCTTAAAATTTCCACGTGGGTACCTACCACAACGCTCAGGGCACCCTGACTGACCGAGATCAGCTCGCGCGTATCCGGACTATGAGCGTCCGCGGAAAACACATCGCCCGGCATCATGACCCAGCTCCACAGTTCGAACATCGTGCGTCCCGAGGTCGACGAATGCAGTTGCGCAGAGCTTCCCTTGGCGCTCGTCCAAAGCCTCCTGGTCTCTGTCCGCTCGATGGGAAGGCGCACCGTGGAAGGGTGCTCGTTCAACAAATCGGCCACCGAGAGCGAAAACGCCGCCGCCAGCCGACACAGTATGCCGATACTGGGGTTCGCCCTACCCTGCTCCAGCGCGACCACGGTTCCCTTCGATAGGCCACCTAGTTTAGCCAGGCGATCCAGGGTCAGGCTTTGGTCACGCCTCAAGTCTCGGATCCGGGCTGCTATCGCTTGCCCAAGCGCTTGCTCGGCATCAAACGCTTCCGTAACATTGGTCATTATATTGACTTGGGTCCTCGGCTCACGTATTGCGGTCAGTATAATGACCGGCACGAAATTGCAACTGCCCGTTAGGAAGGAATAACCGATGCGTTTTGAGACGAAGGCGATCCACTGCGGCCGAGGTGTCGACGCGTCCACGGGGGCCGTATCCATGCCGCTGCACACCAGCACGACGTTCGAACGAGGCGCCAACGGGTCATTTCCGTCCGGCTTCGAATACGCAAGGGATGGAAATCCGACACGCAATGCGTTCGAGGCGGCCATGGCGACGCTTGAGGGAGGGGGAGACGGCATCGCCTTCGCTTCGGGCATGGCCGCAATCGCTGCAGTTTTCGAGAGCCATCCGTCGGCGGGTCGGATCGTTCTGCCGGATGACATGTATTTCGGCATTCGTTCGCTGATCGAAGAGACCGACATTGGGTCTCGCTTCGACTTTGCCCCCGTCGACATGCGCGATTTGGACGCTTTGCGCGCCGCAGTGACATCGAAGCGGACTGGCCTCGTCTGGGTCGAGACGCCGTCAAACCCGATGATCCGCGTTGTCGACATTGCGGCCATCTGCGCAATCGCGCACGAGGCAGACGCCTTGGCGGTGGTGGACAATACGTGGGCCACCCCAGTGCTTCAACTGCCACTCGAAATCGGGGCAGACGCGGTGATGCACTCGGCGACAAAGTACATTGGCGGCCACTCGGATTTGATGGCCGGTGTCGTCATTGTCCCAAACGCGTCACCCCTCGGTCGCCCATTGCGGATGGTCCAGAAACACAAGGGCAGCGTCGCAGCGCCCTTCGACTGTTGGCTGGCGTTGCGGGGCCTGCAGACATTGCCGGTCCGCATGCGCGCCCATTGCGAAGGCGCCCAGAAAGTGGCCGAGGCCCTGGCGTCTCATCCGCGCGTCGAAAAAGTGCTCTTTCCTGGTTTGCAAACTGATCCGGGACACGATCTTGCTACGCGGCAAATGAGCCATTACGGAGCGATGCTATCCTTTATCGTCGAGGGCGGAGCCGATGCTGCAATGGCCGTGGCCGGCCGCCTGAAGATTGTTGTCCGGGCGACAAGCCTTGGCGGGACGCATTCTCTGATAGAGCATCGCGCATCCGTTGAAGGTGCGAAGTCCAAAGCGCCAGGCGGATTGCTGCGAATTTCTGTAGGGCTTGAACATCCTCAGGACATTATAGATGACCTGATGCAGGCCCTAGGCGAAACCTGCAAAGCGGGAGTCCAATGACGGGTGCAAGAACTCTGGCGCCGCTTTACGTGACGGCTGGCGCAGCCGACGATCGGCAGAACAATGTTCCTGCTGAGTAGAACGCACGTCCTCTGGTGAACCGCTACCGCCGTGTCGCATTGTCTCGGGCGTGGTGGTCGCCTGGGTGATGAACGTCTTCGGGTTTCCGGACGATGGCCACGCGCTCGACCGGATAGCGGAAATACCCAGATTTGCCGTTGACCTACTGCTGCTCGACCTCGTCGGAGATCGCGGTCAACAGATGGGATGGATGTGCTGGCACTACGGCAGTTTGACAAGCCGGCCATCGGGGCGCTAGCACCGTCCAAAGCCAAGAGTCGCAGGGCAGAACTGACCGCACCCAGCGGGCTGCGGGACCCATCAGCTAACGGCCAGGTTGGTACCTCAAGGCGCATCAGCACCATGGATGTCACATTGTCCTTGTTGCGAGCGCGATTTCGGAACTTCGTTGTGACGCAGTCTGTGCACAGAGCGCACCGCTGTAAGCAAATGAGCGGACGAACGACACCCAGTGGAGGAGAGAAGTGATGCGGCGTCAAGATCCTCCGCGCTTTGCGGCAAACACACTGATCCCTCTTCACAACCCGGTCTTTCGTTCTATCTGGACAGCCACGCAGATATCCAGCCTTGGCTGGCTGGTGCAGAGCGTGGCTATAAGCTGGCTCATGGCGACGATTTCAGCCTCCGATCTAATGGTTGCGCTCGTACAGGCTGCATCGACACTGCCCGCGTTCTTCTTGTCGATCCTTGCTGGAGCCATTGCAGACAGCTTCAGCCGCCGCGGCGTGATGCTTGCCGGACACTGCCTTATCGCACTGGCATCCACGGCGCTGGCACTCGCTGTGGGACTGGGCTTTGTTAGTCCATGGCTGATCCTGGGACTGAGTTTCTTGGCCGGATGCGGCTTTGCCTTGAACGATCCAGCATGGCACGCGTCGGTAGGCGATATCCTGGAAAAGCGCGACATACCCGCCGCAGTGACGCTGATGTCGGTGGGCTACAACGTGGTTCGGAGCATAGGACCGGCGCTGGGCGGTGTAATCTTAGCTTTGCTAGGCCCCCTTACGGCTTTCGCCCTCGCTGCGCTGAGTGACTTGGTCCCGTTGAGCGCTGTTCTGCGCTCAAAGTGGCAAGTTCGCTTTTCGCCTCTTCCGCGCGAGCGGATGACTACGGCCATTCATGATGGCATGCGATTCACGGCAATATCCTCAGAGATCAGAGTGGCGATTGTGCGTGCAACCCTATTCGGGCTGTCAAGCATCTCGATCCTTGCTCTGCTCCCCCTCCTGGTTCGCGACCAGCTGGCGGGAGGGCCAATTGTTTACGGGGTGCTATTGGCTGGCTTCGGCACAGGCGCCTTCATAGCCGGCATTGGCAGCAGCTACTTGAGACGCATTACGTCCCAGAACCGATTGATCACGCTCGCATCCGTTGCTTGCGCAACGTGTTGCCTTTTGATGGCCCTCACATCGTCGGTGGCTGTGGCGGCGATCGCGCTTGCAATCGGTGGCGCTGGCTGGGTTGTCACCTGGACCGGAACCGACGTGTGTGTGCAGTTGGCAAGCCCAAGGTGGGTCGTTGGTCGGACCCTGTCCATCTATTACGCCCTGACCTACGGCGGCATGGCAGCGGGCAGCTGGATCTGGGGTGCTGTCGCGCAGTACTATTCGCTGACGTGGGCTTTGGAAGGTGCTGCAGCGGCACTGTTGCTGGTCGCGGCTGTGGGAAAGCTATTGCCAGTGCGGCTATGGGAGGAATCGGATCAAGCGGCCGTCGACTTCAGGCCACCAGAACTGGCCCTCCCTTTGAAACCCAGGAGCGGTCCGATCGTGATCAAGGTGGAGTACTCGATACCCGAGGAGAGTATCGATGAATTTCTGAGCTGCATGCGCGAAAGGCGGCGCGTTCAGAGCCGCGCCGGTGCGCGGGACTGGACCCTCCAGCGCGACCTTCAGAAGTCGACGCTTTGGACCGAGACATTCCGCACGCCGACATGGACGGACTATCTTCGTCTAAACCATCGGCTGACGGTGAATGACAGGGAGGTAGGCGAGCGCCTTGCCGCTCTGCACATGGGTGATTCTCCGCCTCGCATCTCACTTTCAATCGAGCGGTCGACAAGCCCCGCCCCCGGCAGCCAAGTCCAGCCTGTGCCTTTTGTATCGCGCCCGTGAGATAACCAAGACTTGTCTGGGCTTGGACACGGAACGAGCTACTCCTTGATTTGTCGAGCCTGCCCGGATTGCAAATCGTTCCGGCCGGTTAGGCGAGCATGAGAATTCGCGCGGCAATTATGTCAATCACGGGTCCCATGTTCAGCCCGCCCCCCCTCTGCCGCCAGATCGGCTTGAGCACGGATTCAGGTCGCCCGTCCTTTGCATAGCGGCGGGCACGAATAGCAAGGGGGCGGAGGGTATCCCCGTCTGCGAAGCGGGCAGAGGAGGAATCCGCAAGGCGGGTTGCTGGGGAGAGGGGTCGCGCGCCTCTTTCCGCCTCACTTAGAAAACGTGCGGCCAAGCACGTTCATGTCGGCCGTGGGCGGCCGCAACAATTGCCTACAGGGCGCAAGCGTCGTCACATATTAAGCGTAGCCGCGCGACAACCATCCGTGGTCACGCGCAATCCTGCGAATTGTCAAGCGGAGACAACGATCGCGGCACCAAGCAAAGTGGCGAACCCGATTCTGCTCGGGAGATCCCAAAGCTCTCCGAACCCTATTAGATCCATGAAGCGAAACACGGCGCCCTGAAGCAGGTAAAGCAGCAGTGTGCTCTGACCAAGCTCCACCGCAACAAAGCGAGCTACGCGAGTTGAATGGCCAACTCTCCAGCATAGGAACATAAGCTGCATTGTGACTGCAGAAGTTGCTACTGAGCCAATGAACATCAGCAACACTTGTCTCGCCGACTCTCCATCGTAGATCGAAACGAGATTGTTGTAGACGTAAGTCTCCCTTCCCCAAACAAGAAAGCACACTCACGGCGTGCCGAGCAGCTTGGCCAAGGAGCCGCACTGGGGCCTCCGGAGTGAGTGTTATCGCTCAAGCAGCCACGTCGGCGCGGCCTAAAATCTTCGATGAGCGCGTCAGGAGAGCGTCGATCTCCACATTTCTTCCAGGAGATCGTCCCCACATCATCATGGCCACGGCTCTAACGGGCTGGTGCCCTCCCTTTCCCGTTTTTTGTCTCGATGCTCGGTTGCGCCGCCCGCCGGGGCAAGGCAAAAAAATCGTCGAGGCTGAGCCCCCACTGCGGCTTCGGCGAAATATTCATCCACGGGTTCGCATCACCGCGGGCAGCGGGCGAGTTCGTCGATAGGAGTGCGGATGGAAGTAGGCGATGCACATCGTCACCAGCGGCTCAGATTGTGTGAGGTCCACGGCTCGCTGGTTTCCGCCGACGACGGCGCGGACGGCATCGGTATGCGCAGAGCGGGTCCGTCGGCTTGGCGTCAGTTTCGGGGCAAGGGGCTATTGCTGGTCGCGCGGCGCTGAGTTGGGCGGAAGGATCGACGGCGCAACCCGGGGCTCCCGCGCGACGAGCAGGTTTTTTTCCCGGTCTGACCTGGCCTCGACTCCAGATGTCGCGATGACCGACGTGGCCGGCGCGATTGAACGGGTCTCATGCCCAAAGCTGCCTCGGTGCCCAGTAGCGGCACCGCATGACCCACCCGGCGCTGCTCGAAGTAAACCGCGGCCAGCCAACATCCGAAGGTGCGCCAGACCCGATGTCGCGGCGGCCTGATGGCTCCGGCGCCGTGCCGCGGCAGAAAGCTGCCGATCTCGTCTGGCATGGTCGCTGACCGCATCGTCACCCGGGCCATCGCAGCGACTTTTCTCCGTTACAAAGTCCCCGCGGGACGGACTGCCAGTTCACGCCAGGGCCAACAACACCCGCAGGGGCGACCGCCGCGTCTGCCGGTCCTGCGAGTAGAATAAGATCGGGAAGTGCGGCTTCATCCTCGATGCCAGAGCTCGCTTCGCCGTACCGCGGCCACCATAGCCCCTTGCGCTATCACGAGTCAGCCCACCTTTCTAGCTGGCAGCCATCGGGAGCCGATCCGCAACCACAGGGCGGCACCTGTCGGCCCGGCTTCCGTGTTAACGCAGAACATGATGCATATTCCCAGCGCTTTTTGACAGAGCGAACTACAAAATGCAGAACACTGACTCTCCGCCAAATGAATGCTGCGAGCAAGCAGCAGGCGGAGGAACTCCGTCTGGGCTGAGTACCTGTTTCAACGTGAACAAATAAATTGTAGCCAGTTCACGAAACGCCAGGCCCGCTCCTCTGCCGTCCGATCATCCAGGAAATCCCCTCGGCGCGCACCACGCCCGACACCTCCTTGCTGATATGATGCTCAAGCACCGGCCGCCAGGGCACCAGCGTGAACTCGCGCGATTTCTCGATGACAGCGTATTTTCCGCCGGCGAGCTCGACGCAGCGGCGCAGCGTACCGTCTATTCGATTGCCATGCTGCGCTTCAGAATACGAGAGCCCGAGTTCGTCCGAGAGCTGACTGGCAACACGGTTCAGCTCTCGTTGGCGCAGCATTGAAAGCATGTTGGCGCGATAGATGACCCGATCCTGCGCATCATGGGCAAGACCTTGCGCGATCAGCCACTGCTGTCGGCGGGCCTGGACCTGACGTACTTCTCGACCGAAGCCAGAGTCGCGCAAGGACTCAGGGTGGGCTGATACCAGCTCCTGGTCGATCCAGGTGGCGCCGTCAAAGCCTACTTGGCTCTCCAGCGGCATTGATGAGAGCTTGTCGACGACAACAGGCTGGGCCCTCGCTCGTTGACGCTCGTAATCCGCGACGCGGTTGAGATGGTCGGGCGCGACTGTCCATGTGCCGTCCGGCTCGCGCTCGACGCCACCGGTCGCACGGCGGATCGCCTCCAGTCGCCGCACGTGCGTTTCGGCAAAGCGTTCGGTGGCCGAGGGGTCATGCTTGAGATGGATATCGATGCTGTAGCGCCCGTCGCTGACCGTGGCGATGCCGGCAATTGTGCGGTCGACTTTTCTTGGCCCGGTGTCCCTCGGCCTGATCCGCACTATGCAGCCTTCTGGTGTCGGTTGGGTGGCCTCGCCTTTGCCGATATCAAAATAGTGGCTTTTGCCGTCCACGCCGTCGACGACGAGGTAATGGCGGTCAGTGATTTCGTCGGCCAGCCCGCGCCCGACGACACGTCCGACCACGGTTTGGGCCGACCCGTCGGATCGATCGTGGATAAGATAGTCGGCGGCACTGCGGACGAGCCCCTTGCCGGTCAGCTCGCGATGGATGGTCTTGACAATGTCGCCGCGCTCGCCGATGCGGCGTAGCGTGGCTTCGAGATCATCCTCCAGGCGCCAGCGACCCGAAGGCATCTCCTCGGCGAGGCCCATCCGCTCGAGCTTGCGCAGGCGGCCCTGGTGCAGCGTCTGGCGAAAGGTGTCTCGGCTGGCTGGTGAGACATGCCCCTCGTCGCGCATGCGCATCAGCTGCCGGTCGATGCTGGTGAAGCGTTCCTGCTCCATCTCCTGGCGCAAGCGCTGCTCGATCTCGCGGTCGGTGCGCGGGCCAAGGTCGAGGCTAACCAGTTCGGCTGCGCGCTCGCGCAGGCCAGAGGAGATGTAGTCCCGCGCGATGACGAGGTTTTCGCCGTGATCGTCCCTGCCGCGCACGATGATGTGGGTGTGAGGATGGCCGGTGTTGAAATGGTCGACGGCCACCCAGTCTAGCCTGGTGCCGAGGTCTTCTTCCATTTGCGCCATGAGGCGCCGGGTGAGCAGCTTCAGGTCATCATACTCGATACCGTCTTCAGGGGCGACGATGAAGCGGAACTGATGACGGTCACCGTTCGCGCGATCGAGAAAGGCCCTGCCGTCCGCGTGGTCTTTGTCGGCAGCGTAGAGCTCGCCACGCTCGCCTTCCCGGGTGACGCCGTCGCGCTGCAGGTAGCGGAGGTGCGCACGAGCTCCGTCGACTCCCTTGCCGGCCAGCTTGACGATGCGTGCCTTGACGACTGCGCGCCGCTGCCGAAACGCCGCGTGGCGGTCGCGTGCTCTAAGAACGGCGGCAGCAGCCCCGCCGCGCCCCACCCGGCTTCCGATGAAGCGGCTGCCGCGTCCGCTCCTGCCGCCTGCTCGGTTGACCGCGGCCTGGACCTGGCCAGCGTAGCGTTTGCCCGCCTTCGAGCCGCGCGAGCCAATTTTGCCGAGCCTCGGCGTGAATTCGTCATCCTGCATGCGGCCTCCGATGAACCAGCAGCAAAATCAGAGGCTTGCGCGCCAGACCCTCCTGGACCCGCAGGCAACCTCCCGGGAAAACGATGTGCAGACAAACACTTCGCCGCCTCAGGAGGCGATGCCTTTATCTTGCCTTCCGCGGACCTGCCTCCCTGCCCCCCGCCCGAACCGCGGTAGCCGCTGCCCTCACCTGCGATCCGGCCGGCCTGACCTTGCTCGCTCCGATCCGAGCGGCACCAGGAGGTGGCCACTCGGGCCGGTCACGGAAACACCGTTTCGGAGGAAAAACAGCGACTGCCCGGAAGGGATTCCCGGCGCGCTTTTGGAACGGGATTTGTCGGTGAGCGCGTCCATATCGGCGGCCGAAATGCCCGCCGCCTTGACCTCTTCCAGATACGAAACCGTCTCGCTGGGCAGTGGCCGCCCACGCTGCAAATGCTGTTCGTAGCGCTCCGGCCCGGCGTTATAGGCTGCAAACAGGCCTGGAAATCCGAAGCGGTCATACATGGCGCGCAGATAGGCAGTGCCTGCCAGAATGTTGTCGCGAGGGTCGTGCGGGGCGGCTCCCAGGCCAAGCTCTGCGCGCAACTCCTCGTAGGTGCCTGGCATCACCTGCATCAGGCCAATGGCACCGGCGCTCGACGTGACCGGCCGTCCATTGAGCCTTGTCTGCCCCCGGCTTTCGGCATCCATGACGGCATAAATCCAAGTCTGTGGAATGCTGAAACGCCGGCTTGCTTCGGCTACGAAGGGCTGCCATCTTGCAAGCTGCGGACTATGGGAGATGACGACCGGCTTCGTGTTGGTCGCTGCGGAACAGGAGCATGGTGCGAGAGACACCATGCCCAGCATCAGGAGGGTCACTCGGTCCATAGCGGCACGAGCCTCCCGATGATATTTTCGGTCGGCACCGGCCCGAAATAGCGGCTGTCGAACGAGCGATTTTTGTCGCTGCCGAGTAGGAAAACCTCGGCAGCGGCGAGCTTTCGGCAGGCATTCCACCAAGGCAGCGGACGGTGCTGCGTGTCGGTTGCAAGCCGGCGCGCGACAATCTCGCCGCCGATGATGATGGCGTCGCCGAAGGCGCAGACATGCTCGCCAGCCAGCGCGGCAAGGTGCTTGACCAGCGGCACGTTGCTGGGCAGATAGAAGCGTTCGGCGGCCAGATAGACGACCGGTTTTGGCGGGCGGACGAGTACGAGATCACCAAGAGCCGGCGATCCGGACGCGACGCGATAGAGGCCGACCGGCGCACTCGCCGAGGCGTTCCAGACCAGCCAGGGCGATGGTTTGCCGAAGGCGGCGAAGCCGATCAGGGCAAGGCCCATCGTGGCCATGGCGATCGTCTTGCGCGCCCGAATGCGCCGCAGATGGCTGCCGATCAGATGGATGGTGGGACGCCGGCTCATGAGCGGCCTCCCTCGCCGGCCGAGCCGGAATCGTGCCCGCCGTCCTCGGGCCCGGTCTCCTGCGCGTGCCCCTTCGACCAATCGTCGAGTTCGTCGATGTGATAGCGGACATAGCGGCCGTGCTTGCGGAATTGCGGGCCGCCGCCTTTGAGGCGCATCTTCTCCAGCGTGCGCTGGGACAGCCCGATATAGAAGGCCGCCTGCGCGGTATTGAGAAACGGACTGCCCTTCTTGGCGCGGGCTGCGCGTTCGTTTTCGTCGTCCATGATGATCCTCGTTTCGCTACGGACAAGCCAAGGCGAGGATCGGCGAGCGAGATCGTTTTGGGGACGGGCGAAGAGTGGGGGGCGAGTTTTCGCCGCCCCCTTCGGCGGCCTCACGGGTCCTGAGAGAGGCCCCGCGCGGTGGCGGCGCGGGGCTTTCCGGATCGGCCGGTCAGTCGACCGGGTTCCAGATGATGGCGTAAGTGTCGTCGTCATCTTGGCCGGCGGCGCGGCCGAGATTGGCGTAGAGCTTGCGGGGGCCAAACTCGGGGGCGGCAATCGACAGGCTCACATAGTCCTTGCCGGAGGTCTCGCCGGTGCGGATCCAGCCCGCACCCACTTCGATCCCTTGCGTCAGCACCCGGAAGTCGGGATGGGTGTCGGCGCTCTTTGCCTGATTGGGCACGATATCGATGTCGGCGCGGACGCTGAGCGTCTTGAGCTGGCCCTTGTAGCCGCCGTTTTCCTGTTTGGTGACGTATCCGATCGCGGTCATTTCCAGTCTCCTCTTGGTGCTCACAGGGGACCATTCCCCTGCGATGGCGGACCGTGATGGGCGCGTCCGGACCGCCGGAACCGGGACGGCCGCAGCGATAGCGGAGGACCCGCGCGGGCAGCTTTTTTGAAGCGAAGCGGCGCGAGGAAGCCGCCGCAGGCGGCGGGGAAAAAAGCTGCCGGCGAGGGTTTCGGGCGGGCCGGATCCGCCCATAGGTCGACAGCCAGCCGCAGGGGAATGGTCCCTGAGACACAATGGAGACAGGTGGCGCGATCGGTGACACAAGAAGCCGGCGGCAATGCAGAGCGCCGGCTGCGCGGGCTCTGTCGGCAACCGGATCGGACAATTGGCCCCATGCGCCTTTGGCGCCTCAGCAAGCAACCCGGCGCGGTGCGGGGCGGCCGAAATGGGGCGAACTGGCGTCGGAAATTCTCGCGCGCGGCACTGGCTCGACAAGACGCCCAATCGGCAGCCGGCTTGGCCCGTAGCGGCGCGCGCGACCTGAGCGGCGGTAATCGAGAGAACCGCCGCTCGGGCCCTGATCGACTATTCGCGCACGAACAGCGGCTGCACCTGTGTCCACTGACCGGCGGTGCGGAAGCCGCCGCGGCTGGTGTAGCTTTGGGCCGGGAATTTCATCCAGCGCGGCAGCCACGTCTCGACCCTGGGGCGGCCATTCTCGCCCGCCAGGAAGTCGCGGATGATGTTCTTTTGCGTCTTGACCTTCTCGGCGACATTGCCGTCCGCGACCAGCTTGCCGCCGAAGTCGGCCAGCATCGAATTGGCGATTTCCTTGTCGCGCAAGAGGTCGAAGAAGGCATCGTCCGGTTGCCACCATATGCCCATGTCGACGTTCAGGTGGTTGCCGAGCGCCTCGAAGACGGCGCTGCCGGCTGCAAGCGTCTCGGCCATGACAAGGGTGAGAACGCGCATGACATCGTCGTCGCAGAGCGCCAAGAGGCGCGCGAACACGCCGGCGATAGCAACGGCGTCGCCATTGCCGCCGGCGACCAAGCTATCCTCATCCGGTGATCCGAGCAGGGCCAATACCTCGCGCCGCTTTTTGCCGAATGCGGCTTCAGCCTTGCAGCCGGCAAGGCTGGCATTCACCGTCTCGTTGGCTGCGCGCTGCGGCTCGGGCCGCACCTGCCACAGGCCCGAACCGGTGACGGCGTGCGCCACCACGAGGCGCAGCGCCACGACGGGATGGTCGAGCATGGCCGCGCGCACGGCGGCATGGCGATGCAGATCGATATAGTTCTGCATCGGGCCGGTGACTTCGGGGCGCGGCAGCTTGGCGGCTGTTTCTTCTTGCTCGCCGCCCTCGCGGGCGCGGCGGGCTTCCTTGCGTGACAGCCAGCCCTCGTGACACTCGACCTCGCCGCGATGCGAGACAGTGATGACGATCTTGCCGCCCTTCTTCTTCGGGGTCTTCTCGTGGTCCCATGCGTGGAAATACTGGCCCGGTTCCAGCAGCACAACCTCGCTCCAGCCCTCGTTGAGATAGGTGTAGCGTTTGGTGGCAATCGCTTCGTTCTGCTTTTGCCAGAACAGGTCGGCATCGGCGAAATAGCTGTCCTCGCCGAACAGGTCCGAGGTGATCAGGCCGGGATACTCCTCGATGGCAAACAGCGCCACCTTGGTGGAAATCGACTGGCCGCCGAACAGCCATTGCTTCAATTGATAGCCACGCGGCGCGTATTGATCGGGATCGGCACAGAGTGCCAGCCAGTCCTTCTGCTGCGCCTTGGAAGCCATGGTGAGATGGCGCACCGTCTCGGTATCGATCTCCTCGCGCCGATAGGCTTCGCGGATTTTGGGAAAGAGGTCGCCAAGCGCCAGAATGCGTTTGACCTTGAGATCAGTGATGCCGAAGGTCACAGCGATGTCGGGAACGGTGCGGCCTTGCCTGACAAGCCGCGAAACGTCTCCCATTGCCATACTTCGTCAGGATCGAGGCGGGCGAGGTTTTCGATCAGGAAGCTTCGAGCGCATCGGCGTCGTCACCGTCCTCCATGATGGCGCAGGGCAAGGGATCGCCTTCACCGCGCTCGTCGGCAAGCGATTTCGCGGCGAAATAGCGCCGCCTGCCGGGTTGTCCCCGCCGCGGAGGCCGAAGGCCGACGCGGCGGGACGGTTTTTGCGCCTATCGGCGCTGCTGTTCCGCCGTGTCGGGCGGAAGCTCGGAATGGGGCTTTGATAGGGCGTCTGCTGCCTGCCGCAGCAGTCGCTCGGCCTCGGTGACGTGGCCGCAAAATGCGGGCGGCTTCGGCATGGACGGAGATCGGAAAGCGCGCCTGGAAATGCAGGTCGCGCTCTATGCCGAGGCCAAGCGGCCCTTTTACGGATGCAAGCTCGGCCAGACTGACGCTGCCAAGTTCGGGGAAGCCGAAGCCGAGATCGCAAAGACCGAACAGCGTGTCGCCATCGGCGTCGAGTTCGCTCAGAAGCGAGGTCGCGGCACCTGTCGGATCAAACAGTTTCACAACGGGAAAATGGTCGATGTCGGCGCCGGCGGCGCCATGGGCGAGCAGTCGTGCGCGCAGTGGATTGGTGATCAGGATCATGGAAAGACTCCTTGTCAGAACGGGTCGCGTTGACTTCTTGCGTCCGGCGGGAGAAAGGTTCACCGGACCTTCCTCTGATCCGCCTCCCCATTAGAGACCGACCTCGAGCAGCTTTGCGCCGCGCGCGGACACATCGGCGCGTCCATCAGGAGGGTTTGCCCGCGTGGTGATCGGCTGGACGCCGGGAATGAGCGTCTGCTCCTTTGCGGCGTCGGCTCGGTCGCGGTCAGTTGAGGATCGCGCATCGTCATGCCGCAATACCTTCTTGCGCCTCGCCTTCCGCATCGGCCGGAAGGCCAAACAGGAAATCAGCGGCCTTCGAAGCTAGGCTGGCGGCACGGAATATAGCGCGGTTGTCCTCGCGCAGCACCTTCAGCCATGAGCCGATGTAATCGGCGTGACGCACGGTCGGCTCGATGCCGAGATTGCTGCAGACGAAGGCGGCAGTGATTTCGGCGACCAATTCTTCACGCGCGTAGGCCTTGGAGCCGAACGAGCCGGAGAGGTCGCGAGCAAGCCGCGTCGGGTGGCCGGTCCAGTGGCCTAGCTCGTGAAAGCAGGTCCGGTAATAGTCGATCTGCTGATGGAACGCTGGCTGCGGCGGCACCTGAATGTGGTCGCTGCACGGCATGTAGAAAGCGCGATCGCCGCCGACCCTGAAATCCGCACCGCTGGCGAGAATGAGCGTCTCGGCCTGCGGCACGATCTCGCACTGTGGCAGCGGCTCGGCAGGGGCATGGAGGTGTTCCGGAAGATTGTCGCATTGCGCGACATTGAAGACGGTAAAGCGCTTCAGAAAAGGCACGGCCTGTGGTGCATCGCCCTCGTGGCGTGCGCGCTCCTTCTCGTTCTTTGGGACAAAGCGGTCGGCATGCACGATCGTCGTGCCGCGCTCGCCCTTCCTGACATTGCCGCCCAGGGCAAGCGCCTGCCGGAAGGTCAGCCAATTCTGGCTGGGATAGCTGCGCTCGATGACGGCGCCCCACAGGATGAGGATATTGATGCCGGAATAGGTGCGCCCCGTGGACGCATTCCTCGGCAGGCCGAGGCCTGCTTTTGCGCTGCCCCATGGCTTGACCCATGGCACGGTGCCGCGCTCCAGCTCGGCAATGATGCGGTCGGTGATCTCCTGATAGAGGCTTGCGCCTGGGCGCCTGCCCTTGCCTGCGCCAGCCTCTCCGCTGGTGGTACGCTTGCTGTTTGCACGCATGTGTTATCCTCCGCTCGCCAATCGCCGCGCCTTTCCCCGGAAGCGGGGTGGGCGGCGAGTCGCGACCGGAAAGGCCCGCCGTGGTAGGCGGACCGCATCCGAAGGACCGGAACGAAGAGGAGGACCCTGAGCGGCACGCGAAGGGTTGCGGGCTGCCGCGGCGGGTCTAGAAGGGAGTGCCGCCCGCCCCGCGCCACCGGGAAAGGCCAACAGACAAACCGCGCCGCCCGCAAGGGCGGCGGCCGTCACAGCCCGAAGGGCTGCCCACGCCAAGGGGCGAAGCCGAATGGCCGAGACCGCCTGAGCTTGCCGAAGAAAAGCGGGCTCGGTTCACGAGCACCTGGTGCGCGTCGTCAGGCGCGCGGGCGCCCGCCAAGTTTTTTCGCACATGGTCAGGCGCCGCAGTTACGTCGAGAACCAAAAGGCATCGGCGCCGTGCGCGCGGCTTCCTCCGAAAACCAGCGCTCGCCTTTCAACAAATTGAGGCGTTGTCCCACTCAATATTCCTGTCCGTGATCATGATAGATGCGGCGCGCCCGCTAGGACCGGAGGCTGGAGAGAATCTCGCACGGATCAGCGTCAAGGGCCGCAGTTATGTCGAGAAACTCGATGACATCGAGACGCCGCTCTGCGCCCTCGTACTTGGCCACGAAGGATTGGGGACGACCAAGCTTGTCAGCCAGCTGCTTCTGGGTCAGGCCTTTGGCCTTGCGCAGCAAAACCAGCCGGGCCAGGAACCGCTGGTGGCGGAGCGATCGAAGGGATTTGGGCATGGAGGCGAACCGGTCGGGTAAAGACCGGATCAGCGACTAATCCCGGTTTCGGATTATCCCATTTTGGGATATACTGCCTGCGCTCACAGGCGAGGTTCGCAGGCATGAATGGACCAATGGGAACAGATGAGACTCGAAGCTCAAGTTTGAGCGATGAAGTCCCCTGGTCGGAGAACCTCACGAGCTACGACAGGGAGCATTTCACGATCTACCTGCGGATCCTGGATGCCTGCGCCGAGAATGCCAGCGAAAAGGAGATGGCCGAGCGCATCCTCGGCATCGACCCGTCCATTGACCCGGTCCGCGCCCGCAAAGCTCTTCGCAGCCATATCGACCGTGCGAACTGGATGGTGACGACCGGCTACAAGGAACTGTTCGCCGGCTGATGCACAGCGCCCAATGCCACGTGTTTCGAGTAGGCAAGTCTCTGTAGCCAAATTCGGCAGCGCACGGCCGCGACAGCGGGCGCTGCGGGAGCGGTCACAACTGGTTCGCGTACTGTTTGACTGCCATTTCCAGTGCTTGCATCAAAGGCACAGCCTTGGAGAAGAGGAAGCCTTGAGCGGTTCGGCAACCAAGCTTGTGCAGGGTTTGCCGATCCGCCTCTGTTTCGACGCCCTCGGCCATGACCTCGATCCCGAGCATGTCACCGAGTTCGATGACGGATTTGACAAGCAGTCGGTCCTCTCGGGACTTGGCCAAGCCGCGAATGAAGCCTTGGTCTATTTTCACCTTGCGTATCCGACGGTCCTTGAGAGATGCCAAGGTAGAAAAGCCGGTGCCGAAGTCGTCGAGCGCGATGGAAATACCGGCATGCGAAAGCCGTCCGAGCTTTTCATCCACTCTGTCCGGATCCACCGGCGATTCTTCGGTAATCTCGATTTCGAACATCGTCGCAGGCAGGCCTCTTGCGGCCAGACCATCCAGAACCATGTCGTCGATATCGCCGGCTTCCAGTTCGCGCGGGGAAACATTCATCGCCACACGAATGTTACGACAGTCAGCTTTCACCAAGCCGTCGATAAAAGCACAACAGTCGGCGAATACGGTTTGCGTCAGCAGCTGAAGCATTCCGGTTTCGCGTGCGGCTGTGATGATTTCGGGTGGAGAGATGGCACCATGTGTCGGATGGGACCATCTCAGCAAGGCTTCAAAACCGACCACGGCCTCGGTGTCGAGTTTCACGATCGGCTGGAACCAAGGTTGCAATCTTCCCGTCTTTATCGCCGAATGAAGGTCCCGTTCGATGGACTGGCGGCGTTGGAGTTCCCGGTCGAGTTCGGCATCGAACAGGCAAAATTCGTTCCTGCCATGGCGCTTGGCCGTATAAAGGGCGATATCGGCCCGCAACAGCATTTCAGTCAGGCTCGACGTCTGCGCCAAGTATATCCCTATCGATGCCCCGACGCGCACGGACGCGACCCCGATATAGGGGCGAGCAATTTTGGCTATGATATTGGAGGCGAGATCACTGGCAGAAAGCGAAGCTCTCGTTGAGGGAAAAACCAGCACGAATTCATCGCCGCCAATACGAGCTAGCGTTGAGCCTTCCGGTGCTTCCTGCTCTATGCGGCGGGCGATCATGACAAGCAGTTCATCACCGGTCCTGTGACCGTAGGTGTCGTTGACAGATTTAAAGCCGTCCAGATCAATCAGCATTGCCACGAAGGGGCCATCCGCGGTCTTGAACCGACCGATGGCGTGTTCAAGGCCCCGCCTGTTGAGAAGGGCGGTCAAATGGTCCTCCCTGGAGTTGCGCTCCATTTCCGACGCAAGTCGCTCTGCCTCATGTCTCAGGCGGCTTGCTTCGCGGAAGCGCGCCTGCCCAACAAACGAAGCTCGGACCAAGCCGCCCATGAAGAGCAGAACGGTGAAAGCCAGAATGTAGCGTTCAAAATTGCCTTTCGCCAAAAGGCACGCCACCGTGATGAGGAGTGGAGGTGTGATGAAGCTGGTCGCCGCGGCGGCATACGAGCTGCCATATGTAACCGCACCAGCTGAAATGCCCGCCAGTATGACCAGATGCATCGGTGCTTGAGGTGTTGTGTATCCAACAGTCAGCACGGCCGGGAAGGACCAGGCAAACCCTGCCAGAAGGGCAAGGACGCCAAACATGCGAAGGCGCGGCAAAACGCCAAGCAAATCCTGATGGCGCCCCGTTTCCTTTAGCTGAAAACGGGCGAGTGCAAGCCGGGCGGCATTTAGCGCATTGACGACCAGGAACCAGCTTGCAGCGGCGAAGCCGCCGCCAGAAAGGGCCTGCACCCCGCAAATCAGGCCTGACAGGATCGCGCTTATCGGCATCGACACGAAGAGCCCGGCCCTCAGGTCAGCAAGCTGATCCTGACGGATTTTGGCCTCCAGCGATTCTTCTTTCTTTAGGGGTGCCATGAATGGACCAGCTTGCTTCCGTCATTGTTCGCGAGGACCAAACCTATGCAAGCCCACTGAAGGACGGGTTAACTACCCAGCGAGGGTAACCAGTGCGCTCACCATGCTTCGGGTCACACCTTTGGCTTAGCATTGCCGAATCATCAAGCGCCCGCGCGCGTGCCTTGATCCGAATCATGCCATGATCGGCAACGTCACCAGGAAGCAGCCTTGCCCGCGACGCTGCGAGCCAGCAAGACAAAGAAGCCGCGCCGAGACAGCGCTCCAGAGCGGTAGCGCTCTGTGCGATTCACCGCCTGAGCATGGCCGAAATGCCATGGCGGACAAAGGGAAGATGTTGGGCAAAGCGGAGCCCAGCATGTCTTGCAAGCCGTGCCGCCGGGTGCTCGCTTGAGTAAAGACCGACAAGCATGTTGGTGGCATGATAGAGCGGCGCCGCCGACAGCCGCAGCCGGCTTTCGTATCTGCCGAGCATGTCGGGATCGGCAATGTCGCGGCGGGCGCGACATGCTGTCAGTATTTTATGAGCGAGTTGCTTCTGGCCGCTGAGGCCGATGTTGAAGCCATGCGCGGTCACCGGGTGCATGCCGATGGCAGCGTCTCCTATCAGTGCCGCACTCGGTGCCGAGAACTTGTGAGCCCAGGTCGTGACCAGCGGATAGGCATGGCGGGTGCTTGCCAGGGTCATCTGCCCGAGGCATCCTCGACACCGGTTCATCAATTCCATGAGGAACAATTCGTCATCGAGAACAGACAGTCTATCGGCCTCGATTGAGCGCAAAGTTAGAAGCAGCGACGACACGCCTTCCATGAGCGGCAACATCGCTATGGTCTGATGGTGGTCGAACCATTCGACCGCGATCTGGTGATGGAAGCGCTCGTGCCTCACTCGGCAAATCAGCATTGAGTGGCCAAGCGGATGGATGTTGGCGCCAATGCCGAGCAGGTCGCGCATCGCGGACAAACGCGAATCCGCTGCGACGAGCAGCCGAGCGGCCAATTGCCTGCCATCAGAAAGCGTTATGACCGCCTCGTCGTCGCTATTTGTTGCATTGACGACCGAGTTGCCGCACAGCACCGGGGCATGATCCTGGAAGTACACAATTTTGAACAGGGCATCGCGGATCCGACAATTTGGGACCAGAAATCCGAGTGGTTCCCCAGATCCGCTGGGAGTATCGAAGCACAGGGCGAAAGGGCTCGATCCGTTGAGCACGCGCGCGCCATGAAGCGGTGATTTGTCCGATGCGGGGATGGCATCCCAGGCGCCGAGCTCGCGAAGGATTCTCACTGATGCGTGGGTCAGCGCGATCTCGCGACCGTCGAAAGCCGGATTCGCGAGGCTGTCGAGCGACTGCCGTTCAACCACAGCTACCTTGAGTCGGCTCCGGGCGAGCGATGCTGCGAAGGCAAGTCCGACCGGCCCAGCTCCGACGACAATGATGTCGAATGTCTCGACAGAGCCGGCCATCAGCGTGCCGCCATAGCGGCTATCTGCGATACGAAGCGCTCTTGAAGCATCGCAATCACCCACGGTTTGCCGCTCATCTCCCCAGCGTCGATAGACATGCGTTCTCCGTTGGAAGCCTGGTCAATGAAACCATGCCGATGAAGAGATAACGCTGATCTGGATCAACCAGGCTCGACAAACCCGGCAACTGCGGGTTCACGGTCGAGTGGTCGATTGCCGCGAAAACGTTGCATGTCTAGTCATTCTGAATGGTCGGCTTCCCAATCGCGTGCCTCTCCTACCCAAAGGTTCGGCAACGTATTGCCGGCTGATCCGTTCTTCGCACGCGCGGCGATATCGTCATAACGCGGGCGATCGCCAGCTAAAGATTCGGTCGATGACGACCAGCATCCGCACAGTCCTTGGCGCCGCCAACCGGTTCAGCCTCGCGGCTCTTCCCGATCGATAAGGATCCGCTGGGCGGAGCCGTCGAGATCTTCGTATTGGCCGCTCATCAAGATCCACAGGAAGCCCCGGTCCAAGCCCCACCAAAACAGGCAGCGGCCATCGCATTCCCTCAGGACGGGCGTCTTCGCTGACGACAGCGTGCTCGCCAACCATGACGGGCGCTATACGCTGAAGGAACTCGCCGACGGCCTCATGTCCAAGTGATGTGGGAAGGGAGTAGAACCAAAGGGACTCTGCTTGGCGTCCCCGCTTTTTCCGCAGCTATGAAACCGTCACCGAACGGGTCCCTACTGAGGAGGAGGCTGTCCTTGACTTGCCCGACGCCGGCAACCTTCTCAGCCGCAACAATCGCTGCCTTCCGCTGACGCTCATCGACAATCGCCCCCTTCAGTTCGACAAGGCCGTCGCTGACCCTCACATCGATCAAGTCACCACCGCTCCAGGTTTGTGACTGCAGTTCGGCAAGTATGGCCTTGCGGATCAGGTCGTCATCGGGTGGCGTGGTGCCCTGTTTCGGCATGGCGCGGATCAGGACAAGCAGCAAATCAGTTCGCGTGATGATGCCGACGACCCTGTCCCGATCGACAATCGGAACATTGTTGATGCGATGTTGCATCATCAGGTCGACAATATCTGCAATCGGGGCGCCAGGAGGCGCCGAGATGACGGGTGTGGTCATCACCTGATGGATAATCCGTCCATTCGAGCGCGCATAGTCATTGGCGGTTGTGCCCGGGCCAAGATCAAGCTCCAGCCAGCGCGGACGCACACGCTGGGTCCCGAGTTCCTCTCGGCGCAAGAAGTCGCTTTTGCTTACAATGCCGATCAGGGTGCCGTCGCTGTTCGCTACCGGCAGGCAGCTGACCTTTTTTGAAAGCATGAGCTCGACCGCTTCGGCTATCGTCGCGTTCGCATGCGTCGTGATGACTGGCTTCGTCATTATGGATTCGGCTTGCATCCTCACCCTCCTGATCTTTCGTGACGACGATAGGACATCCCGACCCGCGGCGCGTTGATCTGAGTCACTTGGAACGAGGAGCATTCTCCGCGCCGTCGTCGCGGTCGATAAGAATGCGCTCCGCCGCGCCATCGAGATCGTCGTACTGGCCGCTTCTCAACGCCCACAGGAAGCCGGACAGGCCGAGTGCGCCAAGGAACAGCGCCACCGGAATGAGATAGGCGAGCGTCGTCATGAGGATTGGGCCAAGGCGCCGGCCCGCGCGGGCCTGTCCTGCCGCGCAGTTTCGGACGGCGCACCCGTTGCGAAGCCTTGCAGACGCATGGCATTTCCAATCACAAGCAATGACGAGGCAGACATCGCGACCGCCGCGATGAGAGGCGTAACGTGGCCCAGAATGGCGATCGGCACGGCCACAGCATTGTAAACGATCGCAATTGTTATGTTCTGTCGGATCAGGCTTCCCGCCTTGCGCGACACGTCCAGCGCCAGCGGGATCGCCAAAAGGCTTTCGCGCAGAAAAACGAAGTCGGCTGCATTGCGGCCAATGTCGGCCGCCGTGGCGGGTGCGATCGAGACATCCGCGGCGCTCAGCGCCGGTGTGTCGTTGAGCCCGTCGCCAACCATCAGAACCTTGTGCCCGTCTCTCGCCAGACTCTCGATGCGTTCAACCTTGCCGGACGGGAGCAGGCAGGGAACGAAGTCATCGACACCGAGCACGTCCGCAATCTCGGCGCAGGCTTTCGCGGTATCGCCCGACAGCATTTCCACGCACATACCAGCGTTGCGCAGTTGATCGATCGCTGCCCTGGTGTCGAGGCGTAGCGCATCTTCGAAAACGAAGGACGCGACAATCATGCCGTTTTTCGTCAGCACTGTTCCGCCATAGCCATGTTTGCCTTCGCCGCCGGTTCGCGCCTTCCAGCCAGCCCATCCGCGTCGACCCAGCCGCCAGGTGATACCGGCGGCGGTGGCTTCGATCCCGAAACCCGGGTGCTCGGTCACCGCATCGAATTTGTGCTGGCTGCTGCTGACGGCAAAGCCGGCAATGGCCTTTGAATATGGATGACGCGAATGCGCGGCCAAGTCGGCAGCGATTGCCAGCATGGCGGGATCGATCGACGACGTGTTGACGAGCCTGGGCTGGCCAAGCGTGAGCGTGCCGGTCTTGTCGAACACGGCTGTATCGATCGCTGCCAGGCGCTCCATGGCCGAGCCGTCCTTCACCATGATGCCGTTCTCGAACAGGCGCCGCGCGGCGACCACCTGAACGATTGGGACGGCGAGGCCAAGCGCGCAGGGGCATGTGATGATGAGAACAGCGATGGCAATCGTCATCGCCCGATGCCAGTCGCCGGTCGCCGCCATCCAGCCCGTGAATGTTACCAATGCGGTGAGATGAACCACGGGCGCGTAGAGTGCCGACACGCGGTCGGCGATACGGCGATACCGGGCGCGACCACCTTCGGCGGCCTCCATAAGCCGAACCATTTCCGCCAAGAACGAATCTTTCGCGGCGGCTGTGGCCTCTATCGTCAGCGGACCGGTAAGGTTGAGGACCCCGGCCTGCACGGTGTCTTCCGGCGCCACGCTACTGGGCGTGCTCTCGCCAGTGACCAGTGAGCAGTCAAGATCCGACGCCCCATGAACGATCGTGCTGTCGACGGGGATTCTCTCGCCGGCTGCAATGAGCAGTTGCATCCCCGGTTCGATTTCGCCAACCGGCAAATAGTCCCGAGCGCCATCGCCGCGCAGCACCATGGCACCGCGTGCGGCCAACTGTGACAGGTTCTTTACCGCGGTCCGCGCGCGTTCCCGCATCACGTGATCGAGCGTGCGACCGATCAGGAGAAAGAACAGCAGGGATACCGATGCGTCGAAATAGGCGTGGTCGCCGTGGGTGATCGTCTCATAGAGGCTCATGGCGTAGGCCAGCGACACGCCGACGGCGATCGGCACGTCCATGTTCATGCGGCCGTGGCGCAGCGCATTCCACGCCGACTTGAAGAAGATGCCGCCGGCGAAGGCCAGCGCAGGAATGGCGATCAGGGCCGAGACCCAGTGGAACAGGTCGCGGGTGGCGCCCTCGGCGCCGGACCAGACCGACACCGAGAGCAGCATGATGTTGCCCGCAGCAAAGCCGGCAACAGCGACGGCGCGGATAAGCTCCGAAAGCATCTTGTCCTTTGCATCAATCACGGTTTCGAACAAATGCGCCTGATAGCCGAGCCGGCCGAGCACAGCGACCAATGGTGGAGCCTCGTCGCCGCGCCAGCGGACTGAGACCCGCTTGGTTGACAGGTTCACGCGAGCTGCCTCGACGTGACCGAGTTTTCCCAAGGCCGTCTCGATCGTCTGGATGCAGGCGCCGCAATGAACGGTCGGCACCGAAAGGTCGGTCTGATGAAGGTCGTCGCCAAGCGATCGGCTGGCCAGCCTGACCTCCTGGCTGGACGGCAGAACTGAAGTGGCGCTGACAAGATCCAGCGCGACTTCCGCGCCCGGTGCACAGCAGCTCATTTTAGCGCTCCATTGGAAATCATGACCCTGCGCACGTCGCGATAAGGTCTTGCCAGGCCGGCATCGGCGTCGATTTCGACAATCCACACTCCATCCCTTGGCACGTGTTGTGCTGCAAACTCCTGGCCAGAGACGAGGGCGAGCGTGACGGACTCATCCTCTTTCTCGTAAGCCGGATGGCGAAACAGCACCTTCACGCCATGCAGGGAAACCGGTTTGCCCGCGGCGTCGATGATGCGATAGCGGACTTCGCCCCATGCGATGGTCAACTGGCCGGTCCAGCCAAGCGCTGCCTGCGCACGGCCTTCCTCGGCCTTCTTGTTGAATTGTTGGCTCGCCACATAGGTATTTTCGACGACAAGGCCGGTCCAGCTTGTGTTGGCAAGCGTCGCCATCGTCAGATTGACCGCGATGACCACGCCGAAAAAGGCAAGGATGGTGGCCAACATGTGCCTGCCGGTGAACTCGCGGGGTTTTCGCGTGGTGGCGTTCATCTGGCGATCTCCGGCGAGTTGAAGGTGGCGGTGTATTCGTTGGACTCGAAGCTGACCTTGTCTTCGACCCGGAATGTGAAGGTCTGCGCCTGGCCATGAATCTGGTCGGCGGGCAGGCGCACGAAAATTTTCAGCATCTTCAGCCGGTCCGGTTCAACCTGGACCGGGAACGAGCGGGCGGCCGGCAGGTCGACGCCAACGATGCTCATTTCTGCGCCCGGCAAACCCCCAAGGGCGACGACGATCGTTCTTGGCTCGGGGATCATATTCAAAAGCTTGACGGTGTAGCCATTACGGATTGAGCCGTCCGACAGCGTCACGAATTGCGGATTGCGGTCGTGCAAGACGTTGATTTCGAGCCGGTCGCGCGTGAGCAGCGAAAAGAGCAGGCCCAGTCCGATCAGCGACCACATCGCCATGTAGACATAGGTGCGTGGCCGAAAGATCTTGCGGACCTGGAAATGCGCCACCCTGTCCGAAAACAGGCCGTCATCCGTCCTGACCAGTGATGGATTGACCGAGCTGGCGCCGCCGGCGGTGGCCAGGATCATGTTGGCGTTGTAGTCGGAGAGCGTCGCGTAGGAGATCAGTCCTCGCGCTTTGCCGAGCTTGTCCATGACGCCGTCACAGGCATCGATGCAGAGCGCGCAGGTGATGCATTCGAGTTGCTGACCGTCGCGTATGTCGATCCCCATCGGACAGACGGCGACACAGGCATTGCAGTCGACGCAATCGCCGACGGGATGCCCTGCGGCAAGAACCTTCTTGGCGTGACGGGTGCGCGGTTCGCCGCGCCAGTCATTGTAGGTGACGGTGAGCGAGCTCTCGTCGAGCATGGCTGCCTGGATGCGCGGCCAAGGGCACATATAGGTGCAGACCTGTTCGCGCATCAGCCCGCCAAACGTGTAGGTCGTCGCCGTCAGAACCGCGACGGTGATGTAAGCGACAGGCGCTGCCGTGCCGGTGAAGAGTTCGCCGAGCAGCGTCGGCGCATCGGCGAAATAGAAGATCCATGCGCCACCAGTCGCTGCGGCTATGACCAGCCAGATGACGTGTTTTGATGCCCGCAGCACAAGCTTACGAGTGGTCCAGGGACCGGCATCGAGCTTGATGCGTGCGTTGCGGTCGCCCTCGATCGCGCGCTCGAGGACCAGGAACAGATCGACCCATACGGTCTGTGGGCATGTGTAGCCACACCAGGCACGGCCAACAGTCGACGTGATCAGGAAAAGACCGACGCCGGCCATGACCAGAAGGCCGGCGACATAGTAGAATTCCTGGGGCCATATCTCGATGAAGAAGAAATAGAAGCGCCGGTTGGCGACATCAAGCAGCACCGCCTGGTCGGGGGCAAACGGACCGCGGTCCCAGCGCAGCCACGGCGTCAGATAGTAGATGCCGAGCGTGATCGCCATCACGATCCATTTGAATCGGCGAAAGCTGCCCGAGGCCCGCTTCGGGAAGATCTTCCTGCGCGCGGCATACATTGGCTGGCGCACCTTGGCGGAGTTGACCGTCGTGGGTTCGATCCGTTCTATTTGCGTGTTATCGAGCACGAGAAGCTCCAGTCACCAGCGACGATTTCGCCGGAAGCCGACTCATCGGTTCTGGATGATGCCGAGGCCCGGCTTGCGCCGGGCCTCGTCGCTTGGCGGGAGGGGGAGGACGAGAATAGGCTGCTTTCCTATTCTCCGCCGCCAAGCGAATGGATGTAGACCGCCAGTTCCTTGACCTTGATCTCGCCGAGGCGCGCGCCCCAAGCCGGCATCACGCCCTGTTTCGGTGCGGTTACCTGGGCGGCGATGGCGGCTTCGCCCGATCCGTAGAGCCAGATGGCGTCGGTCAGATCAGGAGCGCCGAGTTCCTTGTTGCCCTTTGCATTGTTGCCATGACAGGCCACGCAGTTTTCGGCAAAGACCTTGGCGCCGGGCGCCACCAACACCTGATCGCTGACGGTTTGGGACAGGCTGGCAATATAGGCGCTGACCTGTTTGATCTGATCGGCAGTGATGATGTCGCCAAAGGCCGGCATTTCGGACAGGCGCGTATCCGGATCGGAGGCGAAGCGAATGCCATGTGTAACCGTCTGCTGGATCTGGTCCGCCTTGCCGCCCCACAGCCAGTCGTCGTCGTTGAGGTTGGGGAAGCCCTTGGAGCCCTGGGCGCCGGAGCCATGGCACTGGACGCAATTGAGCTTGAACGCGGCACCGCCGGCGGCGACGGCGAATTCGCGCAGCGTGTCGTCCGCCGCGATCTCCGAAACACTTTTCGCTTCTATCGCGGCGACATATTTGCCCTTGGCTGCTTCAGCCTTGGACAACTCGTCCCCGACATCGTTGCGGCTGGAGTAGCCGAGCACCCCCTTGGTTGCCGTGTGCAGCAGAGGCCATGCCGGATAGGCGATGGTGTAGCCGATCGCCCAGACTATGGTGATGTAGAACGTCCAGATCCACCAGCGCGGAAGCGGGTTGTTGAGCTCCCGGATGCCGTCCCACTCATGACCGGTGGTTGAGATGCCGGAAACCTCGTCGATGTGATCGCTGCTCATGATCAGTCCTCCTTCAGAGGAATTTGAGCTGCTTCGCCGGCTTGCCTGCGGCTTCCGGGACGAACTGCAAAGGCAACGGATCCGATGAAGAAAAGAGCCATGGCAAGTAGGCCCCAGCTGTCGGCAAACTCCCGCATGAAATTGTACGTCATGGCCATTGTCCTCAGCGGTAGCCGGCGGTCTCATCGTAGTTCTTGAAATCGACCAGCGTGCCCAGCATCTGGAGATAAGAAACCAGCGCGTCCATTTCGGTGACTTGCTGCGGGTTGCCGTCGAAGTCGCCGATCTTGGCCTTGGGGTAGCGGGCCTCGAGGCCGGATGTGTCGGCGTTGGGATCAGCCTGCGCCATCAAATCGGCATTGGCGTTGGCGATCATGTCGTCGGAGTAAGGGACGCCGACGCGCCTGTTGGCGACCAGATGCGTCGAGAAGTCCTTCACCGCGATCGGCTTGTCCTTCAGGAAGGCATAGCTCGGCATGATCGATTCCGGCACCACGGACCGTGGATCTGTCAGGTGATCCACGTGCCACAGGTTGGAATACCGGTCGCCAACGCGGGCGAGATCCGGTCCGGTGCGCTTCGATCCCCACTGGAAGGGGTGGTCGTATATCGACTCGGCCGCCAGGCTGTAGTGGCCGTAGCGCTCGACCTCGTCACGGAACGGCCTGATCATCTGGCTGTGGCAGAGGTAGCAGCCCTCGCGGACATAGATGTTTCGCCCGGCAAGTTCGAGCGGCGAGTAGGGGCGCATGCCTTCCACCTTCTCGATCGTGTTGTCGAGATAGAAGAGCGGCGCGATCTCGACGATGCCGCCGACCGTTACCACTAGGAGGGAGCCCACGAGTAGAAGTGTAGCGTTCTTCTCGATGACCGCGTGTCTGTTCATCAACCTCATTTTCTGTCTCATCATCGCGCAAGCTGGAGGGCGGGGGTGGAGCGCGGCATCGGATCCTGCTCGCGCCGGTAGCCGAGGATGGTCATGGCGATGTTCCAGGCCATGAGCAGGGCGCCGGCCAGATACATGGCGCCGCCGATGGCACGCATGATGTAGTAAGGATGCATGGCTGCCACGGTTTCGGCGAAGGAGTAGACCAGGAAGCCCTGTTCGTCGTATTCGCGCCACATCAGGCCCTGCATGATGCCGGACACCCACATCACCGCGGCGTAGACGACGATGCCGAGCGTCGCCAGCCAGAAATGCCAGGTGACGAGCCTGAGCGAATAGAGGCGTTCACGGTTCCAGAGTCTCGGCACCATGAAGTAGATTGCGCCAAACGAGATCATGCCGACCCAGCCGAGTGCGCCGGAATGGACGTGGCCAATGGTCCAGTCGGTATAATGCGACAGCGAGTTGACCGTCTTGATCGACATCATCGGGCCTTCGAAGGTCGACATGCCGTAGAAGGCGATGGCCATCACCATCATGCGGATGATGGGATCGGTGCGCAGCTTGTCCCAGGCGCCCGACAGCGTCATCAGGCCGTTGATCATGCCGCCCCATGACGGCATCCACAGCATGATCGAGAACACCATGCCAAGCGTCTGCGCCCAGTCGGGCAGGGCGGTGTAGTGCAGGTGATGCGGCCCGGCCCAGATGTAGAGGAAGATGATTGCCCAGAAATGGACGATCGAGAGGCGGTAGGAATAGACCGGCCGGTTGGCCTGCTTGGGCACGAAATAGTACATCATGCCGAGGAAGCCGGCGGTGAGGAAGAACCCGACCGCATTGTGGCCGTACCACCACTGCGTCAGGGCGTCCTGGACTCCGGAAAATGCGGAATAGCTCTTGGATCCGAGGAAGGAGGCCGGCATCGAGAGGTTGTTGATCACATGCAGCATCGCGATGGTCACGATGAAGGAAAGGTAGAACCAGTTGGCGACGTAGATGTGCGGTTCCTTGCGCTTCAGGATGGTGCCCAGAAACAGGATCAGGTAGGCGACCCAGACGATGGTCAGCCAGATGTCGACATACCATTCGGGTTCCGCATATTCGCGGCTCTCGGTGATGCCGAGCAGATAACCGGTCGCGGCCATGACAATGAAGAGCTGGTAGCCCCAGAACACGAACCAGGCGAGATCGCCACCGAACAGCCGAGCGCGGCATGTGCGTTGGACGACATAGAGAGACGTGCAAAGCAGCGCGTTGCCGCCGAAGGCAAAGACGACGCCCGAGGTGTGCAGAGGCCGCAAGCGGCCGAAGTTGAACCAGGGCTGGATGTTGAGATCGGGATAGGCAAGCTGCAGCGCGATGGCCACGCCGACAAGCATGCCGATGACACCCCAGAACATGGTGGCGATTGCGCCATAGCGGATTGGCCCGTCCATGTAAGCGGACGGGTCGATCGGAGCGGCAGGCTTGAACTCAGTGTTACGCAGTAGGATCGCAGTGAAGCCAGCCAAGGCGAAGAACAAGACCCACATGTGCTGGCGAAAGGGTTCATCCACCCCAGTGCCAGCCGCCACCAAAGCCGCGAATGCGAACAGGCTTAGAAGCACGATTTCTTTGCCGAATTTCATCGCAAACCCCGATTTCCAATTCCGGCGGATGCCAAACCGCGGTGCCTTATTGCGCAGCCGTCGCCTGCTCGCCCTGATCCATGTCAGAGCCGCACCATTTTGCTCGAGCAGCATCGAGTTCGGTGCGATCAGACTGCGACGATCGAATGTGGAAGCGCACCACCGGCCGCCCGTTTATGGATGGGGCCTGGCGTCCCGGTCGGGCCCCGGGTGCGGAGGCGACCGCGGGCGTGTGGGGGAGCGCACCTTCTGCGACGCTGGAAAGCAGGTCGACGCCTTACCGAACCCCGCGTTCAATGCATTGGAACGGCCAGCGCCAGCGTTACGCTGCCGTCGTGACATTCATGGCTTGGGGAGACGGCGATTTTCCCCTGCGGATGAGGCGTATTGACTTCGGCCAAGTGTGGATGCTTCGCCGACGAGCCGAAAGGCAACTGGCGCATACGATCGGATGGAGAACGGGCTGTCGCTACGCGACTTCTTCTGAGCCCAACGCGAGCATGCCCTGCCCCGAATGAAGTAAGTGACGGGGGCCATGCAGCTTCTGCGTCATTCAAACGGCTGTAGCGCCTCGGCCGCCGCAGCGCCGTTCCAGCCGGCTCATGCTGTCCACGGTGACGCGGCGGTTGTTCTCGATCCGAATCACGCCGTCCATTCTCAGGCTGGTCAGCTGACGGCTCACGGTCTCGTTTGTGATTCCAAGGAAATCAGAAATGTCGGCACGCGTCATCGGCAGCTCGAAGCACGTCGAGCTAGCCGTCGGGTCAACATTGGAGTCGATGTTCCGGGCAATCATGAGGAGAAAGCTCGCCACCTTTTCTGGTGCGGTCTTGCGCCCCAGAGTCACCATCCATTCGCGTGCCTCGTCAAGTTCGTTCAGCGCCTGCTTGAGCAGGCGATGCACAAATTCGGGTGACTGCTTCATCATCCGTTCGATGGCCGCTCTGGGAAACGAGCATAGCGAGACAGCTGTTGCCGCTTCCGCATTGATCGCACTTTTCATCTTGAAGGGCCGACCCAGAAAATCCGGGGCGAACTGCAGGCCGACAATCTGTTGGCGTCCATCTGACAGGCTCTTCGTGAGCTTCACCACGCCTGAAAGCACGTTCGAATAACAGTCGACCGCCTCGGCGTCGCCGATCAGTTCGACCCCCGGCTCGATATTGTGCCGCGACGACGTCTTGGCGAGCTGAGCCAAATGGTCTGGCTCTAGCGCGCCACAGACACCGCGGCGCCGTGCCTCGCAAGACAGGCAAAGAACGGGGATGCCGGAACTGTGAATATCCTGCCGTAATGTCATTCGATCGCTCTACCGGTCCGTGCGGGCAGGATAGCATCCACGGTAGAAAAATCCTTGCGGCAGTTTGTCCGTGCTGAAGGTTGATCGAAATCAGGGCTTAGGCTCATCCAAGCATCCACAGTTCGGGCGACGCAAACACGGTGGACCACGACATGCGACAAAAGCTAGTTGCCAGATTTGGCGAGAAAGTCCCGCGCTACACGAGCTACCCGACCGCGCCGCATTTCAATCCAGGCGTTGATGCTGCCGTTTGTCGTGGCTGGCTGCAAGCGCTCGGCGGTGGTGACGAGATCTCGCTCTATCTGCACATCCCTTACTGCGACAAGCTTTGCTGGTTCTGTGCCTGCCATACCAAGCAGACACGCCATTACGAACCGGTGACCACATATCTGCGCTCACTGCATGCCGAGATCGCCACCGTCGCCAGTCTTGTCGCAGGCAAGGGTCGCGTCCGTGCCGTCCATTTCGGTGGCGGTTCGCCGACCATGCTCAAACCCGAAGATATGGTGGCGCTGGGAACCGCCCTGCGCAACAGCTTCGGCTTTCTTCCCGGCGCCACGATCAGCGTTGAAATCGAACCCAACGATATGGACGATGCCCGCCTCGATGCGCTTGCCGAAATCGGCATGACCCGTGCGAGCCTCGGCGTCCAGGACTTCGATCCGAAGGTTCAGAAGGCAATCAACCGCGAGCAGAGCTTTTTGCAGACCAAAGCGGTAGTCGACGGTGTTCGTTCGCGCGGCGTCGAATCCGTCAATCTAGACCTGCTCTACGGCCTGCCGCACCAAACCAGGGCGAGCGTTTCCTCAACGGTCGCGCAGGCACTGACCCTGGAGCCGGACAGGATAGCGCTTTTTGGCTACGCCCATGTGCCGTGGTTCAAGAAACACCAGACGATGATCGACGAGGCATGGCTGCCCGGTCCCGCGGAGAGATTTGCTCAATCGCAACTGGCGGCGCGGGCGATCGTGGACCAAGGGTACGAAGCAATCGGCCTCGACCATTTCGCCAAACCCGGCGATGCCCTGGCCCTTGCCGCCCGCGCCGGAACACTGCACCGGAACTTTCAGGGTTACACCGACGATTGTTGCGAAACCTTGATTGGGTTAGGCCCATCGTCCATCAGCCAGTTTCGGCAGGGCTATGCGCAGAACATGCTTTCGACCAGCGAATATCGATGCACGGTGGATGACGGCGGGCTGGCCGCTGTTCGGGGTATCGCACTTTCCAACGACGACCGCGTTCGCGGCTGGATCATCGAACGTTTGATGTGCGACTTCGCCTTCTCGGCCATCGATCTGGTGGAACGCTTCGGCGAGGCCGGCCAGAGGCTCCTCCTTCAGTCAAGTTCCATGGCCCTCCACGATCCGGTTCGATTGCTTGAACTTGATGGCGACAGATTCGTTGTGCCGGCTGAAAGTCGCCCTTTCGTCCGAAGCATCGCGGCCAGGTTCGACAAATATTTCGAAGCTGGAACGGCCAGGCACTCGGCGGCAGTCTGAGCACTCAGAGGAATGGTCATGCCTCTCAGTCGATCATGGACCGCGGTACGTTTGTTGATCGGCGACCGTCTATCGAGACAAGATTCTGAGCGGACCAGACGCGTCTTGGCGCAGCGACGATATCGTCCGCTCGAGCCCTGCCTGTCGGATCATGGTTGTCGGCGACAGCTCCCTTCGACCTGAACCACCCGTTCACCCGAATTCTGCCGGCGCAGTTCCAGTGGAAAGGGCCTGGGCTAGACGGCTCTCTTGTTACCCCAGAGCACAACGTGCAGCTGCGGTAGCACGCGGGCCTCGAACCATCTGTCGCGGGTCACGCTGTCAACCAGCCACTCCATGCGCTTCAATATTCCGTCAAGGTCGACAGGCGCGTCATCATTTGTGGGGTGTGGCGGCGTGTGATTGCCGGGCTGCAGATAGATCGGAAGTTGCGGAAATTGCGCAGCGGCGTCTTTCGCGTAGGTGTAGTCCCTTTCGTCGAAAACAATGAGCTTGAGCACGACTTGGGGCTTGCCTTGTGCCGCCTGGAGGCACGCCTCGACAGCGGCCCAATCTGTCGTCATTTGGCTTGACGGCGGCTTTGGGCTGAGGATCAGCACGTCAAGCTGCGCAAACCAGTCCCTGGCAAGCGACCCTTGGGTTTCCAGCGCAAAACGGTAACCGTCACCATGGCCCCGGTCGATGAGCGCGCCGAGCGGCTGGATGGCCGGATTGCCGCCTGATAGCGACACCATCAGCGGGCGGCCACCGGAAAGGGCAAGCACATTTTTCCACACCGCGCCAACGGACATCATCTCCCATTCATGGCGGAATTGATTGTCCACAGCATGGAGGCTGTCGCACCAGGAACAGCGATAGTCACACCCGCCGGTTCTGACGAAGATCGTCGGCAAACCTATGAGCACGCCCTCGCCCTGGATCGTCGGCCCGAAAATCTCGCTAACGCGGATTGCGGGATGAGTATTCGTCATGGCCGGTATTCCGCCCAGGTTTTCGGCGTTTCGCTCACCCGCACGGCCGCGGTTTCGCTCAGGCGTGCCTTGCACCAGTCGTAGAAATGTCTGGCCAGATATTCCGCCGTGACTTGCTCGTGTCCCAGCACGTCGTTGAGATGCCGGTGGTCGAAGCTCTCGTCGATGTAGCGTTTGAATGGCGCCAAGTCGTGGTAGTCGCGCACGAAGCCGTGATCGTCCAGTCCATCCGCTGAAAGCTCCACTTCGACGATGTAGTTATGTCCGTGCAGGCGCGCGCATTGGTGATCGGGTGGCAATGAGGTGAGCTGATGCGAGGCTGAGAAGTGGAATTCCTTGGTGATGCGGAACATTACGCGGTAGTCCTTCGCAGCGCTCCGAGCCAGAAGTCGGAGTCCTCATACTCGGTTGGGTCCGGGTGCCCAGCGATGTGAAACGCCTCACGCCGCTCGACGCAGGTCCCGCACCTCCCGCAATGACGCTCGGCGCCCTTGTAACAGGACCAGGTCTGCGCAAACGGCGTGCCGTATGTGGCTCCATCCGTAACAATGTCCGCCTTCGTCAGGTTCACATAGGGTGCATAAAGGCGAATCTGCGCGTAGCCGTCGAGCGCGTGGTCCTGCATCATCTGGAAAGCGTCGATGAAGGCCGGACGGCAATCGGGATAGACAACGTGATCCCCACCATGCACGGCCGTCGCCACTGCGTCAGCGTCTTGCGCTGCGGCGAGGCCGAAGGCAATGGCCAACATGATGGCGTTCCGGTTGGGCACCACCGTTATCTTCATAGTGTCTTCGGCATAGTGCCCGTCGGGCACGTCCACATTGTCGGTCAGCGCGGAGCCGGAAAGGCCGCCGCCGATCTCGTGGATATCGATGATTCGCTGCGGGACACTCAGGCGCTCCGCGCAGAGGGTGGCGAAGCCCAATTCCTTCCTATGCCGTTGGCCGTAATCGAACGATAGCAGGCCGGTAAGCTGGTGCTCCGCTGCCACCTTGTGGGCAAGAGTAACGGAATCCAATCCGCCGGAGCAGACGACGAGAGTCTTCATCGTTGGGTCCTTGTTTTAACCGGGTAGGCTGCGACCGGAGATTTCTCTGCGCTCCAGTACTTCAGGAAAACCATTTTGTGAAGTGAACGGAGACCAGTTCGTGCGCTTGCGTGCGATGCGCAAAAAGCCCTCGCGGTGAGCTGCAAGGACACAGACTGGCGAGACGTCACCCTTCAGCGGAATGCTCAAAGTCGAACGCTTCTCGGGGACAAAGTTCTCGACGAGCAGAGCCTGGCGGTCCCGAGCGCCGAGCGACGCCATTGCAACGGTTTCGGGGTAGAAAGCCGAGATGGGCTTGCCGCAAACAGCTCACTTACCAGGGATGTTCAGCGATGCCGAAATCCAGATATCGGGATGGATTATGAGGTCAATTGTCGCGACAGCTTTGGCTGGCCTGCTCCTCGCGTTTCGTAGATGCAGCGCATTCCACTTCAGGATCATTTTGATGAGCGCGCCCTCGATGGATGACCGGCGAACCCTGAATAACCGGTCGTGAGCCGACATCTGTGAACAAGCGGTGTGGTCGATTGCAATCACCCATGTCTTGCGCACAGGTACCTTATGGCAGTGGATGAACTGAACTTGATGGTTTTACAGATGGCAGTCGAAAGCGTCCGCTCGCTCTCGTTGAGCTTCGCTGAAAAAGCCGCCGAGATAGCCACCAGGAGCCGCGGCAGCCTGCTTTTCGACGCGCGGATCGACGGTGACGCGCAGGTCCAGCGGGTCGCAGCCATCCGATATCACGGCGGCCAGTTCGGCGTGCTGGCGTTAGACGGACACGGCCTAGTTACCCACTATTGCATCGTTAACGGTATGTTCTCACATTACATTGCGGCCTTGGAGAGCTGGCACAGGATGCCCCTGTCGATGCAGGCCAAGATGGATGCCAACGGCAATGCCCGTCTCTTCGTAGCGGCGTTGCGGGATGCCGGACATATGCTGGGCACCTAGCATTTGGCCAGAATGCATCTCTGAATTTGCAAGTGCATCACTGCGATGGCGCCGGCATGATCGTCATGCTCGAAAAGGGCTGCGGCGGCCGCGGCAAAGCGGTCGCCGCGATGGTGGTGTCAACGGCGTTGCATCGATGCGAGCGTTTAGAACAGAGGTCTCCTCCTGGCATCGAGCGCATGCAAGGAGCTACGCAAGCGCAAATGTATCAAGTATTTTGAAGGGACGACCCCTCATGCATACTTAGCTGCGATGCTCGGGCGGCATAAGCCTCGTTGCCATCTAGCCGCCTTGATGCACGGCGATAAGCTTTGACGGCCTGAAGCGACGCTGTGGTCGCCGTTGCGGTGCTTTTCCACGCGCCTCGTCATGCGCCGGGATTGCTCCGGCGTGATGGCAGGCGGGGGTTCGCAGGTTCGGGTCGGCGGTTCGGTTCGGGGCGTCTGCGCCCCATCTTTATGTCGCGAGTTGGGGGATGCGATCGGGACGATGCGCAGAATACGCTGGCCGGGGCAGAATGTCGGCAGGTGCAGGCGGATTTGCGATTTCATCTCGACCACCCGCGCAGCGATTTTGATGAGGCGCAATCGCAGCGTGTCGAATTGGGCGACGGCAAAGCTCGAGAGCCTCGGCGTCGCTGCCCGCAAGCCCCACATCAACCAGTAAGCACCGGCATGCAGGAATAGCCGGAACTGGTTGGCCGTCGCTCTGGTGCAGGATGTGCGGTCGGCGGCAAGATGCGCCTTCCACGACTTGATGTGGTTCTCGGCCGCGCCGCGCCGGCAGTAGACATCCTCGTAGAGCGCCTTCGCCTTCCCACCGGCAACGTTGGTGACGACGAAGCGGATATCGCCACCGTGGGCGCCGACCTCGACCCGCGCGATGATGCGCTCGACGCGGCTCCAACTAGCGGCGCCGTCAACGAACTTCTTGAACCTGCGGACCTTGCCTGTCTTGGCCGACGCTTCGAAGCGCGCGGTCGTGCTGGCCTCCAGATCCGCGACATGCTTGCGCAGGGTCGTGGTGGGCGCGAGGCCAAAGATGAAGTCGACGTCGTTGGCGCGGCACCAGTCCATGACCTGCGGGTTGCAATAATGGCTATCGCCGCGGAGCAGGATTCGAATGTTCGGCCAGTTGATCTGGATCGCCCGCACCAGACGGCGCAGGTGGGGGCGGATCTCAGCCCCACTCGGCCGCTTGGCCGGTCGGAGGATCGCGCTGACGAACCGTCCCGCACCATCGAACACGACGATCGGCTGGAAGCCGTACTTGTCATGGTGGGCATTGAACAGGCGAAGCTGTTGGCCTCCGTGCACAGCGTCGAAGGTGTCATCAATGTCGAGTACGATCCGCTTCGGCACTTGCCGGAACGAGGCGCAATAGAGATCGACCATCGCCCGTCCCATCGCGACCAGCTCCCGCACCCCGGGTAGGT
>NZ_JAMYVS010000016.1:0-76457 GCF_040324255.1 Mesorhizobium sp. M0001
CTCAAGAACATCGCCGATCCGGTTCGCGCCTATCGATTGCTGCTGGATCCCGCAGCATCGGGAAAGGTCACGGCCGCGCCACACCGGCCGAGCTCGCGCGTCATCATCCTGGCAGGCGCCGCCGCCTTGGCGATCGCCGCGATTGCCGGCATTTTCGCATGGCAGAAGTTCTCAGTGCCATCGCGGCCATCGGTTGCCGTGCTGCCGTTTGCAAACCTCGGCGGCGATCCAGGCCAGGACTATTTCGCTGACGGCATCACCGAGGATCTGATCACCGACCTCACCAAGCTGTCCGGTCTGGACGTCATCGCGCGCAACTCGGTGTTCGCCTACAAGAACAAGCCTGCAGCGCTGGCGGACGTCGCGCGCGACCTTGGCGTCCGCTTCGTTGTCGAGGGGAGCGTCCGCCGCACCGGCGAGCAGATCCGCCTCAATGCCCAGCTCATCGATACGGCAACGGGCGACAATCTGTGGGCCAACCGGTTCGACCGTGGCATGGCCGGCGTGTTTGCCGTCCAGCACGAGATGAGCGGCGAGATCGCCAAGGCGCTTGGCATGCAACCTTCGGCAGCGGAAAGCGAGCGCATGGCGCGGCCGCCGACGAGCAATCTCGAGGCCTATGATTACTATCTACAAGCCGAGACGGCGTCACGCAGCGTCCTGCAGGCCGGCCTGCGGGAGGCGCTCACGCTCTACGACAAGGCGGAGGAGCTTGACCCCGCCTTTGCCGAAGCCTTCGCGGCCGACGCGCGCACCACAATCTATATCTGGCGGGAGGCCTTCAACGACGTCATCCAGAGCGCGCCAGCACGAAAGAGAGCATATGAGAAGGCGAGCCGAGCTTTGGAACTCGACCCTGACCTTTCGTCGCCCTATGCAATTCTTGGGATCATGCAGGTCGTGAATCGCCGCTACGAAGATGCGATTGCCTCTGCCAAGAAGGCTGTTTCAATCGGTCCGGGCGATGCAGAGGCGCAAGCAGCCCTTGGATATGTTCAGTTATACGCCGGCAATCATGCCGAGGCAGCCACTGCGGTCGAGACGGCGCTCAGGCTCGACCCCGACCTCTCAGCGATCAACCGGGAAACTGCTGGGCTGGTTTTTCTGCTCCAGGGCAATGTCGAGAAAGCGATCGAGACTCTCGAGCACACACGCGACGATGCGTCCACGGTTGGCAACTTTCGGTTTACGCTCGCTGCGGCGTATGTCCGCGGCGGCCGCCTACCGAATGCGAAAGCCGCAATCGCCGAGGGGCTCCGCCTCGTAGCAGGGTCCAGCTACGTGGACTCTTTGGCTGGGTGGGAGATGACTCATGCACATTTTCGGAATCCGCAGGATCTGGCGATACTCGTCGCCGCACTGCGCCAGGCGGGCCTCCCCCAATGGCGCTTCGGCTTTACCCCGGCCGAACAGGACCAGTTACAGGGTGCCGAGATCGCGTCCCTCGTCATTGGCCATACACTGCAAGGCCAGATCGAACCCGGTCTCCAACCAGCCTTCCTTCAGATCGGAAGCGACGGCAAGGCGGCCTTCCGCTCTACGACGCGGCTAGTCACCGAGACCGTCTACGTCGATGGCGATCTGTTGTGCGAGCAGAGCGAGAACCTGTTCGGTCGCCCCGACTGTGGTCCCGTCTACAGACGTAACGACGCAGCCGGCAAAAGCTACTCCTATGCCAATACAAGCAAGGTGTTTCACTTCACCGTGGTTCGGTAGACGCACACGCGCGTCTCAATGATAGTGATCGAGTTCCAAATTGGCCGCGACCTTCGGCCAGTTGGCATCGGCTTTCGGGATATTTTCAGCTGCATGCGCGGCGAAATCATCCGCATTGTCGACGTCGTAGATCAGGTAGAGCTTGCCGTCGATAATCTTGAATGCCTCAGGATCGACATTGACCGTGACCCCCCCGCCCACGACTTCGCCGGCGCAGTACCCGCCATATTGAGGAGCGTACTTGACCGGTTCGCTCATGAACATTTCCTGGTGTTTCTTGCTGGCGAAATGCCAAGGTGTCCCCAGCCATTCATAAGTGAACTCTTCGGAGCCCTTCACGGCCTTGCCGTCAGTGAAGTAAGCGACCGTGTCGTAGCCCATGATCGCCACACCACCAAAATAGCCGGTGTTTACCGAATCGTCGGCACATGCCGATCCCGCGCCGGCGACCACAGCTACCGCGACCAGGGCAGCCGTCCCCAAACTCCGAACCAGTCGTAGCTTGATCATCGTGCTCATCTGTATCCTCCGTTAATCGTGGATCTCGGCGCACTTCGCCGCGTTCGCCTCGCCAAGAATTTTGGCTTGGCAGGTAGCACCATGGCGTTTGAAAAGTCGTATGATATCCGTGTTGCCCTTCCAGAATGCGCGCGTTATCGGCATGTAGCCATGCCCCTCGGCATGGTTCACATTGGCACCTTTCGCAATGAGGAACTCGGCCAGTTCAATGTGGTTTTCCTCGCCGGCCACCAGCAACGGCGTAGCACCCGCCTTGTTGGCGGCATCGTCGAGCACCGCGCCTTTTTCCAGCAGCAGCTTGGCGATCGGCAGGCTGCCCGAGAAGGCCGCCGCATGAAGCGGGGTAAAGCCGCCCGAGTTACGCGCCATGATGTCGGCACCCTTGGCCAGCAAGAAGTCGGCGATTTCCGGCTGGTTATCGAGCGCTGCAGCGATGAGCAGCGTTGCCTGGTCGCGCGCCCGGCTGTCGACGTCGGCACCGCCTGCCAGGGCTTGCTCCACGGCACCCTTGTCGCCGGCGGCGATGGAGTCGAACAACTGCTCACCTGCGGCTGCTGTTGTAGCCGCCAAAACCAGCATTCCAAGTGCCAGCAATCCGCGCATTGTGCAAGGTAGCATATTAGCTTGTGGTCATACAAGCTGTCCTGGGCACATCAGGTGGATCCAAGGCGGACGGCGCGGCCAGACATAGCGAACGCGGCCCAGGGCGGGAAGGCGTTAGTGCTACTGGCTTCGTCAGTACGGCACCGGTCCAGGCTGAATTTTGAAGAGCGTCGATTACCGAGGCGCCGAGCGGCGTCGAACGTAACCGCCTGTTGCTCCGTTGGGATAGCCGGTAAGCGCAAAGGTGGCCGTTGGCGGAAGTGTCCGCTTTCGGATGCAACTATGGCTTGCTCAATGACCGACATGGGGCGCAAAGCTGCCATTCGTAACCGGCGTACACATAGGAAGTGCATAGGACATTTCAGGAAAAGGCCCATTCCGCATCGGACGGCGTGACCAACCCCTGCCGCAGTCGGCTGTGAAGTTCATTCCACGACGGGTCTGTCACGAAGCCTTTCATGCTTCCACAAGCCTCGGCGAAGGAAATGTCGCCCAAACGGCCGATGAGATCACTCATCGCGCCGTTCCTGCCCTTCAGGAATAGCTCGAGCGGATCATCATCACACTCAATTACCCGATGTCCCCAAGCACCCGGTACGTCGTCGCTTGCGAGAGCCTGCTGAAGATCTTCATCCACGCCTGTGGCCTCAAGCGCCCGGGAGACGACATAGCGCATCAGGGGGTAATAGATCGGCTGATAGCTGCCTCCAAGCGCGCGCACGCCGGGCAGGATCGACAAAACCAGAAACATCAGCAGGAGATTCGGGACAAGGCTGCGATTTGCCAGCCGCTCAAGGATATCGGGGGCTGTGAAGCACGCCACCTTCATACCGGTCGCGGGATCGATGAGCTCTCCGGCAACCAGACGCAGCGGAAGGCGTTTGCCATTTTCGTAGAGCCAGAAGAAGTCGGTACCGCGCGCGAGCCAGCCACTCCAGGGGCCGGACGCGAGCCCATCGATGCCGGCAAGGATATTGGAGGCGAACTTCGGGTCTTCCAGCAGTCTCATGCGTAGCCAGGAATTTTCGTCCGACAGATGGTCGGCCACCAAGTCGGCGATATCCTCGTCGTCGATCTGCAGGAAGGCAAAGCGGTGTCCGAACATTCTTGGCCAAAGGATGAGATTGGCTGCCTTGATGGCATGCGCCGGCCGGTCGAATTGCGTTTTCGGCAGAAGGCTACGAAGCAGCGTGAGCGCGTCTCCCCCAGTATTTGGCTCCCTCGGTAACAACTCGAACCTGTAAGGTCCCGGCCCGGCTAGCAGGCTGTATCCGATCATCCGGCTTCGGCTCAGGCCAAAGACGTTGACCGGCTTGCCGTCAACGGTGATCCAGCCTGGTCCCTTGCGTGGCTTTTCGACGAGATTCACCGTCGAAACGGCGTAGGAAACGTAGGTCGAACAGCCATGCGCCGAGAGACCAAGGAGGCTGAAGATATGCGTATAATAGGCTTCCGGCTCCAGGAGGAGAAACAAATGAGGGCCTGTCTGCAACACGCGGCGCCTTTGGAAATCCCTGCAGATTTCCAAGGCGGTATCGGCAGACAACCCGTTTCGTGTCGCTGCCTTCCTGATGATGTCGAGTAGTTTGGTGAAGGCTCGGAGCCGGATTTCTGGCATGGGAACCGAAGCCGGCGCCGTAAACAGGCGAAACGCATAATCACGGATCGGCCGGGAATGGTATGGGCTCATCCAGGGGTAGAGTGCCGTCAGCGACCCCAGGACTGCCTGTTTCGCATCTACGCCTGCTGTTAGCTCTTCCACCTCACGTTTCACCTTTTTCTCGTGTCTGAATTACACCCACGCTCAAACACAAAATACTGACGAGGAGCGCCACGCCAAAGCTCAAGAAAATCGTCGAAGGAAATGCTCGATCTCCGACAGCGGCGGCGATGCCGAAGATGAGTAACCCGAGCACCACGGCCACACTATGCATAATGCCTTTGGCCCGGCCCAAAAGATAAATGGATACATGCGACTGCAATGTGACTTCAACGCTGACGCGTCCAAGATTGTATAGAAATCCGAGCGCGACAAAAAGGATCACTGTCCAGGGCGTGGGCAGAGATGCCAGCGCCATGAGTACCAGCGCCGTTAAGCCCAAAAGCATGAGATGCCGCACGTGGGTACTCATCGCTCTTTCAATCCGGAACAGAGAGACCGCACCGATCAGTGAGCCCGCCGACCACGCAGCCTCAAGGTAGCCGAAATCCGCGGCAGTACCCTTCTGCTCCTGGAAGACGAAGCTAGATCCCATGACGCTGACAAGCACCGCGCTTGTGTAGAGAAGCGCGTAGACGCCGATGAGACGACGCAGGCTTGGATCTAATTGTGCTGCCGAGATTTTGGCGAAGCGGACATCACGCGAAACCGGTTGCAGCCGCATCAAGGCTAGGCAGCCCGATGAAAACAAAAAGAAGGCAGCAATAACGGTGAATGGCAGGACTGGGGAGCGATCATGCAGCAAAGGCCCTGCAAGCAAAGCTGCGCCGAGATTGCCGACCTGCATGACGAAGAAGACGGCGGAATTCGAGGCTACAAGATCGCGGCCGTCAGCTATCACGGGGATCATTGATTGAGAGCTTGTAAGCGCGACACGGTCGCAAAACGAAAAGAGGGCCGCTGACAGACAGATAATCACAAACACGTCCATGTCGAGAAGCGCGCAAGCGGTAGCCAGCATAACGACGAAGCGGCTGAGGTCTGCCGCAACGTTCAAGCATCGCCTGTCAAATCGATCCGCCGCTACACCGGCCAGAGGGCTCGCGATGAATTCGACAACGCTGACGATCGCAAGGAACGTCGCCACGCCGGCGGTTCCGTACCCTCGCTCGACGAGAATCCAGGCGGATGCGATGTAGTAGCCGTTTCGGGCAACGGCCGCCGATAGCGTGCTGGCCAGGAATCCGAGGCAGGGACTGGACCGGCCGGCCCGTCCTTTGCCATGATGAACTCGAACCAGGTTTGACATGAGCGGCGTATCCGGCTGACCGCCGATGGATACCGTCTTCCGCCAAGCCTGCTTTACTGTGATGTTGGGGTTTTCCGATACTTGCTGAGAACCGACAAGCGGGGGGCTAGATTCTGCAGTTACGACGAAACTCCGTCGGGACCGCGCCGAATGCCCGCTTAAAGGCGGTCGTGAAATGGCTCGAGCTGCCGACACCACATTCCATCGCGATTTCCGTCGCCGACAGACTGGTCGATCGCAGCATGTCCGCGGCCTGCTCCAGCCGTCGCTGCGCAATGAATGCGTGCGGCGTCATGCCTGTCGACTGCTTGAAGGCCCTCCAGAAATGGAACCGGCTAACCCCAATTTCTTTCGCCAGATCGGCGAGCGTAGGTCTGCCGTCCGACAACGTCTCGATCATGTCCACCGCCCGCTTGAGATCGAACGATGACAAACCGCCTTTTGCCGGCTCCTGATGGAAGCCGTTCAACCTCAACATTTGGCCGAGCAATTGCGTGGCGTGGCACTCCACCATCGTTGCGCTGATGGGGTCAGGCTGCTTGAGCTCCAAGGCAATCCTCTGCAACGCCAACTCTACAGTGCCGTCCCGAAACCCGATCGACGGCGGCAGCACTGCCGGGCGATGGCGAGCCGTTCCCGCAAACACATCGTCGGCGAACTCTTTTGCAATCGAGACTAGGAGGTAGGAAGCGGTCGCGTCCCCCTCGTCCCACCCATTCCAATCACTGCCGGCGGGCATGAAGATTAATGAACCGGCCCGGCGCGGCAAAAAGGCAATCCGGCGCCCATCCACGATGTCTTCTCCGCGGCACGCCGTGCCCTTCAGGTTCATCAGGAACAAATGGTTTGGCTGCAGGATTCTTGTTTCCTGGCGCTCAAGCCCGGTTCTTTTGACCACGTCCGCCCGCACGCTCCCCCAATTCTCATATTTGTGTGTAAGCGACTGGTGCCGGGAACGGCGATTCTGGGTCGGGTCGAGCGCAAGAGTATTCACGTATCCGCAGCCTCCTTACTGGCGAGCGGCCAGTCGGCGCATGATGTGGCGAACCATGGGTTGCTGAACAACACGCAAATAACTCTGGATTGGTAGAAGATGTGACTTTAGCGAAAAAATGGCAAACGAGTGAAAGCCGCCTGTATCCGGCAGGCCTACCAGTTGGCTCAGCCAATACTTGAGCCCGGTGAAATATTAGACCCCACTTATCTTGGTGGAATTTCCCCCATCGACGTATCGGCATCTCACCAATGGAACGGTGCTGGAGGCATACTGCGATGCGTGGACTCGACGACTTTCTGGCTGAGTGCGACCACGGCCCACGGATCAACGGACTGGCAGGCTTTTTCGCGGCGACCGCCGCTGGCAAGAGCGGGATGCCAATCCGCAAGCCCGTCGCCGACGCCCGGCTTCTGCCGAGCGATGAACTGCTGCGCGGCCTGGTCAGCCTGCATGCGGCACGACAAGGCTTTTTTGACCAGCATTATCACGGCAGCATTCCCTACAGATTGGAGGAGGAGTGCCGGACGGCCTACGCAATGCTGAAATACGCACGGGATCGTGGTGGTCCGCATTCGCTATACAGCCTTGGAACAGCGGAAGGCACGATGGCGAGGACACTGTCCGAACTGTCGGAGGGACAGATACGCACACTGTCGTGCAGCCCGAACGCGGAGAATTACAATTGCTTCATGGCTTATGGCGAACCGCCGCACGCTGACTTCTTCGTCGGCCCCTTTCATCATTTGACAAAGGACGTCCTGCGTTCAGATCCGCGACTGGCAAATTTTGCCCACGGGTTCGACATCATTCTCGAAGATACGACCTTTCAGATGTACTCGCCCAACAGAGCAAGCCAGATCGAATTCGTGACCCAGCACCTCAAGCAGGACGGAATCTTCGTCTTCGTCGAAAAGTTCCGGGCAACCGAGGAGCCGGACTACAGGCGTCGCGAATACCAGAAGGATTTTGGGTTCAAGGCGCGCTATTTTCCCCCAGATGAAATCGAGAAGAAGCAAACCCTCGTTCTGGATACGATGTTCGGCAATGAGGTGACTTTGGCACAGATGGCCGACGCCATACGCCAGCATTTCAGCTACTGCTCACTGACGTGGAACAGCGGAAATTTCTGTAGCCTGGCGGCGAGCAATAGCGAGGAAAACCTAAACCGGTACCTCTCCCAGATGGCCACTCCGGCCATTCCGCACGAGTACGTCTACGAAACGAGCTTGTGTCCGCCCCTGCCCGTTAGCGTCCCTGCCGCGCAGGAATAGGCTCCTGCGCCTTGGGACAGGTCGACAACACGCTCCGCCGTTTGGACCATGTCTTCGCAGCTGTCGACCATGGCAGCCTCAGGCAGGCTGCAAGAGTTCTCAGAGTGAGGGAATCCTGTGTCAGCCGCAACATCGTAGCTCTCGAGCAGTTGCTCGACATGCAGTTGTTTGACCGCGACGTCCATGGCGTTCGGCTGACCGAGGCAGGCCGGGCCTGGGTCGATCTTGTCCGGGCCCATTATGAAGGCTTGCAGGATGCACTGGCTGGAGGTAGTCGCGGTCACCAGGATGTCAAAACGCTCAGGATAGGATTATGCGCCCAGATGGGGCGCACGTTCGTGACACGTCTCATCGATCGTTTTGGCCGTTTACATCCAGACGTGTGCGTCGAGATCGAAGACGTTCCACTCGAACAGTGCCTGGCGGCTATACGCCGCCGGCGCCTCGACATCGTCTTCACGCACGGGCTTGAGAACGCCGCCCTGTGCCGTAGCGAGATATTTGCGCACGAGCGTTTGTTCGTTCTCCTGCCCTGCTACCATCCGCTTGCAGAAAAGCCTGCGGTCAGATGGGCAGATCTTGCAGATACGTGTCTGCTGGTTTCAGGCGAATCCTCCCGGGATCCGCAATTGCTGGAGCATATCGCTGCGAATGGTGGCCCCGCTATCCAGATATGTCGCGCCAGCGAAGCAACGGTCATCCTCAAGGTGCAACTCGGTCAAGGCGTCACTCTGGCGGGCGAGGGTTTTGCCAGGACAGTCGCCATCGACGCCACAGTGTGGAAACCGATCCGTGGGCAGAGCAGCATCAGTTGGATCAAGGCAGTGTGGCTTGAATCGAACCCAAAGCGCGCGCTCTTGCGGCTGGTTGGGACCGCAAGAAACATGGCGACAGCAGCACGACCCGGGACCTGTCAATGGAGGAGCTCGCCGCGGCGCGATTTCTGAAGTCACGCCATGAATGGGAGGCGCGACTGACCGGTTCGACTTCGGTCCCCAGGCCCTTAGCCAGCACTTTCCGAACGCTTTGCCCTGGCAAAGCCCCGATCCGTCGCAATGAACCGCTCCAACATCGCAACGATGAGGCGCGGCGCATCGGCGGGCCGGTGCCCCGCTTCGCGGCCGAGGATCTCGGCATAAGCGGTCAGGTCACGGTGCAATGCCGCGGGAAGCTCCACCATGACCTTGACAGGTTTGTCGTCAGCGATTGGCCCCAGTTTCAGCTTGGCCATTTCAGCCTCCATAAGGTTCAAGCACGAGATCGCGCGTGACGATGACGCGCACCGGGTATCCCGGTCGGATGGCGAGTGTCGGCGCTATATTGAGCTGCCGCTGCACGATCTGCTGGCCTGTCTGGCTGATGCTGTCGGAAGCACCCTGACGAAGAGCGCGCATGATGTCGCTCTCCTGGCCCGATGAGCCTGCCTGCGCGCCGATGCTCAGAACCGTGGAGAGCGCTGCAGCCTTGAAGAGCTCGCCCCAGTGATAGTCAACGCCGTCCTCGAGCCCAGCATAGCCTTCCGCGTCCGCGCCAGGCTGACGTTCCAGAATGATGGAGCGGCCGTTCGGAAAAATCAGTCTGGTCCAGACCAGCAACACGCGACGCTGGCCGAAGCCGACACCATTGTCATACTGGCCGATGAGGCGCGTCCCCTGCGGAATGAGACGGACTTGTCCGGTGGGGCTGTCATAGACATTCTCCGTCACCTGCGCGGTAATCTGACCCGGCAGGTCGGAGCGAATGCCGGTGATGAGGGCGGCCGCGATGACAGCGCCCGCCTGCAGGACGTTTTTCGACGCCGGCGCCGCGACGCGATCAGGCGAGACGGTTCGCTTGTCCGCCGGCTGATCAAGGAACGCGCGCTGCCGGTCCTGCGCCGAGGGCGTGGCCGGCTGCGGCGCGAACCCAAGGCTGGAGAGATCAGGCCGTGGCACGGTTTCTGTCGTGACTTGAGCGACGGTCGTGTCACTTGCAGGCCGCGTTTGCGTGGACGCGAACAAGCGCGCCGTCCTCGCCGCTTCCAGTTCCTGCTCCCGGCGCTGCTCCTCCTGGTCCAGTCCAACGGGACCTGTTGATAGCGCGGGGCCGCCATTCTGCGCGGCGAGGATCGGGCGGCCGAGATCGCCGGGAAGCGGTGGGCCAAGCTTTGGGACGCCTGCATAGTCCTTTGGCAGGCCGGCGAGCCCATCGGGCGTCGAGCGATTGTCGGTTGAGTACAGCTCCTGACCCTGGCCTTGTTGACGGTTCTGCAGCGCGTAGATCAGCGCACCGCCGACAGCGAGGCTTGCGGTGAGCCCCAACGCGGCCAGCGCCTTGCGGGACAGACGCGTCACCCGCGGTTGCTCGGCGCGCAGCCGCATGGCTGCGGCCGGCTCGCCTGTCAGGGGCCGGGCGTCATCCTCGACCGACGCCTCCGGCCGGGCGTCATCCGCCGGCCCCCGGCCCTCTTCCTTCCCTGGATCCAATCTGTCGCTCATGATGACGACCCTCCCCTGTTTGTTCGGAGGGACGTCGCTTGCGGGGTCTCACCAGGGCCACGCATCCATGAAAATCGACTGCTCTTCACCCCATCGGTGCGGGAGATGCGGATGCGCTGCTGGTTCTTGCCGGCGCCGAAGCGCAACTCGGCGGCGGCAAACAGCCGGTCGACGATCATGTAGTTGCCGCGCACGCGATAGTTGACCAGCTCGGACGTGTCACCGTCCGGCCCGACGACGAAGAGTGGCGGCATCTCGCCCTGGCCGATGCCCCGCGGGAATTCGATGAACACCTGCTTACCATCGTCGAAGGCGCGCAACGGCCGCCAGGGTGCGCGATCGCCAGTCACGTCGTAGCGGAAATTGACGCGAGAAAGATCGATGCCCGTCGAGACCGGCTGCACAGCTTCAGCCTCTTGGTTCTGACGCCGCAAAGCGATGAGTTGGTCCTGCGGATATTGCCAGGAAACCGATGCCATATAGGTCGAAGGCGTCGAGCGCAGTTCCATGTGATAGGTCCGCCGATCGGTGTTGATGACGAGATTGGTGAGAAGGTCGGCGCGCGTCGGCTTGACGAGGATGTGGACCTGCTTGGCGCCGCCCGTACCGCTCTCGGTATCGCCGATGATCCAGCGCACGGTGTCGCCGGCGGCGACGGGACCGGAGCCGACGAGCTGCTCGCCGGGCTGCAGCGCGATGTCGGTGATCTGCCCCGGCGAGGCATAAACCTGATAGAGCGCGCCATCGACGAACGGATAGACCTGCATCGAGTTGATGAAGCCGTTGCGGACAGGCTGGACGCGCGCGGCCGCATTGGCCAGGTTCACGCGCGCGGCCGGATCGGTCGGTTCCGGGTCGGGCTTTGCGGCCTTGCCGACCGGCTTCAACTGGCCTGGAAGCGGCAGCGGCTTGGACAGCTCCACCACCTTGACGGGCGGGGGCGGATCGACCGCCTGCACGGCCGGGACCGGATCGTCATAGGAAATCTCCGGCGGCTTCTGCCTGGTGGCACAGCCCGCAAGCGCCGAGGTCAAAAGCAGAAGTGCTGGAAAGGCCATTTTGCGTAAGGCCGGCATTGCGCGAACGAGGAAAGCCGGACACCCCCGGGGGGCGGTGTTGCAGAGTGCGGGCATCATTGTCCAAGCTCCTTCGACCAGTTGATGGCGTTGATGTAGATGCCGAGCGGATTCTTCCTCAGCGTGTCGGCGTCGCGCGGGGGCTGCATGACAATGGTGAGAATGGCCGACCAGCGCTCCGTGGAAGCGAGTGATCCATCCTGATAGCGGCGTTCGATCCAGGCGATGCGGAAGCTCACCGGCGATGCGCGGATGACCGACGACACATCGACGGCGACCTGCTGCTTGCCGACCTTGGTGAACGGGTCATTGGCGCGCGCATAGTCGTTGAGAGCCAGCGCCCCGCCCTGCGTCGCGAAGTCGTAGGCGCGCAGCCAGTTCTGCCGCACGATGACCGGATCGGCGGGGATCGACCTCACCTGTTCGATGAAGTGTGCCAGGTAGAAGGCAATCTGCGGATCGCTCGGCTGATAGTCGCCGATCGCGGGTCCCACGGCCTGCGCCTGGCCGAGACGATCGACCTGCACCACCCAAGGCACGATCGAGCCTTTCGCGGATTGCCAGATGAGCGCTGCGGAGAAGCCCGCGGCGAGCGCCAGGCAACCGAAAGCCATATACCGCCAGTTGCGCGCCTGCACGCGAGCGGAACCGATGCGCTCGTCCCAGACCTGCGCAGCACGCTGGTAGGGCGTCTCGGGTTGTGCGGATCTGCCGTAGTGCGTGGACGGTCGTTTGAACATGCTTAGTCTCTTTCAGAGAGGTTGATCGAGGAGCCGCCGCCATGGCTGTCGCCACTGCGGACAGCGTGGGCGGCGGCCTGGACGCCATGGGACATCTGTTGCGAGCGCTTCATGCGCTTCGCCCAGGCAGGCTGACTTTCAGTGGCGGAGGACGCAACGGGAGCGGAGCTGGCTTCGGGCGCGTTCGCGCCGATTGTGCCAGCCGTGGAGGATCCGCCTGTCGTCTGGAAGGCAGCGCGAGCGCCGGACTGGAAGCTCTGCTTCATGCTGCCTGCCGCATTATTTGCCGCTCGCTTCAGCGGTGAGATGGCGCCCTGCGCGCCGGCGCTGATGACACCGCCGAGCCCGGATGCGACGCCGGAAAAGCCTGACTGTCCCGCCGCGCCGAGGCCGTAGGCTGTGGATGCCCTGCCCGCGGTGGCGGCACCGCCACGGGCCGCCGTTGCAGCACCGCTGCTGACAGCCACGCCTCCGGACACGATGGCGCCGCCGGCCGCTGTGCCCACTGCTGCCATGCCGCCGGCGGCGAGCCCGGTGCCGACCGCCGCACCCGCGCCGAGCTGCGGGCCGCCGGAGACGAGACCGTTGGCGATACCAGGTCCAAATATGCCAAGGCCGAGCAGCGACAGCGCGGCCAGCACGATCGCCATGGCGTCGTCGATCGACGGCGTGGTCCCGCCGAATCCGGAAGTGAACTCGGAGAAAAGGGTTGAGCCGATGCCGATGATGACGGCGAGCACGAGCACCTTGATGCCGGACGAGATGACGTTGCCAAGCACCCGCTCGGCCATGAACGCGGATTTGCCGAACAGACCGAAGGGTATCAGCACGAAACCGGCGAGCGTCGTCAGCTTGAACTCGATCAGGGTGACGAAGAGCTGGATCGCCAGGATGAAGAAGGCCAGCAGCACCAGCGCCCAGGCGAAGAACATGCAGGCGATCTGGATGAAGTTCTCGAAGAAGGACAAATAGCCCATCATGTTCGAGATCGAGTCCAGCAACGGCCGGCCGGCATCGAGCCCGGTCTGCGCCACCTTGCCCGGGCGCATGAGATCGTTGACGGTAAAACCCGTACCCGAGGCCTTCAGGCCAAGCCCGGCGAAGCTTTCGAAGACGATGCGGGCGAGATTGTTCCAGTTGGAAATGAGGTAGGCGAAGACGCCGACGAAGAGCGTCTTCTTGACGAGGCGCGCCATGATGTCCTCGTCGGCACCCCAGGACCAGAAGAGCGCCGCCAGCGTCACGTCGATGACGATCAGAGTTGTGGCGATGAAGCCCACCTCGCCGCCGAGCAGGCCGAAGCCGCTGTCGATGTAGCGTGTGAAGACTTCGAGGAAATGGTCGATGACGCCCATGCCACCCATGTCAGCGCGGCTCCGGCCGAGGCGGCTCGACCTGCATCGCGGGAGCGGTCACATCCGTCCCCTCCCCTTCTTGCCGGTCGCCTGACGCGGGCACATTCGGAAACAGCGTTGTCGGCGCTACCGGCGCAGGCGCGGTTGCCGAGTCACGTTGACGGAGAAACCGGCGCCGGCTCTCTGCCCAGGCTTTCAGACAACCGGGATCGCGAGGACCGGCCTCGCCGATCCCGGAACAGCGGCGCAATTCGAACGCGAGCAGGTCTTGTGACGCGGTGGAACGGTCCCGTGTCCCAAGGGCGTCAGGCTCATCGTCCTTGCTGCTCATCTCGATCGCGGTCACTGTCAAAGCGACCGCGATGAAGACGACCGCACTGACACGAGCGAGGATCTTGCCATCCATCGCTCCGGCCTCAGTTCTTGCCATAGAACATCTGCGCACTGCCGGGTTGGTAGCCCGAGCCCTGCGTCAGGAAGCGGCGGCGCTGCTCCCGGCCCTGGTCGGCGGCGGTGGCCTGCTCGGCCGATTGCAACGCTTGCGCCCGACCATTCGCGGCGACGACAGCGGTGAGATCGGCAAGCTGCTGCGCCTGAAGCCCGAGGAGCTGGTTGCCGGCCTGTGTTGCCTGAAGCGCGCCCGTCGCACCCTGGCTTTGGCCGACCAGTGCCGACATCTCACTGCGATTGGTGTCAATGTTGCCGACGACGCCCGCCTGCACACGCATAGCGTCCTGAAGGCCACCAACCGTGTTGCCCCAGCGCGAGCGCGCGTCGGCGACGAGTTGCTGATCCGAAGCCGATAGCGAGACGTTGCCGTATTTCTGCTGGAAGGCCTGATCGATCTGCCGCACGTCATAGGCAACGTTCTGCGCCTGACTGAGCAGTTGCTGCGTACGCTGCACGGACTGCTGAAGCTGTTCCAGCGAGGAGAACGGCAGGCTTGCGAGATTGCGCGCCTGGTTGATGAGCATCTGCGCCTGGTTCTGGAGCGAGGTGATCTGGTTGGTGATCTGTTCGAGCGAGCGCGCTGCCGTCAGGACGTTTTGCGAATAGTTCGAGGGATCGAAAACGATCAAGGCCTGTGCCGGTGTCGTCAGGAAAGGCGAGAGCGCGGCAGGAGCGACAAGCAGTGCGGCGGCGAACCGCATGCCAAGGGAACGGCGTTGTTTCATGGGGACTTCTCCTTGTTGGTGAGGGCGGGGCTGGTTAGGGCGGGAACGAGTTCAGCGGCCCAGCCGACGCCACGGTGGGTGAGCCAGGCAGCGAGGAACCCGTCGCGGCCATGCTCGGCGACGATGCTGGCGATCGCGGCCTGGTCGGTCTTCGCGGATACAGCGCAGAGCGCGAGTGCCACATCCGACAGACCGAGCTCGAACAGCCGGTTGCCGCGTCGGGACTGGCAGTAATAGTCGCGCTTTGGCATCGCCCGCGCGATGATCTCGATCTGCCGATCGTTGAGGCCGAATCGACGATAGATCGCCGTGATCTGCGGCTCGATGGCGCGCTCGTTCGGCAGGAGAAGCCGGGTCTGGCAGCTCTCGATGATCGCGGGCGCGATTGCCGAGCCGTCAATGTCGCTGAGCGACTGCGTGGCGAAGATGACGCTGGCGTTCTTCTTGCGCAGCGTCTTTAGCCATTCGCGGAGCTGGCCGGCAAAACCCTCATCGTCCAGCACAAGCCAGCCTTCGTCGATGATGAGAAGGGTTGGCGAGCCATCGAGCCGGTCCTCGATGCGATGGAAGAGATAGGACAGGACGGCGGGCGCGGCACCTGTTCCGATCAGCCCCTCGGTTTCGAATGCCTGGACCGACGCCGATCCGATATGCTCGTGCTCGGCATCGAGCAGGCGGCCATAGGGACCTCCTACGCAATAGGGACGTAATGCCTGCTTGAGATCGTTTGATTGCAGCAGCACGACCAGGCCGGTGATGGTGCGCTCCTCGACAGGCGCGGACGCCAGAGAACTCAACGCCGTCCAGATATGCTCCTTGATCTCAGGCGTGATCGTCACATTCTCACGCGTCAGGATCGCCACGATCCAGTCGGCGGCCCAGGCGCGCTCGGGGACATCGTGAATGCGCGCGAACGGCTGAAGACTGACGCTATCGGACGCTCCATCGCTGAGATCGCCGCCGAGATCATGCCAGTCGCCGCCCATGGCGAGTGCCGCCGCGCGGATCGAGCCGCCGAAATCGAAGGCAAATACCTGTGACCCCGCATAGCGGCGGAACTGCAGCGCCATCAGCGCCAAGAGCACGGACTTGCCCGCGCCTGTCGGGCCGACGATCAGCGTGTGGCCGACGTCGCCGACATGAAGCGAAAGCCGGAACGGGGTCGAGCCTTCGGTCTTGCCGAAAAGCAGAGGGGGCGCTGCAAGATGCTCGTCCCGCACCTCGCCCGCCCACACCGCGGAAAGCGGAATGATGTGGGCGAGATTGAGGGTGGAGATGGGAGGTTGACGGACGTTGGCGTAAACGTGACCCGGCAGGCTGCCGAGCCAGGCGTCGACGGCGTTGATGGTTTCGATAATTGCCGTGAAATCGCGGCCCTGGATGACCTTTTCGACCCGGCGCAGTTTCTCGTCGGCGATGCCAGGATCATCGTCCCAAACAGTCACCGTCGCGGTGACATAAGCCATGCCCGCATAGTCGGCGCCGAGCTCCTGGAGCGCCATGTCGGCATCAGCGGCCTTGTTTGCGGCGTCGGTGTCCACGAGGACGGACGCCTCGTTGGTCATCACCTCCTTGAGGATCGCGGCGACCGATTTGCGCTTGGCGAACCATTGACGCCGGATCTTTGTCAGCAGCCGGGTCGCATCAGTCTTGTCGAGCAGGATCGCGCGTGTCGACCAGCGATACGGGAAGGCCAGCCGGTTCAGCTCGTCGAGCAGACCCGGCGTGGTCGCGGTCGGGAACCCCGTGACCGTGAGAATGCGCAGATGCAACGCGCCAAGCCGCGGCTCAAGCCCGCCGGTCAGCGGCTGGTCGGCCAGCAGGACATCGAGATACATCGGCGTTTCGGGAACGCGGACACGGTGGCGATTGGTCGAGACGCAGCCATGCAGATAGGTCAGCGTCTCGGCGTCATCGAGCCAGCGGCACTCCGGCATGAAGGCTTCGACTAGGCGCAGGACGCGGTCGCTGCGGTCAGTGAACCCGGTCAGCACCTCATTGGGGTCGAGGCCCTTCTTCTCCCGCCCTTCGTAGAGCCAGCTTTCCGCGCGGGCGGTGTCTTCGGCGGGCGCAAGATAGGTGAGCGTCAGGAAGTAGCTGGACTCGAAATGCGCGCCGGCCTCCTCGAAGCCCGCCTTGCGCTCCGCATCGACCAGCGTCGAGGCCGCATCCGGAAAGCTGCTGTCGGGATAGCGCGTCGAGGCATGGCGCTGTGCCTCGACGAAGATCGCCCAGCCGGAGCCGAGGCGGCGGAAGGCATTGTTGAGCCGGCCGGCGACGGCGACCAGTTCGGCCGGCACGGCGCTGTCGAGATCGGGACCGCGAAAACGCGCGGTGCGCTGGAAGCTGCCGTCCTTGTTGAGGACGATTCCAGCGCCGACCAATGCCGCCCAGGGCAGGAAGTCGGCGAGCCGGCTGCTGCGGTTGCGATATTCGGCAAGGTTCATCATAGGTGCGACCTCGCTTAGACCGTGAGATGCGCGGGTATGCGCAGGTGCCGGCGAACGACGTCGGCGAAAAGCGGATCGCGCTTGGCCGCCCAGACTGCGGCAACATGGCCGATCGCCCAGATGGCGATGCCGACGAGCCACAGACGCAGCCCCAGCCCCACGGCGCCCGCGAGCGTCCCGTTCATGATCGCAATGGCGCGCGGGGCGCCACCGAGCAGGATCGGCTCCGTCAGCGCGCGGTGTACAAGGACCGTATAGCCGGGCACTGTATAATCCGGCATTGGGCCGCCCTGTTCGACAGCGCCCGCCATCAGACCAGCGCTCCGCCGCCGAACGAGAAGAACGACAGGAAGAAGCTCGACGCCGCGAAAGCGATGGACAGGCCGAACACGATCTGGATGAGCCGGCGGAAGCCGCCAGACGTGTCGCCGAAGGCGAGCGTCAGGCCGGTTACGATGATAATGATCACCGCCATGATCTTGGCGACCGGACCTTCGATCGATTGGAGGATCTGTTGCAGCGGCTGTTCCCACGGCATTGACGAGCCGGAGGCATAAGCGGGCGCGGCCATCACCAGGATGAGCGTGGCACCGGAGACGGTCATGGCGAGACGATGGCGCGCGAGGCGCAGGCGTTGGATCATGGAATTTCTCCTTCAGGGCTTTGGATGAGCAAGGTCGGGCTGTCGTCGCCCTCGAGGACGGCTGGCGCGACCCGGTAATCGCCGTCCGGGCTCAGGCCATCGACACGGGCGAGTTCGGACAGTCGGCGGGCTGAGCCGCGGCCGGAAAGGACGGCAACCAGGTCGATCGTCTCGGCGATCAGCGCGCGTGGAACCGTGACCACGGCTTCCTGGATCAGCTGCTCCATCCTTCGGAGCGCACCTATGGCGCTGCCGGCGTGGATCGTGCCAAGGCCGCCGGGGTGGCCGGTGCCCCAGGCCTTGAGCAGTTCGAGCGCCTCGGCCCCGCGCACCTCTCCGACTGGAATGCGGTCGGGGCGCAGGCGCAGCGATGAGCGAACAAGATCGGAGAGCGACGCGACACCGTCTTTCGTTCGCATCGCCACGAGATTCGGCGCTGCGCATTGCAGTTCCCGCGTATCCTCGATGATCACGACGCGATCGACGGTCTTGGCCACCTCGGCCAACAGCGCGTTGATCAGCGTGGTCTTGCCCGTGGAGGTGCCGCCTGCAATGAGGATGTTCGCGCGGTTGGCAACGCCCTGGCGCAGCGCGTCCACCTGCTGCGCCGACATGATTCCGGTCGCGACATAATCTTCGAGGGTGAAGATGGCGACGGCGGGCTTGCGGATCGCGAAGGCGGGCGCCGCGACGACGGGAGGAAGAAGCCCTTCGAACCGCTCCCCCGTCTCGGGCAGCTCGGCCGAGACACGTGGGGCGCCGGCATGGACTTCGGCACCGACATGATGAGCGACGAGGCGAACGATGCGCTCGCCGTCCGCTGCTGACAAACGCTCTCCTGTGTCGGACAACCCCTCGGACAGGCGGTCGATCCACAAACGTCCATCGGGATTAAGCATCACTTCGACGATGCCGGCGTCGTCGAGATAGCGCGCGATCGCAGGTCCGAGCGCTGTGCGCAGCATGCGTGCGCCGCGCGCCAGACCTTCTGAATTGTGAGGCGAAGCTGCCATCCTGTCCCCGTTTCGATCCGGGGGAACATGGACGGCCCCTGGACGGGGATGATTAAGAGAGCCGCATCTCGAGTGGTTTCAACACCTATATCGAGGCGTAGTGGCGTAGCGTGCAAATACAGGAGATTGGCGGTGCCGACCTGTGATCAAGGCCGGCGATCTTCAGGCAAGGGCGGCGCTCGCCGTCAATTGTGCGCTCGTCGGTAAAGCCGTCAGATCACGCGGCTTCAGCACGAGTTGACCGTCGAGGCTTGTGGCGAACCACCACGTCGACCTTGTAGTCGAGCCGGTCCAGACAGCGAACCAGCCTGTCTATTGAAAACTTACCCGTTCGCCCTGTGGCGATCGCGGAGACGTCGGGCTGTTTCATTCCGAGCAGTTCAGCCGACTTCGCCTGGGTCAGGCGCCGGCGCTTGATAATGGCGCGGATCTCGCGGGCCAGCTTGGCCTTGAGCAATTCCTCTTCGGGATTGTCAAAGCCGAGGTCCGCAAACACGTTGCCGCTGCTCACTTCGGCGGTGATGTCTTCCGTCATGACTTTGTTCCTTTCCCATAGTTTTCACGATAGTGCGCCTCGGCCGCCTTCAATCGTACTGTGACGAGATCGATTTCATGCTTGGGTGTCTCCCTGCCCCTCTTCGACTTCTTCTGGAAGCAATGAAGGACGTAGATCACGCCAGCGAAGCGGACGGTGTAGACGGCGCGGTAGGTATCTCCGTCGAAGTCGTCGACCACCTCGAGGATGCTGCGGCCCCCAAACCCTTTCAGGGCTTTGACAGCCGGGTGCTCCTCACCATTCTGGGCGTCGTTGATTGCGACACCCATCAACCGGCGAACATCGACCGGAAACTCGCGCAGGTCATCCTTCGACGATCCCATCCATACCGTGAGCTTTTGGTTTTTCATTCGCCCTTTGCCTTATAGCATACAGACTATAATTTTCAACGAAAAGATCCTGACACCGCCTAGCCACTGAGATAACTGGTTCGGCTCAGACGGCTGCTTTTTCTAGAAGCTCATAAAGGCGTGGTCCCTCATGCAATCACGGATCTTGAATTGCGGATTTCGCGCCCAACATGGTTCCCGTATCAGCGACCCTGCCCTGCGGCTGTCTAGCTCTTGTCTGCCAAACCCCCCGACAGGTTGGCAACGCGAGTTCCATGACAACATATCGTTACAATACTTTGATATGCTTGACATATCGATGCTTGCAAAATCTCGGTCCGCCAGTCCGTTCAGCGCGCGGGCGTGCCGGGCTGGTGTGTGTCCAGACCGCCATCGATGTCCTCGGAGATCTCCTGCCGAAGCTTTGGACCTCTCGCCAGGCGCCGGCCGAGCGCGGTGACGAAGGCATCATAGCGCTCGCCAGCCTTGGAGTGGGCTGCCTGTGCCGCGGGCTCGGGCAAAGCCGGCGTTGTCGCCAGCCAGAAGCGGACGAAAACAGCGAGCGTCTCCACGGCAATCGCGACATCGCGCTCCTGGCGCGTCATACGGCGGTCCAGCTGGTCAAGCCGCTTGGTGATCGCCGCCTCCTGCCGCTCGGCGGCATCGGGTGAGAGGAACGACTCGATTGCCGCCTCCGCGACGAGCGACCGTGAAAAATCACGGCGCGCCGCATGTTCGGCCAGCCTGCTCATGACCTTCGGATCGAGATAGACGGACAGGCGTTGCTTGCGAGGTGGCTTTACCATGGGAGCCTCACATATCCACGCCGTCGCCGGGGTCGAGCGACGCCTGCCGCGCAACGCCCTGCATCAGGCGCGTCAGTCGACGGTTGCGGGCAACCTCGTCCTCCACGTCATCCAGGTGATCGATCTCGAATTCGTTCTCGGTCGAAGGCTTCACGACCTGCTCGACGCGACTGAGCTCGGGTTGCCGACGACGCTCGGAATCAGTTGTGTCGTCATCCGTGGCCAACGGCGCCGACATGGCTTCAGCAATCTGCGGACGAGAAGGCAGAGGCAGGTTCGTCCAGTCGTCCGGCCTCCCCTCCTCCGCCGCCGCCCTCAGCAGCGGCGGCGGCAGGATACGTTCCCGGAAGCGAGCATCCTCATGATAGCGCGCCTTTTTGGCGCGGATCGGCGGCGCACCCGCGACCATGACGATCTCGTCGGTCGCCGGCAGCTGCATGACTTCACCCGGCGTGAGCAGCGGGCGAGCCGTCTCCGAGCGGGAGACCATGAGATGACCGAGCCACGGAGACAGCCGGTGGCCGGCATAGTTCCTCATGGCCCTCATCTCGGTCGCTGTTCCCAGCGCGTCGGACACGCGCTTGGCGGTGCGCTCGTCATTGGTGGCAAAGCTTACCCGGACATGACAGTTGTCGAGGATCGAATTGTTGGCGCCGTACGCCCTCTCGATCTGGTTGAGGGATTGAGCGATCAGGAAGCTTTTCAGCCCGTAGCCGGCCATGAAGGCGAGCGCCGATTCGAAAAAATCGAGGCGGCCAAGCGCCGGGAACTCGTCGAGCATCAGGAGCAGCCGGTGCCCTTTCGCCCTGACCTGCAGATCTTCAGTCAAGCGGCGGCCGATCTGATTGAGGATCAGGCGAATGAGCGGCTTGGTCCGATTGATGTCGGACGGCGGCACGACGAGGTAGAGTGTCGTCGGATGCTCGTCGTCGATAAGGTCGCTGATGCGCCAGTCGCAGCGGCGCGTGACCTCTGCCACGACAGGATCGCGATAGAGGCCAAGAAATGACATGGCGGTGGACAGCACGCCGGAGCGTTCGTTGTCTGATTTGTTCAAGAGCTCTCGCGCGGCGCTGGCGATGACCGGGTGCGGACCAGCCTGCCCCAGATGCGCGGTTTTCATCATCGCGGACAACGTCGATTCGATCGGACGCTTTGGATCGGAGAGGAATCCGGCGACGCCGGCAAGCGTCTTGACCGGCTCGGCGTAGAGGACGTGCAGGATCGCGCCGACCAGCAGGGCATGGCTGGCCTTCTCCCAATGGTTTCGCCTCTCGAGCGAGCCTTCGGGATCGACCAGGATGTCGGCGATGTTTTGAACGTCGCGGACTTCCCATTCGCCGCGACGCACCTCGAGCAGCGGGTTGTAGGATGAGGATTTGGGATTGGTGGGATCGAACAGCAGGACCCGCCCATGCATGGCGCGGAAGCCCGCGGTGAGTTGCCAGTTTTCGCCCTTGATATCGTGAACGACGGCGGAGCTCGGCCAGGTCAGCAGCGACGGGACGACCAGGCCGACACCCTTGCCCGAACGTGTGGGCGCAAAGCACAGCACATGCTCCGGTCCATCGTGGCGCAGATAGGCGCCGTCAAAGCGCCCAAGCACCACCCCATCGGAGCCGAGAAGGCCCGTTGCCTTGACCTCCTGCTTGTCGGCCCAGCGGGCGGAGCCGTAGGTCTCGACCTTCTTGGCCTCTCGAGCCCGCCAGACCGACATGCCGATGGCGACGGCGACGCAGGCGAAACCGCCGAAAGCCGCGATAAAGGCTCCCTCTACGAAGATCGACGGCGCGTAGGCATCGAAGCCATACCACCACCAGAAGAATGACGGCGGAAGGTAGAACGGAAAGCCCAGGACACGGAACCATGGCCTGCCCAGCTCGGGCTGGAATGCCAGGCGCCAGGCCACCCACTCCGTCGCGCCCCAGGTCGTGAACAGTACGATCATCAAGACGGCGAGGATCTGGCCCCAGAGAATTTTGGTGGCGGACATGCTGCAGTCCTTTCTTCAAATTGAGACTAGATGCCGAGGCCTCGCTTGCGGCCAAAACTCCAGTCGATGCCGTCGTCATTGCGAGCGACGCCAGAGACGTGGCTGCCAAGATGTTTTTCCAGGGACGGCGTCCAAGGCACCAGTTGGAAACCGAGGCCGTCATCGATCATGGCGAAGCGGCCGGAGGCGAGCGTGAAACGTTGCCGGTAGGAACCGGCCACAAACTCACCACTGCGAACGCGGTTGAACGGCTGGCCGGTTTCGGCCGAGAGCTTTTCGCCGAGCGCCTCCAACTCGCAGCGACGCAGCGTGTCTATCAGGTTGCGGGTGAAGGTTGTGCGTTGGCCATGCCGCTCGCCGAGGCCCCGTTGGACGAGGTGGTCGGCACGGAGCTGCATCGCCTGCCGCACCTCGGCGCCGAAGCCGCCTTCCGACAACGCAGTCGGTTCGCGGGCGATGTTCTGGCGATCGAGCCAGGTAGCGCCGGCGGCGGTAACCTGCCGCTCAATATCGAGATCGGAACGGACAGCGAGTGCTGCGCGCCCATGTCCCTGCGCGTCATGGAACTTGCGCAGCTCAACGATGGAACCCGGAGCGCTGTCGCCGGCGGCATCGAGATCGGACAGCTTGATGTGATGGGTGCGGCCGTCGGTGCCATCGATCACGGCGTAGGCACTGCCCTTCAACTCGTCATCGAGACCACGGTCGACCAGCCGACCGACGATTGGCGTGTCGAGGCGCTCCGCCGCGAGCACATAGGTCGCCGACCCGCGCTCGATGCCCTGTTCTGTCAGGGCGCGGTGCATCCGCTTGATGATGTCACCGCGTTCGCCAAGCTCGCGCAGCGTCGCCTCGGCCTTTTCGTCGATCCTCCATTGGCCTGGGCCGACCTGTTCGGCAAGGCCAAGCGTTTCGAGCTTGCGCGCCCGCCCGACCTTCAGCACGTGATACTCATCGGGCTGAGCGCTCGCCGGGGACGCAAGATCGACAACGCCTGTGTCGCGGCAATCGCGAACAAGCTGCCGGTCAAGCTGGGTCCAACGTTCGGCCTCGACCTGACGCTGCAGATTGCGGCGGATGTCGAGATCGGTGCGCGGGCCGAGCTCCTGGGTAACGAGGTCGGCGGCGCGGGCGCGCATTCCCTCCTTGATGTAATCGCGGGAGATCACGAGATCCTGCCCGTCATCAGTGCGGCCGCGCAGGATGATGTGAAGGTGCGGATTGTCGGTGTTCCAGTGATCGACGCCAGCCCAATCCAGTTTCGTGCCGAGGTCCTTTTCCATCTGACCCATCAGATCGCGGGCGAAGGATTTGAGGTCCGCCATGTCGACGGCATCTTCCGGCGAGACGATGAAACGGAAGTGGTGCCGATCATCGCCGCACCGCTCGGCAAAAGCACCGCCATCCACCTCCCCGTCCTCCGGCCCGAACAGCCTTGCCTTCTCCCCGTCCCGGGTGACGCCCTCGCGGCGCAGATAGGTGAGATGAGCGGCAAGCGGGGCGCCGCGCGCGTGATGGCGCACCAGCCGTGTCTTGATGATCACGGCTCGCGAGCGGCCGGTGAGGAGACGATTGGCGCGCACGCTCGCCGAGCGGCCACGCCCGAAGGTCGAGCGATTGCCCGGGCTGATCCGGCCGGAGCGAGAGATGCGGGCGCCGGCCTTCCGGGCGGCGGCAAGCGCCTGCGCGATGAAGGGCCTGGCGCGCTGGGCACTGGGCGAGCGGATGCGGCCGGGCCGGATGCGGAAACCATCCTCGTCAGTCATCGTGAAGATCCGCACATCGTCTCAAGGCACCGAAATCACAGGTGAAACGGTGTTCCGGCGAGGTGCGCCACTTGTTCGCACCTCGCGGAAATGCCACATAACCTCTTGAAACAGCACAACCGATCGACGCCGCACCTCGCGGCCTTTTATCTCGCCATCCTTCGGTTGTTCTGCACATTTTCCGCCTCCACCCACGCCATGGTGCGCTGGAGCTTGCGGTTGCGCAAAGACGCCCATGTGCGCTCATGGCTGTATCCCTTCGCCCGCTCGCGCCACGAAGAGGCCTTCGGACAGCGGCACGATGGCGGACACATCGCGCACGGTGGGCGCAGAGCTCGCGTCATTTGGTGGTCGCTCGGTTGGCACCCGAGCGACAGCTTGTTTGCGATCCGGCTGACCGACGAACAGCGAGCCGCGCTTCCAGGGAATGGCCTCGACAGACGTAACGGCGAAAGGGCGCATACCCTCGCTTTCACCGATCAGGGGCGCAAATGCGGCGACATAGGCGCGGGTCTCGGCCGGTAACGGACGCCCAGTGAGGTAGGCCTGGTAGCGTGCAGGTCCCGCATTGTAGGCGGCCAGAAATCCCGGAGAGCCGAAGCGATCGTGCAGTTCGCGCAGGTACGCCGTTCCAGCCAGGATGTTGTCCCGGGGATCGAATGGATCGCGGCCAAGCGACCAGCGGGCGCGCAGATAGTCCCATGTTCCGGGCATGATCTGCATCAAGCCGCGGGCGCCTGCGCTGGAGACGGCACGCATATCGCCCGCACTCTCCTTGCGCATGATGGCGCGTATCAACGCGGTCGGGACGCCGAAGCGGTGCGAGGCTTCTGCGATATGCGCGCCGAACGGATCGCGTTGCGACGATCGTGTGAGAGGTGTTTCCTGCGCCACTGCCGCCGGCATGACGGTCGCGACGGACAGGCCGCAAAGGAGGAGCAGAGCCATGCGCCAGGCAGCGCGAAGCGGCCCGGGCGCACCGCGATGGCTCGTCGACGGACGGCGAGCGCGCATCGTTCAATCCTTCTCGCTACGGTCGCGCGGGCGCGCCCAGTGCAGCGACCAGGACGTCTTGTCGTCGCCATTGCGAAAGAGGTTGGCGCGTATCGGCTGCGCGAAGGTCGGGTCGTCGAGCTGGATCGAGACATAGTCTCCGGCCTTTTCGCTGGAGCGTTTCCAGCCGGCGCCGATCTCGGGGCCGTCCTCGCTTGCGGCGTGAATGCGGTAGTCAGGCGCATTCTCCGTTTCGCTCGCCTCTGCCGCCACAATGGCAATATCCAGGTTGAGGCTGAGCGTGTGGATGCGCCCGCTATAGCCAGTCTTCTGGCGCGTGAATTCTCCGATCTGTTGCATGTCAGGCTCCTGTTTTCGAGTCGTGCGGTGATGAAGACTGGCGCCACGACGCGCGCCGCTGGTCGCGCGCTCACCGCGTTGGCGCGCGCCATTCGAAGCGGCCGTTGCCGTCCTCGTCTGTCCACAGCGGAACGGCGCGGCCGATGATCCGTCTGGTGGAGAGGAGGCCGAAGTAGCGGCCGTCGAAGCTGTCGCGGACATGCCGGTTCATCAGGAAGACTTCGCCGCTCGCGATGCGGCGGCAGCCCTGCCAGACCGGCAGGTCACGACCGGCCCGGTCACGCGTCAACGCCATCCCCGCCTCGATACCATCGACCGTGATGGTGAGGTTCGAGCGACAGACCCGTTGCCCCGATACGCCAAGGATGCGCTTCAGGAGTGGCACGCCCCTCGGCAGATAGCCGCGATCGGCGAGGAACGCCGCGAGCGGCTCGGGCGCGTCGACGGCCACAAGATCGGCGACCTCGAAGGGTCCGTCGAAGTCGATCGTGTAGAAGCCGATCGGTGCGCTGGCTGACGCATTCCAGATGAGCTTCGCGGGCATCGAAGTGAGGCCGGGATAACCGACGCCCATGGTTGCGATAACGCTGGCTAAGATGATCCCGGCGCGCGTCACGGCTCAGTCCTCTTGCGCAGCAGGAAGGCACGATGTTGGTCGAGTGTGTAGCTGCGCGGCGCATTGCCGGCGGTTATCCGGTTGTGGATGTGCCGCCAATGATCAGGCGACACCAACTCAGGCTCGATGCCGAGGCGCTGGATGGCGTCAATCGCCTGCAGCACGCGTTCGACCTTGGGCCAGCTCTCGACCTTCAGCAGGATGTCGCCGCCGGGTCGCACGAAGGGCAGTGTCTGATAGGCTTCGCCAGACGCGACCGCACGCACGATGTCGATGCGTGAGATGATCGTTCCGAAGTCGTTCGCCGCCCATCGCACGAAGGCGAAGACCACGCCGGGACGATAGGACAGGATCCGCCGGCGACGATCGACGATCTGTTCCTGGGCGGGCGTGCCGAACCGTATCCAGTTCTCGATCCTCTTCTCGACCCAGGTCAGTTCGACATGGACGAGATTATCGGCAGCGTGGTGCGTGGCCGGGAATGCGCCGCGCGTGCGGGGAGCCGCAATGCCAGTCATTTCGGTTCTCCTGATGTGGTGGGAATTTCGCGCGCGAGCCTCGCGCGCAGCGTTTCGGCGACGATGACGTCGTTCTCGAAAGCGGCGATGCGTGCGCGCTCCTGAGTCGTCATGTCGGTGGTGGGGCGCACGACGAAGGTCGCGAACTGATTTCCCTTGCAGGCCAATTCACCGGCGAGATGCAGCGTCAAAGTTGCCTTCCCGACACGGCTCTTTCGATTTAGGGGTGCGGCGCTCATCGGGCGGCTCCCGAGCGCGGATCAAGCGGCGGAGTCGGACCTTCGGAAGCGCTGGTTGCCGTGATGCGACCGCCAGAAACCGTCGACGTGTTGGGGGTGTTGTTGGTGGTTACGCTGAGTGCGTGGCTGGCTCGCCGTACGAGCCTCTGCCCATCTTGCGCGCGCGCTTCAAAGTTAGAATCTGGGTTAGAGTCTAAGTTAAGGGCGCGATTTCGGCTTTGCTTTCCCAGGGTTAGGCGCCGTTTCGGTTCCTGATAGCACGAGCCTGCGGTTCCCGATGGCACGATAGGTCCGGTTCCCGATAGCACGAGGCCGTCCACAGGCCTTCCACAGGAGCCGATCCGCTCGAAGGCAAGCAGAACCCGGCCGCCAATCTCCACTTCCAGCGCAAGGGTGTAGCCGGGCAGCGGCTGGCGGCGGATGATGTCGCGCAGCTCGAAGGCAAAGCGCTTGTGGGGCGACAGGCTGCCGGATTTCTGGTGAAGGTGACGGAAGTCGAAGCGCCAGCCGTCGGGCTGGCGTCCGCCGTGCTTGCGCACCAGCCGATAGAGCCAGCGCTCCAGCCCGCCAGTCAGGTCGAAATAAGCGCGGTCGATCGTCAGCACGAGCGCGTCATCGAGGACTGCCTGGTAGAACCAGTCGGGGACGATCAACTCGATCCCCGCGGGTTTGCCATGGCGATCGATGCGCTCCTGCCACTCATTGATCCATGAGAAGCGGTGACGCCGGCCTTCGGCGGGCTGACGAATCGTCGTCGAGACGGTGGTCGACTGCAGCCGGTCAAGCCCCGCCTTCAGGCGCTGATAGTCGCGCAGGCTCTTGCCGCGGCCGACGAAGGTGAGAATCTCATAGGGTGTGGCGGCCATCAGGCGCGAGGTGCGAAGGCCCGCGTCGCGCGCCTCGACGATCTGGCTTGCGGCCCAGATCAGGATGTCGGCGTCCCAGATGGTCGCCATGCCATGATCGGGCACGGCTTCGACCCGGATCGTGACGTTGCCGGCCGCAAAATCGATCGGGGTGATGCGATGCGTCTTGGAAAGGGAGAAGAACGGATAGGCCATGAGATCCTGCGCGTCTCGTGGGGCGAAGTCGCCAGGCAGCGCCCGGAACAGGTCGAGCTGCCCGCGCTCCGAAAGGGATTGGTTTCGAGCCACCATTGGAAATCCGCGCGCGGTCAGCGTGCGTATCGTCCGCCGTGCGTCGGCGGCGTCGGCGTGTGACGCTTGGCCGGCAGGACCGACCCCCGCGGATCGGATGTAGACGTGACAGCGCCGCGTTCGGCCCACGCCTGAAGATCGTCGACGGCATAGACGACACGGCCGCCGAGCTTGCGGTAGGAAGGACCAGTGCCATAGGTCCGGTGCTTTTCGAGCGTGCGGGCGGACAGGCTGAGGAAATCCGCGGCCTCCTTGGTGCGCAGGAAGCGCGGCGGCAAAACGGCGATATCGGGTCGCATGGGTCGAACCTCCGTGGGGTCTTGGGCAGCCGCTGGCGTTCAGCGGTGGGCGGAGACCACGGTGGCGGAGAGTAAGCTTCGTCAGGGATGGGGAAGTTGAGGGGGGCTAAAACTCCACCCCTTTTGCGCGGCCAGACCCGCTAGGATCGGCGGCGATGACGCAGGATTTGCAAATAGCCACCGCCGATCATGGCGGTGGCACCTTCGACCAGGCCGATCACCGCGTCGCGCAGTGCGGAAGTTTTCCAGGGATCGGCAGCGACGCGCTTAGACCCGTAAAGGGCGACGGCAATGTCGCGGTAGCTCGCGCCATTCGAATGGCCGTCAGCGGCCTGCATCATCAGACGAAAGCGGCGGCGCTGCTGCGGGGTCATCCGCGTGTCCGAAGGTTTGGGGCGCCCCTGCAACGAACGCCAGAAACGGGTGAGTGCTTCGATCCGTCCCAATGTTTCTGCGTCCAAGGGGATCAGCGCCGCCAGGTGACCGTGCGGGTCACTGCCGGGCAGAAGGAGAAGTTGGGTGACGACACCTGCACTATGGACAGTGTGGCGTCCTTCCGGGCTGTCGTGGACCACGCCCAGGCCGGTCAACGGCGCCGATCGCAAGGACGACAGGAATTCCGGCGCCGGCACGAGAGAAACCACAGCTGGATCGACGTCAGGCGACCACAGAACGTCTTGCGCCAAGGCGGACAAATCCGGCGTGGCCGGGAAATCGCAACCCCCACTGCCGCTGTGCCTCAGGGTGGAAGGGTGCTTTTTCGGATCTTGTGGTAAGGAGCGCTTGGTAGTGCCGTTGATAGGGTTGGTGACGCCGCAGACACTCCCAGGCGAGCCCTTCGATAGGTAATGTATCAAAATAATCATAGCTGGCATTGTCTCGCCAATGCGACGTATCCGGCCTCATCCAAGAGCTCCTCGCAAACAACGCGTAGACCCCGCCTCCAAACGATTCCGGGTTGTAGCGATTGGCGGAAGACCCTTGCCGGGCATCGGGTGATGCCACTTCGGCATCACCCGCGAACCACAGGCGCTGTGGTGCTAGTTGCCGGGTCGACGCAAGAGATGACGGTAGCCTGCACGCGCCATCCAGCGCGCTCGCGCCAGATGGCTGTCGTGGATGCGCCGGGCGCGTTGTGGCTCCTTCGTCAGATCAATGCCGAAGAGGATTTCGACCACCTCGCGCCAGTCCGCGCCGTCGTCGGCGGCGTCAAGCAGGCGCACATAGAGCTTGACGTGTTCCCGATCGTATTCGGTGAGTTCGTCACTGGTCGGCGCGGTTTCGTCAAACGGCTCGATCATCGCTTGCCTCGTCTTCACAGTGAAAGCCTGCATTTTATAGAAACAACAGCGCCGATGGAGGACGGTTGATAAGCATCAGGCGATGCGGTTTCGGCATCGCTCTCGGCTTGAGTGAATCGAACCGGACGTCCGCGGAAGAAGGCCCCGGCCTTCCGGCCGGGGCCTGCGCGGGTCCTTAGTCACCCCGCCGCGCGTTCGGGCGGGACCAGATGAGCGAGAAACCCTCCCCTTCCTCGTCGTCGAAGAGGTTGGCGTAGATCGGGGCGTTGAAGCTCGGATCGTCGAGCTTGAGACCCAGGTAATCGCGGCCTTCGTTGGAGGTCTTCGACCAGGCGGCGCCGATCTCGGCGCGGCCGACCAGCACCCGGTGGCTGGGAGCGTTCTCGCCGGTGGCGCGTGTGTCTGGGACGATGCGCACGTTCTTGGCTTGGACGCTGAGGGTGACGATGTCCCCGGTGAATTCGTTCGAGGCGGTCTTCTTGAAGGTGCCGATGGTAGCCATTGTAAGTCTCCGTTTTCTGTTCCCGAGCCCGCACCATGCGGCCTCGATGGCGATCGGGTGGCCGAAGGCGACCGACGACGCATCGCTTGCGACCGGAGCAACGCGGAGGACGGCGCAGGAACGACTTTCTTGTCTCGCGAGGAATGGCGGCGCTCGGGGTCCCCATGCGCTTGCGGCATGGGGTGGGAGCCGGCAGGGGAAGAAAGTCGAGATGCGCCGTTGCGGCCTAGGCGGTCGAGGCTTCAGCCGTCGTTCGGCCAGATCAGCCCATTGAAGAGGCCGTTTGGAGCGCTCTTGGGACAGATTGGGAACGGAGACGTTGGCGTGCAACGCGCCTCCGGCAGATCGCTACAGGCTTCACCGGCATCGCCCACGCATTCCAGGCACAGATTCCGCGCACCTGCAACGCCGCCGCCACCGCGCGCGCTGCCGTCCTGCTACCGACTTGTCGGTCTGCCATGGGCATCGACCAAAGAAAGTCCAAGTCCCAGACGGGGCCGCGCCGGCACGTGGCCGTTGCTCGATCCTGGCATGGAACCCGATTGCTCCAACCACCGATAATGAGGAGGCTAGGCCTTCGTCGGTCTGGTCCACCTGCGCCGCCCGCGGGGGTCTAGGCTCGAACCACGTCCCTGCCGGATTGGTCGGCTGACGTCATGCCCGCGACCCGCAGATATGCCGTGACGCCGACGGCGGTCGCGCCAATGACGGAGAAGACGACCTGCCAGGTTTCCGAAGGCATCATGTGCTTCGCGATGCCATGGGTGGCATGGTAGCCGGCAACCATCGCAGGCGCGACGAAGACAAGCGTGATCGCCAGCTTCGCCCACATGGAGCTGATAACGCCGAGGAGGATTTGGCCGACGCCGAGCGTCAACCCGGCTGCCAGGATGCCGACGAGGATCGCGCCAAGCCAGCCGGCGCCGGTGTTGAATGCCCACGTACCTGCGCTGACCCCTGCGAACAACGGAAGGGCGAAGATAGCAAGCGTGAAGAGCAACCAGCACAGGATGCCGATGGCCGCGATACAAACGAACATGCCGAGGATGATCATGGTGGTGTCTCCGAGAATAGCTCTGGCGATTGCGCCTTCCACCACCACCGCAACGCCGCGCAGAGCATAGCAACGAAAAGCACCGGCGAGATGCCAAAGCTCTGTTTCGCCAGCGGCAATGTTAGCCCCGTCCTGGGGCGAACGGTCGATTTCGCCGATGATGGCGGTGTCGTCGCCGTCATACTCGTTCGCCGGCACGACCGAGAGAGTGCCGTCGCCGGCACGAAAGATGACGATGGCGACCATGAGGGTGGCGGCGAGGCTGAAGGCGAAGGCATGCGCGTCGGCGAGGGACATCGATCCGGCTCCTGTTTGAAGCGGAGGACCCTCCCCCGCTGACAGGCGCCCGATGTGTTCGGCGGATGGCCGCAATCACCGCGAAGGCGAAGCCGGAGCGGCGGCACGCTTCGCGTAGTCCGACCCCTTGCGGGTTGATGGCGTCAGGCCGTCGGCTGGACCAAGGATCAGCGCAATGGATCGCGGGGGTGGGGTCATCTTCAAGTCAGGAGCAGCGGCGTCGTTAGCGCGACGCTTATGTTCCATGAGAGTCTGAGCAAGCCGCCGCGCGATGTGGCGGGCGTCGAGCGATAAACCGGACGGCCATGAACGCGCTGGGTCCCGTTGGAAGCCGCCACGCTGAAAATGAGGATGAAGCTGGGCGATGACGCTGTGCAGTTGCGGTGGCAGGCCCAATCCAGCTCTCTCGGCGTAACGAGCGGCCTTGCCGAGATCGTGCCCGATATGGCGGCGATTCCAGCGATCGTCGGTCGCTGTTCTGAGAAGATGCGACTTCAGGAGCAATTCAATGGCGATGGCGATGGCGTGAAGGGCCGCATTGCGCCTGCCCAGATCCGCCGCCCGGTCAGCGCCATCGAGGCACACTGCGGCATTGCGCAAGAAGGTGTCGGCCAGCGCGATGTCCGGTGAAGCTATCGGGAAAGGATAAGAGCGACGGCTTGAAGAATGCCGTGCCTCCCCTGCTAATTTATAGGGGGGGTAAGTTCCGAAGGCGCATCGACCAGCGTCCGATATAGGCTGTCAACTTCTTCGTCGATCTCTTCGCGCCTGATCCCGAGCGCCTTAGCGTCGGCGTACAATTTGTGTGTGTACTCACTTATCGAAACCGTGTCGGCCTTCGCCGTTTCGGGGAGATTGTTGCCGATCCCAGCGATCGAGGAAATTGATACCGCGTGTACTCATGGAGCCTTAAGCTCCATTAAGCGCTTAGGTTCCGGCTGTTCGGTGGCGAGGTCATAGACTAGGCTGTTCGCAGCCGCCGAAGTAGCTTTTGACCTTCAATCAGGCCGCACGTCGGCCCAATCACTATGAATTGGCTTCGCACCAAAAATCCATGTGTGAGATGTAAGGCAAGAACCCCCATCGGAGTCCGTGAGTTCGACCTGGAGGATGATACCACCCCCGAACAGGCGTCATCGATCATACAGAAAGATGACGCACGACAGTCGCCAGTGATCGGGACCGACGAGACCGCGAAACAGATAGTCGCTCTGCTTCAGCGCGTCTCTCGCTGATTTCGTCAAGTTGCTCGCTTCGGGGGAGCTTCCAATCCTAGACGAGAAGACTGATCGCCAGCGAAAGCGACGGCATCTGCTTCATATTCGAATGCTCGGGAATACGTTTCACCGTTCCTCCCTATGATGCGAACAACCCACTCGCCCAACGAATGGCGGATCTCTAAGAAGAGGGAAGACGAAGGCGGCGGCCGGTACGTGACGCTGTGCAATGCCCTCGGGAGGCCTGTCCCGCCAAAATCGGCACCATCGGAGGAATGAACTTCACGCATGCACTGACTCCCGAGACCGCGAGTCAATTAGCGCGTGCTTAATTAGTTCCAGAACGTTTTAACGAATCGTTGACCGCGCTGTCCCATTATAGGACGGCGCGGTCAAACCCCAACCTTGGCTGCGCAGGCGGCTTCGGCATTGAGTTCCACCCCGAACTGTCGGAGCCGCCACCCACATTTCACAATTTACCAGCAATGGTTGAATCAACCGTTACTGCACGTGCTTTCAATGGCGCTTCCCTGATCGTTAGACTTTGACGGAACAAACAGGGGATTCACAGGTTCGGCGTTCGAGACTCGACCGATGGAAGCGATCTTCGATGACATCGCCAACGCCCTCAGAGCGCCCCGCCAAGACGTGTGGCGCCCTGTCCGGCGCCTTCGCCATCGATATGGTCGGCGAACTCAACTCCCCACGTACGCCGCGTCCTGGCTGCGTCAAGGAAGCTCTTGGAACAGATGGCCGAACGCGAAGACCCCCCGCCGCCAAGTTGAGGCGGCTTCTATGGAAATCCGCTCATCTGACGCCAGAGCAGCGCTGGCAGGTCCATCAACCGGCTACCCTCAGAAGCAGTGCGACACCGACTCCATAAGGGATGAACACAGCCGCCAACGCGACCCAGATGCCCGGATCGGCGAGCACGTGCATTTCCTTGCGAAGCTGTTCCAGACCAACGGCAAAAGGCCGGCTGTGTTCCCAAACCGGAAAAGGCCGGCGCACACATGCGGTCGACGGGCATTAGGTTCCATTGCTAGATCACAAGCAAGCGCGCTTACCTGCAGCGGAACCTGACAGCCATACGACCGTTATTCGAAAGGACAACGAAAGGAGATCGCCATCATGGACTGGAATCGCGTCGAAGGAAATTGGAAGCAATTCAAAGGTAAGGTCAAGGAGCAGTGGGGCAAGCTCACTGATGATGATCTCGACCGCATAGCCGGCAACCGCGATCAGCTCGAAGGTACGATCCAGGAACGCTACGGCATTGAGAAGGATCGCGTGCGGCGAGACGTCGACGACTGGTATGGTCGACAAGACTCGTATTAGGACGGTGCGCCGTTCGGATCGACCTTGTCGGCTTCCAGCCGCGTTGATCTCCACAATGGAGATTGTAGAAATGTCCATCCACAAAGAAGACTATCGAACGAACAAGGCTGACTACCTGATAGCGAAAAGGCCAGATCTGGTTGAGAAGACCAAGCCGAAAAAGAAGACGTTGCGGCGTGACGATCAGCGTTCCGCAAAGTTATTGGAAAACCCCGCCGCGTTACCCGAGAGGCCGGCATCACGCCGTTAGAAATCGCAGAAGGTCAAGAGGAACATTTAAGCGATATTGAATGTTCGACTGTTTATGGACAGCCGAACCGTACTCTCAGCAGATCAATCCAGAGCAGCACGAGCCCTACTGAACTGGTCGCGTGTGCGACTTGCCGCAAAGGCAGATCTTAGCGAAATGGCCATCAGCGATCTTGAGAACGGATTCAGGAAATCGCGTCCCCACAACATCGCGGCGATCCGCAAAGCGTTTGAAGACGCCGGAATCGTCTTCACCGTCGAAGGCACTCCATCGCTCGCCCGCTCAGAAGGTGGCAGCGGCCTCGCCACCGACAATAGACAGTGGCGCCGGCGGCAGAGAAAATAATAAGGGCGAAAAGCCTACTCAGGAGCGTCTTAGGCTCGGAACTCATACCGGAAGGCTCGCAATGCGGAGCGCTGATTTACGGCTTTGAAGATTGCCGATCTCGTCGACCAAGGTCAGGCCGCTCAATCTGCGATCGAACTCTATGGGCTTGAAGCGCCGACCGCCGTGGCGCACTGCGCTTTGGAGGCACATTTCGACGGCCGACCAAATGACTTCCGCTTTTGGTGCGATGTCTTTCACCAACTGAGAAGACAAACTGACGGAACTTTTGCCGCGGAATCGTGTTCGTTCGAGCATGACCAGAATAGCAGCCCTTGGCCCACGCATCCCCGGCAAACCACATTCGCCGGCAGACGGACAAGACCGTTTCGACCTTTGGCCCGATATGCGGCCAGCAGGTTGACCGCCGCGACTTCCGTCAAGTGATGTGGCACGAGCAACCAGATCACGAGCCGCTTGAATGGACGCTTAGAGCAGTTCAGATTTTGACTGAATCTGCGGGATTCCCGTGAGAGTGGTTTTGTGATTCAAGATGCTGGCTGGATCGGCGGCCAGCATCAGATGACGGCTCCCCCTCAACGTCCGCAGGAATTTGGAGGATCAGCTGCGCCAAAGCCAGAAAATGGAGGCGGTGGGGCAACTCACGGGCGGTATCGCGCACGACTTCAACAACATGTTGGGAGTTGTCATCTCAGGACTCAACTTGATCCAGCGGCGCGTCGACCGCGGCGAGCCCGGCGTGCACCAACTGATCGCAGCCGCGACCGAGGGTGCCCACAAAGCTGCCATGCTGACGCAAAGGCTACTGGCTTTTTCCCGGCAGCAGCCGCTTTCCCCTGAATCCCTCGACGTCGGCCGGATGGTGCAGGATATGTCGGAGCTTTTGCGCCGGACCCTGGGCGAGCACGTAACACTCAATACGGTCGTGCAATCCGATGACGGTGCAGTGCTCGCTGATCCCAGCCAACTCGAAAATGTCCTCGTAAATCTGGCGGTCAACGCTCGCGATGCCATGCCGGAGGGCGGAACCCTGACAATCGAAACCTCTGCACTCCTGGTCGACCAGTCGGTTGCTGCAGATCATGGCATTTCCCCCGGCCCCTACGTCCTTATTGCGGTGAGGGACACGGGCTCGGGTATGAGCGCGGAGGTTCTGGAAAGAGCCTTCGAGCCGTTTTTTACCACCAAAGGTGTCGGCAAGGGAACCGGCCTTGGGCTGAGTCAGGTGTTTGGCTTCGTCAAGCAGTCCGGTGGCTATGTCAAAATCGATTCAAAACTGGGGGTGGGGACTACCATCAGCATCTGGTTGCCAAGGCACAATGGTCCCGCCGATGGAGCACGGCGGGCGAACAGCCAAGACGTTGCCAATGGCAAGCCAGAGGAATTGATCCTCGTCGTCGAGGACGAGGCGAGTGTAAGACAACTGACAATGCAAATGCTCGAGGATCTCGACTATTCGGTGATTTCTGCTGAGAATGGGGTTGAAGGCCTGCGCATTCTTGAGGATCGAGGAGACGTTTCCTTGCTGCTGACGGATGTTGTCATGCCCGGAATGAACGGTCGGGAATTTGCGGATGCTGCCGTTGAATTGCGGCCTGACTTGAGGGTGCTCTTTACGTCCGTTACGCACGTGATGCCATAGTTCGCAATGGGATCATCGATCCAAACGTTCAACTCCTGCAGAAACCCGCTACCCTCCAAGCTCTCGCCCAGAAAGTCAGATTGGTTCTGGATAACTAGCCATTCGGCAACCGGCCGTTCCGGTTTTCAGGCAAGAGGGTAGCGCGCTCGACCTGTCATATTAGACGCAAAGCGGTCATTGAGCTCTATTGAGAGCTTCGGGTCACCACGAGCGTCCGCGGTGATGCCGCCGACATTTCTCCTCGGGTCTCTACCGACGTGGTCGCGGGTGCAACAATCTGTTGCACAACTCTGCTATCTGTCCCGCCAATGCCTGACCCTCAACTTGCTCACCCCTGAATAAGTCATCGCTCGCTGTCACGGCCAGGTAAGCGACGGGACTCTTCGAACGGGCGCGTTGCATGCGGATCAGGCCATCGTTCCTCAAGATCAGCAAAGCAATCATCTATCCCAGCGGCGAGTGGATCGCTGGGACAAATCGATCGTGGTCGTCTGCAAACAAAGACGCGAACTGCCGCGGGAGAAGAAGACGGCACGGCCAGAGTAAGCAGAGAGGCGGTTCATTCGCCCGAGAGGCGTGGGTTAGAGAAATATGCGTGCGAATCCGTGCTCGATCGGGGCGTCACAGTTTTCATACATAACTAACCCGCTCGATACCCTTTGCGAACGCAGCGTCACGTCTAATCAGAATGGCTTTGAAGAGCGTGACTTGAGCATCTCTGTCGCGGGTGTTTTGGGGGTTAAATCCGCCCTTCCCTACGGTTGTGTGCGTCAAGTTCTGCAAAATGGGCGATCATGAAACTGGTCATGCGGCTTGGCGTAGAGCGAGCTTCTTGTGCTCGCGCAGATCATCCATGTTGATATAGCGGTTGGCCTCCATCCAGTTTTCATTGGTTTCGACGGCCAGCTGACCAGGCGCAGGCGCAGGCAGCTTTCGGCGTTCGGGAAGATGCGCACGACATAGGTGCGCCGGCGGATTTCCTCGTTGAGCCGTTCAAGCATGTTGGTGGACTTGAGGTGCTTGTGATGCTGACGCGGCAGCCGGAAGAAAGTCAGCGTCTGTTCTATGGCTTCTTCCGCCCAGGTGGTCAGCCGCGGGTAGCGGGCGGACCATTTGGACAGCCATGCGGCAAGATCAGCCTTGGCCTCTGCGAGATCGCGCCGGTCGTAGAGCCAGCGCAATTCCTGCAGGCAGTCGTCGCCGTGCTTCCTCGGCAGATGATCGAGCGCGTTCCTGAGGAAGTGCACGTAGCAGCGTTGCCAGGCGGCTTCGGGGATCACCTCGCCGATCGCCGCGACCAGGCCGGCGTGATCGTCGGACACAACCAACTCGACGCCCTTGAGGCCGCGCGCCTTGAGGCCGACGAGGAAGTCCCTCCAGGCCGAGCGGCTCTCGCGATTGGCCATCTCCACGGCCAGGATCTGGCGCCTTCCGTCCCAGTCGATACCGACCGCGATCAGCACCGCCTGGCTCATGACAACACCGGCTTCACGCACCTTCTCGTAGCGCGCATCGAGGATGAGGTAAGGAAACGGCTCCTGAGGTCGTTCGGCAAACGCCTTCAGGCTCTCGTCCAAGCGCTTGTTGATGGCCGAGATCGACGAAGCCGAGAAGGCATGACCGCACAGCTCTTCCGTGATCGCCTTGACCTTGCGGGTCGACACGCCCTGGACATACATCTCCGCAAGCGTTGCCACCAAGGCCCGCTCCGAACGCTGGTAGCGCTCGAACAGCTCGGTGGAGAAGTGACCCGCCCGGTCCTGTGGAACCCGCAGCTCAAGCTTGCCCACCCGGGTGACCAGGGTGCGGCCGTAGTAACCCGAGCGATAGCCAAGGCGCTCAGGCGTGCGTTCGCCCTTCGAAGCACCCAGCGCCTCCTCCATCTCGGCCTCGAGAACCTCCTGCATTACCGCACGGATCACTTCGTGCAGCCCCTCCGGGTTCGAAAGCAGAATGTCTTTGACGGCAGCGCTGGTCGATTTACCTTCTGTCTTGGTCATGGTGGCGTTCCTTCCAGGGAATCGGTGACGTTGAACATCACCAGCCTGCCATGACCGCCCTCTCTCAGCGAATTGCAGAACTCTCAGCACACTACCTTCCCTACTCGCAATGCGACGCGCGCTTCACGCCCTGCCTGTGATCGGTATGACTGAGATGGGGCCGCAAGCGGACCGTCAGCTTCGCGGTGAAAATCCTCAGAAAGCGGCCAGCATGTAGTCGTCGCACGGCTGAAAGAGAGGCGTGACGGGCGAGGAATAGGTCTGGTTTCACCTGATCACCTACGCAGGCAGTTCGACGATCATTGAGCGGCGAGAACGCGGCCCGAGGCAGGAGCTTTGAGCGTCCGATTTTTCACGATCGACCTTCAGGCTCGTCGAGCGCATCGTCTCGACGTTACTGCCGAAACCGAGCCTCCATGCCGGCGCCCTGGGGAGGCAAGACAGCCAGCAACTGGACGGCTCGGGGATTTAGCACCGTTCACCCAGAGCTTTTTGTCGAGATGCAGGCGTATCCGCTGGCTTTCTGCGAAGGACAGCGCAAACGATTCAGGCCGAATGAGCGTGTAATTTCCTGGTCGGTCTCTATGATGCGGACGACCCTACCCATTCGCCACTGGCTCCGACTACTTCCACGCAAGGCGTGGCCCTGCGAATTGGCACCACCTTGCCCATCACATCCTCCCTACGAAACGCAATGGGAAGTCGATTTAAGACCGTCGTAGTCGGTAGTTCAATAACTAATGCTTGCTCGGAATCGGACGAGCCATCCTGGATGGGCAGTACGAAGGCTGGTTGAATGGCTAACTTGTCATGCCACCTCGGTCAGGCGAACCTTCGGGGACCTCCCGTGATATAGCCTATGCTTCAGGTTGTTGGCATTCAGGATGGCTGCCAGCTCTTCAGCATACTCCATGTCGGGAAGGTCGACAGAAGGGTGGCCCACCATAATAGCCGGCTGCCCGGTGAACACGTCGAACACCGTCCACGTCCCATCCGGTTCCCGCCTTACCTCGTACCGCAGAGTTGCCATGAGGGGATCACATAGGTCGCCGTTTAGGGGTGGGAGTATTTGGTCCACGGTGACGCCGGGCCACCTGAAAGCACCGAGACAGTCGGCGCTTAGTAACGCGCCCGCCCACCCGACATGTCGAATACCGCGCCGGTATTGAAGTTGCTGGCGTCCGAGCACAGCCAGGCCACCATGTGGGCAACTTCTTCGACCCGGCCGAGCCGGTTCATTGGACTATCGGCGATCATTGTCTCGACAGCTGCGACCCCGAGGTTTCGGATCATGTCAGTATCGATTGGCCCAGGAGCGACGCAGTTCACGCGTATGTTTGTATTGGCAACCTCACGCCCAAGCGCCTTTGTGAAGACTACGATACCTGCGCTGGAGGCTGAATAGGCGGCAAGGTTGGCAAGTCCTTCCTTGCCCGCCAAAGAGCCCATATTGACAATGCGGCCAACACCCCATTTTCGCATGTGGGGCAAAACCAACTGCGTCACTTGCATCGTGCCGATCAGATTGGTTTCGATGATGCTTCGCCAGTCTGCAGGTTCGTGTTGGTCAAACGGGTGAAGGGTTCCTAGATAACCGGCGTTGTTAACCAGAACGTCTATACGCAGGCCACGATCGACGATCATGTTGATCGCATGGGTTACCTGATCGCGGCTGGTAATATCGACCTTCGTAGACACCACACCCTTCAGTTCGATCTGATCTCGATCCCACACGTGCACTGAAGCACCCGACGCTACAAGGCGCTCTACGATTGCCTTGCCGATACTCTTTGCTCCGCCGGTTACGACGGCTGTCTTGCCAATGAGGTCATATGATACCGGCACAAAGCCCCCATTCATGTGTGTTCACACGGGATAAGTTTAGCAGGATCGCATATTTTCGCCAGCGGCCAGATGGTCTGGGGGGCGCCGGAGCCAGCTATGACCTGATCGGTAGCGAGCTCCAGATCGTACACAGCTTCGCCTTGCGGCGCCGCCTGGCGCTTTTCGTCACCTTTTCCTGTTCAGATGCCTCTTGGCAGGTCAAGGGGGCTAGACGATGTTGTTCTTTGTCCCGCTCTCCTGCGGCGACACGCCATTGCCCAGTTTGAAAGAACCAAAGAGACAATCAGGACAGGCCGGCGATATTTCGATGAAGGGCTTTCGCCATTAGTTAGCGCAGGCTAATATGCGTTCTTCGCGGTCAGAGAGCCGCCTGCATGTTGGGCAGAGATGCTTTAGCACCTGATACAATCGTGCCAGCCGCGATGCCTATCCCAATTTGCCTTGGCGTCTTCCCCGACGGGCTCTGGCTAGAAGCATTCCAAACCGATCAGGATATCCGTGCCTATTGGAGAGGCTATGCCCTTGCGGGCACGGTGTGCGCCGTTTTGCTGATCATCGAGCTTGTGACAATTCACCTGCTGCTCTGACGTAGCAGCGCTGTCTTGATGGCGCTATCGCTGTAGCGGTCGGACCGCTCTAGTGCGCCTTCTCCGCCTCCATCGTTGAGCAGTCAATTTCAGCTCGAGCGGGCTGGACGAGGGGAGCGCGGGCGCATGACCGTGGTGCCTACATTCGTCGTGACCACGCAGCCCACCTCATATCGGCCGACCACCACGCTTCCGCTTGCATAAGCCTCGGCGCGAATTCGATCTTGCAGCGTTTCGGGACCGAGTTCTGAAGCTGCGATAACGCCCATCTGCTCCATGACCGGAGCCATGGTCGCTGCGAGATTGGAGATCAGATCAATGCCGCTCATACTGTCTGATCCACCTCCGGCGAGAGCACTTACCGCCTGGCCCCGGCCGGCGTTTCGTTCGATTGGAAGCACCGGCGCAATGTCGCCGCGGACTAGCGTCCGTCATCTGCCCTGCCGTATGCATTCGGGGTAATGCCACCAACTGCGGTCCATGGTATGGTCCCGAGCGCACGCAGTGGCGCCTGATAAACAATCAGGAGTGAACGGGAGTGGCGGCCATTGAGGCGCTATAAGAAGTTTATTTTGCATTGCGGAATTCACAAGACTGGAAGCTCTTATCTTCAGGCGAGCCTGGCCTCCAATCGGGATCTGTTGGCGGGGAACTCGATCCATTACCCCGACCCCCACGACCCGGCCAATGAAGCGTTCGGGCCGCAGCACAGCATAGCCGCAATCGGTTACGACGACAGCAAATCGTTTGAGCAGAACGTTGGCGCGTTCTTCGCACTCGATTCCGATTGCGAGACGTTGCTGATGTCAGGCGAGGAATTTTCGCGAGCCAGCACTCATCCATCTTTTTTTCAGGGTCTGTTGGATATTGGCGCCGAGGTGAAGGTGGTGTTCTATTTGCGGCGCTTCGATCACTTGCTTGAGAGCGTGTATGCGCAATGCGTCAAAGACTACCTGACGGGCCCCATCGAAGTCGCGGAATATCAACTTGATTTCTACGAAATCCTGCGACCGTTTGTTGAGGCGCTCGGACCTGATCGTGTTGTCGTTCGACCATACAACCCTAAATTTTGGCCCGGCGAATCGATCGGTCAGGATTTCTTCTCTGCAATTGGCTTGCCTCACCTCTGGGGCGCCATGAGGAAGCCGGCCGGCCGGATCAACGAAAGTCTGTCACGGCCGGAAACATACATGATTTCAGTTACTGAAGGCATCGCTGAAAAGCAGCGCTTGATGGACCACTTCCGAGCCCGGCCTTTCCCGGACTGCGACAGGGCCAAGTTCTTCCGGTCACCCGATTTTCGCTTTGACTTCAACCTGAGATACATCGGCTTGAACTCTGGCGTCGCCGCCCTCAATGGCGGGGTGGACATCACCGAGTTTCTCGATCTGGCCAACGTCGATGATGATCCACATTGGCAAGCGTTCGACCCGAACGACCCTCAGATAGTCGACTATCTTGAAACCTTCAGGGCCAAGCATTCGGACTTAGACGGTGGGGATGATTGGGAAGTGCGTGAAGATGGCATCGAGGGGATGCGCTTTTAGGGCGCGGATAATCGGGCGGAAACACTTACCCAACCGTAGGGTAAGGGCCGCTAGCTAAAAGCCCGCCAACCTTTCGGTGGGCGGGCCTCTACTGTCGGAACTGGAGAGTGTCATGTCGACAGCTCCGGCACTTGCGAACGGTTTGGTTAGTGGCGCCAGATCAGCAGGCAGAGCTGGCGCAGGTCACGATCATAAACGCCCCGGCTCTCGATCACGTCGATGCAGCGCTTCTTGAACCGAGTGATTTCGGCGCTCGACATAGCGTCGACAATGCGAGGCAGATCCGTATTGGTCGGATGGTCGGGGGACTCGGTTCCGACAGTGGCACCGCTCGTGCCAGTGGGGGCAGTGGTTCCGTCGTCGCCAACTGCGGCGTTCGCCGGCATGCAAAGATTTGCGAGAACGGCTCCAATCGCCATGCTTCCCACCAGGATCTCAAAAATCTTTGTCATAATTCGCATCCAGGATGGCCCCTTTTCCAAACCAAGGCCGGCGGGATTTTGCTCGCAACCAGCGGGACGGTGACAGTCGTTGAGTGATTGATTGGGTATTGATCGAAAAACGGGAACGCGATCAGATAGGCGTAGTCGGCGGTAAGATGTGCCATGCGGAAACCTCCGCTGGCGGCATCAATTATCATCCACGACATCCTCCAATATCCGGGTGAAGGTGCTGAAAGACATAGCTCATTAGAAAGCACGGATAGATGAATGAATGTCTAAAAACTCCTTTCCTATTCTTTGCAATGACAGTGTTAGGCGTCCTTAGCCGTGTTAACCGTTGATCAGCGTGAGGCGAGTTCCTGCGGTATCGCGTTCAGCTCGGCCTTTGCGGCGTTGGGATGCGCGCCTCTCGCAAAAGCGATGGCCAGTTGTGGAGCTGCTATTTGTTCTCCTCGCGGAAGTCCTGCAGCGATGCATGCCGCAGGTCATCCTCCACACGCAAGTGCTTCACGCGGCCGATCAGCCCGGCTTGACCCATTGCGTCGCAGGCCGCTTCATGACGCCCTTGGGCGCCGTGCCTGGGTGCTCCTGGACGCGTTTCCATAGCCTCTCGCGCATTTCCCGGTTCAAGGTGACGAATGCGCTGCCGACATAGCGCCCGGTGCCGCGCTCAGCCATCAGAGCGAAAGCCGGCTTGCCCGCTTCACGCTCGACGCCGAGCAGATCGAACTCGTCAATCGCATAGCACTTGGCCTTCAGCCAGTTGGTCGACGGACCGCTTCGGTATTTGCTGTCCTTCCGCTTCGACACCATGCCTTCAAGTCCGGCCTTGTCGAGCAAGTGAAAGATGGCCTTGGCTTCCCCCGGCAAGGGCTCGCTGAACTGAATACGCCCGCCGGGCTCGATCATGCCGGCCAGGATCTCGCGCCGCTCCTCTAGCGCCATATCGCGCAGATCGTGGCCGTTAAGATGAAGCAGATCAAAGGCAACAAAATACAAGTCGTGCTGCCGGCGGGTAATGGCTTTGCGCAGCGCTGCGAAGTCCGAAAGGCCCTTGTCGTTCAGAACGACTATCTCGCCGTCGACAATGGCGCTTTCGGCACCAAGGCGCTTGGCCTCTCTCACCAGGTCGCGATATTTCGCCGTCCAGTCGTGGCCGTTGCGCGTATAAATGCGTGTGCCGTCTTCATCGATGATCATCTGCGATCGGTAGCCGTCGAACTTGACCTCGTGGGTCCAGCCTTCACCCTCGGGAGGGTTCTCCACAAGGGTCGGCATCAACGGCTCGATGAACTTCAAACGCATGCACTGATCCGCCCTCCGGCGATTCAATAAGATTAAGCTAAAATAGTTCCGAAACTGGAAATCAGCCTCTTGGGTGCAACAAACTCGTCAACTCGGCGTTGCGGGATGAGCGAAGGAGGAATCGATATGGCCGACGACAAGAGCAAGCGGGACTTCCGCGATCGGGACCGGGTCTCGGCCGATGAGGATTATGAAGTCGAGTATTTCGCAACAAAGACCGGCATCACACCCCAGCAGGTGAAAGAGCTGATCGCGAAGCACGGCAACCAACGCGAAACGCTGGAGCGAGAAGCGAAGGCTCTGCGGAAATAATGACCAGGCTATCGGATCTCGGCAGACCAATAATTGGGCACCGACATGAAGGCCCGCCCGCGAGCGAGCTCGATCATTTCATGCCTTGCCCTGTTTGCGGCCAACAGATCGACATGCGCGATTTTCGCCAGGTCGCTTATCATTCCGATCCGGATCACGATCAGCCTATCGAACTAGACGCCTAGGAACAAAAGTGCCGAAATACCACGTTGAGGAAATGGACGGCGATACCGTGACGGCTACCCACATCGTCAACGCGACAACGCCGATCAGGGCGGCGCGGGAAGCGACAGAGCGCGACATCACTCTGCGCACCACCGAGCCCATCTGGATCAGGGTTGCCGACGAAAAGCGCGGCCACATATTCGAATACAGTTTCAGCCTGTAGCTGGCGATCCAACTCGGCTAGCTGAGTTTGGATGGCATACCATGCCGTCGACTTCGATACGCAAGTTCGACTATGACCCGAACACCAGGGTTCTCTCGGTTTGGTTTGTAGCGAGCGGGAAGCATTACGAGTTTTTGGACGTACCTGCTGAGGCCGTTGCCGCGTTCAAAGCTGCCTTTGCCAAGGGCGTCTATTTTAACAGCCACATCCGCAATCGTTATGCATTCCGGCTCGCGGCAGGGAGGGCAGCAGCCGCGTCGGGCGATTGACAGAATTTCAGATTCGAGGCGGCCCGCGCCATCGCAGGGGAGCAACTGTGCGAATTGACCAGGTTCCGAGGGCAAACGAAAACGCCCGCCGGCCGGGCCAGCGGGCGCGTATTATATTAAGCTAGGTGCTGGGCCTATTTGCCCATCATCATCGCAGCTTTGCAGAAGTTCTCATGGGCCTTCGCAATATCTGCGTCAGCGCAGTCCTTCATCACAGCGTCCTTATCCTCCTGAGACATAGCCGACCAAGCGGTTTTCGCTTCGGCCTCAGACTTCATGGTCTTCATGCTGCTGTCCGTGAAGAAAGGAGACATTTTTGCAGGATCGTCGAGCGCAGACGTGCCAGTGGAACTGCCGGCAAAGGCCGATCCGGTCATAAGGGCAAATGTCGCGCCGAGAATGAGCATTTTCGAATTCATCAAAATTCCTCCGAATGCAACTGCTTGAATGCAGCCGTGCTAATTCAACGCTTGCGGGTAGAAAGGGTTTCCAGCCAAATTGAAAATTGTAGAAATTGCTACCGATATTTCGTCGTCAACCTAGGAGGAATTGGCCCGCAAGTTCGGTCAAGGCGGCCGGCGGCCACCATCGATGCTGCAATTGCCTGGCCGGTTGCCCCGGACTTGTTCAGGGATGGCCCGCGCTTGCTTCCGAGCGCGGGCCGACCATGATGAGTGAGGGGCGATCTTGGTCACCGGCAGGACCGCTTAAGAACGAGCCGGGTGTGACCGAACAGCCTCAGGGTGAGGATGTTCCCGACTGACGCAAAAAAGCCCGCCAGCGTGAGCCAGCGGGCAATCGGCCTTGAGTATACTAGAACGAGTTCCCCGGCTCGCTCGTTGAGAGGCATGAAAGACAAATGGGAATCTGACCACCAGTTCGTCGAAGGCGCCCGCCGTAGCCAGCGATGGGCGGAGAGAGAACTTGAATCCCTACAATCGACCATCCAAGAGACGCGCCGTGTCCTAGAGGCTTCACGGAAGCTCTTGGAAAAAATTGCCGAGCGCGAAGACCATACGCAGCCGTAGGGAATGGCCGGTGCAGTTGGGCATGCTTGTGGGCTTAACCGCACCGATATTGCATAAGTCACGGCTGATGGGCAAACCCACGGCCAGTACTTTCCGTGCAGGTGGACAGCTCGCCGGGCGAAGACCCCAACCACCTCGATCCCGGCGAGCCTAGACCTGATCAGAGTACGCGATCAGGACCGGGGATCAGCCGGCGATAGTGGCATCTCTTGCAGGTCAACCATTGTGAAGCACAGCTTCCTGATCGGACCTGCTGCCGTGTCGAATGGAATAGGCGCGAGTGATTTCCGCACCAAAAAGAAAAATTTCCGCCGAGTAGTAAGCCCACAACAGGATGACGAGCAGCCCACCGGCGGCCCCATATGAGGCCGCGACCGCGCTGGAGCCTATATACCAACCGATAAGCGATTTCCCGAGCGTGAACAGGGCAGCAGTCACAACAGCGCCAATCCAGACATCCCGCCATTCCAGGGTTCGATCAGGCAAGATCTTGAAGATGGCAGCGAAAATAGCTGCGAGGAGGACAAAAGAAACGACCGCGTTGATAACGCCCAGGACAAGTGTCCCGAACGGCAACTGTGCGTTGATGAGGTTGCCTAGGGCCGAAATCGCCGCGCTCGCGACTAGAGAGACGAGCAACATGAAGCCAAGTGCGGTGACCAGTCCCAGACTTACCGCACGTGCGCGCACCAGGCGCGACAACGAACTTCCCTGCGCTTCGACCTTCCATATCATGTTCAAAGACTGCTGTATTTCGCCGAAGACCCCGGAAGCGCTCACAAGCAAGGTGATGATGCCAATCACCGCCGGCCAAGTGCCGCCGGATGGCTTTTCGGATGCGCTCTTCAGTGCGGTTTGCAGGATATTTGCGCTTTCTGTACCCATCATCCCTGTGATTTGGGCGGACAATGCCGCTTGCGCTGCCTCGTGACCGAATGCGAGACCCGCAATTGCAACCACGATGAGCAGAATTGGCGCCAACGATGTTGTGGCATAAAAAGCGATTGCTGCGCCATGGCTGAGAGCATTGTCGTTGACGAACCCAACGACGGCTTCTCGCACCATTGCCCATGCATTTGTGATCGCGCGATGCATTTTGCGCCCCAGTCGAATTGGCGTTCACTAGCAATGCACCAGCACATGTGATGTTCCGGTTGCGGGCTGTGGCAGGAGTTTCGCACCGACTTCCGCGGAGGGTCGCCGGCATAGAACTTCCGCTCCGATGCGCTCGCATCGCCTTCGCCCCCATTTCGGGACGCGCATTTGATAATGGTTTTCTCAAGATCATTTTAGTTCGTTCGGAAACCATAGAAGCGGAGGCTGGCTCGTTTGCACCGACAAGGACAACAGCACGGAGGAGGTGTTGGAGGCGGCGCAGGAAGCTGGCGTGCATCCTGCGATCTCCGCCGGCCGCTGGCGGTACGAGCATCCGGACTATCGCCGCTTTTCCAAGCTGATTGGTCGAGGTGAGATTAAAACCGTCCTGAGCCTCAATATCGCTTTGAGGCGCCAAAGCTGCCAACGCGGTACCACCGTGTCTGCTTTCAGGCAGCGGCAACCAACGTCGTTGCGGCCAAGATCGCGCCACCAGCGGAATGGCACCTTTCCGCTGGTTTGCACCAGAAGCAGACCTTCTGCTCTCGTTCCATATACTGCCGGACCGCATGCGCCTCATATCGGTCATTCAGAATTAGCAGCCGCCTCTTTTCCGATGCCAACGCCTGAGCCTTTTGTGAGACCTAGGCGCAGCTTGCCGGCCGCAGCCTGTCCCAATTGGGACGAATAGTTGGCACCCATATTGCAAATCTACTACTCCTAAAGCTGCCGGACCGCTCTCGTGATGAGCCGCCAGTCGGCTAAGCGCCTCGTCGGTCTTTGAGCTGGCCCCAGCGGATCCCAAAAGCAGAAATTCGAGCGTACAGGCGACGTGAGGGAGGATACCCGAACCCGCGTGAACGAGGCTGTAAGGTCGATCGGATTTCAGTTCAATCGACAAGCAATTGATTTTCGCCGGGGTCGTTCCGATTCGCTTATTGTTCTGGTGTCGGACATCGCGAACCCGTTCTTTCCGGTATTCTTCAAGGGATCGAAAAGGAAGCTCGGGAACGAAGCACAATAGGTAACACAAAAGGTCAAAACAGAGCAATGGCCACAGCCGTTTGCGTCAGATTATTCAAGTTAATTCGCCGACCGCCAACGCGAACAGACGCGCATGGTCCCGTCCGTATAGCGTTGTTAATCCGGCAGTAGCATCTCCTCTTCATCGGCTGCGGCTTCGAACAGCAGCCGGAAGTCGTTACCCGGCATTTTGCCATCCATCGCAGATAGGCAAGCCTCAGCCGCCAGCCGCCACTTGGGGCCACGATTGGACCACTTTAGAAGCTCCTCCGCGGCGGCATCAACTCGGTTGACACCAAGGCGAAGCCCCGGGCGCTCAGTCTTCACATAAACCGGAGGGTTGAACCAGCGGTGGGGCATCAAGCCTCTCGAACGTCAAAGGCGATGAACAGTCCCCAAACGGAGGCTGAATTGACGATCATTCCGACCAACTGGCAGTCAGTCTCACGAAGATCATGGCCGCGCTCGCGCACCGCTGCAATGGTCGCCTTCAGGGAAATTATATTGCCCGGTTGAGAACCCAACAGGACCTCGCGGACCAGCTCCTTGGCCGTTTGCTGCACAGGCCGAACAGGTGCTTGAACGTCCATCCCATCCTCCCAGAGAGATAGAACCTCACCAGCTATTCTGTGGGTCACTTTCCGAAAAAGGCAAGAGCCGGAAACGTACAAAGCAGGTTGCCGCAAACACCCCATTTTGGAACGGGACCCGCCCTTTGTTCATTATGGGTGGAATCAATTTTTGAATGCAAATCCAAGGAATTTACGCCGTGCTCGCCAAGGATGGACAAAGCGGAGGAGTTCTATACCCGGCTTTTCGAGCGGAGGCCTGATGATCGTCCCATGGACGTGTTGATCCAATGGCGCAACGTCGCAGGCGCGAACTTGCAAATCTTCCATGATAAACGGCGAATGATAAAAAGCCCGCTGACGTCTGGCGACGCTGCAGGGATGGCCCGCGCCTGCTTCGGAGGCTGCGCGGGCCGACCATGACGAGTGGAGAGGACATCTTGGTCACCGGCACGGACCGCTGAAGAACGAGCCAGCTGTGGCCAAACAGCCTCAGAGCGGGAATGTTCCCGCCTGACGCAAAAACACCGTGGCTCAGCCGGCGGGCTCCGTTGCAGGGGCACTCAGGATAGTGCCACGGGCGCGGCGTCTGGGGTCAATGCAGTTTGCCGACTAGCCGAGCGTATTCGGCTTCAGCCCTGCCATATGACCCATCAGCCAGCGCAATCAGACGCGCTCGGTCAAGAATGACTACCTCTCCTCGCATTGAGCGTATCAGACCTTGGCCCTCCAAGGTTTGCAGCGCTATGGTGACGCCGGGCCGCCTGACACCGAGCATAACTGACAAGAACTCGTGCGTAATCGCAAAGCTGTTCCCGTCGACGCGATCATCGCACATCACCAGCCATCTTGAGAGCCTGTCGACGATGTTCATCCGGGCATTGCTGAGCGCGGTGAAGCTTGCCTGGAGGTGAAAGTAGTGAACGTAGCGGAGCAGAAAACTTCGCAGGGTTGGGCTTGTCAAAAGCGCCTTGGTGAAGAGGCCCGCGTCGATAACAAAGGCTCGGGCCTCTAATTGGACGTAACAATCGTGCGTTGACCGGTCATCGCCCATGATAAGCGCTGAGCCGGTCATACCCTCACAACCTATGATTCCGATCTCAGCTTCAATACCAGGCCGCAGTTCGCCCACCACTGACCCGAGACCGCTCTCGAAGAAGTACACGGTTCTGATTGGAGACCCCGCCACTTCGAGATGCGTCTTCAGTCCAAGGGAGACGCTTTCCAAATGAGGTTGCAGCAAGGCCAAATCTGCCGAGCACATTCGAAGCAGCAGCGAATTGCGATAGATGGAATTTTGGCGGGTGTCGCATTGCGCGGCAGTGTGAGTTCGTGAACTGGAGTCTGTCATAGCTCCCTCTCCCTATTGGGGCGGAAGCATGTTGATCGCTCACAGCCGACGGACGCCCTTAGAGTTGCCGTCGATAGCACACTGTATGCCTGCGGGCCGCGGATGTCCCATTTATTAACAACTGCGTTGATCAGCGCGAGCCAAGCTTTGGCGCGCCCGCGCTAAGACGGCATTCAGATACTCCAGGAATTCGTCATCGCTTTTCGTTGACAAGCCGACTTGTCGAGCGCGAGTCACAATGCGCTCCTGGAGTGAAACCGCTGTCTCATAGTGGTCCACGATCATCTGAAATGAAGCGCTCACTGGGGCGGATTCAAAGAGCTGTGCCATTGTGGCAATGTAGTTCCAAGATGATGAGAGTCGATGCGGCCGCTGCTTTGCGTAACAATCGTACAATGTGCTCAAGAATGTGCGGTTACCGGATCTAGACGGCCTATCCGGAGGTGGTGTGGAATTCTGCTGACTTAGCAGCACGGATAGAACTCGTGATCCGCCACGCAGCACGCGCCAGATAGGACCAATAGGGCGTAACTAGCGACGCGAGCGCCGCCGCTGCGATGCAGTGAGCCGAATGCGCCGAGGCCCATCAACTTCCACCGGGTCACCTCGGCAGTGGCCGCCTTCACCCCGGTCATGTCTTCGCTGAGCGATTCACCGCGTCTTCAGCCTTGGCAAAACGCTGCACCAGCTTGTCGGTCTTGGCGTACATCTTCGATCGGCTGGCGGCTGGGCGCTGCTCGGATTGCTCGTAAGAGAGCGCGGCTCAAGCATCGCTGTCGTTTAATGTCGCGCCGGATCTCGGTTGCGTCTCGCTGAACGCCCTCCATGGACGCCCTTCATCGTGGGTCCACCAGGGCTTTCTTGTTGTCTGAATAGCCGCCTTCGTGCGCGAGCACCTTGGCAGGCGCTTTCTTTTCGCGCGAAATTGCCATCGTTTTCAAGCGGGAGGGTCGGGATGCAGATTTTCGATGACATCGAGGCGCTGCTGGATGCGGGTGAAGCCTCGACGGCACTTAAGGAAGTGCGGGCGCTGGTGCATCAATTTGGGCGCGGGTCCAGTGTCTTGGCGGGCGCGATCGACGACCTCATTATTGACCTGTCGACGCTATCATTCGTCGCCGATGCTTACGGAGGCCGCATCGCAGAGGCGGCGCGCATGTTGGCCCGAAAAAGACTATTGAAAATCAAGTTGCTCGCACCTCGTCAAAGCGTTGAAGTGGTCAGCTAGAGATTGGTGGTCGCTACGAAAAACGTGTAGACCTGCTCGGTGCTCCGACGCATCGAAACCTCTCGCCATCATCGGTTCCGTGCGGACGAAAGAGCCGCCTGACCCTGCGACCAGATGAAAGCTTGGACTTGCGGCAGACCGCAAGCAGTTGGAGCTTGAATTGCCGACACACTCTCAGGAACCGTTGCCGGGATCGCACTCCATTGGTCGTCGGCCCAGATCCGGCGCGCCTCGCTTAAGGTGCCGGTCGAATATGGCCAGCTTCTCTTCGTAGCCGATCCGCACTCTGGACCTGCAACTATCGCATTTGAAACCGGCAATCGTTTTCAGCCAGGATCCCCTTCTCACCATAGGGCGTGAACAGGAGGGGCATTGGAATTCTAAAGGTACGTCGCGCAGTTCATTTGATAGAGGCACTGTGCATGTTCTCCTCAGCGGCACGGCCACTGCAACAAAGTAGAAGGAGAAATGTTTCCGGATTCGGCCATTTGCGGGAAAGAATCGGACCTAAGTCTAAATGGTGAGCGGCCCTGAAACCCATCGGCCTTTGCGTCGGAAATTAAAAATAGCGAGGGTTCGAAGGCGGCCGCGGGCGTGAGGCTGGCAAGTGGGCCAAGACGGCGGCGGTAAGGCGGAGCTGTGGCGATCAAATAACCGGTTCGCCCAGAATCTCGTTCACCCAGCTCATGGTTCTCAGCCCGTATGCCATTCCGGCGCAGTCGGCAAACCAGTCGAAGACACTCATGTCACGCCCTGTGACGCTTTGAAGGATTTCGATCGCTGCGCCCGTAAAAGCAAGTAGAACCGCCAGCCGGACCACCTGTTGGGGCCAGCCGAGGCTACCCAAAGCCGACAAGGTGGCGAACGCGGCGGCGTGGTTGAGCTTGTCGTGATGAGACGTAAAGGCCAACGCGTGCAGCAAGTGGTCTGGCAATAGCGCGAGCAACAGGACGACCGCCAACGTGGAGAGAAAGGCAGCCCTTGCCATGCTCTGATAAAAGCTCGACTGCGGCAATCTATCCGCAGCACTCCCGGTTCCTAGTTCTCGCTTCCGATACTGGCGCACTAGGCAGAGCTCCAACCTGCATCTGAGCTACGAGCGCGAACAACTGGCATGCTTAACAGGCCTCCTGATGTCATCAGGAAGTTCCATGAAACAGCCTATGTCACTCTGGATGGTTCCATAGGGCGCTGCGAATGTCGCCCTCCATTGTGATGAGGCCGAGGGTTTCCTGCCGAAAAGGCGCGGCGGAATAGGCGAGCCATTGGTACCGCTTGCGCCCAGGTGCGATGCGTATCGTGCTGGGCGGGAGCGGAACTCTTTCCAGCCTTGGCCCAGCTGTGCAGCCGGGCCGACGCCCTTCTGAATTCAATTATCGCCGGCGTCGCGGCTAAAAGACGAAACCGCTGTTTAGTCTGGTCATCCCTGCCTTGGTGATCTCGCCTCTACATATTCCAATCCTAGACGCTAGGCCAGCAGCGGCCACTCGCGGCTGTCCATCAACAATCCCAAACATCAGGTCGCGGTTATATACAAAAAAGCCGGCCACCTTTCGGCAGCCGGCCAGTGCAAACAAGGAAGGGAACGTTGCACTGATGGGGCAGTGCACCGTCCGAAGCGTTTCCAGGCGACAATGTTCCACCGATGAGAGAACAAAGAAGGCTTCACCGCCAGCGCACATTCCCCTTAGCTGCGCTGTATTGCCAGCGGCTAGTCTCTAAAGGCCTTTAACCAGCCACGGATCGGTGTCGTATCCGAGGCGCGGCTTTTCCGGCGTTCCATCGGCCGGCAATTTGGCGGTTCCGGTCGGCCTGCAGTCCAGTTCGAGCACCTGCTTCTTGGCAGAGTGCTTCGTAGAGCAAAGGTCCGTGGCGTCACTCACCACCACCTTCTTCTCCTTGGCTATAGCGACACCAGTCCCAGCGATCACGATCGCCGCGCAAAACACAGCTACTCTCATCATACTCCCCACCGTTGCTCCTCCCCAAAAATGCTGAGCATGACGTTACGGCACATTTAAATTAGCGCAAGCGAATATTAGCTTGACTAGTCCCCTTCACATCGGCTCTGGTCGCCTCCCCTTGCTGCTGCGCCTTGCGAAACCGGCAGCGCGATATGCTAGGATGGGCGCATGCCTGCTCATGACCGGGCGGCCGCTGTTAACGACTTGAGCTTGACATGGCAGAAGGCTGCAGCCGTCAAGTTTCCCAAGTCGTCGTGGCGATGAACGATCGCGTCGAGGATCGCTTACCAAGCGGCGTTTACTAAGTTCCGCTGGTGCAGCCCTGCGCGAACACCATAACCACGTGATGACAAATCAGCCATGTGTGTGGCGCGGCGGGCTTGTTCCGCTTGTGGCCGGCGCCTACCCACCCGGGTTCCCCAACCATGGCGTCGGCCATTTTCGTTCTCTCAGCGATTATAGGCCTTTGCTATCGGCCTATGTGTTGGCCTTGGATGGCGAGATCGCGGTTAGATCGCCTCGTTCGTTTGGATGTTTCGCTGGCGTTGGCAGGAGGCGCATATGTTCGCCAGCCGGCGGATACCACACCGCCCCACCGGTCAGGCCCAGCGCGTCCGCTGCAAAGTCCCCGCAGACCGCTGCTGGGCCGCTGGCGGGCAGCGGCTACTTGCTGACGATCCAATCCACCAAGCCAGTTTCGATCAGCTCGCACCCAGTGAAATCGCGCACCAGGGCCTTGGCTAAATCGCGCCATTGACACTCAGGCGTACCCGTTTCCCCTACTAGGGCTCAGAATGCACATCGGAGAACGTCGGCTTGAAAGGCGGAGACGGCAACAGTAGACGGGTCGGCATCTTCCCAGCCTAGCGCCACGTCGCGACGACGTTGACCAAGGCGCTTCAGAAGCTCGCGTGAGGCTCGGATGGCCCTGCGCGATTGATCCATGTCCCGGCGAAATGTGGCGGGTTCCGCCATGGACTTCTGGCGCATCAGCAAGGTGGCCGTAGTGGCCGCTCGAGCGATATCTATGGGCGTTGCAACCATCGCAGCCTCCCAGAAAAGGCAATGGCAAACGACACATTAATAAGCTCGCCGAAACTCTCTCCGCAATGAAAAGAGTTGTACGAATTTTACCAACCCGCACCCTTTCAGTGATGCCGGGCCGCTGCTGTCCTCGCTCTTGTTCTGTCATCGTAATGAAGGACGACATCTCCGAGCACCCGTAGCACACCTGTTGCATGGAAAAAGCTGTAGGCGTTTATAGGTGCCCGGGCACTCCGCCATTTGTTTGCGTTGTGGAGCGGGACAAAGCAGGTTTCCTCACTCAGGCCGCCTACCGTGAAGCGGGGCACAAGCCCGACTTCGACGCATTGCCTTGGGAAGCTGAATACAGGGCCGCCAACTCAACGAAAGCCGGTCGTACGCCTAGCTAGCAACCAGAGGCACCGTGACGGTCGTGGCGTAATTTATCGGATACTGGTCGAAATACGGGAAAGCGATGACGAAGGCATAGCTCGCGGTCAGATGCGCCATCTTGAAGCCGCCGCTGGCAGGGTCGATCGCGATCGTCACAATGACGTTCTGCAGACCCAGGTTCACCAATTTCTGCGTGGCGATGGCCTGGATGTCGCTCTGCGAAAGCGTGTTGTTCAGCTGCAGCGCCCGAGAAGAGGTTTCCAGTGTATAGCGGACGGTCGACACGGCATTCATGGCCCAGCCGAAGGCGAAGATTCCGAACAAAAGCATCACCAGGAAAGGCGCGATCAAGGCGAATTCCAGCCCGGCTGCGCCGGAGCAGTCACGGCGCCACCTGGATCCGATCCTTTCAGCGGACACGGATCACCTCCTGATGGCTGATCGCGCGCGGGTCCGGGAAAACACCGAAGTTGAACGGGGGCACCCAGGTGCCCGTGGCCGTTATCTGGACGAAGACAGTCGGCAGCTTTGTTCCGCCGCAGATGGTGGTCTCATCCACGACCGTGGCGCCGCACAAATAGGAGCGGATCAGCACGACGGCGGCGTCCTCGGGCTTGTCGTTCCAGCTCGAAAGCGCGACCGCCTGCGTTCCCGTGTCATTGGACGCGCCGGCCATTACGAGATTGGCCGCGGTTTTAACGCCCGCGCGCATCTGCAGGTAACTCGTCACGTAGGACCAGCCGTCGGCGATGCCGAGGCAAACGAGGCACAGGACCGGCAGCAACATGGAAAACTCCACGGCAGCTATCCCGGATTTGTCCCGGACAATGCGCAAGGTCCGCCCACCCATCCGGCTACTCGACGAGCTGAACGGACTGCGTCGCCGGAATGTCTTCCATCCCTAGACTGGTGCAGTTCTGCTTGATCGTCGTACTGCCTGACCACTGGATGGTGTCGGCGACGACCTGAGTGCAGCCACCGTTCCCCGAGAAGTTGCCAAGATAGTTGACCTGCTGCCTGGGAAAATAGATGGCGCCGGTCAAAAGCGAGTCCGCTGTGCCATTGAAGGTGCTCTGTGCCGCAGTCCCGGTCCTGTCGCCGTAGAACAGCACGCCGGAATAGGCTCCGGAGGTAGGCGCGCTCAGCGTCACCTTGGCGTTGCCGTTCATGCTGACAGTGTTGCTGCCTGCCATGAAGATGGTTACCCCGCTGCCCGCGACGACCGCGTTGGCGTTGACCTTCATACCGCCCTGCACGACGTAGACGCCGGGCTGCAGGGTGACGTTGCCGCTGAGGCTCATGCCGCTACAGTAGGTGCCAGGCTGGAGTGTTTGCGACGTCTTGTTGCCGTTGACAGACTTGCACGGGTTCCCGGCCGTCGGCGCCGCCAGGCTGGAGAAAGGATCGGCTGCCGGCAAGGCCTGGGTGATGTTGGACTTGCAGACCGTGGTCGCCGGATTGTTCAGCACCATGCCGCCGACCGTGATCAGGCAGTCGGCCTTGAGCACCGCCGAGCCCTGCGTCTTTATGGCGTCCGAGGCAATCGAGTCCGACATGACCGAACAGCCGGTGAGGTTGACGGTGGTGTTGCCGGAAAAGAGCGCAGCCTGGGAGGCCGACTGACTGAGCGCCAGCACGCAAGCCTTGGAGGCGTCATTGATCAGCGCCACCGCCCTTGCCTGTTCGGCAACGGGCGCCTGGTTGAAAATCGCCGTGAAGTAGCGATCTAGGTTCTGCTTGACGATGACCTCCACCGCCTTCTTCGCGGTGTTCGGGCCGGACAATGGCGGCGTGTTGACCTGGATCGTGCCCGGCGTGGCAAAATTGTTCGAGGTCGCGGACTGCGTGGCGGCGGCGATGATGGTCGGGTTATCGGAACCCGCGACTTTCTCGAGCGCACCGGCATAGGCCGCGGCATCGGCAACGGCCTGCAGCTTAAGGCTGCTGTAATACCAGAAGGATGTCTCCACACCGAGGCCGGCGCCGCCAACCACGACCGGCAAGGTGAAGGCAACGATGACGGCAACGTTACCGTTCGTGGCGCGCCTTAGGCGGCTCAAAGCAAACCAGATCCGGGTGAACGCGTTGGATGCCATATGTATTAGAAACCATGAATAGATAAACGCATGTGTAAAAAACCCATTCCGATTCGATGAAGTCCGACCTGCCAGACGAAATAGGTGCGCTGCAATTCCTCCTCGCCTCGCATGTACCGAGATCAGGCCGCTCAATCTGCGGTCGATCTCTACGGGTTGGAAGCGGCGACCGCCGTGGCGCAGTGCGCTTTGGAGGCTCATTTCGACGGTCGACCAGATGACTATCGCTTTTGGTGCGATGTCTTTCACCAACTGAGAAGAGCAACTGAAGGAACTTTTGCCGCGAAATCGTGTTCGTTCGAGCATGACCAGAATAGCCGACCTTGGACCGCCTAAGCCCGGCAAGCCACACCAACCGCAGGACGGGCACGATCGATTTCACCCATGCCCGATCTGCGGCCAGCAGGTCGACAAGCGCGACTTCCGCCAGGTCATGTGGCACGAGCAACCAGATCATGAGCCGCTGGAGCTCGATCAGTGAGGCAGGAACAACTGGGCCGCCAGCCAGAAGCCGACGGCCATCAAAGACAAAACAACGAGTGCGACGAGGAACAGCCTCATCGCCGGTTCCTACCACGCGTCAGAACAAAACCCGCCGACCGAAGCCAGCGGGCTTTTGTTGCAGGGCCGTGGTTTGCTTAGGATGTGGATCGCGGTTCAACACTGGGTGCCAATTGCGCAGTCACTGCGCTCAGACGCCCACGTTTGGTCAGTACTGGCTTGCTGTATTCTTTCTTCATGCAGTCCCTCCAGTGGAAATTTGAGGCAAAGCGCATTTACAGCCAAAGGTTGTCAATCAGCCCGCGCCTTGTCAATTCAAAAGGTGCCCGCCGCCCTTGCGTCCGGCGGACGAGAGACGTCACACCGCAAGCATCTCACCAGCCATGGAATCGTCCAACACCGTCCAGGTACTGAGGTTACCTAGCCGCAGGAGGGTCCTGAAGCCGCACAACCTTGTCGAGATGTAGCCGTATCCGCTGGCCTTCAGCGAAGGACAGCGCAAACGATTCCAGGCCGAATGAGCGTGTAATTTCCTGGTCGGTCTCTATGATGCGGACGACCCATTCGCCACTGGCTCCGACCACTTCCACGCGAGGCGTGGCCTTGCGAATTGACACCACGTTGCTCATCACATCCTCCCTACGAAACGCAATGGCAAGTCGATTTAAGACCGTCGTAGTCGGTAGATCAATAACAAATGCTTGCTCGGATCGGACGAACCATCCTGGATGGGCATACAACGGGGGCTAATGCCACTTCAGTCAGGCGAACCCTCCGGGGAACCTCCCTTGAGATAGCCTCTGCTTCAGGTCGTTGGCATTCAGGATGGCCGCCAGCTCTTCGGCATACTCCATGTCGGGAAGGTCGACAGATGGGTGGCCCGCTACAATAGCCGGCAGCCCGGTGAACACGTCGAACACCGTCCACGTCCCATCCGGTTCCCGCCTTACGCCGTACCGCAGAGTTGCCATGAGGGGATGCTAATGGAAGCCGCGAATATATGGTACAAAAAATGCGAGCGGGCGATCGGACAACGGGCACGCCTTGCAGAAGTTTTGCCGCTACGACGGGTTCGGTCGGGCACGGCCAGAATAGCCAACCTCGGACCGCCCATCCCCGGCAAGCCACATGACCTGACTGGGAAGAGCATTTCTATGCGCGCCCCATTTGCGCGCAAAAGGTAGACCGTCGCGACTTCCGCCAGGTGATGTGGCACGAGCAACCGGACCACCAGCCGCTGGAATGCGACGCCTAAGAGCGCAGCACAACCCAACTGGTCATCGCTATCGAAGCAGCGTTTGCGGGGCGGCCGCTTCTAGGCGCATGGTGGCTAGATGACCCGAATATGGGTGGGATCGGATGGCGCCACGATTTATAGCGAAACCACTGTCCTGGCCGACCGAACCGGCGGCTGGCTGGTCCGGGCCGGAATGAACCGGGGCAATGCCCGGCTCAACGGCTACGCTCTCGATCAAGTGCACCTGGTCCCGGTAGATCGTGCCGTGGAGGTCGGTTTCGGCGGCGCAGTTTTACTGCCGCAACTTATCCGTGAGGCAGCATTCGTTTGCGGTGTTGACCGCTCGCAGGATGTCGTGAACGCTGCCTCCCACCGGTTCGCCGATGCAGTGCGCGTCGGACGAGCCGAGTTCCGAACCGGGCTAGTCGAGGACTTGCCCTTGCCGGATAGCACATTCGACAAGGCTCTCAGCGTCCACACAGTGTACTTCTGGCAAAGCCTTAGAGCTGGATCCGCAGAGCTCCATCGCGTCCTCAAACCAGGCGGTCGCGTCGTGCTTGGCTTCCTCCCGAAGGCACATATGGACCGGATGAACATGCCGGCCGATATTTTTACACCTCGCGAGCCGGATGAGGTCATTGCTGCCTTGCGAGAGGCAGGGTTCAGCGACCCTGAAGTGCGGAGACCGAGCACGGAAACCGCATGGCTCGTTGTGACAGGCACGCGAAGATAAGTTTCGGCGCCTGGAAGCGGAAAAGCCCGCCGCCGAAGCCAACTGGCTTTGTTGCAGGGGTTTGCCTAGGCTCCTCTGGGTTCAACACTGGGTGCCAATTGCGCCGTCACTGCGCTGAGACGCCCACGTTTGGTCAGTACTGGCTTGCTGTATTCTTTCTTCACTGCAGTCCCTCTCTAGCGAATTTCGGCAAAGCGCCTTGGGCCTAAAGGTTCTCACTCATCGGTGCAGGTTGATGGCGTGCACACAGCCGTTACGGCCGAGAGCTTCTCGCGCTTCTTTAGTTCCGGCTTCTGATAAGGCTTCTTCATGCAGGGTTCCCCACGTTTGTCCCTCAATGCGAAAATGCGGTGCGCCGACCACGATTGTCAACCGGAAACACTGAAGTAGCGGCCGAGCGACGCCAGGGGCCGGCACGCGCGGTCAGGGCGGCGTGCGCAGCGTGGATGCTGCAATTGCCTGGCCGGTTGCCATGGCCTGCTGACGAGCGCACACTGCTGCGGTCGCCTCGAAAAATCAAAAACAAACAGGCACGAGGCGCTTGGGAGCGATCATCAGGCTTTCGCCCGACCAGGGAGAAGGCCCATGCCCACACCGGCACAGAGCCGGCTCATATATTTTATGGGCCAACTCGTTCACAACGAGAGCATCGTTTCCAAGCAGGATATTATCGTCGGCTTACTGGATCACGAAGGCAGTCCGACGGCCGACGCCGACGAATTGCTGGCGAACTTGCATCGATCACTGCAACAGGCCCGACAGAGCTTGCACGAGGCGCAAGAGATCTATGGAGTCAGAAATGCGGAGTAGCGAAAAAACAAAACTCGCATACACAGCCGCAGAGTTCGCCGAAAAACACGGTTTGACCGTGAAGGCAGCCGAAATCATCCTGTCCGTGAACGGCTCCTCACGTGTCGCTTGCGATGCAGCAGCACGCGCATTCAAAGAAGCGGTTGCGCACCGAGCACACAGCAATGACGGCGAATGAGGCCCGCGCCTGCTTCCGAGGCTGCGCGGGCCGACCATGACGAGTGGAGAGGACATCTTGGTCACCGGCAGGAATCGCTGAAGAACGAGCCGGGTGTGAACGAACAGCCTCAGAGCGAGGTTGTTCCCGACTGACGCAAAAAAGCCCGCCAACATGAGCCGGCGGGCCAAGTAATGGGTCGCTGTCCAATGAACGCGTTAGGTGTCTTCAGATGGATTTTGGTCGAGAAGCCGCCGCGCGTCAGGCGCAACAAATCGGGCGCCGATTGAACGCCCTGCGGACGCAGGAACGCCTTCGTCTCGCGGGCGCTCCGCGTAAGCAAATCTTCGCCGCCGAGAAGCTCAATCGTCTCGGCCCAACCGTCGTCTGCAAGCAATTCGTGTGTCATCGCAGTTAGAATCCCACCCGATTCCGCAGGGCAATACCTATCTTATCGCCTAGGCCCTTTTGCCCCTACCGCCGAGACATGACCGCGCACCACGGAGCTGTCGAACATCTGCACCAGGTGCGACCGGTGTCGTTGCGCCCACTTCTGTGCCGGATAAGCAAAGACTAGGCCGGTAAACGGTGAACGCAGTTCGGGGAGTACCCGCACCAGATCGAGCTGATGGGCGAGATAGCCTGGAAGAAAGCTGATGCCCAATCCTATCGCCACGAGCGCCCTCACCGTTAGCAGATCATCGCAGGTGAGGCCCCCTGTCAGGTCAACACCGATCTTCCGGTCGCCCGCCAGCATCGGCAGCGGTCGCGCCCATGCCTTGCTGAGGGCGATTAGATCGTGATGTTCGAGTTGCTCCAGTGAGACAGGTGTGCCCCGGCGGCCGAGGTAGGCCTTGGAAGTGTCCTGAAGGACCCGTCACGAAAGCGCGTGAGATCAGGCTGGAATCGCGCAACGGGCCGACGCGCACGGCGAGGTCGATGCCGTCGGCGACGAGATCGGCAACGCGGTCGGTGACGACGAGATCAACGGCGACCGCCGGATAAGCCTTACGGAACGCTGCAATAACAGGCGGTAGAAGCGTCTGCGCGATATCCACTGACGCCGTCAGCCGAAGCTGTCCGTCCATCCCCGCCGACTCTGCGCGAAGCTCAGCTTCGACGGTCTCGATTTCTCGCAGCGCGATGCGACACCGCTCGAAATAGGCTTGGCCCTTGGGCGTAGCGCGCAGCTTTCTGGTCGTGCGCTGGATCAACGAGAGCCCGAGCCGTCGCTCCAGGGCCGCGACCTTGGCGCTCACTGTCGTTGCAGGCATGCCGAGACGGCGCGCCGCGCCGGCAAAGCTCCCTGCCTCGAGGACGTTGATGAAGACACATATCTCGTCGATGCGCATTCCCGGATTATGCAGAAAACGGGATGCTCATTCCAGTCATCTCATATTTTCCGGGCAATGCATTTGCGCGATGATTTCGCTTGTGGAAATCGCCAGCAGGGGAGCGGAGGCCATGAACGATCAATCGATCAATCCCAATGACGCCGCCAGCGTCGTCGAAAAATATGCCATCAACCCGCGCGTTCGGGTCGGTCACGTCCATCTCAACGTCGCCGACATCGAGCGATCGCTAGCCTTTTATTGCGGTGCCCTCGGGTTCGGCGTCACCATGTCGCTAAGCGAGGAGGCTGCCTTTCTCGCGGCGGGCGGATATCACCATCATCTGGCGCTCACTAACTGGAAAAGCCGCGGCGGCGCCGCGCCCCCGATTGGCACGACGGGCCTACACCATGTCGCCTTTCTCTATCCGACACGGGCGGCGTTGGCGGCTGCGCTGCGCCGCCTGCGAGCAGCAGGGGTGACGCTCACCGGCGCGAATGACCATGGCGGCTCGGAGGCGATCTATGTGCGCGATCCCCGGCAACGGGGTAGAACTCTATTGGGATCGCCCGGAAGCGGAATGGCCGCGCAACCCGGACGGCGCGCTGAAACTGGTCAGCAATCCGCTCGACGTGGACAATCTCGCCCGCGAGGGGGCATCAGACTGCTAAGCCGGCCACCGCCATGGCGGGCTGCGTTCGGAGGACTGCTGCGACAGTGCTAGCCATTCACCGAGCCACGGAGCCGGTTGGCTGCGAGCGGAGGGCAACCACTCGGCTGGCGGGCTTCGCCACCCCAGGTATTAAAGTGTACGCTTCGAGAAGACCGTCGGCAAACTCAAGCGCTTAAAATGCGTCGCAATACCCTGCGGGAAGAGAAGCGAAGCTTCGCATCCGAGCTTATAGGACTTGACCGGCGGCTAGCCAGACGGCTCCCGCGCGGCTGAGACGGCCCTGTCCCGTTCCTTTGGATGAACTGCGCCTTGTGGCCGGTGATGTTCTCGATCGCCTTCAAAAGGGGTCGATGGACCTCACAGAGCTTGGCATGCTCGCTGTGGTACGCACAGCGACCCGAATATGCTCTTGTGCAGCGCTTCGGCTGCCGCCAGGAAGCGCTCGATTTCAGCCCGGGAAAGCTGTTCGGAAGGTTTGGTTCTGGCCATTGGTGCTTGCGCAATTACTAATTTAGTGAAACCTTACGTTCTTCTGGGGAGTAGACGTGAGACCGGTCGGTCCAGCTATGGGCGGCATTGAACATGATGTTTTTTCCGCGATTACTGATTGGGATGTTTGCCACGTCGACCGTGGTAGCGACCTGGACTTACCTAGCAACCGATTCGTTCTGGAAGTCCCTTGCATGGACCTTGCTGATTTTTATCATCTTTCAGGTTGCATATTTCCTATTTTCATTCGCGCTTTTCTACAAGTAAGTTTTGGATGAAAAGAACCGAAGAAAAACCGAACACTGCCGAGCCTACCTGTTGAGACGGCGGTGTCTCATCTGAAGGGCGCTCGATGACGCTTTGAGGGAGACCGCCAGACACGAGAGCAGCGATCATGCTAATCTTTGCGAACCATGCGAAAGAAGGAAAGCCGTGGCAGCGCCAACAATCATCGAAAAGCGCGCTGGCGCTGGATGTCGCCACGGAGATCGTCGTTAGGGTGCGGACCGACGACGCCGAAGCCGAGGAGGGCGAGCGGGGTCTAAGGAGGAAACACAGATGGCTGCCTATCTGATAGCGGATGTAGACGTAAAAGACGCTGCCTTGTTCGAGGAATATCGGCGGGACGTTCCCGCTACCGAAGAGCGGTACGGTGGGCGGTACCTGGGCCGCGGTGGCGCCACCAAGGTTTTGGAAGGTGATTGGGATCCACACCGACTGGTCATTGTCGAATTCCCCGACATGGCGTCATTGATGGGCTGGTATAATTCGCCGGAATACGCCCGGCTGATCGAGATCCGCAAACGTTCCGCTAACACCAGGATCATCGCTTTAGAAGGGATTGCAACGCCTGCCGCGTGACCCATAAGCGCGGCCAGCGGACCCGACGACAGTTGGGCATCCTCAGCGTCATTTCTTCCTCACGGCGAGATGCCGGAGCAGCAAGACCACTTAGTACCGTCTATGATCAATTTGCCGCTGCGCCGGCGAGCGAGCAAAAGACGCGGGAACAGGTGTCTCGTGACCGCCGTGTTATCCCGATCATCCGAAGACGTTCGCTCTGGTGCGGGACGACTTCAAGTTCTTTTTCAAGGGTGTTCGGAGGTTGGCCCACGGCTGAAGGGCTGCACAACCAAGGGGCGACGATCAGCTTCTCCACCTTCAGACACATCGTGATAACCTGTCGGCCATGAAATCGGTGGCTTGAGAGAAACGTGGGCGGGCCCCAGGAGACTAATTTCTGCCCATGGGGAAGGCGATGTCCGCGCTAGCCGGAATGTCAGCTACCGAAGATCCGCCGTGTGAAGGCTGCCAGTCCGCTAACGGCCGCCCCAAAGCTGCCGGTCAAGACAAGGTCGCGTTGGAACCGATCCTTCGCATCCCCCGTTATCGAATGGAAGGGACATTACTTGCCATTAGGAGATGAAGAATGAAACGGCTTCTTTTTGCCACTGCCATGATGGCTCTTTCCAGCGGGCTTGCGTTCGCGGGGACGACAGGGACAACAGGGACGACGTCGAGTGGCTCCTCCACTACCACAACGATGCCGACGACAGATAACAACACGGATTCGACCACAACGAAGTCGACCAATTCGAACTCAGCGAAGGACTGTGCGCCCGGCCAGCAGAGTGGCAGTGCTAAGCAGGCCGCTCCTGGTCAACAGGATGACACCAGTGCCAAGTCCGCAGCCCCTGGACAGATGAAAACGACTGCCGAAGGTTGCTAATTGTGGCGGGAGGGGCTGATTTGCACCGGCCGGAATGGATGCCTCCCGCTGCCGACCGGCGGCAACGGACCGGCCCGCGCCCTTCGATCAGCGCGGGCCGTTTTTCTGAAAGAACCTCCCTTAATCGTCCAAGGAGCCTGCAGCCTTTTCTTGGGCGAGCCGGAATGCATAGTTGGTTGCGGATGTGATTGTTGAATAGCGGCCCTTGGTGGGGCAGATTTGAACGCGACAAACGCCTCAAGCGGCACGCCCAGGAAATCGTATTGCTTCCCCCCTCGCTCAAACAGACCGAGAGAACCCTGGTCCGGGTCAATAGTCGAACTTGCGCATCGAGGTCGACGGCATGGTGCGTTTCAAGAAACCAGCGTGAGCCGCGGCCAGCCGGGTATGGACCGCCCTACAGGCTGAGCTGTATTCGAAGATGTGGCCGGGCGTAGAATGACCTCGCGTTCCGCCGCTTCGCGCGCCGCCCTGATCGGAGTTTTCGCGTTGACGGTGTGGGTGGCCGTCACGGCATCGGCTGCGATCTCCTCAACACGGTATTTCGGCACTTTTGTTCCTAAGCGTCGGTAGCGACTCCGCTTGTTTAGGGGTCGCCCTCAAAGAGGAGAAAAGGTGGCAAGCTCGTCGTCTCCCTGCCGCCGGGGGTGTGACCCGGCGGCTTGCACGTTCGACTAGGGTCGTTTCAGCGGTGACCGGTCTTACGGCGTTGGCGCAGGATCCTGTTTGGAAGCCATCTCGTCGATCTTCTCGGCAAGCACGCTGTTGGCCCATTCGGTGACCTCGGCGTCGACCGGCTTGTTGGCCATATCGGCGAGCGCGTCATCCAGCGATGGGACGGCGGCAGCAGCATCGGCCGCCGCTATATTGGCGGCATCGAGCGCCGCCTGCGCTGCATCGATCTGCTCCTGGGTCGGGACTTGGTCGGCCGGAGTATTCGGGTCGTTCAATTTGGCGTTCAACGCGTCGACTTCCGCTTGGGCGGCATCTACCGCGGCTTGGGCGCCCTTGGCGGCAGCCGAAGCTGTCACATAAGCCTGAATGCCGGCGAATTTCTTGCTCTTGGAGTTCATATAAGCGTTGATGTTGCGCTGCAGCGAGTTCAGCCGGCCAAGCTTGGCGTGAATGTTCTTGTCCTTAGGCGTCGCGGCGACCTCAATGTCGTCGACGGCGACCTGGTCTTCGCCCGAGGCCTTCTTTCCGGCGTGAGCCGATGCCGACTTGCCGTGCGAAGCGCTGTTGCCGGACTTCCCGCCGCCGTTGCCGGACTTGCCGCTATTGCCGTGACCACCGCCATTGCCGTGACCACCACCATTGCCGTGACCACCACCATTGCCGTGACCACCACCGTTTCCACCCGCACCAGCGAAAGCAGGAGCGGTCACTAGCGCAAGCGCGGCAAGCGCCGCCAAAAGGGTTTTTCGGGATGTCATGGTACCTCCTCAGGCGAATAGCCACCTCGCCGATTCGTTATAGAGCGGCTTATAAGAGTTTCCTAATTCGACTGAATGAACTTTAGATAAATGCTTGTTGCAATGAGCGACTGACGACTGCGAAGCGCTTTGTAACCCTCTGAAATCTAGCAAAAAATCCGGAGTCGCAGACCGTATCCCCCTTTAGCGCGACTGAAGTCCCATACCGATCGACCTTGGTCGGGCGATGCACAACCGCGGAATGCTTGCGGCATTTCGGAGTATGGCGTCACCATGTGGCTGTGACTGCGCATTGGCAGACAACTCGCCGGGCGAAGACCCCAACAACCTCGAGCCCGGCGAGCCTTACACCTGATCAGAGTACGCGATCAGGACCGGGGATCAGCCGGCGAAAGATGTGGGTGCAATATGGGTGCCAAACTATTCGTCCCAAATTGGGACCATGCTGCGGCCGGCAAGCTGCGCTTAGGTCTCATAAAAGGCTTAGGCGCTGGCATCGGAAATGGCGATCGCTGGTCGCTCTGCGCCAAGCCGCAGGACCAGCATCATGGTTGCCCCATTTTGCAGAACTTGACGCACACAACCCCCCGCGACAAAGGCTGCTGGGCCGTCGTAGCGCCGATCTGCTCCGGCATGGCCGCGTGAATGCCCGCTCGACTCCAGCAACAGCTTCATCCTTGGTTGCGACGTTCCCGCGCGCGCCGCCGTCATCGAGCGTATTATCTTACTCGCCTAACCCGGATCGTGCCGCGTCCGCTTTCCGGGACGCACGGATCTATGCTCAATACCTAATGTCAGGCGCGTACCTGAATGGGTCCTCGAGCCGAGATAGCGCGTTAGTCCATACCCGACATTGCGATGTCCAGAAATCGACCGTTTCGCGAACAGCGATGACTACTCGGAGCTGCTATCTCGTTTGCGCCACGAACTGTCCCCTGCCCTCAATGCTTCCAACGTCTCATTTGGGGGCCGATAACGGACTGACAGCTTCGAGCGTCGAGCCGTTGGGTTAGACCCTGACGCCGATGCGTGCGCCGACGGAATCTTCCAACAGTCAACAACGCCGAGCTAAGCATCGAGCAAAACCGTCCCTCGCGGGCGGCTGCAACATGCCAGGACATAGCCGGCAGATTTCTCTTTAGCATTCAGTCCGCCCAAATCGTCCATGGTAACCTCGCCGGATAGTTTGGCTATTCGGCACGTTCCGCAAACGCCCTGCTGGCAGGCGGTTGGGATGTAGATGCCACAGTTCCGCGCCGCGTCCAGCAGGGTCTCTCCGGGCGCGCAGCGATGCTCCACACCCGAGCGGACAAAACGGACCGAAGACGAAATCGCCAAGCCCAATTCCGACCGAGAACCATTGCTGCCTCCGAAACTCTCCTCGTGATACTGCGCCGGCGGGAAGCCTATTGCATCAAGGCAGGCGCGTGCCGTCTTCATGTATCCTTCGGGCCCACAGGCAAAAACGGTGCGCTTGTGAAGATCGGGAACCAGGCTCAGCAGCATCCGACCATCAATTCGGCCGGTTGAACCCGTCCAAGCGGGACCTCCCTGGCCGCAAACCAAAGTCACTTGAACATTGGGAAAGCGAGCGGCAAGTGCTTCCAGTTCCGCTCGGAAGATGATGTCGCCTGGGGTTTTCGCGCTGTGAATGAAGCGGATCTCCCTGTCGTCTGCGCGGTCTGTAAGCGCACGCAGCATTGACATGGTCGGAGTCACGCCGCTCCCGCCCGAAAGGAAAACAGGTTTCTCCGACGGCAATTTATCCAGATTGAACGAACCGAGCGGCCCTTCGATCTCGATCTCGCTGCCCGGCGTCAAATGGTCATGGATCCAGTTGGAAGTGAGCCCGCCCTGCGTTCGCTTCACGGTGATCTGAAGATCAAGCGGTCGCGTCGGCGGTGACGATACCGAGTAGGCGCGCGTTATTGTGGCGCCGTTGATCCTGAGGTGCACGAGAACATACTGGCCCGCGCTGAAGCAGAACATCCGACCAGCGGCAGATGTGAGAACAAATGTTTTCACATCGTGCGTCTCGTCTATCACGCGACGGCAGAGCACTATATCTCGCGTCTTTTGTGCCCATCGCCGCTGACGCATGGTGGGCACGACATCTGAGGCTTGGATGGAGGCGTATGCATTCATCGTGCGGCTCGGCGTTAGGTCGAGCGAACATGCCAGTTCTTACCCCGCTGAACAGCAATATTATCCCAGCGTTATGATCGGGAATATCGATTAAACCTCCAGCGACATAACAGCGAGATGGAGAGCACGGATGCCTTTGCGAATGATCGGTTCGTGTTTGCGGCGTGCCAGTATCGCCGTATGGACTGGCTGGTGCAAGGTCGGCGCTCCTTCGACCAGGAACGATGGAATCTCACCGGTAAACCTGCGCGCATCATCGCTGCGCATGTAGCAAGTGCCGCCCGTTCGCCGGAGCATGATCTCCGCCAGAGCTTCCGATCCGGTCGAAAGTCGGCAGATCGCCAATTGAGCCAGCATCTCTGCGTGCGTTTTCTCCAGCACGACGGTGTAGCCTGGGCGGATGTAGGTGTCGGGATCGACGTCCGACAGGTTTCTGGCGGCAGTCGAAACCATTAAATATTCCTCGACCATCAGGTGCTCGTATGCGATCTCAGGCAAGTAGCGGGGGGCATAAAGCACCGCGATATCCAGGTTTCCCATGCTGAGGTCGCTGACCATCTGGTTCGAATAATCCGACTCGACATGGATTGAGGACTTCGGAAGTGCTTGGCACAGGGTTTCGACCCACCCGGGCAGGACTGAGCGGGTCATGCCCACTTGGGCGGCAACGCGCAAGGTGCCTTCGAAACGGTTGAAGGCCCGGACATCGTGGCGAGCCTGCGACCAAGTGGATACCAGAGATCTTGCGTAGGCTTCGAACCGGCGCCCTGCGGCAGTCGGCTCTGCCCCGGCGCGTCCGCGTTGGAACAGTTCAGATCCGATTGCGCTCTCCAGGTTCTTGATGCGGGTGCTGATTGTCGATTGGGTTAAGCCCAACCGATCTGCGGTGCGATTGAAATTTCTCGATTCGATGATGTCGAGAAAGGTTTCGATGTGATCAAGCTGCATGGAAATCCCGATCGAAAAATTCGATCATGTTCCTGCCTACCATAAGCTTGATCAAACAATACTCAAGGGGGAAGCTGCACCAGATCATCGGCCGGCGCACCGCCGGGACGGGCCACGGAGCGGAACAAAGTGTTCATAGTTGATTGCGACTGTCACAATTACTGGTCAAGCGCCACCGTGTTGACGCCATACCTTTCCGGCTTGTGGAAAGACATGTTCACCGAGGGCGAGAAAACAGGTCCAGTCGGCGCATTTCCGCATGGCCATCGCCCCTGGTTTCATCCGCAGGACTTCTCCCGCAAGGACGTCCGTCCGAAGACGGAAGCCGACAATTATCTCATCATGAAAGAGAAGCACCTCGACAAGTACAAAGTCGACGTGGCGATCCTCACCGGCGATGAGCCGATCGAGGCGTCGACCCTCGCCAATCCTTACTATGCCAGCGCCCTGGTCAGCGCCTACAATGACTATCAGATCAACCAATGGCTGCCGAAAGACGATCGTTTCATGGGTTCGATCATCATCGCACCACAGGATCCGAAGCTCGCTGCCGCCGAGATACGCCGTCTGGGCAGTTATCCGCGTATGGTCCAGGTTCTCGCTTCCCAAGGGTCCGTCAAGCCGTATGGAGACCCGTTCTACCATCCGATCTACGAAGCTTGCGCTGAAGTAGGGTTGCCGTTCGCCATACATCTGGGCGGGCATGGCGGCGTGAATTCAACTGCCATTGCGCCTGCGCCCACGACATTCTTCTGGGAAACGCATGCCATTTTGCACATGTCCGCGATGTCGCACGTGGCAAGCATGATCGCCCATGGCGTCTTCGAGAAGTGGCCGGACCTCTACTTCGTGATCATCGAGTGCGGTGTCGCCTGGGTTCCGTCGGTCCTGTGGCGCCTGGATGCCGACTACAAAGCGCTGCGTAAAGAGACGCCATGGCTGAAGATGCTGCCATCGGAATATTGCCGGCGCAACATCCGCTTTTCCACGCAGCCGCTGGAGCAACCTGCAAACATCCAACATCTCTGGTCCACGCTCGAAGCGATGGACGGGGAAAACACGCTGATGTTTGCGTCGGACTATCCGCACTGGGATTACGACGATGCCAACACGCTGCAAATCCCTCCTGCCTGGAAGAGCAAGATCATGGGACTGAATGCGTTGGAAGTCTACAAACGCATCCCCCGTGCGCAAGCCGCGAATGCTGCCTGAGGAACCATACGATGCCCGAGAAGACATATATCTGCCGCGTCCACGAGATCGAAACAGGATCTCCGTTTATCGCCAAGATCCGCAGCCTTTCGGTCGGGATTTTCCGCATCGGAGATTCATTCCACGCGCTGCTGAATGTCTGTCCGCACCGCGGCGCTCCACTTTGCGAGGGACCGCAATGCGGGACAACCGCGCCCGTTGAACAAGCGCAATTCATCTATCATCGCGAAAACGAGATCGTTCGATGCGCCTGGCATGGCTGGGAATTCGACATCAAGTCAGGTGAAGCCTTGGTCGATCCGTCCATTCGCGCTCGCACATTTCCAGTCACCGTCGAAGCCGGCAGCATCTATGTGACGGCCTGATTGGCCCAAAAGCCGATTGGGATTGGAAAAATTCGAAGAAAGATGGCCGAAGCCAACTAGCAGATTTGTTCGCAGGTGCTTGAAAAAAATAACGCGGAGAACTCCGCAATGGGAGAGTCAAATGTCAGAATCTGAATACAAGCTTGGTCTCGCGCAAAGCCTGGTCGGTGGCAGCAAAGTTTCCCGCCGCGACTTCATTCATCTTGGGATAGCCGCAGGCCTGACGGTCGCCGCCGCCGACACGCTCTTCGTCGCCAGGGCGCGTGCCGAACCGATGCACGGCGGCTTCGCCAAGCTCGGCATGGCTCATGGCGCGACGACGGATTCAATCGATCCGGCCGGCTACCCCGATACGTTCACACAAACCGCGTTTTCGGGCTCGCTATCCAACAGCCTCACTGAGGTCGACGCCAAAGGCAATGTCCAACCGGACCTCGCCGAGAGCTTCGAATCTTCGGATGGGGCCAAGACCTGGGCCTTCAAGCTGCGCAAAGGCGCAACCTTCCACAACGGCAAGACTGTGACGGCGGATGACGTCGTGACGTCATTGCAATATCACATGGGCAAGGACACAAAATCGGCGGCGAAGTCGCTGTTGGAGTCCGTCGCCGGGATCAAGGCCGACGGCCCGGAAACGGTGGTCTTCACGCTCAAGAGCGGCAACGCCGATTTCCCTTACATCATGAGTGACTACCATCTGGTCATCATGCCAGCCAAGGACGGCAAGGCGGACTGGGCTTCAGGGGTTCGCACCGGCGCTTTCCTCCTTGAGAATTTCCAGCCCGGCGTTTCGGCGAAACTCAAGCGCAATCCAAACTACTTCAAAAACGGCAAGCCCTATCTCGACGAGGTGGAATTCATCGCCATCACTGATCTTGCCGCTCGCATGGCGGCCTTGTCGACGGGCGAGGTGGACTATATCGGCCGCGCCGACCTCAAGACCCTCGGCATGTTGAAACGCAATCCGAAGGTGGAAATCGTCGAGGTCACCGGCTACGGACATTATACCTTGCCGATGAATGCCGCGATGGCGCCGTTTGATAATCCAGACGTGCGAACGGCATTGAAATGGGCGATCAATCGCCAAGAAATCGTCGACAAGATCTTTCTCGGCCACGCCACCGTGGCTAACGACAACCCGATCGCGCCAGCGATCAAATTCGCCAAGGATCCGCAACCGCAACACAACTTCGATCCGGAAAAAGCCAAGCACTACCTGAAAAAGGCCGGAATGGAGAACCTGAAGGTGGATCTCTCGGTCGCCGATGCCGCTTTTGCAGGCGCGGTGGATGCGGCTTCGCTCATTCGCGAGACGGCAGCCCAATGCGGCATCGACGTCAATGTCGTGCGGGAGGCCGAGGACGCTTATTGGGACAATATCTGGCTCAAGAAACCCTGGTGCGCATCCTATTGGAGCGGTCGAGCGACGGCCGACTGGATGTTCACGCAAGCCTTCGCCGCGGACTCCAGCTGGAATGAGTCGTTCTGGAAAAATCCCCATTTCAACGAATTGCTTGTTAAGGCGCGGGCCGAGACGGACGAGGCCAAGCGAGCGGGAATGTATGCCGAGATGCAGCAACTAACCCACGACGATGGCGGCAGCATCGTGCTGGTCTTCAACAATTTCGTCAGCGCCCAATCCAAAAAGCTCGCACATGGCGAAGTGGCGCCCAACTGGGAGAACGATGGACTGAAAATGGCCGAACGCTGGTGGATCGCCACGGCATGAAAAGGCGGCCGGGGCCACGATGGTTGTGAGGCTCCGGTCGGCTTGCTCCGAGTGCAGGACTGCCGCCCAAAGGGAGACGGCACTCACATGAACCCCGTCGCAAGAACGGTTCTGCAGCGCCTTGGCCTCGGCCTGGTCACTTTGTTCATCGTGTCCATCATCATCTTCTCTGCCATCGCGATGCTTCCGGGCGACTTCGCCAAGGCCACGCTCGGGCAGTCGGCGACGCCCGAAACGGTCGCCGCCTTTCAGCGGGAAATCGGCATCGATCGTCCGCCTGTCGAGCGCTATTTCGTCTGGGTCGCGCAAATGCTTCACGGCGACTTCGGCTCTTCGTTCGCGAGCCGCACCGGATATCGGCGTACCGTGGCCGAGATCATCGCGCCACGCCTCTACAATACGATGTTTCTTGCAGCGGTGACCGCGCTGATAGCGGTTCCGCTGGCGCTTGGGCTTGGCATTCTCGCCGCGCTGTACCGCAACGGCTGGTTCGACCGGCTGGTGAATGCCGTGACACTGACAACTATTTCGTTCCCGGAGTTTTTCGTCGCCTATATGCTCGCCTACCTGGTGATCTCGCGCGACACGTTCATTGCATCCGATTTCGCTCAATCCCTGCCCCATTGGCTCAGTATCTCACTGACCTGGGCACTCAATGCGGTTCCCAAATTTCCGACATTGTCGAATGTGAACGATCAGACCCCATTTTGGGAGCACCTCTGGAAAGTGGCGCTGCCGGCAATCACCCTTACACTCGTGATCGTGGCCCACATGATGCGCATGACCCGAGCGGCCATCATCAACATGCTCGCAAGCCCCTACATCGATATGGCGCGCCTCAAGGGAATGTCCCCGATGGTGATCGTGCTGAGGCATGCCCTGCCCAATGCCTGGGCTCCCATCGTCACTGTCGTGGCGTTCAATATGGCATATCTCATCGTCGGAGTGGTCGTGGTCGAGGTCGTTTTCGTCTATCCCGGGATCGGCCAACTGATGGTTGATGCGGTAAAATCCAGGGATGTTCCGGTTGTCCAGGCCTGTGCCCTGATTTTCGCCGCGACCTACATCCTTCTCAACCTGCTGGCCGACATTATTTCCATCGCCACCAACCCCAGGCTCTTGCACCCACGATGACCAGATCCCAATCTATCGCGGCGGTTCAGAGGCTGAGGCGCTCGCGTGCCAGCCGGGCGACAACAGCGCTGAAGAAGGCACCGCTTAGTGCATGGTTCGGCATCGTGGTGATCGTTGGCTACGTCCTTGTTGCGGTCTTCGCGCACTGGATAGCCCCATATGGCGAGACGCAGGTCTTCAGCGAAGCCTTCGCGCCGTGGAATCAGGAATTCGAATTGGGAACCGACCAGCTCGGCCGCGACATGCTCACCCGCTTGATCTACGGTGCGCGCAACACCATCGCTATCGCGGTCGCGACTACATTGCTCTCCTTCGCGGTAGGCGTGTCGCTCGGCCTCCTTGCCGCATTGTATAGGGGGTGGCTCGACCAGATCTTGTCGCGTGCGGTGGACGTGCTGATGTCGATCCCGAGTCTGATCTTCGCGCTGGTGCTTCTGTCGATCTTCGGCTCGTCGATCACCAGCCTGATTGTTATCATTGCGCTTCTCGATTCCACCCGTGTCTTTCGGCTTTCTCGCGCCGTTGGGCTTAACGTGGCCGTGATGGAATATGTCGAGGTGGCGCGATTGCGCGGCGAGGGACCGAGATGGATTATCGCCAATGAAATCCTTCCCAATGTCATGCCTCCACTGGTCGCCGAGTTCGGCTTGCGATTCTGCTTCGTGTTCCTGACAGTCGCGGCGCTGTCGTTCCTCGGAGTCGGTATTCAGCCGCCGACGGCCGATTGGGGATCAATGGTGCGCGAGAACGCAACCCTGATCACTTACGGCGATGTCACGCCGCTGCTTCCGGCCGGCGCGATAGCTCTTCTTACCGTATCCGTAAATTTCGTTGTGGACTGGTACCTGCACGCAACAAGCGGGTTGCGGGATGAAAAGTAGCGATCCAGGCTCACGCGAAAAAGGAAAGGATCTACTGCAAATCCGCAATCTGCATGTGGAGGGATCCTCGGACGAACAGTGGCATCCCATCGTCCGCGGGATCGATCTTACGCTGAAGCGGGGGGAGGTTCTTGGCCTAATCGGCGAGTCAGGCGCCGGCAAGTCCACCATTGGCCTTGCCGCAATGGGCTATGCCAAACCGGGCTGCCGGATCACACAGGGCTCGGTCCTGTTCGACGGGATTGATCTCCTGGCAGTCAATGAAAAGGGGCGCCGTCGTCTCCGGGGCTCCCGCATTGCCTATGTCGCGCAAAGCGCGGCGGCCTCCTTCAATCCGGCACATCGACTTTTGGAACAAACCATCGAAACCGCGGTGGCGCATCGAATCGTCAGCCGGGAAGAGGCGAACCGGAGCGCCGTGGATCTTTATCGGCGTCTTCAGCTCCCAGTACCCGAGAGCATAGGCTTTCGCTATCCTCATCAGGTCTCAGGCGGGCAGTTGCAACGGGCCATGACAGCGATGGCAATGGCTTGTCGACCGGACCTCATAATATTCGACGAGCCAACAACGGCGCTCGATGTGACCACGCAGGTTGAAGTCCTTGCCTCCATTCGCAACATCGTTGAGGAATTCAGTACTGCTGCAATCTACGTAACGCATGACCTGGCGGTGGTGGCGCAAATGGCGGATCGCATCATGGTTCTGCGACACGGAGTTACCGTGGAGGTGGCTGACACACGCCAGATGCTGGCCTCCCCCAGCCAGGAATATACGAGGACGCTCTGGGCAGTCCGCAAGCTCGCCAAGCCCGAAGTTCCAGCCGATGACTATCTCTTGACGATAGACAACGTCACCGCGGCTTATGCCGGAGGGGTCAAGGTGCTCCAGGATGTCTCCATCAAGGTTCCGCGCGGAAGAACAGTCGCTGTGGTCGGCGAATCCGGTTCTGGGAAATCGACGCTCGCTCGAGTCGTTACCGGACTCTTGCCGCCAAGTTCGGGTTCGATTTCTTTCGCAGGCCAGCTCCTTTCCAAGAGCCTGAAGGCGCGGCCCAAGGAGGTCCTGCGTCGCGTCCAGATGATTTATCAAATGCCCGACAACGCCCTTAATCCGCGCCAAACGGTCGAAGAAGTCTTAGAGCGGCCACTCGAATTCTACCTCGGCCTCAAAGGCGCGCAGAGAGATCGCCGGATAAGCGAACTTATGCACCTGGTCGAGATGAGCGAGGATTTTCTGGAACGTCTACCTGGCGAGCTATCAGGTGGCCAAAAACAACGCGTCTGCATTGCGCGGGCATTGGCTGCCGAACCGGAGCTTATCATCTGCGACGAGATCACATCCGCGCTCGACCAAATTGTGCAGGAGGAGATCCTCAAGCTTCTGATGCGCCTACAGCGTGAACTCGGGATGAGCTACATCTTCATTACCCATGACATTGCCACGGTGCGCGCGATAGCAGACGAGATTGTCGTCATGCACGGCGGCAAAGTCGTCGAGCAGGGATTGAAGAGCGTGGTTCTCACACCTCCGCATGCCGCTTACACCGAACGGCTTTTGTCCTCTGTTCCCGAAATGGATCCTGACTGGCTGACAAGATTGCTGGCCAGTCGGAAAATCTGACAGGTTGCAAGGTGGTCAGGAATTAAGTCCCCGTCCGCCCATCTTCCACGTGCTTTGAAGGGCATGATCGAGCTCCACGCGCAGCGATCAGCGCGACTATTATGCACGCCTTCTGGAACCGTCTATCGCTGATCCAGGACCATCAGGCTAGGTTTGACGCTGAGGCGTATCGGAAATACGTTCGCGCACGGCATGCTCGGTCTTGTCTGCTGTGGACTTCACGATCTCGCCGAGCTGATCGGCTATCGTGTCTGCTTCCATATCTTGCCGGCCAGCTTCCT
>NZ_JAMYVS010000017.1:0-73737 GCF_040324255.1 Mesorhizobium sp. M0001
TAGGGAGTAGGGAGTAGGGAGTAGGGAGTAGGGAGTAGGGAGTAGGGAGTAGGGAGTAGGGAGTAGGGAGTAGGGAGTAGGGAGTAGGGAGTAGGGAGTAGGGGATGTCGTTCCCCGCTACCGCCCAATCCCTACTGCCTAAGCCCTGGCCGCTACGCGGCCAGATCGCGCAGCACGTATTGCAAAATGCCGCCATTCTTGAAGTAGTCGAGTTCGTCCAGCGTATCGATGCGGCAGATGATCGGCACGTTCTTCACGGTGCCGTCGCCATAGGTCACCTTGGCGATCATCGTCTGGCGTGGCTTGATGGTGCTTATGCCGTCGATCTCGACCAGCTCGTCACCCTTGAGGTTGAGCGAGGCCCATGAGGTGCCTTCCTCGAAGACGAAGGGGATGACGCCCATGCCGACTAGGTTGGAGCGATGGATGCGCTCGAAGGACTGGGCGATGACGGCACGGACACCGAGGAGATTCGTTCCTTTAGCTGCCCAGTCGCGGGAGGAGCCGTTGCCGTATTCGACGCCGGCGAAGATGACCAGCGGCACGCCTTCCTTTTTGTACCTCATCGCCGCGTCGTAGATCGATTCCTCTTCCTTCGACGGGTAGTGGATGGTGTAGCCGCCCTCGCGGCCGTTCTCGCCCAGCATATGGTTGCGGATGCGGATGTTGGCGAAGGTGCCGCGCATCATCACCTCATGGTTGCCGCGCCTTGTGCCGTACTGGTTGAAGTCGGCAACGCCGACGCCATGGTCGGTGAGGTATTTGCCGGCCGGGGAAGCGGCCTTGATCGAACCCGCCGGTGAGATGTGATCGGTGGTGATCTTGTCGCCGAACAGGCCGAGCACGCGCGCGCCCTTGATGTCGCCGATCTTGCCGAAACCGGAGGTCATGCCGGCGAAATAGGGCGGGTTCTGCACATAGGTCGAGTTGTCGTCCCAAGCATAGGTCTGGCCTTCCGGCGCCTTGACGTTCTGCCAGTATTCGTCGCCCTTGAAGACGTCGGCATATTTGCGGGCGAACAGCTCACGTGTGACGTTCTTCTCGATGAACTCCTGGATCTCGGCCGAACTCGGCCAGATATCCCTGAGATAGACCGGCTTGCCGTCGCGGCCTTCGCCGAGTGGCTCGGTGGTCAGGTCCTTGGTGACGGTGCCGGCCAAAGCATGGGCTACCACCAGCGGCGGCGACGCCAGATAGTTCGCCTGCACGTCAGGTGAAACACGGCCTTCGAAGTTGCGGTTGCCGGAGAGCACTGCGGCGGCGATCAGGCCCTTATCGTTGATGGTCTTGGAGATCGGCGCCGGCAGCGGGCCGGAATTGCCGATGCAGGTGGTGCAGCCGAAACCAACCAGGTTGAAGCCGATCTGGTCGAGCTCCTTCTGCAGGCCGGACTTTTCCAGATATTCGGCGACCACCTGGCTGCCCGGCGCCAGCGAGGTCTTCACCCACGGCTTCTGCTTGAGGCCGAGCCGGTTGGCGTTGCGCGCCAAAAGGCCGGCGCCGATCAGCACGCTCGGGTTGGAGGTGTTGGTGCAGGACGTGATGGCGGCAATCACGACATCGCCATGGCCGAGATCATGGTCGGTGCCTTCGACGGCATAGCGCTTGTGGATTTCGGCAGCCTTCTTGTACTCGGTCTCCATCGCCTTGGCGAAGCCGGCCGGAATGCCTTCGAGCGGAACGCGGCCTTCGGGACGCTTGGGACCTGCCATCGACGGCACGACGCTGTCGAGCTCGAGTTCGAGCAGGTCGGTGAAGACAGGGTCGGCCGAGCCGGCGTCACGCCACATGCCTTGCGCCTTGGAATAGGCTTCGACCAGGGCGATGCGGCTTTCCTCGCGGCCCGACATTGTGAGGTAGCGGATGGTCTCGCCATCGACCGGGAAGAAGCCGCAGGTGGCGCCATATTCGGGCGCCATGTTGCCGATGGTGGCGCGGTCGGCCAGCGTCATGTTGGACAGGCCCGGGCCGAAGAACTCGACGAACTTGCCGACGACGCCCTTCTTGCGCAGCATCTGGGTGACGGTCAGCACCAGGTCAGTGGCGGTGATGCCTTCCCTGAGTTTGCCGGTGAGGCGGAAGCCGATGACTTCGGGCAACAGCATGGAAACCGGCTGGCCGAGCATCGCCGCCTCGGCCTCGATGCCGCCGACGCCCCAGCCGAGCACGCCAAGGCCGTTGATCATGGTGGTGTGCGAATCGGTGCCGACGCAGGTGTCGGGATAAGCGGTGGTTTCGCCGTCTTCCGTGTTGGTCCAGACGACCTGACCGAGATATTCGAGGTTGACCTGATGGCAGATGCCGGTGCCGGGCGGCACGACGCGAAAATTGCGGAACGCCTGCTGGCCCCATTTCAGGAATTTATAGCGCTCTTCGTTGCGCTCATATTCGAGCTCGACATTCCTGGCAAAGGCCAGTGGCGTGCCGAATTCGTCGACTATGACGGAGTGGTCGATGACGAGGTCGACCGGCACCAGCGGATTGATCTTCTGCGGATCCCCGCCGAGCGCCTTGAGGCCGTCGCGCATGGCGGCAAGGTCGACCACCGCCGGGACGCCGGTGAAATCCTGCATCAGGACACGCGCCGGGCGATAGGCGATCTCGACGCCAGCGGTGCCCTTGTCGGTCAGCCAGCCGGCCACAGCCTGGATAGAGTCCTTGGTGACGGAGCGGCCGTCTTCATTGCGCAAAAGGTTTTCCAGCAGCACCTTCATCGAATAAGGCAGCTGGGCAATGCCGGTGAGGCCGTTCTTCTCGGCCTCGACCAGATTGTAATAGACATAGTCCGCGCCACCCACGGTGAGGGTGCGGCGGCAATTGAAACTGTCGAGGGATTTTGACACGTGCGGTCCGTCCTTGTCTGTTCAGCCTGAAAGGGAACGGACGCCGATGGGCATGCAATCACGCGCAAAGGTGCGGGTACGGCCATTTCCGCTGTCCGTTCCCAGCCAACCCGAGCCGTTCAAGGCGGCGCGTGCGCTGGTTCGGCGCAAATTCTGTTCCCGTGCCGACCGCTGGCACGGATGTCCCGCATATAGAGAATTTTCTGGAATAGTTCTAGACAGTTGCGGAGCAAATTTGTGCGATGCGGCAGCTATCGCGCGGTAAAGTTTTCGGGACGGGCAGGCATGCGGCTGATTGCCGAAAATCTGGGCGGCGAACGCGGCGGCGAGACGGTCTTTTCCGGCATCGGTTTTGCGCTCGACAAGGGCCAGGTGCTGGTCGTCACCGGGCCGAACGGCTCGGGCAAATCGACGCTGCTCAGGGTCATCGCCGGGCTGCTACCGAAGGCGCAAGGCGATGTGCGCATCGAGGGCGGCGAAAGGTTTCCGACGATCGCTTCGGCGGTCCACTATCTCGGCCACCTCAATGCACTGAAGACGGCGCTCAGCGTGGCGGAGAATCTGCGCTTCTGGCGCGATTTCAACGGCGATGGGCAGTTGGGTGTCGGAGAGGCGCTGGAGACGGTTGGTCTCGGCGGCATCGGCCATCTGCCTTTCGGATATTTGTCGACCGGGCAAAGGCGGCGGGCGGCGATTGCGAAATTGCTGGTCAGTCATAAGCCGCTGTGGCTGCTGGATGAGCCGACGGCTGGGCTGGATAAGGCCTCGGAGGCGCGGTTTGCGGGGCTGATGACGAGGCATTGCGCAGAAGGCGGAATCATTGTCGCGGCGACGCATTTGCCACTGGGATTGGATGGAGCACAGGCATTGAGGATGGGAGCAACAGGGTGATGTCGGCATTCCCGCCCACCCCCCTCTGCCCTGCCGGGCATCTCCCCCGCAGGGGGGGAGATCAGATGTCATGCCGGCTTTCGCCAATCACCGGCATTGAAAAAGAGGCGTCAGCAACGGAACTGCCAATCTCCCCCCTTGCGGGGGAGATGTCCGGGAGGACAGAGGGGGGTGTGAAGGAACGCCACCTTCGGCAAGATGGCGATCAAACCGCAGGCGCGGCTTGGCAATGCTAGCCCTCTTCCTGCGCGACGTCCGTCTCTCAATCCGTGCCGGGGGCGGGGCGCTCACCGGCGTCATCTTCTTCCTCGCCGTCATCGCCACCATCCCCTTCGGTGTCGGACCGGACCTGAAGCTGCTCGCCCGCATCGGTCCGGCGATCCTTTGGATCGGCGCTCTGCTCGCCTGCCTGCTCGGCCTCGACCGGCTGTTTCAGGCCGATCGCGAAGACGGTTCGCTCGATCTTCTGGTGCTGGGCAATGACCGCCACATGCTGGCGCTGACGGTGCTGGTGAAGTGCCTGGCGCATTGGGCGGGCAGCGTTCTGCCGCTGGTGGTTGCGGCACCTCTGCTGAGCCTGTTCATGAACATGGAGCCGCTCAGCATCGGCGCCACCGCGCTGACGCTGCTGGTCGGCACGCCGGCGATCACTTTCATCGGCGCGGTCGGGGCGGCGGTGGCGGTGGCGCTGCCACGTGGCGGGCTGCTGATCTCGGTGCTGGTGCTGCCGCTGACCATCCCGGTGCTGATCTTCGGGGTGTCGGCGAGCTACGGCGCGGTGGCCGATCCTGATCCGTTCCTGCAGCCCTTCCTCATTCTTGCCGCGCTGACGCTGTTTCTTGCCGTGCTGGGTCCGGTGGCGGCAGCACTGGCGCTGCGGCATGGAACGGATTGATATGACCGCTGCGGCGCGACGATCAATTGCGAAGCCCCAGCCGCAAAGCTAAGAAAGCCGCAAAGCTATGGGAAGGCCATGATCGAGCACGACGAAGTGACGGTGGAAGGGGAGCGAAGCGCATGAGTGCACACGCACTCTATGTCGCGGCCGCCTATGGCATCACGGTGATCGTGCTGGCCGGGCTGATCGGCTGGATCCTGCTCGACCAGCGGACCCGCAAGCGCGAACTGGCAGACCTCGAAGCGGCCGGCGTGCGGCGTCGCTCGGACAAAGCCGGTACTGGGGCCAGCACTGGGGCCAGCAAGCCATGAGCACGGAAAGCGAAACGCCGGCGTCGCCGCGCCGCCGCCTGGTCGTGCTGTTGCCGCTGCTGGTTTTTCTCGGCCTCGCCGGATTGTTCCTGTCGCAGCTTTTGTCGGGACGCGATGAGGCGGCAGTGCCGTCGGCGCTGATCGGCCTGCCGGCGCCGCAGACCAACCTGCCGGCGCTGGAAGGGTCAAACCTGCCCGGGCTGGATTCGAAAGCCTTCGCCGGCAAGGTAACGCTGGTCAACGTCTTTGCATCGTGGTGCGCGCCGTGCCGGGAAGAGCATCCGGTGCTCTTGCAGCTGTCGCAGGACAAGCGCTTCGTCATGGCCGCGCTAAACTACAAGGACCAAGCGCAAAACGCGCGCCGGTTCCTTGGTGATCTCGGCAATCCGTTCCAGGCGATAGGTGTCGACGAGGCCGGCCGCACGGCCATCGACTGGGGCGTCTACGGCGTGCCGGAAACCTTCGTCATCGGCAAGGACGGCAAGATTGCCTACAAGCATGTCGGGCCGCTGACAGGGGAGTCGGCGAGGGATGTTCTGTTGCCGCAGATTGAAAAGGCGCTCGCGGCACCGGGCTGACGTTGGCGCCATGCCCCCTCATCGAGCCGCTACGCGGCCACCTTCTCCCCGTGGGGAGAAGAGGGAAGCATCGGCACAGGCTAGCTCCTCTCCCGGGGGGAGAGGTCGAATTGCCCGAATTGCTCATGCAATTCGGTTTGGCAATCCGGGTGAGGGGGCGGTGCCCCGCTGACGTCTGAAAGCTCAGCCGTAGATCTGCTTGTGGACCTGGTAGAGCATTTCCGAGCGGTCGGCGCGCAGGTCGGCCAGATCGCGGCTCGTCAGGTTTTCGATTTCCGCGACGAGGCGGTTGTAGTGGCGGCGCTTGGCCATCGAGGTGCGCGCGCGGGAGAAGAGGTTGTCAAAAGCCATAGCAAGGGTCCTTTCGTACCGCATATCAGCGGTGAATTGTTCCTCCCTTGGTCGTTCGCACCATGACATAGGAATGGTGCGATGCAAAAAGAAGATGTTGCAATGCACCATTGCACAGGGCGCATAGCGGGTTAATACAGCGCTAACAGCACCATAAACGGCCGGACAGGCTGGCGGGCCATGCCGGCCGGGCACCTTTTGTCTTACAATTGCGCCTGCGCCACCTTGCCATCGCGCCCGCAGGCTGGCTTGATCCGCGCGTCACGTGATGCCCGGAGGAAATGCATGGCGACCGCAGACTATTACGAAATTCTCGATCCGCGTTTCGCGCGGCTGTTCAACGGCAACGCCCAGGTGGAAAAGCTGTTTACCGGATGTCAGTGGGCGGAAGGGCCGGCCTGGTTCGCCGCCGGCCGCTATGTCGTCTGGTCCGACATCCCCAACAACCGGATGCTGCGCTATGACGAGACCGACGGCAATGTGAGCGTCTTCCGTCAGCCCTCCGGCAATTCCAACGGCAACACCGTCGACCGCCAGGGCCGACTGGTGACGTGCGAGCATTCCGGCCGCCGCGTCAGCCGCACCGAGCATGACGGTTCCGTCACCACCATCGCGGCCGAATGGAAAGGCAAGCGGCTGAATTCGCCCAATGACGCGGTCGTGAAATCCGACGGCTCGATCTGGTTCACCGATCCGAGCTACGGCATCGACACCGACTATGAGGGCGACAAGGCCGAAAGCGAGATCGGCGCTTGCAATGTCTACCGGTTCGATCCGGATACGGGCGAGGTCGAGGCCGTGATCACCGACATGGTCCGGCCGAACGGGCTTGCCTTTTCGCTGGATGAAAGCCAGCTCTATGTCGTCGACACCGGCCGCACGCATGGCGCGCAGAACCCCGCGCATATGCGGGTCTTCAACGTCGGCAAGCACGGCAAGAAGGTGTCGGGCGGCAAGGTGTTCGCCGACTGCACGGCCGGCCTGTTCGACGGCTTCCGGCTCGACGAGGCCGGCCGCATCTGGACCAGTGCCGCCGACGGCATCCATTGCTACGATCCCGACGGCACGCTGATCGGCAAGGTCAAGGTGCCGGAAGTGACCGCCAATTGCGTGTTCGGCGGCAACAAGCTGAACTGCCTCTACATCGCCGGCACCACGTCGCTCTACATGGTGCGGCTGATGGTGAACGGGGCGAAGACGTATTGAGGCTGCTGGAAACGCTTCTCTGGCGGCCCTTGATGGCGTTTCTGCGCATGTCCGCGGCGCCTGTTGCGCGGCGGCCGCCGGAACCGCCGCCAAGCGGTTCGCCGGAGCGGATTTCGAAGCCGCCCAGCGGCGGCGGTATCAGACACAATTCAAGGGGAGGACGTCATGCCATTCGTCAACATCCGCATCGTCAAGGAAGTGATCGCCGCTGATCCCGCTGGCAAGAAGGCCGACATCGCCAAAAAGGTCACGGCGGCCATCATGGACGCCACCGGGCTTAGCAATGACGACGTCTGGGTGGTGTTCGAAGAGGTCAACGCGCGCGACTGGTATGTCGGTGTGACCGATGTCGAGACGTTGCGGAAGGGGTAGCACAGCGGCACGTTGGGGTGCGGCCGCACCCTTTCGTTCGTCATCCTAGGGTCTGCGCCGCGTCGCTTCGCTCCTTGCTCCGCCCTAGGATGACGAGGCAACGTTTGCGCGTATAAAACTCGCGAAAACCTGCACCGCTTCGCGCATGGCCCGCAGGTTCTCGTCCTCTCCCAGGATCGCTTCTAGCTCCGGCGGTTTCTTGCCGAGCAAGGCAATCTCCAGAACCGCATTCTCACAAAGCGCGAACGACATGGTGCGCATGATCTCGGCCAGCGCGGCGCGGGCATAGAGCGAGCGCGCGGAGGCGTGGGCCAGCATGGCGGGCTTGCCGACGGCGGCGTCGCGCGAGACCAGCCAGTCGAGCGCGTTTTTCATGCCGCCGGGCACGCCATGGGCATATTCGGGGCAGGAGACGATGATGCCGTCGGCGCTGGTGACGGCCTCGATCAGCCGCATGGCCTCGGCCGGTGTGCGCTCGCCTTCGTCATCCGGGTTGAAGATCGGCAGCAGGCCGAGCCCGTCATAGACAGTTACGCGGCAATCCGAAGGCGCGTTCGCGGACAGCGCCGCCAGCAGCGCCGAATTGGTCGAGGCGGCGCGCAGGCTGCCGGAGATGGCGAGGAGTTCGATCACGGGGAAACAGGGCTAGGGAAAACCGGCAAAGGACCGCAATGGCGAATCGTACCCGAAATCTACCACAGGGTCTTGCTGTAGGCTTCGTCCAGCGAGCGGTCGAAATCGTCGGCAGTTTCGGCATGCGCCATCTGATCGGACAGGATCTGACCGAGCGTCGGCAACGTCGCGCGGTCGTGCCAGCTGTCCGGCTTCCACAATTCGGAGCGCATGAAGGCCTTGGCGCAGTGCATGTAAGCGGCCTTGACGCTCACCACGACGACGCTTTGCGGTTGCTTGCCGTCGACGGTGAGGCGCTCGCGCAAACCGGCATCGACGGTTATGCGGGCGTCGCCATTGATGCGCAGCGTCTCGTTCATGCCGGGGATGAGAAAAAGCAGCCCGACCGAAGGGTTGAGCAGGATGTTTTCCAGCGTGTCCAGCCGGTTGTTGCCGGGCCGGTCGGGAATGGCGATGGTCCTGTCGTCGAGGACAAGGGCAAAGCCCGGTCTGTCGCCTTTCGGCGTCACGTCGGCATTGCCGGCGCCGTCGGAAGAACCGATCAGCACGAAAGGGCTCTTGCCGATGAAAGAGCGGCAGTGGCCGTCGAGCGCCCTGAGTTCCTTGCGCATCGAGGTGTCGGTCGGCCGCGGGGTCTTGTAGATCGTCCTCAGTTCATCGCGCGTGGTGACGAATTCCATGGCCGTCTCCGTTTATTCTGACGCAATTCCGGACGGCTTCACACTTTTCCTGGAATTGCTCTACTTGCCGGCTTCTTCCACCTTCTCGGCCTTATCCTCGATCGAATGGTGCAGGATCAGCGGCATCTGGCTGAAGGTGAACAACAGGGTGATCGGCATGATGCCCCAGACCTTGAAGGTAACCCAGAAGTCGGTGGAAAAATTCCGCCACACCACTTCATTGGCAAGAGCCAGGAACAGGAAGAACAGGCCCCAGCGGAAAGTCAGCTTGCGCCAGCCTTCGGCATCGAGGCGAAAGGCCGAATCGAAGACATAGCCGAGCAGCGATCGGCCGAAATACAGACCGCCGAGCAGCACGCCGCCGAACAGGGTGTTGACGATGGTCGGCTTCATCTTGATGAACACGTCGTCCTGCAGATAAAGCGTCAGCGCGCCGAAGATGAAGACGACGACGCCCGAGACCATCGGCATGATCGGCAAGGTGCGCAGCAGCAGCCAGGAGGCGATCAGCGCGATCGCCGTCGCCGCCATGAAAAGGCCGGTGGCGACGAAGATCGGCCCGCCGAATTCGGCCAGGACAGGAAATTTCTGCACCAGCCAGGCGCCGCGTGCATTGGCGAAGAAGAACACCATCAGCGGCCCGAGTTCCAGCACCAGCTTGAGCAGCGGATTGACGCTTTCTTTCTTCTTTCGCGGGTCGGACGGGTCGCGTTCGAGGATGGGTGGGTTCATGACTTCCTTCTGACGCATGATCTTGTCCAAAAAGCCGTCAGCTCTTCGGGATCATTGCCTGTTACGCTACGCCGGCGATCGCCCTGGCGAATTCGCCGGCCGAGAATGGTTCGAGGTCGTCGACCTGTTCGCCGACGCCGATGAAGTAGACCGGCAGTTTGTGCTTTGCCGCGATCGCGACCAGAATACCGCCGCGCGCCGTGCCGTCCAGCTTGGTCATCACCAGGCCGTTGACGCCGGCGACATTGCGGAAGATCTCGACCTGATTGAGCGCATTCTGGCCGGTGGTGGCGTCGACCGTCTGCAGCACGGTATGCGGCGCTTCCGGATCGAGCTTGCCCAGCACGCGCACGATCTTTTCCAGCTCCGCCATCAGTTCGGTCTTGTTTTGCAGCCGGCCGGCGGTGTCGATGATCAGTACGTCGGAGCCGGCCTCCTTGGCGCGTTCGAAAGCGTCGTAGGCAAGGCCGGCGGCATCCGCGCCGATCTTCGAGGCGATGACCGGAGACTTCGTCCTCTCGCCCCAGATCTTCAGCTGCTCGATGGCTGCAGCGCGAAAGGTATCGCCGGCGGCCAGCATCACCGACAGGCCACCATCGGTCAGTTTGGCGGCGAGCTTGCCGATGGTCGTGGTCTTGCCGGTGCCGTTGACGCCGACCACCAGAATGACATGCGGCTTGTGCGACAGGTCGAGCTCCAGCGGCATGGCGACATGGGCCAGCACCTTCTCCACCTCGGCCGCCATGATGGTGCGGACATCCGCGTCGGAGACATCCTTGCCGTAGCGGCTGGCAGCGAGGGCATCGGTGACGCGCAAGGCTGTTTCCATGCCCAGATCGGCACGGATCAGCACGTCTTCGAGGTCCTGTAGCGTCTCTTCGTCGAGCTTTCGCTTGGTGAAGACGCCGGCAATGTTGCCGGTGAGTTCTTTCGAGGAGCGGGCAAGCCCGTCGCGCATGCGCTGGAACCAGGAGCGTCGCGGCGCCGGTTCGGGCGCCTTTTGCGGCTCGGCTTTCTGCTCGACCTTTTTGGTGACGGTGACTTTGCCGTGAGCTGGTTTTGACTGTGGCGAAGGTTGCGGGGCCGGCGCGGGCGCTAGCTCGGCAACGATGGTCTTGGCTTCGACCGGCGCGGGTACAGCTTCAACCGACGTGCGCTTTACCTCCCCCTTGATGGGGGAGGTCCCAAGCGAAGCTTGGGGGTGGGGGTGATTTGCGCTGGCGTCGGCGCCATCACCCCACCCCGCCGCTTCGCGTCGACCCTCCCCATCGAGGGGAGGGTGGGGCGCCTCGTCCTTCTGCCCGTGGCTATACGGGGAGAAGGTGCCGGCAGGCGGATGAGGGGCGGCGCTGACCTCTGAGGTAGGCTGTGCGGGAGGCGCGGACGGTTGCGGCACTTCGATCGGGGCGGCCGGTTCTGCTGGAGTCTCGGCAGGCGTCGGCACTTCGACGGGAGCGGGCTCCAGCTGCGGTTCCGGACGCGATGGTTCGATCTCCGGCTCGGCCGGCGCCGGCGGCACTTCTTGGGGCTGCGGCTCGGGAGCCGGCTCCGGAACGGCTGGCGCAGGAACTTCTTCCGGTGCAGGCGGCTCGGGTATCTCCGGCTCAGGCTGCGGTTCTTCTACCGGCGCGGGCTCCGGCAACGGTTCCGGCTCGGATGGGACGACCGGTTCCGGCGCGGGCGGGATGGTCGGCGCGGGTTTGGGCTTCGGTTCTTCTGGCGCCGACTGCGGCGCAGGCTTTACCTCCCCCGGGCGGGGGGTGGTCCCAAGCGAAGCTGGGGGGGGGGGGGGAGTGGCGCCGGCGTCGGCGCTCTCACCCCTCCCCGCCACTTCGTGGCGACCCTCCCCATCGAGGGGAGGGTGGGGCGTCGGCGGCTCGGGCTCCTCGCGCTTCAAGAACTCCGGAACGACCTGCTCGGCCGCAGGCTTCAGCGCCTCAAGCGCATCCCATTTGATCGGCGGCAGGGGAGCGGTTTCGTCGATGCGCTCCTCGACGACTTCCTTCTTGCCGAACGAAAATATGTTCTTGAGAAAACCGGCCATGCTTCAATCGTCTCAGGCGGCGCGGGCAGTGAGCGGGGCTGCTATCAGGCGCGCGCCGTCATGGCCGGTGATGTCTGCCTCGACGATCTCGCCCGGCGCGCCCGTGTCGAGCGCCGCAAGCGTGAACCCTTCGGTGCGGCCGAGGCCGTCGCGCTCGACCAGGATCGACTGGCGCGTTCCCGGGAGTGACGACAAATGGCGGCGATAGGCGGCCTCGCCGACGGCGCGCAGCCGGGCCGCGCGCTGCTTGACCAGTTCGCGGCGGACTTGCGGCATGCGCGCGGCGGGCGTGCCTTCGCGCGGTGAAAACGGGAAGACATGCAGGTGCGTCAGCCCACATTCCTCGACGATCTTTATCGAATTCTGAAACATTTGCTCGGTCTCGGTCGGGAAGCCGGCGATGATGTCGGCGCCGAAGACGATTGCCGGGCGCAATTTGCGCACATCTTCGCAGAAGCGGATCGACTGGTCACGCAAATGCCTGCGCTTCATGCGCTTCAAGATCATGTCGTCGCCCGACTGCAGCGACAGATGCAGATGCGGCATCAGCCTGGGCTCGGTCGCGATGGCGTCCAGCAGATCGTCGTCGGCTTCGATCGAATCGATGGAGGACAGCCGCAGCCGCTTCACATCAGGCACCTGCTTCAGGATGGTCTTCACCAGCTTTCCCAGCTTCGGCGCGCCCGGCAGGTCGGCGCCGAAGCTGGTCATGTCGACGCCGGTCAGCACGATCTCGGCATAGCCGTTGCCGGCCAGACGCTTGACCTGCTCGACCACGGCGCCCATCGGCACCGAGCGTGAGTTGCCGCGGCCATAGGGGATGATGCAGAAGGTGCAGCGATGGTCGCAGCCATTCTGCACCTGGACGAAAGCACGCGCCCGGCCCTCAATGGCGTCGACCATGTGGCCGGCGGTCTCGCGCACCGAGAAAATGTCGTTGACGCGCGCCTTTTCGGTGTTGTTGACGCCGAAATCCGGCAGCGCGCGGTAGGAGTTGGCCTTCAGCTTCTCTTCGTTGCCAAGCACGAGGTCGACCTCGTCCATGGCGGCAAAATTCTGCGGTTCGGTTTGCGCGGCGCAGCCGGTGACGATGATGCGCGCCGCCGGATTTTCGCGGCGGGCCTTTCTGATCGACTGCCTGGCCTGGCGCACCGCTTCGGCGGTGACGGCGCAGGTGTTGAAGATAATGGCGCCGCCTTTGAGCGCGCCGAGACCTGCGCTTTCGGCCTCGCGGCGCATCACTTCGGATTCATAGGTGTTGAGACGGCAGCCAAAGGTGACGACGTCTATGCCTTGGGAGTTGAGGCCCTTGGTATCGGCAAGTGCAGACATCAGGCCGCGCTTTCGGTGTCGCGGGCCCAGGTGCCGGTCGACGGATCGAAACTGCCGGAAAATTCCCATTCAGCGGCACCGGTCAGGATGACGTGGTCGTCGTCGCGCCATTCCACATGCAGCGAGCCGCCGCCGGGCGTCATCAGCGTAACGCTGCGGCCGGTGCGCCGGGTGCGGGCAGCGGCGACGACGGAAGCGCAAGCGGCCGAGCCGCAGGCCTTGGTCAGGCCGGCGCCGCGTTCCCAGGTGCGGATGATCATCGTCTCCGCCGACGTTACCTGGGCGATAGTGATGTTGGCGCGCTCGGGGAAGATCGGATGGTTTTCGAGCAGCGGGCCGAAACGCTCGAGTTCGTAGGACCAGACATCGTTTTCGACCCAGAAGATGGCGTGCGGGTTGCCCATCGAGAGAGCCGAAGGCGAATGCAGCACCGGCGCGTCGATGGGGCCGATCTGCAACTCGATCATGCGGGTGTCGCGGAATTCCTCAGCCAGCGGGATATCCTGCCAGCCGAAGCGCGGCGTGCCCATGTCGACCGAGATGGTGCCGTCGGCATGTTCGACGGCGTTGAGGATGCCGGCGCGGGTCTCGAAGGTGAAAGTCTTCTGGCCGGTTTCGGCGGCCAGCGCCTGGACGACACAGCGCATGCCGTTGCCGCAGGCCTGCGCGCCCGAGCCGTCGGAATTCAAGATGTCGATGTAAAAGGCGGTGCCCGGCGTGCGCGAATCGTGGATCGCCATGATCTGGTCGAACCTGGTCGCCGCATCGGCGTTCAGCGCGACAGCCGACGCCGCCGTGACCCTATCGGCACGGCCACGCATGTCGGCGACGATGATTTCGTTGCCGATGCCGTTCATCTTGGCGAAGGGGGCAGTGCCTGCCATGATCTGAGGTAATTCCTGTACGTTTCGCCGCTATATGGCGGAAACGGGCGGGAATTACCAGTGTGGGCTGCGTCTAGGTTACCGCGAAAACGCCGAGCACGATCAGCAGGAAGATGACGAGAACGATGCCGATCAGCACGCGCGCGCCGGTGGCGGCGGCACCGGCCAGCGCCGGCATGCCGAGCAGGCTGGCGGCGGCAGCAACGATGAGAAGAATGATGATCCATTTGATCATGGACAATGCCTCGCAAATTGACTGGCCTGCAGCCGGCTTAAGAACGCATCTGCGGCGCTCTGGTTCCGTTGCCGCGAAGGCTCTTTCCGACTGGGCGCGCTATTCGGCAATCTCGAAGTCGGTCGTGAAAGGCGCCGTTTTTTGCGAGTTCTCGTCATGCATGAGGAAATCCGCTCGGTATTCGCCGGGGGGAACGCCATCCAGGGAGACGTTTAATTTGAAGAACATCTCTCGGTTATGCGAGCGCGAGGCGAGCTGGACCCGGCCAAGCTTTTCGACGGTTCCCAGCTTCTCGCCCGACTGGGAAAGCACGGTAAGGTCAACGTAAAGCGCGATCTGGTTGTTGCCGAGCCCATCCGAGCCGTAGCCGTAACCGACCGGCTCCATATAAAGCACAATCTCTTCGCCCGGCTTGTAGACATGGTTCGGGCGCTCGGCGTAGGCGCCGAACCCGCTGGCCGACATGATATGCTTCACATTTTGCACGCCAAGCGGCATCGCTTGCCACAGAGCGTCCTCGGCGCTGCGGAATTTGTCCAGCGCGCCGGCGCCATCACCCGCCTTCAGTGCCTTTTCGGCTTCAGCGGCGCGATCGGTGATTTCACCCGCGAAAGCGGCCGGCGTCGAAATTACCAGCGCGATCAAAACTGCCAAGATTGATTTCATCTGTTCCCCCTGTTGCGATAGACCATCGGCTAAAATGGCAGTGCCGTAAACGGCCAAATGCAGACTCCAGCCGCGCTCGATCTCGGGAACGTCCCAAACCTCGCCCGGACGCAAGGCGCGAAACCGCTCACGCGCCAGGCCTTGCGCCTCAAGCGCTTCAGTCAGTTTTGCGCCGGCAGTTGCGCTCGACCGCCGATGCGCCGACCTGCTGCGGGCTCCGGTGCCGCTTTCGCAACCAATGTACCGGTTGGAACCGCGCTAGAGCGAAGACATGCCTTTTGTCCGCCAGCCATTTTGCGACAAATTTACAACAATTCGTGGTGCAAACCCTATTTTAACCATATCGGGTTGAAATTTCGCCACCTTCTCCATCTTGGTGAGGGGTGAGATTGTGCGGACGGCTTCCCCCCCAGCCGGATCCGACGGAGGTTGGAATGATTTTTTCGAGAAGCGGGCTGATGGCCGTATCGCTGGCAGCGCTCGTTGCGAGCGGCTGTTCGACCTCGCGTTTTTCATCGATGGATGACCAGCAGCCCGCCCCGCTGCAGCCCGCGCCCGCCGGCACGGTGAGCGGAAGCCAACTGCCGCCCCCGGCAGCGCCGGGCACCACCGACCCATCGCAATTCCCGACCGCGCCGGCAGGCGCGCAGGTCGCCTCGCTGCCGCCGGACGGATCGGCGCCGGCCGGAGCCTCCGACCTTACCGCTGCGAGCGTTGCCGGCGTCTGGAACGCCAGCGTGTCCGGACAGAGCTGCAAGGTGGCGACGCCGCAGACCAAATTCGGCGCCGGCTTCCGCGCCGGGCCGCTGCATTGCCCGCCGCCCATCGACGGCATCAAATCGTGGAACGTCGCCGGCAAGCAGCTGACGCTCTATGACGAGAATGGCGGCACGCTGGCGCGGCTCTATTCCTCGGGCGGTTCGAAATTCGACGGCCAGACTACCAACGGCTTGCCGATATCGCTTACAAGATAGGCTGCCTATCCCTAGACAGCGACGTGACCGATGCATCTGCGTGACGGCCTCCAGACCCATGCGACCGTCAGGCAGCGCTACGACCATCTGGTCGCAACCGGCGCCATCGAGCGCGATGCGGCGCAGGAGCGCATCGCCGCCGCGCTCGACCGGCTGACCGACGAGATCTCGGTCAAGCGGCTGGCGCACAAGTCGAGCGCGCTCGGCTGGCTGTTTGCCCGCAAGCGCGAGACGCGCGAGGTCGTCAAGGGCCTCTACATTCATGGCGGCGTCGGTCGCGGCAAGACCATGCTGATGGATATGTTCTTCGAGCTGTTGCCGGTCAGGCGCAAGCGCCGCGTTCATTTCAACGACTTCATGGCCGATGTGCAGGACCGCATCCAGAAGCACCGGCAGGCGCGCAAGAACGGCGACGTCAAGGAGGACGACCCGATCCCGCCGGTCGCGCTTCAGCTTGCCGAACAGGCCTGGGTGCTGTGCTTCGATGAGTTTTCGGTCACCGACATTGCCGATGCGATGGTCCTGTCGCGGCTGTTTTCGGCGCTGTTCGCCAATGGCGTGGTTCTGGTCGCCACCTCGAATGTCGCGCCGCAGGATCTTTATCGCGACGGGCTGAACCGCCAACTCTTCCTGCCCTTCATCAGCATTCTCGAGCGCCACGCCCATGTGCTGACGCTCGATGCCGACAAGGACTACCGGCTGGAAAAGCTCGCCCGCACGCCTGTCTATGTCACGCCGGCGGATGCCGAAGCCGATCGTATGCTCGACGAAGCCTGGCAGGCGATGACGCACGGGGCGGCAACGGCCGAGACCGCGCTGACGCTCAAGGGGCGGCAGGTGAGAATACCGGCTGCTTCCGGCAATGCGGCGCGGTTTTCCTTCGCCGATCTCTGCGAAAAGCCGCTCGGCGCGCGCGATTTTCTGGCGATTGCCGGCCGCTTCTCGACCGTCTTCATCGATCACGTGCCGGTGCTGGGCGAAGGCAAGCGCAACGAGGCCAAGCGCTTCATCCTCCTGATAGACACGCTCTACGATCATCACACGCGGCTGGTGGTAAGCGCCGACGCCTCGCCGCCTGAGCTCTATACGGCCAGGCGCGGCGTCGAGGTGTTCGAATTCGAACGCACCGCCTCGCGGCTGATCGAGATGCAAAGCCGCGACTGGCTGGAGGACTGGGCGGAACGGCAGAAGGACAACGCGGAAGCGCAGGTCTGAGGCTTCCAAGAGGTCATTATGTAGTGATCCTTCGCGCCCCCCCCTCCGTCCTGCCGGACATCTCCCCCACACGGGGGGAGATTGGCGGTTTCGGCGCTCCGCTCATTCCTGCGGCCATTGGAGATTGGCGAAAGGTCGCGTGACGTCCGATCTCCCCCCTCGTGGGGGAGATGCCTGGCAAGGCAGAGGGGGGGGCTGTCCCGCCGACGCCTAAAGCTCATACACATACATCACAAACGACTCCGCCGGCCCATGCACCTCCCTGCGCGTTTCATAAAGCGCCCGCGCTGGAACATTGTCCGGCTCGGTGCCGACCCAGACTTCGCCGCACCCCTGCCCGCGGCCGAGCGCGAACATGGCGTCGAGCATCTTTCGCGCGATGCCATGGCGCTGGAAGGCCGGCGAGACGCCGACTTCGTCGATGTAGAGTTCGGTCACCTTGTCGGGATGGCGGTGGATGATGGCAGCGCATTGGCCGACGACGACGCCGTCTGCCAGCGCGACAATCATTAAATGACCCGGCGAGGCGAGGTAAGCGGCAAGCCTGTCGGCCCGCACCGGCTCGTCGAACACGTCTTCGGCGATGCGCTTCACAAGGGCGTCATGGCCTGAATAGAGTCTTCTGATTTCCACGTTCATTGTGTAAAACCTCTCAAGGCGGCTTACAAACTTTGACGTTTACGTAAACCCCAATGTTTCTAACCGATTGAAATTATTCACTCGAAAATAATCGATTGAATATATTTTCCACCAGGGCTACTGGATGCGGCGAAATCTCGCTGAGACCACAGCATTCCGGCCTCTTCCTCGACGCCGTCAACCAGATCACCAGAGATTTGGGCGTCGTCACAGACAAAGGGAAAATTTCCTCACATGGCACGCAACAAGATAGCGCTTATCGGCTCCGGCATGATCGGCGGCACGCTCGCTCACATGATCGGCCTCAAGGACCTCGGCGACGTGGTGCTGTTCGATATTGCCGAGGGCATTCCGCAAGGCAAGGGGCTCGATATCGCGCAGTCTTCGCCGGTCGACGGTTTTGACTCCCGGCTGACCGGCGTCAATGATTATGCCGGGATCGAGGGCGCCGATGTCTGCATCGTCACTGCCGGCGTGCCGCGCAAGCCGGGTATGAGCCGCGACGATCTGCTGGGCATCAACCTCAAGGTCATGGAACAGGTCGGCGCAGGGCTGAAGAAATACGCGCCCAAGGCTTTCGTCATCTGCATCACCAACCCGCTCGACGCCATGGTCTGGGCGCTGCAGAAGTTTTCCGGCCTGCCCAAGACCCATGTCGTCGGCATGGCCGGCGTGCTCGACAGCGCGCGCTTCCGCTATTTCCTAGCCGAGGAATTCAAGGTCTCGGTCGAGGACGTTACCGCCTTCGTGCTCGGCGGCCACGGCGATTCCATGGTGCCGATGATCCGCTACTCCACTGTGTCAGGCATTCCGTTGCCCGATCTCATCAAGATGGGCTGGACCTCGAAGGAAAAGCTCGACCAGATCGTCCAGCGCACCCGCGACGGCGGCGCCGAGATCGTCGGTCTGCTCAAGACCGGCTCGGCCTTCTACGCGCCAGCCGCCTCGGCGATCTCGATGGCCGAATCCTACCTCAAGGACAAGAAGCGCGTGCTGCCTTGCGCGGCGCATCTCTCGGGCCAGTATGGCGTCAAGGGCACCTATGTCGGCGTTCCCGTTGTGATCGGCGCCGGCGGCGTCGAGCGCATCATCGAGATCGACCTCAACAAGGCCGAGCAGAAGATGTTCGACGCCTCGGTGGCGACGGTGCAGGGCCTGACCGAGGCCTGCGTCAAGATCGCCCCGCACCTCGCCTCGAAGTAATCCCCCAAAGCAGCCGATCCGGAGACCGTCCAGATGAACATCCATGAATATCAAGGCAAGGCGCTGCTGAAGTCGTTTGGCGCGCCGGTGGCCGAAGGCGTGCCGGTGTTCAAGGCAAGCGAAGCGGAAGCCGCGGCACAAGCGCTGCCCGGCCCGCTCTATGTGGTGAAGAGCCAAATCCACGCCGGTGGCCGCGGGAAGGGCAAGTTCAAGGAGCTTGGACCGGACGCCAAGGGCGGCGTGCGGCTGGCGAAGTCGGTGGCTGACGTCGTCGCCAACGCCAATGAGATGCTCGGCCACACGCTGGTCACCAAGCAGACCGGCCCGGCCGGCAAGCAGGTCAACCGCCTTTATATCGAGGACGGCGCCGACATCGATCGCGAGCTTTATCTGTCGATCCTGGTCGACCGCTCGGTCGGCCGCATCGCTTTCGTCGTCTCGACCGAGGGCGGCATGGACATTGAAGGCGTCGCCCACGACACGCCGGAAAAGATCATCACCCGCGCCATCGACCCGCTGGCCGGCGTGACGACCATCGACGTCGACATATTGGTGGAAGCGCTGGGCCTCACCGGCGATGCCGCCAAGGATGCCGGCACGCTGTTCCCGATCCTCTACAAGGCCTTTGTCGAGAAGGACATGAGCCTGCTCGAGGTCAACCCGCTGATCGTGATGAAAAACGGCCGCCTGCGCGTGCTGGACGCCAAGGTGTCGTTCGACAACAACGCGCTGTTTCGCCACCCCGAACTGATGGAATTGCGCGACACCACCGAAGAGGACGAGAAGGAGATCGAGGCGTCGAAATACGACCTCGCCTATGTCGCGCTCGACGGCAATATCGGCTGCATGGTCAACGGCGCCGGCCTTGCCATGGCGACGATGGACATCATCAAGCTCTACGGCGCCGAACCCGCCAACTTCCTCGATGTCGGCGGTGGCGCGTCGAAGGAGAAGGTGACGGCGGCGTTCAAGATCATCACCCGGGATCCGGCGGTCAAAGGCATTTTGATCAACATCTTCGGCGGCATCATGAAGTGCGACATCATCGCCGAGGGCGTGATTGCCGCGGTCAAGGAAGTCGGCCTGGAAGTGCCGTTGGTGGTGCGCCTCGAAGGCACAAACGCCGAACTCGGCAAGAAGATCATCAACGACAGCGGCCTCAACGTCGTGTCGGCCGACGATCTCGACGACGCAGCCAAGAAGATCGTGGCGGCGGTGAAGGGCTGAAGGCGAATGCCTCCGCGCAAGATAAACCTGGTCGAGGCGGCGGATCGAACGATCACCAAGGTCTTCGATCCGCATATCGCCGGCGACGTCAATGACAGCCAGGCGAAGGTCGCCAAGTTCGGCGAGACCTTCGACTGGCATGCACATGAGCATGAGGACGAGGCCTTTCTCGTGCTGCGCGGACGCATCGCCATCGATTTTCGCGACGGTCCGGTCGAGCTCGGCGAGGGCGACTTCATCGTCGTGCCAAGGGGTGTCGAGCACCGGCCGCGGTCGCTGACCGCCGAGCCCGTGGTGCTGATGTTCGAGCCGGCAACGACGCTCAACACCGGCAATGCCAAGAGCGACCTCACCGTCACCGACCTGAAGCGGCTCTGACCATGAACGCGGCTTCCTTTTCCTCGCTCTCGGCCGATCACCAGCGCCTGCAGGCGCTGGTCGGCGCGTGGCGCGGCGAGGAAGAGGTGGCGGAAACGCAATGGGCCGATGGCGGCACGGCGACGTCGGAGGTGCTGGCGGAGGCGCAGTTCGGCGGCCTCTTCGTGGTGCAGCGCTATCGCCAGCGCCGCGACGGCACGGTCTCGTTCGGGTCGCACTCAGTGTTCGGCTTCGACCAGCCAAACAGCCTCGTCACCATGCATCAGTTCGATTCCATGGGTTTTATGCCGGCCTCGCCGGCCACAGGTGCATGGAACGGCGCAGAACTGATTCTGGAGCGGTCATCGCCGCGCGGCTCAGCGCGCGTGACGTATATTTTCGACACTCCCGATGCCTACCGGATGCGACTGCATTTCAAACCTGCCGGCAGCGACAGCTGGCAAGACATGGTGAGCGGCGTCTACCGGCGCGTTTCGCCTTCCTCGATCAACGGTTTTTAGAAAAGGGCTCCGATGTCCATTCTCATCGACAAGAACACCAAGGTGCTGGTTCAGGGCCTGACCGGCAAGACCGGCACGTTCCACACCGAGCAGGCCTTGGCCTATCACGGCACCAGGATGGTCGGCGGCATCCATCCCAAGAAGGGTGGCGAGACCTGGACCGGCGCCAAGGGCGAAAACCTGCCGATCTTCGGTTCCGTTGCCGAGGGCAAGGAAAAGACCGGCGCCAATGCCTCGGTGGTCTATGTGCCGCCGGCGGGCGCCGCCGAAGCCATCCTCGAAGCCATCGAAGCCGAGATCCCGCTGATCGTCTGCATCACCGAAGGCATTCCGGTGATGGACATGGTCAGGGTCAAGGCGCGGCTCGACCGCTCGACCTCGCGGCTGATCGGCCCGAACTGCCCTGGTGTGCTCACCCCCGACGAATGCAAGATCGGCATCATGCCCGGCAACATCTTCCGCAAAGGCTCGGTCGGCGTTGTTTCGCGCTCGGGAACGCTTACCTATGAGGCAGTGTTCCAGACCACAAATGTCGGCCTCGGCCAGACGACCGCCGTCGGTATCGGCGGCGACCCCGTCAAAGGCACCGAGTTCATCGACGTGCTCGAGATGTTCCTCGCCGACGACGAGACCAAGTCGATCATCATGATCGGCGAGATCGGCGGTTCGGCCGAGGAAGACGCCGCGCAGTTCCTCAAGGACGAGGCCAAACGCGGCCGCAAAAAGCCGATGGCGGGCTTCATCGCCGGGCGCACCGCGCCGGCCGGTCGCACCATGGGCCATGCGGGCGCGGTCATCTCCGGCGGCAAGGGCGGCGCGGAAGACAAGATCGCGGCGATGGAATCGGCCGGCATCAAGGTATCGCCATCGCCGGCGCGTCTGGGCACGACGCTGGTCGAGGCGATCAAGGCCAAGTGAGTAGCGAGTAGTGAATAGCGAATAGGGAAAAGAGAGTAACGGCGCGACCCGGGAAAAATCCCTACTCGCTATTCGCTACTCACTATTCGCTTTTGAAAAGGAGACGGAGCCAGGCTCCGCGGACAAAAATGGCAAGACAAGATCAGGCCAACGACCAATTTTCGCTCACCTCTTTCCTCTATGGCGGCAATGCCGACTATATCGACGCGCTGTACGCGTCCTATGAGGATGATCCAGAGTCGGTAAACCCCGAATGGCAGGATTTTTTCGCCGGGCTGAAGGACGACGCCGGCGATGTGCGCAAGAACGCCAAGGGCGCTTCCTGGGCAAAGCCCTCCTGGCCGCTGCAGGCCAATGGCGAACTGGTGTCGGCGCTCGACGGCAATTGGGGCATCGTCGAGAAGCATCTGGAAAAGAAGGTCAAGGACAAGGCGGTCACCAATGGCGTCGTGCTGTCGGATGCCGACGTGCATCAGGCGACGCGCGATTCGGTGCGCGCCATCATGATGATCCGCGCCTTCCGCATGCGCGGCCATCTGCATGCCAATCTCGACCCGCTCGGCATCGCCAAGCCGCTTGAGGACTATAACGAGCTGTCCCCGGAGAATTACGGTTTCACCGCAGCCGACTACGACCGGCCGATCTTCCTCGACAATGTGCTCGGCCTCGAATTCGGCACCATCCGGCAGATGCTGGAGATCCTGACCCGCACCTATTGCTCGACGCTCGGTGTCGAGTTCATGCACATTTCCGACCCCGAGGAGAAGGCCTGGATCCAGGCGCGCATCGAAGGTGCCGACAAGGAGATTTCCTTCACCGCTACGGGAAAAAAAGCGATCCTGCAGAAGCTGGTCGAGGCCGAAGGCTTCGAGCAGTTCATCGATGTCAAGTACAAGGGTACCAAGCGCTTCGGCCTCGATGGCAGCGAAGGCCTGATCCCGGCGCTGGAGCAGATCATCAAGCGCGGCGGCCAGCTCGGCATGAAGGAGATCGTGCTCGGCATGGCGCATCGCGGCCGGCTGAACGTGCTGTCCCAGGTGATGGCCAAACCGCATCGCGCCATCTTCCACGAATTCAAGGGCGGCTCGGCCGCTCCTGACGAGGTCGAGGGCTCGGGCGACGTCAAGTACCATCTCGGCGCCTCGTCGGACCGCGAATTCGACGGCAACAAGGTGCATCTGTCGCTGACCGCCAATCCTTCGCATCTGGAAATCGTCGATCCGGTTGTGATGGGCAAGGCGCGCGCCAAGCAGGACTATCTGTTCGGCCGCAGCCGCGAGGAGATCGTGCCGCTGGAAGAGCGCGCCAAGGTGCTGCCGCTGCTTCTGCATGGCGACGCCGCCTTTGCTGGCCAGGGCGTAATCGCCGAAATCCTCGGCCTGTCGGGCCTGCGCGGCCACCGCGTCGCCGGCACGCTGCATTTCATCATCAACAACCAGATCGGCTTCACCACCAATCCGCGCTTCTCGCGCTCGTCGCCCTATCCGTCCGACGTCGCCAAGATGATCGAGGCGCCGATCTTCCACGTCAATGGCGACGACCCGGAAGCGGTGGTGCATGCCACGAAGGTGGCGATCGAATTTCGCATGAAGTTCCACAAGCCGGTGGTGGTGGACATGTTCTGCTATCGCCGCTTCGGCCACAATGAGGGTGACGAGCCGGCTTTCACCCAGCCGATCATGTACGCCAACATCCGCAACCACAAGACGACGGTGCAGATCTATGGCGAGCGGCTGATCGCCGAGGGCCATATCAGCCAGGCCGAACTCGACAAGATGAAGGCCGACTGGCGCGCCCATCTGGAGTCCGAATGGGAAGTCGGCCAGCACTACAAGCCCAACAAGGCCGACTGGCTGGACGGCGCCTGGTCTGGTCTGCGCACCGCCGACAACCAGGACGAACAGCGCCGCGGCAAGACCGCCGTGCCGGTCAAGGTGCTGAAGGACATCGGCAAGAAACTGACCGAGGTGCCGAAAGGTTTCGAGGCGCACAAGACCATCATCCGCTTCCTCGAAAACCGCCGCCAGGCGATCGACTCCGGCGAAGGCATCGACTGGTCGACGGCCGAGGCGCTGGCCTTCGGCGCCATCCTGCTCGACGGCAATCCGATCCGGCTCTCCGGCCAGGATTCAGAACGCGGCACCTTCTCGCAGCGCCATTCCGTGCTCTACGACCAGAAGGACGAGACCCGCTACATCCCGCTCAACAATCTGTCGGCGGCACAGGCCGGCTACGAAGTCATCAACTCGATGCTGTCGGAAGAGGCGGTGCTTGGCTTCGAATATGGCTACAGCCTGGCCGAGCCGAAGGCGCTGACGCTCTGGGAAGCGCAGTTCGGCGATTTCGCCAACGGCGCCCAGGTGGTGTTCGACCAGTTCATCTCGTCGGGCGAGCGCAAGTGGCTCAGAATGTCAGGCCTGGTCTGCCTGCTGCCGCATGGCTATGAAGGCCAGGGTCCAGAGCATTCTTCGGCCCGGCTCGAGCGCTTTCTGCAGCTTTGCGCCGAAGACAATATGCAAGTCGCCAACTGCACCACGCCGGCCAACTACTTCCACATATTGCGCCGGCAGCTGAAGCGCGACTTCCGCAAGCCGCTGATCCTGATGACGCCGAAGTCGCTGCTGCGCCACAAGCGGGCAGTGTCGACGCTGCCGGAGATTTCGGGCGAAAGCTCGTTCCACCGGCTGTTGTGGGACGATGCCCAGCTGTTGCAGAACCAGGCGATCAAGCTCACCAAGGATTCCAAGATCCGCCGCGTCGTGCTTTGCTCGGGCAAGGTCTATTATGACCTCTACGAGGAGCGCGAGAAGCGCGGCATCAACGACATCTACCTGCTGCGCGTCGAACAGCTCTATCCGTTCCCGGCCAAGGCGCTGATCACCGAACTGTCGCGTTTCCGCAATGCGGAGATGGTGTGGTGCCAGGAAGAACCCAAGAACATGGGCGCATGGTCGTTCATCGACCCTTATCTGGAATGGGTGCTGGCGCATATCGACGCCAAGCATCAGCGGGTGCGCTACACCGGCAGGCCGGCGGCGGCGTCGCCGGCGACCGGGCTGATGTCGAAGCATCTGGCACAGCTCGCCGCCCTGCTCGAAGACGCGCTCGGCGAATAGAACAAACCCGGCGAATAGAACAGACAGAGAAGAAACGGAACAGGCACAATGGCTACCGAAATCCGCGTTCCCACTCTCGGCGAATCCGTCACCGAGGCGACCATCGGCAAGTGGTTCAAGAAGGTCGGCGATGCCATTGCCGTCGACGAGCCGCTGGTCGAGCTCGAAACCGACAAGGTGACGGTGGAGGTGCCTGCCGCCGCCGCCGGCACGCTGGGCGAGATCACCGCCAAGGAAGGCGAGACCGTCGGCGTCGGTGCGCTGCTCGGTTCGATCTCGGCTGGAGGCGCTGCCGCCGCCCCGGCGTCCAAGCAGGAGACCAAGCCGCAAGCTGTGTCGCAGGCGTCGAGCCCCGACGCGGCACATACGACCAAGCAGGCCGCGGCCGAGACCGCCAAGATCGCCGGCGATGCCGGGCCGGTCGAGCCGCGCACAATGCCGCCGGCGCCAGCTGCCGCAAAGCTGATCGCCGAGAACAATCTGTCGGTCGACCAGGTTTCTGGCTCGGGCAAGCGCGGCCAGGTGCTGAAGGGCGACGTGCTCGACGCGATTTCCAAGGGCGCGCCGTCGCAGCCGGCCGAAATTCCGAAGGCCGCACCGGCTCCGGTCGCCGTGCGTGCGCCGTCCTCGGGCGACGATGCGTCGCGCGAGGAGCGCGTGCGCATGACCAAGCTGCGCCAGACCATTGCGCGCCGGCTCAAGGAAGCGCAGTCGACCGCCGCCATGCTGACCACCTTCAACGAGGTCGACATGTCGGCGGTGATGGCGCTCAGGACCAAGTACAAGGACATCTTCGAGAAGAAGCATGGCGTGAAGCTCGGCTTCATGGGCTTCTTCACCAAGGCGGTTACGCACGCATTGAAGGAAATCCCCTCGGTCAATGCCGAGATCGACGGCACCGACATCATCTTCAAGAACTATGCCCATATCGGCGTTGCCGTCGGCACCGAAAAGGGTCTCGTCGTGCCGGTGGTGCGCAATGCCGACCAAATGTCGATTGCCGAGATCGAGAAGGATATCGGCCGGCTGGGCATCGCCGCGCGGGACGGCAAGCTGTCGGTCGCCGACATGCAGGGTGGTACGTTCACGATTTCCAACGGTGGCGTCTACGGTTCGCTGATGTCGACGCCGATCCTCAATGCGCCGCAGTCGGGCATTCTTGGCATGCACAAGATCCAGGACCGGCCCGTCGTGGTCGGCGGCCAGATCGTGATTCGGCCGATGATGTACCTGGCGCTCAGCTACGATCACCGTATCGTCGACGGCAAGGAAGCCGTGACCTTCCTGGTCCGCGTCAAGGATAGCCTGGAGGATCCCGAACGGCTGGTGCTTGATTTGTGATCGGAGCTGATCCGTCATGAGCGGCTGGCTGGCGCGGTTTGGGTTCAAGCTGGGTCGAGTAGCGGGTAGCGTATTGAGGCGTTCCCGGCCGGCGGCTTCCGCCGCCATCTCTCCGCCGGCGACATCGACTGAATGGGATTCGGCGCCGGCGAGCAGCAATCTCGGTGTCTTCGCTCTCAGCGAAGCCGAAATGGCGGAGCGGAAGATCATCGTCACGGCGATCGGTGAGCTTGAGCTACCGACCGGCGAAATCATCGCTTGCGATCCACTGATTACCGGGCTGGAACGGCCTGTGTTTAGCCGTAAGGTCAGGCCGGGATGCTATCCAGTCACGTTGCTTGAGGCGCAAGGCCGTGTTGCTGCAGCGGTATTGCGGTTTGGCACTGGCTTGCCGGTGCGGTGGGAGTTGGCTGCCTTCGTCCGCGACGTCGGCACATCGTCCTGGAAGTCTGGATTTATTGTCGATGATAATGTTGCTTCGTTCATGGACAAGTCGGTTCTGACGCTGATGTCCGACCAGGAGGAACTCGACAGCTATCTTGCTGACGTTGCATGCTCGTTCGACAAGTTCCGCATGGATAATCCGGTTGATGGAAATCCGCTTAATATAGCCATGTTCGACACTGGCTTCGGTGATGGGAACTATTATTCCTTCTGGGGACTGGATGCGGCCGGCGAGCCGCTGGTCTTGATGACCGATTTCGAGGTGCTCGAAAACGCCGACGGCCGCGAGAGCAGCCAGAGCAATTCATGACAAACATCGCTTCGCCAATGATCGGATTTATGGCCGGGCTGGCTGTTCTCGCAGCGGGTTACGAGGCGCATGCCGCCTGCCCGCTGGCGCTTGCTGTCTATGGCGATGCCGAAAGCGAGGCCGGCATTGATTTCCGGCCGACGACGGATGCGGTCACCGTCACCAATACCTTCAAGATTGTGCTCGACAAGGGCATCGTGCTCGACGGCATTGTGATGTGGACCTCCGGTGTTTCGCGACCGCATGGCTCGCTGATGTACAAATGCCCGACCGGCGACGTCACCGGTGACGAGCTTGCCGCCTGCACGGTCTGGCATGGCGTCATCTACAGCGCCGACGATAAGGGCAACATCGCGCTCCTGGCGGCGGAAGGCACGGACGCGCCGCAGAGCCTGATCTTCCCCGATCTGGGTCCATCGTTGCAGATGTCGTCCGCCTTTGGCTCCATCGGTTTTTCGAAACTGCCGTGGGATGTGTTTTTGCTGAAAGGTTGCCAGGAATGAGCGCGGCGAAGAAAGTTCTTCTGGTCACCGGCGGCGGCCGCGGCATTGGTGCGGCCACTTGCCGGCTTGCGGCGAAGGCCGGCTACCGCGTCGCGGTCAACTATGCCGCAAACGAGGCCGCGGCCCAGGCGCTGGTTGCCGAAATCGAGGCAGCGGGCGGTGAAGCCTTTGCGGTCAAGGGTGACGTCGGCAACGAAGCCGACATCGTGGCAATGTTCGAAGCGGTCGACCGCCGCTTCGGTCGGCTCGACGCCCTGGTCAACAATGCCGGAATCGTCGACGTCAAGGCGCGCGTCGATGAGATGAGCCTGGCGCGGCTGGAGCGCATGATGCGCATCAACGTCATCGGCTCGTTCCTGTGCGCGCGCGAAGCGGTTAAACGCATGTCGAGCAAGCATGGCGGCCAGGGCGGCGCCATCGTCAACATCTCGTCGGCGGCGTCGCTACACGGCTCGCCCGGCGAATATGTCGACTATGCAGCGTCCAAGGCGGCGATCGACACTTTTACGCTCGGCCTGGCGCGCGAAGTCGCGACCGAAGGCGTGCGCGTCAACGCGATACGGCCGGGCATCATCGACACCGAGATCCACGCTTCGGGCGGCCAGCCGGACCGGGTCGAGCGGTTCCGCGACATGCTGCCGATGAAACGAGCCGGCACGGCGGATGAAGTCGCGCGTGCCGTTCTCTATTTTTTGTCGGATGAAGCGTCCTACACGACGGGCGCAATCCTGAATGTAAGCGGCGGCCGCTGAGCCCCAAGCTAAGGGAAACGAACATGGCTTATGATGTCGTTATCATCGGGTCGGGACCGGGCGGCTATGTCTGTGCCATCAAGGCGGCACAGCTCGGGCTCAAGGTCGCGGTGGTCGAGAAGAACGCCACTTTCGGCGGCACCTGCCTGAACATCGGCTGCATCCCATCCAAGGCGCTGCTTTATGCCTCGGAGATGTTCGCCGAGGCCGGCCATTCCTTCGATGCGCTGGGCGTCGAGATACCGGCGCCGAAACTCAATCTGAAGAAGATGATGGCGCACAAGGACGCGACCGTTTCGGCAAACGTCAATGGCGTCGCCTTCCTGTTCAAGAAAAACAAGATCGATAGTTTCCGTGGCACCGGGAAGGTGGTTGCGGCCGGCAAGGTGTTGGTGACGGCTGAGGACGGCAAGGTCGAGGAGATCGAGACGAAAAACATCGTTATTGCCACGGGCTCCGATGTCGCCGGCATTCCCGGCGTCAAGGTCGACATCGACGAGAAGGTGATCGTATCGTCGACCGGCGCGCTGTCGCTGGAGAAAGTGCCGGGACATCTGGTGGTGGTCGGCGGTGGGGTCATCGGTCTGGAGCTCGGCTCGGTCTGGGCACGGCTCGGCGCCAAGGTCACCGTGGTCGAATTCCTCGACACCATCCTGGGCGGCATGGACGGCGAGGTCTCCAAGCAGTTCCAGCGCCTGCTTTCCAAGCAGGGTTTCGAGTTCAAGCTCGGCGCCAAGGTGACAGGGGTGACCAAGGCCAAAAAGGGCGCCGCCGTTGCGTTCGAACCGGTCAAGGGTGGTGCGGCCGAGACCATCGAGGCCGACGCGGTGCTGATCTCGACCGGACGCCGGGCCTATTCCGACAGCCTCGGGTTGAAAGAAGCCGGCGTCGAGGTCGACGAGCGCGGCCGGGTCAAGACCGACGGGCATCTCAGGACCAACGTGGCCGGCATCTACGCCATTGGCGACGTCATCGCCGGGCCGATGCTGGCGCACAAGGCCGAGGATGAAGGCGTGGCGGTGGCCGAGACCATTGCCGGCCAGGCCGGCCATGTGAATTACGACGTCATTCCGAGCGTCGTCTACACCAGCCCGGAAATCGCTTCGGTCGGCAAGACAGAGGAAGAGCTGAGGAAGGCCGGCATCGACTACAAAAGCGGCAAATTCCCGTTCACCGCCAACGGCCGCGCGCGCGCCATGCTGCACACGGACGGCTTCGTGAAGATCCTCGCCGACAAAGCCAGCGACCGCGTGCTCGGCGTCCACATTGTCGGCTTCGGCGCCGGCGAGATGATTCATGAGGCGGCGGTGCTGATGGAATTCGGCGGCTCATCCGAAGACCTCGCCCGCACCTGCCACGCGCATCCGACAATGTCGGAAGCGGTGAAGGAAGCAGCGCTGGCGACGTTCTTCAAGCCGATCCATATTTAAGGAAACGCTGGAGGGACAGCACCCCCCTGTGGCCTGCCGGCCATCTCCCCCTCAAGGGGGGAGATTGGACTTCACCGCCGCGTCGCGAGCTTTCAAGTTTCTCACGTTTCTAACCTGGCGCTGTTCGTGAACTGCCGATCTCCCCTCTCGAGGGGGAGATGTCCGGCAGGACAGAGGGGGCGGTGAAGAATCGCGACGCTCGCCGATAGGTGCCCCAAACAAAACGGCCCGCTTTTCAGCGGGCCGTTCTTGGCTGGAATCAAGATGCCAGATCAGTTGGCCAGATTACGGGCTCGGCGCCGGAGCGGGCGCGGGTGCCGGGGCTGGCGCAGGAGCCGGTGCGGGAGCAGGGGCTGGTGCGGGAGCCGGTTCGGCGGGCTTCATCGGCTCAGCCGGTGCAGGTGCGGGCGCCGGTGTGCTGGCTGCCGGCGGCTCTGCGGGTGCAGGATGTTCGCCGCTTCTGCCGAAAACATAGTACGCGACAATCGCAAGGATGACGACGACCAGCGCAATCAGCCAGCCGCTGCCACCACCCGACCTGGGCGCTGGATCGTTAGGGTTCGCCATAAAAGTGTCCTCCGTGGATGAAAAGCATCAATCAACACCCCTCAACGCGCAACCGTTGAACGGGTTCATACTAGGCCTTCAAATTGACGAACGCAGGAAAATTCTGATTCGCAACCGCTCGTTGGCCTGTATTTCCCCCGCAAAATCAATCACGAACGAGGTAGAACGAGCTTAGCTGGCCTTTTCCGCCAAAAATAGGGCCAACCGCCTCCGCTTTGCGAATCAGTTGCGCACCGCACAGAGCCGGGCTTACGTGATTCGGTATTCAAGACGGGCGCTGCTCAGTCGACGGCGGTGACGGTATAGCCGGCCTTGCGAAAATCCTCGACCAGGCCTTCGGGGCCGGGAAGATGCATGGCGCCGACGGCCATGAAGGCATTGCCCTTGGCCAGGATCGGTGCGGCATGGTCGGCCATGACCTTGTTGCGGCCGGTGATCATCGTCCGGTCGAATTCGGCGTAACCTGCGTCGTCGTCTTCGTCGGGCGAGATCGAACGCAACAGCGGCCAGAAGGTGCCGGTGTCGCCGCGCTGGTAAAGCACGATCATGGTTTCGTTGATGTCGTTTATCTTGTCGCCGAGCTTCAGGGTCTCGACCAGCCCTTTGATGTGGAACGCAATCGGCAGCGAGGCCATGGCGCGCAGCTGGCTGGCAGCGGTCTCCAACCCTTCCACCGGCTTCCCCAAGGCCTTGGCGTCCTGCGCCAGCTTGACGTCCAGAACCGGTGCGCCGCCTGCCTGACGGGCGACCTCACAGACCGGCAGCGCGACCATGGCCGACAGCAGCCACGGCTTCATCTTGGAGACGCTCGCCGGCGGAATGCCGCGCGCATCGAGCCCTTTGTTCACCACCGCCGCATCCTCCGGCGACAACAGCGACGACAACGTCGTGTTGTCGGTGAACATCATCAGCTCGGGTTCCTTGAGCATGGCCTCCATCATCTTCTGCTTGTCGAGCACGTCGGTGGTCTCGATGATGATGGTGCCGGCGGCGTCATAGGCTTTCCTGGCTGCCGGCGGCAGAGTGGTCACGCGCGGGTCGGTCATGTGCATGGTGCCGAACAGGAAGGATGCCTTTTCGCCTGATTTCTCCAGCTTCCACAACAGGCCCTTGCCGTTCAGCGTCGCTGCTGCTTCCGTCTCGATCCTGGAATAGGTGGCGGGGTCTTCCTTCTGCAGGGCCGACAGCAGATCGGCGCCGGCGCAGGCCGGGGCTTCGGCATGCGCCCTGCCCATGGCAAGCAGCAGCACGACGAGAAAAGACAGGCAAAACACGGCGTTGAGCGCGACGAGCAGCTTCAGCGACACAAGGGCCGCGCGATCGGCAATGGCAAGGGCGCGTTTCATGGTGCGGTTCTAGGACTGAAAAGCGGCGAAACGGTTAACCGGCGTGGGGAAATTGTCCTGGACTTATACAGTGGTCACGCGCGGGGATGCGCGGATTCGTAAATCTCGAGCAGTCTTGCGGTGTCGACGCCGGTATAGACCTGCGTCGTTGACAGGCTGGCGTGGCCGAGCAGTTCCTGGATGGTGCGCAGGTCGCCGCCGCGCCCGAGCAGATGGGTGGCGAAGGAATGGCGCAACGCGTGCGGCGTCGCGGTGTCAGGCAGGTTCAGCGCCGAGCGCAGCCTGGCCATGTCGCGCTGGACGATGGCCGGGTTGAGCGGCCCGCCGCGGGCGCCGCGAAACAGCAGGCCCTTGGGATCGAGATGGTAGGGACACAGTTTTCGGTATTCGGCGATTGCCCTGAGCGCCACCGGCAGCACCGGCACCAGCCGTGTCTTGCCACCCTTGCCGGTGACGCGCAGCACGGTGTCGGCTTCCGATGCCAGGTCGGCGGCGCTGAGGCCCAGCGCTTCGGAAATGCGCAGGCCCGATCCATAAAGCAGCGTCAGCACGGCGGCGTTGCGGGCGGCGATCCAGGGCTCTTCAGCCAGCTGGCCTTCCACCGACACGACATGTTTGGCATCGCTGGCGGTCAGCGGCTTGGGCAGCGATTTCGGCTGGCGCGGCGCGCGCAACGCAGCGGCACCGGCGGCATTGGCGAGACCGCGCAGTTCGAGGAAGCGCAGCAGCGAGCGGATGCCGGCGAGGCCGCGTCCGAGCGTGCGGGCGCCGGCGCCGGCGTTGCGCCGCGCGGCAAGAAAGCCGCGCAGATCGGCCGGGCGGAGAGTGGCGATGTCGGAAAGACCAGGCGAGCCGCCGCAATGCCCTGTGAGGAAATGCAGGAACTGGCGCGTGTCGCGCTCATAGGCTTCGACGGTCGCCGGCGACAGCCGGCGCTCGCGCGCCAGCATCTTCAGCCAGCTTTCGCGCGCTGCCTGGAGGTCGGGTTTTGCCGGGATGAGAAATTCCTGCATGCCGCCATTGTCAGGCAGCCGGGTTAGGAAGCGGTGAAGAACCTGTCATTGAAATGACGCCGGTAGGGCGTTAGAGCAGGGCAAAGGATATCAGCCATGTCGAAGCCCCAGAACCCCGTGCAAATGGCCGTGATCGGCGCCGCCCACGGCATCAAGGGCGAATTGCGGGTGAAGACTTTCACTGGCGAGCCGATGGCGCTGGCCGATTATGGGCCGCTCTATGCCAAGGACGGCCGCGTTTTCCAGATCACCGACATAAGGCCCGCCAACACCGTCGTGGTGGTGCGCTTCAAGGGCATTGCCGACCGCAACGCCGCCGAGGCGCTGGCCGGAACCGAGCTGTTCGTCGACCGCTCGATGCTGCCCGACGATGGCGAGGAGGACGAATTCTACCACGCCGATCTCGTCGGACTTGAAGTCCGCGACGATAAGGGCGCGGTCATCGGCAAGGTGGTGGCGGTGCATAATTTCGGCGGCGGCGACATTCTCGACGTTACCCTCGGCGGGCGCAAAGGCGTGCTGATCCCGTTCACCCAGGCCGCCGTGCCTCAGGTTTCGATCGCCGAAGGTTTTCTCCGCGTCGACCCGGCAGCCGCCGGCCTTGTCGAGGATGAGGATGGCGACGCGCCGCGCGAAGAAGATTTCGACGCGAAGGGCCGACCGCGCGGGCCGCGCGAAGCCGGAGGCAACCGGTGACGTTCAAGGCGTCGGTGCTGACGCTCTATCCCGAGATGTTTCCGGGCGGGCTAGGCCTGTCGCTGGCCGGACGGGCGCTCGCAGTCGGGACATGGTCGCTGGAAGCTATCCAGATCCGCGACTTCGCCAGCGATCGCCATCACACCGTCGACGACACGCCGGCCGGCGGTGGCGCCGGCATGGTGATGCGCGCCGATGTGCTGGCCAAGGCGATCGACCACACGTCGCCGGCGGGCGATCCGCGGCCGCGTTTGCTGATGAGCCCGCGTGGAAAGCCGCTGACGCAGGCGCACGTGCGCGAACTGGCTGGCGGGCCAGGCGCCGTCATCGTTTGCGGCCGGTTCGAGGGCGTCGACCAGCGGCTGATCGAGGCGCGTGGACTGGAAGAGGTCTCCATCGGCGATTTCATCCTGTCGGGCGGCGAGCCGGCGGCGCTCGTGCTGCTCGACGCCGTTGTGCGGCTGTTGCCCGGCGTCATGGGCAATGCGGTGTCGGGCGAGGAAGAAAGTTTCGAGAACGGCCTGCTCGAACACCCGCATTACACGCGGCCACAGGAGTTCGAAGGCCGCCCCATCCCCGACGTGCTGGTCTCCGGTAATCACAAGAAGATCGCCGCGTGGCGGCGCGCCGAGTCCGAGAAGCTGACCAGGGAGCGCCGGCCGGATTTGCTCGCCGCTCAGCCCTTGGCAAAATAGTAGACGGCGAGAAACAGGCCGACGGCGATGACGAAGCCGCGTACTGCGTTTTGCGGCACGCGCTTGGCGATCCAGACGCCGGCATAGCCGCCGAGCGCGCCGCCGGGGATCATGACGATTGCCTGAGGCCAGGCAACAACGCCGCCGGAAACGAAGACCAGTATGGCAACGGCGGCGATGACCACGGCCAGCATGTTCTTCAGCGCGTTCAGCCGGTGATAGTCGCCGGATTGCGTCAGGCCGAGCGTCGCCAGCATCATGACGCCCATGCCGGCGCCGAAGAAGCCGCCATAGATGGCGGTAGCGAACTGCGCCAGCGAACCGGCCAGAGAGCCGACCGTGGCTTCATGCCCAGGCTTCGGCGTTGGTTTCAGCCACGGCCCGGCGGCGAACAAGGCGGTTGCGGCCAGCAGCAGCCACGGCACGAGGGCGCGGAACGACGGATTTGAGAGCGCCAGCAGGATGAGCGCACCAGCCAGCGCGCCCAAAGCCGAGATCAGGCAAAGCAGCAGCGCGCCGCGCCAGAAATGCTTGATGTCGGTCCAGTAAGCCAGCGTCGAGGTGATGTAACCGGGAAACTGCGTTACCGAGGACGTGGCGTTGGCGACGATCGGCGGCAGGCCGGCCAGCGTCATGGCGCCGAAGGTTATGAAGGTGCCGCCGCCGGCAACGGCGTTGACGGCGCCTGACAGAAAACCCGCGAGGAAGAGCAGGACTGCGTCGAAAACAGACATTGTGAGGCCGCCGGACAAGTGTGCTGCTCCCGGATTAGGAAGCTTGAAGGGCCGGCGCAACCCTGCACTGGACGATTGCGTGGTGGCATGCGACCAAAAAAGACAGGGCCAAGGCGTGACAAGTCAGTGAAATAGCTGTATGTGCCCGCCCGTACTGGCGAGAAAAATCTCCCGGACCCGTCAACAATGACGGTGTAGTCGCCCCTGCCCAATGTTTCGAAGACAAGATGTCTCGGGGACAAAGGGCATAGCCGAGCGGTCAATGGAACTGCAAGGCGAGTGTCGGACGCTCTGACTGTCGGAAGAACAAGAAGTGGACTATTGAGATGGATATCATCCGTCAGCTCGAGGCCGAACAGGCCGCCAAGATCGAAGCCAAGCGCAAGCTTCCCGAGTTTCAGCCCGGCGACACCGTGCGCGTCCAGGTCCGCGTGACCGAAGGCACCCGCACCCGCGTCCAGGCCTATGAGGGCGTCGTCATCGCCCGCGCCGGCGCCGGCTTCCAGGAAAATTTCACCGTCCGCAAGATCTCCTACGGCGAAGGCGTCGAGCGCGTTTTCCCGGTCTACTCGCCGATGGTCGAAGGCGTCGAGATCGTGCGCCGCGGCAAGGTGCGCCGCGCCAAGCTCTATTATTTGCGCGACCGTCGCGGCAAGTCGGCCCGTATTTCGGAAAACACCGGCGTGCGCGCCCGCAAGCTGAACGATGAGGAGCGCGACGCGCTGAACGCTGAGAAGGCCCGCATCGAGGCCGAGAAGATCGCCGCCGTGCAGGCGCTGGCAGCCGAGAAGGCCGCGCAGGAAGCCGCCGAGAAGAAGGCCGCCGACGAAGCCGCCAAGGCCGCCGACGAGGCTGCAAAGGCCGCGGAAGCGACCCCGGCCGAATAAGATCTCGACCAAGGATTTTGAAAAGGCGGCTTCGGCCGCCTTTTTTCGTTTCACCAGACTGTGAACGATTGCCGGCCGAGAGTTGCGCCACGGCTGTTGACTCGAATTATCTTGTACACTAAATGATCGTATACAAAGCAAATGGAGAACTGACATGGCACTCTACACCACACAGGCTCGCGTCACCGGCGGCCGCGCCGGCCACGGCGAGACCAGCGACGGCCTGCTGAAGGTCGACCTCGCTTTGCCGAAGGAGCTCGGCGGACAGGGTGGCGCCACCAATCCCGAGCAGCTGTTCGCGGTCGGCTATGCCGCCTGCTTCGAAAGCGCCATCCGCTTCGTCGCGCGCAAGCAGAAGCTGCCGCTGGACGATGCGGCGGTGAGCGCCACCGTCAGCCTGCTTCCCAATGGTGAAGGCTTCAAACTTGGTGTCGCACTGGCCGCGGAGACCAAAGGCCTTGATCAGGCGGCGGCGGAAGCGCTTGTATCGGCAGCGCATCAGATTTGCCCCTATTCCAATGCGATCAAAGGCAATATCGAGGTGGCGCTTTCGACCGTGGCGCTTCCGGCAAAGGCAGCATGACGACGAAGACCGAAACCAGGGCCAGCGAAGTCCCGGCGGACACCGCCGGGAGGATCGCCGTTCCGCGCCTCGACCAGCAGCTCTGCTTCGCGCTCTATTCGGCGAGCGGGCTGATGACCAAGCTCTATCGGCCGCTGCTTGACCCGCTCGGCCTGACCTATCCGCAATATTTGGCGATGCTGGCGCTGTGGCAGCATGCGCCGAGCACGGTCGGCGAACTCGGCGAGGCGCTGGGGCTGGATTCGGCGACATTGACGCCTCTGCTCAAGCGGATGGAAGCGGCTGGTCTCGTCACCCGCCGTCGCGATCCGGCCGACGAGCGCCGCGTGCTGGTCGAACCGACTGCCAAGGGCCAGGCGCTGCGCGCCCGCATCAAGGACGTATCCGCAGGCCTTGCCTGCGCCATGCCGCTGGAAGTCGAGGAGCTGAAGTCGCTGCACCGGACCTTGACCGGATTTGTCGCCAAGCTGCGTGAGGCTACGTCACCATCCTGATCCGTCATCTGACGGGTTCCCGTGTCCAGGAGGGGCCTGGTTTGCCGGCGGCGCAATCACGGAATAAATTCCGACCACGGGGCGTTCTAAAACCGCGTTGGTTGAAGGCATTGGAATCCGCTTTCACCGGACGCTGAGCACCGGACCGGCTTGCAAGCCGTCTGCGGACGGCTAAAGTCGCGCCTGGATTTTCATGCGAGCCCGGCTGCAAGCGGGCTTCTCATCCTGGAGCGTGTCATGACCAAATCGAAGCTGCTGCTGGCCGCCCTCGCGGCCTGTTTCCTCGCGCCCGTCGTTGCATGGGCGGCCGATGCACTGCCCGATCTCGGCGGCAAGAAGGTCGTGGTGGTGACGGAAAACGCCTATCCGCCGCTGCAGTTCATCGACGCCAAGACCGGCAAGCAGATCGGCTGGGAGTATGACGCGATGGACGAAATCGCCAAGCGGCTGAACTTCAAGGTGGAGTACCAGAACACCTCCTGGGACGCGATGATCCAGGCGGTTTCCGACAACCAGTACAACATTGGCATGACCGGCATCACCATCAAGGACGACCGAAAGGAGAAGGTCGATTTCTCCGACCCCTATATGCGTTCGGAGCAGTTCATGCTGGTGCGCGCCGATGAAAGCCGCTTCACCGACGCCAAGACCTTCGCCGCCTTCAAGGACGGGTTGATCGGCGCGCAGGCCGGAACGACGCCGTTCTACACCGCCGTCTACAGCGTGCTCGACGGCAATGAGCAGAACCCGCGCATCAAGCAGTTCGAGACCTTCGGCGCTTCGGTGCAGGCACTGAAATCCGGCGACGTCGATGTCGTCCTGACCGACGGCACCGCCGGCAAAGGCTATGTCGATGCCTCCGGCGGCAAGCTCAAGCTGATCGGCGGCCCGCTCGGCACCGAGGATTTTGGCTTCATCTTCCCGAAGGGCTCGGACCTGGTGAAGCCGGTCAACGCGGCGATCGCGGCGCTGAAGGCCGACGGCACGATCGAGGCGCTGAACAAGAAGTGGTTTCTCGACTACAAGATGGGGCAGTGATGTCCGACTCCTTACCCTCCCCCTTGTGGGGAGGGTCGATCCGCGAAGCGGAGCGGGGTGGGGGTGCCAGCGCCGGCGCTTTGTCACGACCCCCACCCCGGCTCACCAGCTTTGCGATGCAAAGCTTGTTCGCCGACCCTCCCCACAAGGGGGAGGGTGAAGCGCCCTGATGGCCACGCCCCCCGCTTCGACTCTCAAATCCGATTTCCCCTGGTGGCTTGCCGCCGCGATCGCGCTCGCCGTCGTCGCTGCGCTCTCCATTGCCGCCAGCGATCTCTACGCCCAGGTTTTTGCCACCGTCGCCAAAGGCATCGGCATCACCATTCTTGTCACCGTGGTCGCCTTCGCGCTGGCTTCCGCCGTCGGGCTCGGCATTGCGCTGATGGGGCTGTCGGGGTCGCGTTGGCTCAAGCAGATCGCTCGTTTCTATGTCGAGATCATCCGCGGCGTGCCGATCCTGGTGCTGTTGTTCTGGATCGCCTTCGCCGGCGCGCCGGCCTTCGTGGCTGCGTGGAATGCGCTGACCGCGCCGCTGCAAAACGCCGGCTATCTCGGCGAGCTTTTGGTGCGCGACGTGTCGCTGTTGTGGCGTGCGATCATGGCGCTGACCATCGGTTATTCCGCCTTCATCTCCGAGGTCTTCCGCGCCGGCATCCAGTCAGTCGAGAAAGGCCAGATCGAGGCTGCCAAGGCGCTCGGGCTGACGCGCACGCAGCGCTTCCGGCTGATCGTGTTCCCACAGGCGATCCGCACCATCCTGCCGCCGCTCGGCAATGACTTCGTCGCCATGGTCAAGGATTCCTCGCTGGTCTCGGTGCTCGGCGTCGCCGACATCACGCAGATGGGCAAGATCTACGCCGCCGGCTCGTTCCGCTTCTTCGAGACCTATTCGATCGTCGCCTATATCTATCTCATCCTCACTGTCAGCCTGTCGCTGGCACTGCGGGGGCTGGAGCAACGACTGCGGCGGGCGCAGCAGGAATAGAAGTCCGACGCGGGCACGGCTACGATGGCGGAGGACAGGATTCCGGAGGATGCAGGCGATGACGATCGACAAGGCCAATGCGGCGCTGGGCACCGTCTATTCGGCCGACACGCCGGAAGGGCTGGCCAAGGCCTATGCGGACTGGGCCGCGACCTATGACGGCGAAACCGCTTCGCTAGGCTATCTGCTGCCGTTCCTGATCACCGCCTGGGTGGCGCGCCATGTGAAGGTGGGTGAAGGACCGCTGCTCGACGCCGGCTGCGGCACCGGCCTGTCGGGCCCGTCATTGAAGGCGCTGGGTTATCACGACATTGCCGGGCTCGACCTCTCCGACGACATGCTGAAGATCGCCGGCAGCCGCAATGCCTATGGCGATCTGAAGCAGGCAATGCTCGGCGGGCCGCTGCCCTGGCCAGACGGGCATTTCCGCGCCTTCTTCTCGACTGGCGTGTTCACCATCAGCCATGCGCCGGCGTCCGGCCTGCACGAGCTTGTCCGCATCACCAGAAAAGGCGGCCACGCCATCTTCACCGTGCGCGACCAGGTGTTTGACAGCGGCGGCTTCCAGGCCGTGTTCGACGGGCTGGAGCGGGCCGGGAAATGGCGGCCGGCCGAGCAAAGCCCATGGTTCCGCTGCTATGCGATCGCCGAGCCGGACGCGCTGGTGAAGACTTTTGTGTTCGAGGTGCTTTGAGCGCCGCCCTCTTCGCCTTCTCACAAGGGGAGAAGCGAAAACACGCCGCAATTGCCGAAAACCGAAAACATTGGTATGAGCCACGCCATGGAAGAGCTTTTTGGCGATCCGGCCTATAAGGGTTTCGTGCTGCAGGACCGAAAACGCCTGCCGTCGCGTTTCTCTTCGCGCATTTCCGGCGCGCTCACCAGCCGACTTAGCTAAGCCGCTTTCGCCGGGCCGAAGGCTTCGGCGCGTCTGCCCTTCCCCTTTTTGCAAATCGACGGATTTACGCACATGAGCGCACCGCGCACCCTCTACGACAAGATTTTTGACGACCATGTCGTCGACCGCCAGGATGATGGCACCTGTCTGCTCTACATCGACCGCCATCTCGTCCATGAAGTGACCAGTCCGCAGGCCTTCGAAGGTCTGCGCATGACCGGCAGAAAAGTCCGGCATCCGGAAAAGACGCTGGCCGTGGTCGATCATAATGTCTCGACCTCGCCGGAGCGCAAATTCGGCATCAAGAACGAGGAAAGCCGCATCCAGGTCGAGGCGCTGGCCAGGAACGCTAGGGATTTCGGCGTCGAATATTATTCCGAGAACGATATCCGCCAGGGCATCGTCCACATCATCGGGCCGGAGCAGGGCTTCACGCTGCCTGGCATGACGATCGTCTGCGGCGACAGCCACACCTCGACGCATGGCGCCTTCGGCGCATTGGCGCATGGCATCGGCACCTCCGAGGTCGAGCATGTGCTGGCGACGCAGACGCTGATCCAACGCAAGGCCAAGAACATGCTGGTGCGCGTCGATGGCCAGTTGCCGGAAGGCGTCACCGCCAAGGACATTATCCTCGCCATCGTCGGCGAGATCGGCACCGCCGGCGGCACCGGCTATGTCATCGAATATGCCGGCGAGGCGATCCGCGCGCTGTCGATGGAAGGCCGCATGACGATCTGCAACATGTCGATCGAGGGCGGCGCGCGCGCCGGCCTGATCGCGGCCGACGAAACCACCTTCGCCTATGTCAAGGGCAAGCCGCGCGCGCCGAAGGGCGCGTCGTGGGACGCCGCGCTCGAATACTGGAAGACGCTGCAGTCCGACGAGGGCGCGCATTTCGACAAGGTGATCGTGCTCGACGCGGCCAAGCTGCCGCCGATCGTCTCCTGGGGTTCCTCGCCCGAGGACGTCGTTTCGGTGCAGGGCGTCGTTCCCAATCCGGAAGAGATCACGGACGAGAACAAGCGGACGTCAAAGATCCGCGCGCTCGACTATATGGGGCTGACGCCGGGCACGAAGATCACCGACATCACGCTCGACCGCGTCTTCATCGGCTCCTGCACCAATGGCCGCATCGAGGATCTGCGTGCGGTGGCCAAGGTGGTCGAAGGCAAGACGGTGAGTGCGCATGTCGATGCGATGATCGTGCCGGGCTCCGGTCTGGTCAAGGAACAGGCGGAGGCCGAGGGTCTCGACAAGATCTTCATTGCCGCCGGTTTCGACTGGCGCGAGCCGGGCTGCTCGATGTGCCTGGCCATGAACGACGACCGGCTGAAGCCGCATGAGCGCTGCGCCTCGACCTCGAACCGCAATTTCGAAGGCCGGCAGGGCTTCAAGGGCCGCACCCATCTGGTATCGCCGGCCATGGCGGCGGCGGCGGCGATCGCCGGCCATTTCGTCGACATCCGCGACTGGAAATAGCGCAGACTGGTTCAAGCCTGATCTGAGCGTATGCAAAACCCCGAACGGCAACACCGTTCGGGGTTTTGTTTAAAGCGCGCCGCTCTAAGACCCTTGGGGTATTATGCCCTAGCCGGCACGCCGGATGATTTCATGAAATTCCTCCCGGCTGCCGGGTTCGTCGGCCGCGACCACCAGCGCCAGTTCGCGCTCGTCGAAGATCTTGAACCACTCGTCCCATTCGACCAGCTCGTAGCCGCCTGCGTTGACCGGGCGTTCAGGCTGATCCTGGTCCTGATAGGCGTGCTGGCCGAAGACGAGCCTCAGCAACGGCTGCGTTCCGGTTTCGGGCGATACATCGACGATCGCCGGAAATCCGGCGCGCCCTGCGGCCCATGAGCGAATTGCTTCGTGATCGGTCAGCGTGATCGTGTCGGCCATGAACAACTTCTCCTTGATTGCTGTCAGGAAACGCCGGCCTCAGGTCCCGGTTCCGTGCACCAGCTTCATGAGTGGCGACTTGCATATTCGTCCCGGCTTAACCGCTTGTTGGGGCTTGCGCTCTAAGGTCTTCCCGGACGTCAAGCGGGAAGTCACCGTCCTTTGGACACCGGCCTGTTCATAGCGCTGCTCAATCCGACGATCGCGCTGGCGCTCGGCGCGGCGTTCCTCGTGCTATGGTTCTATCAGCGCCACCGGCCCTATCTGGCTGTGCTCGGCACGAGCTATTGCGTGTCCGCGCCCGGCTTCCTGCTGCAGTATTTCACGCTGCCCGGCGGCATGGTGCTGACCAAGCTGGTCTCCAACCTCTGCTTCACGCTCGCCGCCTGCTGCCTCGTCGGTGCGATCATCTCGCGCTACGGCAGGCGCGTGCCCTATATCGCGATCGGCATTCTGGCGGGTGGCGGGATGGTCGCATTCTGCTGGTTCCTGTTCGTCCAGCCGGACTTGACTTGGCGCATCCTGTCGATCAATTTCGGCTTTGGCGGCCTCAGCCTGCTGGTCGCCGCCGAGCTGCGCGCCGTGCGCAAGAACGGCCCGACGGAAAAAATCCTGTTCGTACTGTCGCTGCTGTCCGGGCTGAACTTCATCGGCCGCACGCTGCTCGTCGTCATCTCGCACGGGCCGTTCACCAGCTATGACGGGTTTTATGGCTCGTCCTACTGGACGACGGCGCTTTTGACGCACGCGCTGCTGTCGTTGCTGATCGCGCTCTGCCTGTTCTCGGCAGCTGCGCTCGACGTGATGAAGGCGCTGAAGACCGAGACGCACACCGATCCGCTGTCTGCCCTGCTCAACCGCAGGGGTTTCGAGGAGCGCGCCTTGCTGGTGCTGCAGCATTGCGCTGTTACCAAGGTGCCGGTCGCGCTGGTGCTGGCCGATCTCGATCACTTCAAGGCGCTCAACGACAAATACGGACATGCCGCGGGCGACCAGGTGATCGCCGACTTCGCCGCCAAGCTTCGCGCGGCCGCCGGCACGCGTGCGGTTGCCGGCCGCATCGGCGGCGAGGAGTTCGCTGTGCTTCTGTCGCTGAGCGATCTTGCCACGGCGCGGCTGTTTGCCGAAGCCGTGCGCACGCACTATTCGGCCGGCAGTGTCGACGGGTTGCCGCCGGGCACCAGGGTGACCGCGAGCTTCGGCGTCGCGGCGCGCACCGGCGACGAAGGGCTGGAGCCGCTGATGCGGCGCGCCGACGAAGCGCTCTACAAGGCCAAGAAGAACGGCCGCGACAGCGTGCGATTGTCCTATGAGCGGGCGGAAACGGTGTTCATCCCGGATACAGGCAGCGTCGGTTAGCGTCTCGCTTAAACGGCCTCTCGGCCGTGCCGGATCATCAGCGGCAAGGGCTGAGGTTGGGCATTTCGCCGTCGGAGAGGCCGTACATATAGGAGCGGCCCTTCACGAACACCGGCGGCTGGTAGCAGCCACGCCTAGAGATGTGATCCGCCTCGTCTTCATAAAGGACTTCCGGTTCCGCTTCCGGCTGCCCGGCGCTGGTGTAGTCGGACAATTTCTTGGCCAGCCTGCCTTGGCCGACAATGATGCGCTTGTAGCCGGCGGCGCTGTCGATGACGAGATTGCCTAGGGAATCGGCATAGACGCGGTCATGATGGCGCGACAAGGCCATTGCCGGGGCGGCGAAGCCGAGACTGGCTGTCGCCAGCACAAGCGCCGCAAGGCGCGCTCTTCCTGAGTTCGATAGCATGGTGTCCTCTCTGCTGTGGACCCGATCGAATCGGAAATTAACCTTTTCTTAACCTTTGTTAAGAGGGCAGGCGCATCCGGCGGCGATCTCTCGCCAAACATGGTTAATATCCGACGGGATGGAAAACCCGGGCGTCATCATTCGGCCATGCTTGCCCGCACCATCGGCCGCGACGCACACAACTACGCTGACGTCGGGTGAGCTTGATCTTGGTGGAACATCGCGGCTAGTTAGCCGCGCAGGAGGACAGCATATGGCGTTACGCCGGACGTTTCGGGTGACGCTGTTGTCGATCCCCTTGCTGACTGCCGCAGCCTGCGTGCCGCAGAACGGCGCGCCGACGGCGGTGAATACCGTACCACCCACTGTCGCGCCCGCGCCGGCTCAGCAGTCCGCCCCACCTGTGGCGCCCCCGGCTTCCGCAACGGCTCCGACAGCGCCTGCCGCACCGCCAGCCAAGATTGTCACCGACCTTACGGCCCCGCGGTCTGCTGTCGGCACGGCGACTTACAGATGCGGCAATGGCGGTGTGATCACCATCCAGAACCTCGGCACGGCGCTGCGCGTTGTCAGGCCAGACGGCACGACCGAGGAGTTTGCCGCATCACCCGCCAACCAGTCCAGCCGCTACCAGGAAGCCGCGTCGCATAACGCAATCGTGATCGACGCGCGCGAGGCGCTGGTGATGAAGAGGGGCTCGACACCACAGACCTGCAAACGATAGCCCGGAGTCGATTGCAAACGGAAATGCCGCACTGCAGCGAACGGTGCGCCGGCTTTCGACGGTGGCCAAATCGATTGAAGAGAAACAGCAGCCTTTTGTCAGACTAAATGACGTTTTCAAAACGATTTTCCGGCTTTGACGCGGTGCAAAAAGAGCATTAGAAACCGGCTGTCTGAAGTCATATATCGAGGCGGTAAGTGCCGCTTTCCACCGCGGCTCCGGACATCGAACTGGGGCAGCCATGAGCAAATCACCAGCCACCCGAACCGCCAGACGTGAACGGCCGCTCTCGCCGCACCTGACGATTTACCGCCCACCGATCACCATGACGATGTCGATCATTCATCGCATCACTGGCGGGGCGCTGTATTTCGGCACGCTGCTGGTCGCCGCGTGGCTGATGGCGGCGGCGAGTTCGCAAGGCGCTTTCGATTGGATCAACTGGGCCTTCGGCACATGGCTCGGCCGGCTCATCCTGTTCGGCTACACCTGGGCGCTGATGCACCACATGCTGGGCGGCGTGCGCCATCTCGTCTGGGACACCGGCGCCGGGCTGGAGAAAAACACGGCATCGAAGATCGCCTGGGCGACGCTCGCCGGTTCCATCCTGCTCACGCTGCTGATCTGGGTCGCCGGCTACATGGCGCGGGGAACCTTGTGATGAGCGGCACGAACAACAACGATATGCGCACGCCGCTGGCCAAGGTCCGCGGTCTGGGCTCGGCCCGCGAAGGCACCGGGCATTTCTGGCGACAGCGGCTGACGGCCATTGCCAACATCCCCCTGATACTGTTCTTCGTCGGGTTCCTGATCGCGCTCAATGGCGCCGGCTTCGCCGAGGTGCGGGCGGCGCTCGCCAGTCCGTTCGTGGCGCTGGTGTTGGCGCTGGTGCTCGTTTCCGGTCTCACCCATATGCGTGTCGGCATGCAGGTCATTATCGAGGATTACGTGCATGCCGAAGGCATGAAGCTGGCGCTGATCGCACTCAGCACGTTTTTCACCATAGCGGTCGGCGTCGCCTCGATCTTCGCCCTGCTCAAACTGGCATTCGGAGGCTGATTTGGCCAAGGACGCGAAATCGGCCACCGGCTATACCTTTGTCGACCACAAGTTCGACGTGGTGGTCGTCGGCGCCGGCGGCGCCGGCCTGCGCGCCACGCTCGGCATGGCCGAGCAGGGCCTGCGCACGGCCTGCATCACCAAAGTGTTCCCGACCCGCTCGCACACGGTGGCGGCACAAGGCGGCATTGCCGCGTCGCTGTCCAACATGGGTCCGGACTCCTGGCAGTGGCACATGTACGACACCGTCAAGGGTTCGGACTGGCTGGGCGACGTCGACGCCATGGAATATCTGGTGCGCGAGGCACCGGCGGCGGTCTACGAGCTCGAGCATTACGGCGTGCCGTTCTCGCGCACCGAAGAGGGCAAGATCTACCAGCGGCCGTTCGGCGGACACATGATGAATTATGGCGACGGCCCGCCGGTGCAGCGCACCTGTGCTGCCGCCGACCGCACCGGTCACGCCATCCTGCACACGCTCTACGGCCAGTCGCTGAGGAACAATGCACAGTTCTTCATCGAGTATTTTGCGCTCGACCTGATCATGGAACCGGACGGCACCTGCACCGGCGTCGTCGCCTGGAACCTCGACGACGGCACCATCCATCGCTTCTCCGCCAAGATGGTGGTGCTGGCGACCGGCGGATATGGCCGCGCCTATTTCTCGGCGACGTCGGCGCACACCTGTACAGGCGACGGCGGCGGCATGGCGGCACGGGCCGGCTTCCCGTTGCAGGATATGGAGTTCGTGCAGTTTCATCCGACCGGCATCTACGGCGCCGGCTGCCTGATCACCGAAGGCGCGCGCGGCGAGGGCGGCTATCTCGTCAATTCCGAGGGCGAGCGCTTCATGGAACGCTACGCGCCGTCGGCCAAGGACCTGGCCTCGCGCGACGTCGTCTCGCGTTGCATGACGCTGGAGATCCGCGAAGGCCGCGGGGTCGGCAAGAACAAGGACCATATTTTCCTGCATCTCGACCATCTCGATCCGGCCGTGCTGCATGAGCGGCTGCCGGGCATTTCGGAATCGGCCAGGATTTTCGCCGGCGTCGACCTGACCAAGGAGCCGATCCCCGTGCTGCCGACGGTGCACTACAATATGGGCGGCGTGCCGACCAATTACTGGGGCGAGGTGCTGAACCCGACTGTCGAGAATCCTGACCGGGTGTCACCCGGGCTGATGGCGGTCGGCGAGGCCGGCTGTGCCTCCGTGCACGGCGCCAACCGGCTGGGCTCGAACTCGCTGATCGATCTGGTGGTGTTCGGCCGCGCCGCCGCAATCCGCGCCGGCCAGGTCATCGACCGTAATTCGGCGATCCCTTCGCCCAACGAAGCCTCGGTCGAAAACATCATGGACCGCTTCGACCGGCTGCGCCACGCCAATGGCTCGACGCCAACCGCTGTTCTGCGTGAGAAAATGCAGAAGGCGATGCAGGAAGACGCCGCCGTGTTCCGCACACAGGAGTCGCTCGAAAACGGCTGCAAGCGCATTTCGCAGATATGGACCGAGCTCAAGGACCTGAAAGTCTCCGACCGCTCGATGATCTGGAATTCCGACCTGGTCGAGACGCTGGAGCTGGAAAATCTGATGGCCAACGCCATCACCACGGTCTACGGCGCCGAGGCGCGCAAGGAGAGCCGCGGCGCGCATGCGCGCGAAGATTTCTCGGCCCGCGACGACACTATCTGGCGCAAGCATACGCTGGCCCGGCTAAGCGAGGACGGCCAGGTGAGCCTCAGCTATCGTCCCGTGCACACCGAGCCGCTGGTGGCGGAAAAGGACGGCGGCATCAGTCTTGCCAAGATCGCGCCGAAGGCCAGGGTATACTAACCATGGTGCCGAAGCCCGTCATCCGAAAGGATCTGAGGTAATGGTCGAACTCACGCTTCCCAAGAACTCCAAGGTGCAGCCGGGCAAGACCTGGCCGAAGCCGGAGGGCGCCACCAACCTGCGGGAATACCGCATCTACCGCTGGTCGCCCGACGATGACGAGAACCCGCGCATCGACACCTATTTCGTCGACATGGACGATTGCGGGCCGATGGTGCTCGACGCGCTGCTCTGGATCAAGAACAAGATCGATCCGACGCTTGCCTTGCGCCGCTCATGCCGCGAAGGCATTTGCGGCTCCTGCGCCATGAACATCGATGGCTCCAACACGCTGGCCTGCACCAAGGGCTGCGACGACATTTCCGGCGCCGTCAAGGTCTACCCGCTGCCGCATATGCAGGTGGTCAAGGATCTGGTGCCCGACCTCACCAATTTCTACGCCCAGCACGCCTCGATCCAGCCATGGCTGAAGACAGTGTCGCCAGAGCCGGCCAAGGAATGGCTGCAGAGCCATGAGGATCGCGAAAAGCTCGACGGGCTCTACGAGTGCATCCTGTGCGCCTGCTGCTCGACCTCGTGCCCGAGCTATTGGTGGAACGGCGACCGCTATCTCGGCCCGGCGACGTTGCTGCAGGCCTATCGCTGGCTGATCGACAGCCGCGACGAAGCCACGGGCGAACGGCTCGACGATCTCGAAGACCCGTTCCGGCTCTACCGCTGCCACACCATCATGAACTGCGCCCAGACCTGCCCGAAGGGGCTCAACCCGGCCAAGGCGATTGCCGAGATCAAGAAGATGATGGTGGAGCGGCGGGTTTAGTTGAGGCGAGTTCGCTCGCGGCAATCTCGAACGCGGCGATCCTTCGCGCGCCCCTCTGTCCTGCCGGACATCTCCCCCACGGGTGGGGAGATATCCGGTAGGACAGAGAGGTGGGCGCTGTCTCGCCGGCGCTAGAAAGGATACTCAACCCAATGAGCGAAGAGCTTCCAATCCTTAATCCGATCGAAGTCCGTGTGCTCGGCTGCCTGATCGAGAAGAAGGAGCTGACGCCGGATGTCTATCCGCTGACGCTGAATGCAGCACTTGCAGCCGCCAACCAGAAGACGGCGCGCGAGCCTGTGATGGCGCTCGAGCCGACAGAGGTGCATCGGACGCTGAAGCTGCTCGAGCAGAAGGGGCTGGTGCGTCAGATGTTCGGCTCGCGCGTCGAGCGCTATGAGCATCAGATGGCGCAGCGCTTCTCGCTGACGAGGCCGCAGACTGCGGTGATCGGCCTGCTTTTGCTGCGCGGGCCGCAGACGGCGCATGAGTTGCTGGCGCGAGCTGAGCGCATGGCGCGGTTTTCGTCGATCGAAGACCTGCGCGCTGAACTCGACATGCTGATCGGCCGCCGACCGCCGCTGATCCAGGAAATACCGCGCGGGCCAGGCCAGCGCGAGGACCGCTACGTGCATCTGCTCGCAGGACCGGTGGACGTCGCGGCGTTATCGGTGCAGCGGAGCGCGCCGGCCTTGCCTGCTTCCGACCTGGAAGCGAGATTGGAGGCTCTGGAGCAGGAAGTCGCAGCCCTTCGCGCCCGGCTTGATGCGCTGGGCGCCTAATAGTTATCCGAGACGTTGGTGGGACAGCACCCCCCTCTGGCCTGCCGGCCATCTCCCCCTCAAGTGGGGAGATCAGATGTCACGCCGGCCTTCGCCAATCACGAACGTCGAAAGAAAGTGCCAGCTACCGAGCTTCCAATCTCCCCGGGAGATGCCCGGCAGGGCAGAGGGGGGCGCGAAGAATCGCTACCCCGGGCAAAATCGGCGGATCACCCCAGCTTCGCGTCGAGCGACACTGCGATGGCCCCCAGTGCCTTCGAAACCGGGCACTCCGCCTTGGCCTTCTCGGCCAGTTCCTTGAACTTCGCCGCATCAATGCCCGGCACCTTGCCGATCAGGGTGATGGCGCTGCCGGTGATGCCGGTGCCGGGCACCAGCGTCACCACCGCCTTGGCGTCGAGCTCGGTGGCGGGCGTGCCGTTCTCGGCCAGGAAATGCGACAGCTGCATGGCGTAGCAGCCGGCGTGTGCCGCCGCGATCAACTCTTCGGGATTGGTGCCGGATTTGCCGCTCTCGTCCTCGAAGCGAGCCTTGAACGAATAGGGCGTGCCCTTCAAGGTGCCGCTCTGGCTGTCGAGCGTGCCCGTGCCCTCCTTCAGATTGCCTTTCCAGACGGCGTTTGCGGTGCGGTCCATAAGATTATCCTTGATTACAGCGACAGCGCCGGCCACGCGGCGTTCCCTCCAACTATAGCGCGGCGGCAGGGGAAGACCACCGCGCTGTTTCGGCCGGATGCGACGCCGGCGAGCCCTGCAAATCTTTTCTGAAAAATGTGCGTGCAAAAATGTCGACTTGCATCGGCGCCGGCCGTCCTGCGAGCGTCCACGGATTCTCGTGGCGGATGGAGATCCAAGATGAACAATCTGTTTTCTGCCCATTGGAACGACGCCGACAAAAGCGCGCGTCTACACGAGATCGAGTGCTCGCGACCTTCCGGCTTCGGCCGGCTGCTTGCTGCGGTCGCTGTGATCGGCATTGCGGTCTGCGTGCTCGACCACGCTGCTGCCGGCAGGGATGCCGCCGGCGCCGTGATCGCATATGCTTCGTCACAGCAAGGGAGCTGGAAATGAAATATGTCTGTCTGGTCTACGGCGAGGAAAAGGACCTCCATGCCATGACGCCGGAGCGTTTGGCCAAGCTCGACGCCGATTCGATGGCCTATGATCGGTCATTGGACCAGCAAGGCAAGCTGATCATCGCGCAGGCGCTGCAATCGGTGAAGACGTCGAAGACGGTGCGGCGGCGCCAAGGCAAGCGGCTGATCACTGACGGTCCGTTTGCCGAAACCAAGGAGCAGTTGCTTGGTTTCGTCATGATCGAAGCCGACACTCTCGAACAGGCGCTGGAGATCGCCGGCAAAATTCCGCTGGCCGAAATCGGCACCGTCGAAGTCAGGGCGATCTACGACGTGCCGGGGTCTTAAACTAGCCCCCGCTCCCTCACACATCTATGCAGGCCGGCGGATCATATCCGCCGCCTTCTCGGCGATCATCACCACTGGCGAGGCGGTGTTGCCGGAGACGATGCGCGGCATGATCGAGGCGTCGACGACGCGCAGGCCCTCGACACCGGTCACGCGCAGGTCCGGGCTGACGACGGCGCGGCCGTCGACACCCATCCTACAGGTGCCGACCGGATGAAAGATGGTCGTCGCGATCGAGCCGATCTGGTGCAGCAGGTCCTCGTCCGACTGGTGGGCGAGACCAGGCAGGATTTCTTCCGGATGGAAGCCGGCAAGAGCCTTGGCGGTCATGATGCCGCGCGCCTGGCGCACCGAACGCAGCGCGATCTCGCGGTCGCGCACCGTCGAGAGATAGTTCAGCCGGATTTCCGGCTGCACCGCCAGGTCGCGGGTCGTGGCGTGCACCGAGCCGACGCTCTCGGGCCGCAGATTGCAGACCGACATGGTGATTGCCGGGAACGGGTGCAGCGGGTCGCCCAGCCGGTCGGTAGACAAGGGCTGGACGTGGTACTCCAGGTCCGGCGTCGCCATCGACGGACCGGATTTCGAGAACATGCCGAACTGGCTCGGCGCCATCGACATCGGTCCCGAGCGGCCAAAGGCATATTGCAGCGCGATCTTCGCCTTGCCGCTCAGGCTGTTGGCTAGCGTGTTGAGCGTCAGCGCCGACGACACTTTGTAGGCAGTGCGGATCTGCAGATGGTCCTGAAGGTTCTCGCCGACATCGGGGCTGGCGTGAACCACATCGATGCCGAGCGCGGCGAGGCGATCCGGCTCGCCGACCCCGGAAAGCTCCAGCAGTTTCGGCGTGTTGATCGAACCGGCGGTCAGCAGCACCTCGCTCCTGGCCTTTGCCTCTATGGCTTGGCCGCCGGCGCGGTAGCGGACGCCGATAGCACGCTTGCCCTCGAGCAGCACTGTCTCGACATGCGCGTTGACGACCAGCCGAAGGTTGGGCCGTCGCAGCGCCGGGCGCAAGAATGCCTTGGCTGTGTTCCAGCGTACGCCCTTGCTCTGGTTGACTTCGAAGAAGCCGGACCCCTCATTGTCGCCGTCATTGAAATCCTCGCGCGGCATGATGCCGAATTCCTTGGCCGCCTCCTGCACCGTGTTCAGGATCGGCCAGGACAGGCGTTGCCGCGCCACTTTCCATTCGCCGCCGGAGCCATGCAGCTTGGTCTTGCCGCCATGATGGTCCTCGGATTTGAGGAAGTAGGGCAGCACATCGTCCCAGCCCCAGCCGACATTGCCCATCTGCCGCCAGCCATCGTAGTCCGCCGCCTGGCCGCGCATGTAGATCATGCCGTTGACCGAGGTGCAGCCGCCCAGCACCTTGCCGCGGGGATAGACCAGCGAGCGGCCGTTCAGGCCGGCTTCGGGGGCAGTCTTCATCATCCAGTCGGTGCGCGGATTGCCGATGCAATAGAGATAGCCGACCGGGATATGCACCCAGTGATAATTGTCGCTGCCGCCGGCCTCAAGCAGCAGCACGCGCGTCGCCGGGTTTTCGCTCAGCCGATTGGCCAGCACGCAGCCCGCCGTGCCTGCGCCGACGATGATGTAGTCGTAGTCGCCATCGAGCCGTTGGGTCATTGCGGTGGTTTACTCGGCGGTGTTCTACTCGGTTCTGCCGCCTGTTCGGCCCAGAACGATCGCAGCGTATCGGCAAGGCCGCAATAGGCGCGATAACGCCTGTTGTAATGGTCCTGCATGGCCGGGTTCGGACGATAGGCGGCGCTTGACCGGGTCATGGCGTCGACGCCGGCCTCATAGTCGGCGAACAGGCCGGCCGCGACCCCGGCGCCGATTGCCGCGCCAAGCGCGCCGGTCTCGCGCGCCTCAGGCACGGTGATCGGCACCCCAAGCCCGTCGGCGAAGATTTGCGGCCAGTGCTCGCTGCGCGAGCCGCCGCCGGATAGCACGGCTCTTTCGAAGCCGACGCCGGCTTTTTTCAAGACTTCGATGTGGCGCCGGTGCTCGAACATCACGCCCTCGAACAATGCGCGCAACAAATGGCCTTCCCCGTGCCAGCCGGCGAGGCCGTAGAAGCCGGCGCGAAACTCCGCCCCTTGCCCGGAGCCGTAGAGAAACGGGTGGAAAATCGGATCGTCCCAGGCCGGCGTCACCGCGCCGACAGCCGCGTTGCAGTGGCCGAACGGATCGTCATGATGGGCACCGCGCTCGACGAATTCGCGCACATACCATTCGAGATTGGCGGCCGATGTAGCGCTGGATTCGATATTGACGAAACGGCTGGGGCCGAAGCGCGCCGCCATGAAAACATCTGGGTCGCCAACCGGCGTAATGGAGAAGACCTGATTGACCGACCAGGTGCCGGCGATAACAGAGGCTTCGCCGGGGCGCACGACGCCCGCCCCCATGGCGCTGGCGACGACGTCGAAATAGCCTGCGATGACCGGCATGCCTTCCGCCAGTCCGGTCTCTTCAGCCGCTTGCGGGGTGACCGCGCCGGCGATGTCGGCGCTGTCGAGCAATCGAGGCAGTTTGGCCTGCGCATCCTCAATGCCGTAGAGCGCGAGAAGCTCGGAATCATAGACGCCTTCGGGCATGCGGACGAGGCCGCAGCCGGACATGTCGGAGACATCGCTGACACGCTCGCCCGTCAAGCGGAAAGTGATGAAATCCTTGCACAGCATCGCCGTGCCGGTTGCGGCATAAAGGTCGGGCGCATGCTGCTTGACCCAGGCCAGCAAGGTCGGCGTCTGCGCCGGCCACGGCTTTTGCAGGCAGATCGCGTGCAGCGCTTCGGCATTGCGCGCCGCCAGCGTCGACGCCATGCCGGCGGCGCGCGTGTCGAGCGACTGGATGCCGATCAGCGGTTCGCCGGCACGGTCGACCAGATAAAGGCCGTTGCCATGGCCGGCGCAGCCGACGGCGGCGATCTCGCGGGCATCGATGCCGGCCTGCGCAATGCAGGCGCGTATGGCGTCGCGCGCAGCGGCCCACATGCCGCCGAGGTCGCGCTCGACATAGCCCGGCTGCGGCGTGTGCGAACGGCCGGCGACCGCATGCATGGCGAGCTGCCGCCCGGTATGATCGAACAGCACCGCCTTGATGATGGTGTTGCCGGCGTCGAGGCCGAGCAGATAGGCGGCTTGATCAGCCATTGTTGTAGATGTCCCAAGCCTCTTCGCCGCCGGCGTCGTTGTGGATCATCGCCATCAACGCACTCACTACCGCCTTCGGATTGGCATGCTGATAGATGTTGCGGCCATAGACCAGCCCCTTGGCGCCTTGTCTGAGCAGGGCTGACGATTTTGCCAGCACCGTCTTGAGATCGTCCTTGCCGCCGCCACGCACCAGCACCGGCACGCGTGCCGCCTCGACGACGCGGTGGAAATCTTCCGCGTGCTCGGTGGGGTCGGCCTTGATGATGTCGGCGCCCATTTCGGCGGCGAGCCGCACCAGCGTCACGATCTTTTCCGCATCGCCGTCGACCTGATAGCCGCCTCTGATATCGTTGGGCAGCATAACCAGCGGCTCGATCATCAAGGGCATGCCGTATCGCTGGCAGGCGGCGCGGACCTTGGCGATGTTTTCGACGCATTGGCGAAACAGTTCCGGCTCGTCGGGCAGCATGAACAGATTGACGACGACGCAGGCCGCATCCATTTCCAGCGCGCCGATGATCGGCTCGTCATGGTTCTGCAGCATCGACCACATCACCCGGTGGCGCTGTGCATTGTAAGGGTTGCCCATGTCGATGCGCATGACCAGCGCCGGCTTGTCCTTGTCCGGCCGCGATTGCAGCAGATCGGCCTGGCCATAGGCGAGCTGCAGCGCATCGGGCCCTGCCGCGATCAGCGTGTCGATGACACGTGACATGTCCTCCAGGCCGATGAGAAACCCCGGTTCATTGCAGACGCCGTGATCGAGCGCCACGTCGAGGCAATTGCCGTTGGTGAACATCCGGTTCATCCGGGCCTTGGTGCTGACTTTCATGTTCTGCTCCTGGGATCGTGCGTTGGTCGAGCATCTCTTGCGAGACGCCGTGATAGGTGCCGAGTTCGGCGATGAGACTTTTTATCTCCTCGTCGCGGTACGGATCGCTCCAGCCGCGTTCGGCGGCCAGTACATCGGCGATGCGCTTGATTGATACCGTCGAGATGTCGCCGGCAATGGCAAGCGACGTGCGGCGCAAGACAACATCCGAGAGGCAGGTCACGAACTCATGCCGGGCGAGATAGACGATCTCGGCCGTCGTGGTTTCGGTCCTGTCGTCGAGCCTGATGTCGTCGGAACGACCGAGGCAGAACTGGATGATGTCGCGCGCGCCGCTGCCGTAGCGATCGATGAGATAGGCGGCGCGGTTGGCACTGATCGCGAACTCACCCGCCAGCTCGGTTGCCAGCGATGCCGGATTCTCGGGGAACCCGAGGCCGCCGCCAATCGCCAGCGCCAGCGTACTGCAAACGCGCTCGCGGCCAAGCTCGGCCAGCACGTCATCGCCCGCCTGCTCGGCGAAGGCGCGGAAGGTCGTCCACTTGCCGCCGATCATGCAGAACTGTGGGATGCCGCCGGCTATGCGATGCACGGAATGGCCGCGCGATATCCTGCCGGTGAAGGCATGGTCGCTCTTCGGCAGCGGCCGGATGCCGCTATAGGTGAAGACGACGTCGGCGGCACGGACCGGAATGGACGGGAATACCAACCGCGCCGCCGCCAATATGTAGTCGGTCTCGGCCGGTTCGCAGCGCACGCGCCCGGCTTCGCTGACGCGGATATCCGTCGAGCCGACCAGCACCTTGCCGAGATAGGGAAACATGATGCAGACGCGACCGTCGGCATTCTCGAAGAAAATCATGTGACCGCCGAGCGCACGGTAGAGCGGCTCGTTGTCGAGGATGAGGTGCGAGCCCTTGGTGCCCTCGACCAGGGGCGACGCGGGCTTTTCGGAGGCGTCGAGCCGGGCGATCGCCGAATCGAGCCAGGCGCCTGTCGCATTGACGATCGCCTTGACGGTCACGGCGAAACGTTCTCCGCCAGCCGTGTCGGTGAGTTCGAAGGCCGACCCTACCCGCGCAATCTCAGCGCGGTTCAGCGCGAGGCTGTCGGGCGCCAGGCGTGCGGTATCGAGCAGCAATTCGATGCCGAGCCGTTCGGGATAGCTTATCCATGCGTCGTAGTAGGTCGCGGAAAAACGAAGGTTGGGATCGAGCGCCGGCCATTGCGCGAAGGTCGCCCTGGCGCCACGGAAACTGTGGCGCGGCAGCACCCGGCGCTTGCGCGTCGTCCAGTCGTAGAGCGCGAGGCCTGCCTTGATCGCCAGCGCGCCACGGCTGGAAGGCGTTTCCGAAAAGCCGAGAAAGCCTGCCGCGCCGTTCATCAGCCCGGAGAAGACGGAGCGGATCGGAATTGTCGTCGGCAGCGGCCGCACCATATGCGGCGCATTGGCCAGCAGCGCGTCGCGTTCGCGCAGCGATTCCTGCACCAGGCCGAACTCGCCATTCTCGAGATAGCGCAGGCCGCCATGGATCATGCGCGAGGGTGCCGCACTGCAGCCCGAACAGAAATCGTTGCGTTCGACCAGCAGAACTCGGAGACCCTGCAGCGCCAGTTCGCGGAAAACGCCGATGCCGTTTATGCCGCCGCCCATGACAACGACATCGAACGCGCCGTTGCGGCGGATCGTGTCGAGGATGACGGTTCTCTGATCAGGCATGGCTTTGCCGGGCAAGGTTGGGCCGTTCTGCCGTCCGGTGGACGGCAGCTCAACTTGGTTCGGGTTACTGGTGGCGGTCAGGCGTCGAGATTGGTCAGATGGCGGCTGGCGGCCTCACTGATCTGGTTGATCTCCTGTCCCGACAATTTGATGCGGCCGGCCTGCGCGTTTTCCCTGGCTTGCTGCGGGCTGCGCGCGCCGCAGAGTGAGAAGGTGATGCCGGGCTGCTGCAGCGTCCAGGCGATGACCACCTGCGCCTCGCTGGCGCCGTGCGCCTCGGCACTCGGCTTGATCGCTTCCATCAGCGCTGCCACCTTGCGGCGGTTGGGCTGCGAGAAGCGCGGATTGTCCTTGCGCTGGTCGTCGCCGGTAAAGAGGCGGTCGGGACCGATCTTGCCCGAGAGCAGACCGAGCGCCAGCGACGAATAGCTGAGCACCGACACGTTGTTCCCGGCGCAGAAGGGCAAGAGATCCTGTTCCATGTCACGCGCAACCATGCTGTATTCCTGCTGGACCGCATCGAGTTGGCCGGCCGCGAGATAGGCCTTCACATCGGCGACGCTGACATTGCTGGCGCCGATGGAGCGGATCTTGCCCTGGGTCTTGAGGCGGTCGAGCGCTTCCATCGTTTCAGTGACCGGCGTGGTCGGATCCTGCCAGTGGGTGATGTAGTGGTCGATATGGTCGGTGCCGAGGCGGCGCAGGCTCTGCTCGACTTCGTAGACGACAGAGTCGGCACCGAGATAGCGATGCACCGGCGCGCCGTCATAGTCGAAGAAGTGGTTGCCCTTCTTGGTATGCCAGACCAGCCCAAGCTTGGTGGCAAGGACGACCTTGTCACGGCGACCCTTTATCGCCTTGCCGACGATTTCCTCCGACAGGCCTTGGCCATAGGCAGGCGCGGTGTCGATCAGCGAAACGCCTTCGTCGATCGAGGCGCGGATGGTGTCGATCGACTGCGCCTCATCGGTGCCGCCCCACATCCAGCCGCCAATGGCCCAGGTGCCGAGGCCAATCGCGGAGGCGGATATTCCCGACGCGCCAATGGTGCGCGTCAACATTTCAGGCGACATTGCGTATGCTCCCCGCATTGCTCAGGACTGCATTGGCCGTCTCTTCGTCGACGACCAGTGATTTGAGATAGTTGCCGCGAAGCGCTGCGCGGATCGGCCAGACCTTTTCGGCGCCGCTGGCGACGCCCATCACCGACCGGCAACGACCGAGCTCCGAAGGCGCCAGCGCCACCAGGCGGTCGTTGGGCGGATAGTCGGCCAGCGTGCCGTCGTCGCGGATCAGATGCGCAAGGAACTCGCCGACCGCGCCGCTGGCGGCGAGTTTTTCGCGGTCGGGATCGAGGCCCGGGTGGAGGTCGTAATAGCTCGACCCCGGCGTCTGGATCGAGCCGACGCCGACCAGCGCGATCGCCGCCTTGCGCGCCAGATCGAAGATTTCGCGCACCGAGGCCATGTCCAGCAGGAGATCGCGCTGCTCGCGGCTTTCGGCAAAGAGCGGCGCATGCAAGAGCATGCTGGTGCCGCCGAGGCGTTCGGCCAGCCGCGTCGCCAGATGGTTGACGTCGGTATAGTGCTTGCCCTGGACGCCGCCGGTCAGCGGCACGACGGTGACGTCGAAGGCGCGCTCGGGCTGCAGGTTTTCGACCAGCGCGCTGATCGCCTTGCCGCCGGTAATGGCGATGACGTCGCCGTCGCGCAAAGTCTCGAGCAACTGGTTGGCCGCCGCGCGCCCCACCTGCTGCAGCGTGCTGTCGGGACTGCCGGCCACGGTCGGAGTCACGATCGCGGCTGCCAGTTGCGCGACCTCGATCAGCTGCTTTTCGCTGTCGACGAGGCGCTGGAACGGGCTCTCGACCGCGATCGTCAGCATGCCGAGCTTGCGCCCTTGCGCGATCAGCCGATTGACCTTCGACGCCGAGAGGTTGAGTGCTGCCGCAATGTCGTTCTGCTTCATGCCGTCGACGAAGTGCAGCACCAGCACCGTGTGGATCTGCCGGATCGCCTCGAAATCTTCCCTGCCGTCCGCCATCTCAGCCCCGCCGCTTGTTGAAGTAGTAATCGGCGGTGACCGCCGTCAGCAGAATGGACCCGCGGATGATGTCCTGCCAATAGACGGACACGTCGAGCAGAGCGAGCGAGCTTGAAACGACGGAGAGCAGGATGGTGCCGAGGATGGCGCCGAGAATGGTGCCGGAGCCACCAGTGAGGCTGGCGCCGCCGATCACCGCGGCGGCGATGACGTTCAGCTCCATGCCGGCGCCGAAGGTCGGCTGGGCCGAGCCGAAGCGGGCCATGTAGATCACGCCGGCAAAGCCGCACAGCGTCGAGCACAAAGTTGTCGTCAGGAACACGACCTTCTTGGTGCGAATGCCGGAATAGGCGGCCGCCTTCTCATTGCTGCCGGTGTAGAAAACTTTGCGGAACATCGTCGTGCGGCGCAGCATGAAGTCGGACAGGATGACGAAGACGATGAAGATGATGATGACGACCGGAATGCCGCCAATGGCGCCCTGGCCGATGAATTTGAACTCGGGCGGCAGTGTGTAGAGCCCGAGCGGCCGGCCGCCGGTGCCGAGCAGGCAGAGCCCGCGCGCAATCACCATCACGGCCAGAGAGACGATGAAGTGGTGCAATCCCACCTTGGTGACGAAGAAGCCCATAAAGGCGCCGATGCCTGCACAGGCCGCTATTGCAATCAATGATGCCAGCCAGGGGTCGACGCCGCCGAGGAAGAGCAGGCCGGCAATGACCATGGCGAGTGCGGTGACCGAACCGACCGAAAGGTCGATGCCGCCTGAGATCAGAAGGATCGTCATGCCGACGACGACGATGCCTTCGACCGCGAAGGCCATCGCCATCGCCCGCATGTTGTCCCAGGTCAGGAAGTACGGCGATGCGAACGACATGACCGCAAAGAGCACGGCGATGATGAGGATCAGACCGGTCTCGCGCATCCTGATCAGGCCGCCAAGCCTTTCACCGAACCCGATGCGGGCCGGCGGCGTCACGCTGTCCATGCTTTCCCCCACGATGCTCATGCGGCGCTCCGTTGCCGGCCGTCATCGGCAAGCGATGCCAGGACCATGATGTTTTCTTCGGTCATTTCCGCGCCGGTGACCTCGCCGGTGAGGCGTCCCTCGCGTACGATCAGCACCCGGTCGCAGACACCGATCAGTTCCGGCAGTTCCGACGAGATGACCACGATGCCGACGCCGTCGCGCGCCAGTTTGCGCAGGATCCGGTGGATTTCGGCCTTGGCGCCGACATCGACGCCGCGCGTCGGCTCGTCGAGGAAGATCACTTTCGGGTCGACCGACAGCATCTTTGCGATCGCCACCTTCTGCTGGTTGCCGCCAGACAGCGTCGAAACCGGCTGGCCGACATGGCCGCATTTCAGCGACAGCTGGCTGCCGATGGTCTCTGCCTGCTGCTTCTCGCGCCGATCGTTGATGAGGCCGAAGCGGGTCGAGATCCGGTCCACCGCCAGCGCCGAGATGTTGGCGGCGATCGACATGTCGAGGAACAAGCCGTCGCCCTTGCGGTCCTCGGAGAGGTAGACGATGCCGGCCGCGATGCTGTCGCCATAATGGGCCAGCGACAGCGGCTTGCCATGCAGGCTGACATTGCCGGTCACCTGACCCTCCAGCCGGCAGATACCCCGAACGATCTCGCTGCGACCGGCGCCGATCAGGCCGCCAATGCCGAGGATTTCGCCCTTGCGCAACTGGAAGCTGATGTCGCGGAAGGTGGTTGCTTCGCAGAGGTTGCTGACCTCAAGCAGGATCTCCTCAGCCCGCTCGTCGCCGCGCAGCTTCTCGGGATAGAGGCTGTCGATGACGCGGCCGACCATGGACGCCACCACCTGTTCTGGCGTCGTCGCCGATATGTCGAGCGTGGTGATGTACCGGCCGTCGCGCAGCACCGTGACGCGGTCGCAGTTTTCGAAGATTTCGGCCATGCGGTGCGAGATGTAGATGATGCCGATGCCTTCGCCGGCAAGCTGGTGGATGATCTCGAACAGTTTCTTGGCCTCGCGCTCGGTCAGCGCTGCCGTCGGCTCATCGAAGATGAGGATTCGGCAATCGAGCGTCAGCGCCTTGGCGATCTCGACCAGCTGCTGCTGGGAGATCGACAGGCTGCGCACCATCGCGGTCGGATCGGTGTTGCCAAGCCGCGCCAGGATCGCGGCAGCACGTTTCTCGAGGTCGCGATAATTCATCAGCAGCGCCTTGCCGGCGTTGGTGATCGACATGAAGATGTTTTCGGCCACCGAGACATCGGGGCACAATGCGATCTCCTGATGCACGAAGCCGATGCCGAGCTTTTGCGCCACCAGCGGCGAGCGGATCGAAACGGAGCGGCCGTCGATCTGGATGTCGCCGCTGTCGGGCGGCAGTATGCCGTCGATAACCTTCATGAGCGTCGACTTGCCGGCGCCGTTCTCGCCGGCAATGGCGTGGATTTCGCCGGCGCGCAGCTCGAAACCAACATCGCGCAACGCACGGACAGGGCCGAACGATTTGCTGAGGCCGGATATTTTGAGGAGGGCCGGTTTTTCCACGGAGGTTCTCGACTGCTCAGGAAGATGGAGGCAACCGCGCCAAGCGGCGCGGCTGCCCAATGGTCGGATCAACTGGGATCGCGGCCCTGCATGTACTTGTTCAGGTCGAACGAGTCGGCATTCTCCTTGGTGATGACGGCAAAGCCGTTATCGGCGAAGGGGATGCTCATCGGGTTGTGGCCCGACGTCTTGTAGTCGTTGAACGGGTCGATCAGTTCCGGATGCGCCGCCATGAAGGTGGCGAGGAAGCCGAGATAACCCTGCATCCCCTGGTTCGGGCTCAGCGCCATGTGGATGTTGCCGGCCTTGATCTGCTCCAGCGTCGCCGGGGTGATGTCGGCATGCATGATCAGCACCTTGGCCTTGGCTTCGAGAACGGCCGCGACCGCGCCTTCGGCCGAACCGGCTTCCGGTATCCACAGGGCCTTGAGGTTCGGGTTGGCCTGCAGCATCGAGGCAACCGCCTTGTTGGCGACATTGGCGTCCTGGTTAGAGGCCTGGCGTCCGACAAGCTTCATCTTCGGATAGTTCTTGGCGAGGTAATCGATGAAGGCAGTGACGCGAAGGTCGTGGTTGCTCTGGCCAGGGTTCTCCAGCACGCCATATTCGGCATCGTCGCCGACCTGCTTGACGATCTCCTCGGCGGCAAATTTGGCTTCCGCCAGATTGTCCGAGGTGATGTAGGAGACGCGCTTGGATTTTGGCGAGTCGGCGGCGAAGGTGACGACGGTGGTGCCGTTCTCGATGGCGCGGTTGATCGGCTCGATGAACGGATCGGCCTGCATCGGGTGCAGCAGCACGCCGGCCGGCTTCTTGATCAGATCCTGTTCGAAGGAAGCGATCTGCTTGGCGATGTCATAGTCCGGCGTGCCCGAAAACACTGTCTTGCAGCCCATCGCCGCAGCCGCCTGCTTGAAGCCCTGATAGACCGGCACCCAATAGGGATGCGCGGAGACCATGACGTTCATCACGTAGGTCTCATCCGGCTTGCACTGAAACTTGCTCTCTGCCGACGCCGGCATCGCCAGGGTCAACGTCATCACAGCGGCGCTCAGCGCGCCCACCAGCCCAATCCTGTTCATTCTCTCCTCCGGGTTCCCCGACGATGAAAGCCTCGTCGCATCAGCTTTGCAAGAAACTTCATAAGATGAAATCTCTGGCGAGATTGAATACGGCGGGATTTGTGGCATGTCAATGATGGCGAATGAAATATCAGTATGTGAAATATCTTGCAGGTGGGGTGGGGTGGATGCGAAGTCGGCGTTATCGCCAAGCGGTTGCACCATCAGATGCCCGTGACGAGCGACCTGAACCCAGGACGTCCGATCTCGGCGTCTGGATGATTAGGGGGCCAGCTCTGTTTTCTCATCAGATACAATTCTTGCGTGTTGAAGCAACGCCGGAGTTCTCCTATCGTCGCCGCAATTTTCGGGGGAATTCGACATGCCTTTCCTGATTGCTATTCTCGGCGTGCTGGGAGCCGGGGCGTTCTGGTGGTATCGCATGAAGGCCATGAACGAAGCCGCGCGCGAGGTCGCCGACGTCGTCGGCCGCGTCCAGGGCAACATAAGGCGCAAGAAGCTGCGCAAGCAGGCGGCGCTGTCGCCGCTGACGGCGATCGACGATCCGGTGGTGGCGGCGGCAACGCTGATCACCGCACTGGCAGCGGAGCACGGCCCGATCCTGCCGAAGCGCGAAACGGTCATCCGCGAGGTGATCTCGCAGATTGCGGACAACCAGAAGAAGACCGATGAAGCCGTCGTCTACGCCAAATGGGCCGCGGCGCAGATCGACGACACGACGATCGTCATCGACAAGCTGGCGCCCTTCCTGCGCGAGCGCCTCGATCCGCATGAGCGCGAAGACCTGCTGCAGATGCTGGATCGTGTTGCCAAGAGCGGCGAGCAGAGTTTCAAGGTCGCCGACCAACGCATGCTGCGACTGCGGCAGAAGCTGGGGTTTGAGGTCAACTGACCTCGGTCAACATTGATCTTGAACGGAAGGCGGTCGTCCCCACATCAATGGGACGGTACCCCCAAACCGTCAAGGCACAGATGGAAGCAATTGCGTACGTGGCTGCGGAATTGGCCGATCTGATCGGCATGCTATTTGGTGACAGATTGCGCAAATCCCGCGCCGGCAGGCTGGTGATCGGCACGCTGGTCGCCATTGTGGTCTTCTACTACCTTGTCTGGCTGCTAGATCGCCTCCCCCTTCAATAGTCGCGGTGTGCCGCCGGAAAGCCCCGACGCCTGGCGGATGAAGAACTCCTTCAGCCTGGGCATCCGTTCGACAAGGCCGAGGCCTATGTCGCGGAGCTGGCGCAGCGGGCCGATGTCGTTGGAAAACAGCCGGTTCAGCACATCTGTGGTGACGCCCATCTGCACCGTGTCGAAGCGGCGCCATTGCTGGTAGCGCTCGAGCACGTCGAGCGCGCCGATATCCTGTCCCAAGCGATCGGCCTCGACCACCACTTCAGCAAGGGCCGCCACATCCTTGAAGCCGAGATTGAGGCCCTGGCCGGCGATCGGGTGGATGCCGTGCGCGGCGTCGCCGGCAAGTGCTACGCGCGGGGCGACAAAGGCGCGCGCGATGGTCAGGCCGAGCGGCCAGGCGCGCGGCTTGTCGGTGACGCGGATTTCGCCGAGCTTCAGGCCGAAGCGCAATTCAAGCTCCTGCTCGAAGACGAGGTCGTCGCCCGAGACCAGCTTTTCGGCATCCTCGGAACGTTCGACCCAGACCAGCGACGAACGGTTGGTGCCGTCCTCGGTCGGCTTGAGCGGCAGCGTTGCAAACGGGCCGGCCGGCAGAAAATGCTCTTCGGCGCGGCCATTGTGCGGGCGCTCATGCGCCACCGTGCAGACGATGCCGGACTGGCCATATTCCCATTTCACCGTCTTGATGCCGGCCATGTCGCGCAATTTGGAATTGACGCCGTCGGCGGCGACCAGCAGCCGCGCCTCAATCGCCGCGCCGTCGGCCAGATGCACGGTGATGCCGGCGCCATTGCCGTCGAACGATGCGACCGCGACACCTTCGATGATGTCGATGCCGAGCTTTTGCGCGCGGCGGCGCAAGGCGCTGTTCAGGTCCTTGTTGGCGACCATGTGGGCGAACGGTTCGCCCGGCGCGACCTCGCCATCGAAGGTGAGAAACACCGGACGCACCGGATCGGCGGTGCGCGAATCGGTGACGATCATCTCGGTGATCGCCTGCGATTGCCCGACGATTTCCTGCCAGACGCCGAGCTGGTCGAGCATGCGGCAGGCGGCGGCGGCGATCGCCGAGGCGCGGCGGTCCTTTTGCCAGACGCCGGCGGGGGCAGCATCAACGACCGCCACGGCGAGGCCCGGCCGCGCCTGTTTCAGCGACACGGCGGCGGCGAGGCCGACATAGCCGGCGCCAGCAACCAGCACGTCGAGCGGGGTTTTTGCGTCCGGGTTGCGGTTCGCCATGTCAATTCCTTTCGAAGTCTCGACCATCCCCGCCCACTGGGGCATTCCGGCCTTGACTGCCCGCCATTCCTGTCGGAAACCGCCATAGCATCTTACGGCGAGGTCACGAAGCATGACGGCGGCCATGGACGAGCTTCTCAGCATTCTCGACCTCGAGCAGCTGGAACACAATCTGTACCGTGGTCGCAGCCCCAAGCTCGACTGGCAGCGCGTTTTCGGCGGCCAGACCATCGCCCAGGCGCTGGTCGCCGCGCAGCGCACCGTCGAGCCCGAGCGCCACGTGCATTCGCTGCACGGCTATTTCATGCGGCCCGGCGACACCAAGGTGCCGATCGTCTACGAGGTCGACCGCATCCGCGATGGCGGCTCCTTCGCCACGCGGCGCGTGGTGGCGATCCAGCACGGCCAGGCGATCTTTTCGCTGGAAGCCTCGTTCCAGCAGGACGAGGTTGGCCTTGAGCATCAGCTGCCGATGCCGCGCGACGTGCCGCCGCCCGACAGCCTGTTGTCGCAGCGCGAATTGCTGGGCAAGTTCGGCGAGGCGGTGCCGGACGGCATCAAGCGCTACTGGGAGCGTGACCGGCCGATCGAGATGAAGCCGGTGATGCTGAAGCATTACACCAGCCGCGAAAAGCTGGAGCCGCAGCAGAACATCTGGATCCGCACCACCGGCCCGGTGCCGGCCGACCGCGGCATCCAGGCGGCGGTGCTTGCCTACCTCTCCGACATGACGCTGCTCGACACCTCGACCTTTGCGCACGGCCGCGCCATTTTCGACCGCGACATCCAGGCGGCGAGCCTCGACCATGCGATGTGGTTCCATCGCAGCCATCCGCTCGATGACTGGATCCTGTACACGCAGGACAGCCCGTCGACGCAGGGGTCGCGCGGCTTCACCCGCGGCTCGCTGTTTGCCCGCGACGGCACGCTGATCGCCTCGGTTGCCCAGGAAGGCCTGATCCGGCTGAAGCGGCCGCCTGCGGAATAGGCATTTTCGAAAAATTGCCTACTTTTTAATCAGTGACTGTCCGTTGACAGTGCGCACCGTGGCGCCGGGACTCGAGCGATCTGTTTATTTACAATGAGTTAACACCCTGCTTCGGCAACTGGCACGGAGCTTGAATCCTGTTGGGCACTCTCCGGGCTTTTTGGGATCGGTGAAGGTGTGCAAACGCGGGGGACCGCAACAGCAAAGGGTGAAACCTTATGAAAATCGTGATGGCAATCATCAAGCCGTTCAAGCTCGACGAGGTGCGCGAAGCACTCACCGCCGTCGGCATCCAGGGCCTGACCGTCACCGAAGTCAAAGGCTACGGGCGTCAGAAGGGACACACGGAAATCTATCGCGGGGCGGAATACGCGGTCAGTTTCCTGCCGAAGATCAAGATCGAAGTCGCGGTTAGCACAGACCTGGTCGACAAGGCCGTCGAAGCCATCACGGCGGCGGCCAAGACCGGCCAGATCGGCGACGGCAAGATCTTCGTCTTCGGCATCGATCAGGCGGTGCGCATCCGTACCGGCGAAACAGACACCGACGCACTTTGAGCGGCGAGCACGTATTCCAATGGAGAGTTCAATGAATATACCTTCCACCTTGAAGTCAGTGGCGCGCTCCGCGCTGCTGGGCTCCTTAGCGCTCGGAGCATTGGGCACGGTTGCTGCCTTCGCGCAGGAGGCGGCTCCCGCCGTCGCGGCGGCAGCGCCAGCAGCGCCGGCTTTTACCGTCGACAAGGGCGACACCACGTGGATGATGATTTCCACCGTGCTGGTGCTGTTGATGACCATTCCCGGCCTTGCGCTTTTCTACGGCGGCCTGGTTCGTACCAAGAACATGCTGTCGGTGCTGATGCAGGTCTTCACCATCACCAGCGTGGTCATGATCATCTGGGTCTTCTACGGCTACAGCCTCGCCTTCACCCCGGGCAACGCCTTCGTCGGCGGCCTTTCGAAGATGTTTCTCTCCGGCGTCAACGTATCGACGCTTTCGGAAACCTTCAGCAAGGGCGTCGCCATTCCTGAACTGGTGTTCGTCGTCTTCCAGATGACCTTCGCCTGCATCACGCCCGCCCTGATCGTCGGCGCATTCGCCGAACGCGTCAAATTCTCCGCCTTGATCCTTTTCGTTATCCTATGGGTGACGTTAATCTACTTCCCGATCGCGCACATGGTCTGGTTCTGGGGCGGCCCGAGCGCCTATGCCGACCCGTCCGGCCTGATCTTCAGCTTCGGCGCCATCGACTTCGCCGGCGGCACGGTCGTTCACATCAATGCGGGCATTGCCGGTCTCGTCGGCGCGCTGATGATCGGCAAGCGCATCGGCTACAAGAAGGACATCATGGCGCCGCACTCGATGACCCTGACCATGGTCGGCGCTTCATTGCTGTGGGTCGGCTGGTTCGGCTTCAACGCCGGTTCGAACCTCGAAGCGAACGCCTATGCGGTGCTGGCGATGATCAACACCTTCGTCGCCACGGCGGCGGCGGCAGTGGCCTGGATCGTGCTTGAATCGCTGCTGCGCGGCAAAGCCTCCATGCTCGGCGCTGTTTCGGGCGCGGTCACCGGCCTCGTCGCGATTACGCCGGCTGCAGGTTTTGCCGGCCCGATGGGCGCTATCGTGCTTGGCATCGTTGCCACCTTCGTCTGCTACTTCTTCGTCTCGGTGGTGAAGAACACGTTCGACTATGATGACAGCCTCGATGTCTTCGGCGTCCACTGCGTCGGTGGCATCATCGGTGCGCTAGGCACTGGCATTCTGGTCAATCCCGCCCTCGGCGGCGCCGGCATCGTCGACTATTCGACGGCCGACTTCGCCGCCGGCTATGCCGGCACGGCCACGCAGCTCCTGGCGCAGGGCAAGGGCGTCCTGGTAACCCTGCTGTGGTCGGGCATCGGCAGCGCCATCCTCTACAAGGTCGTCGACTTGATCATCGGTCTGCGTCCGACAGCCGACGCCGAGCGCGAAGGCCTCGACCTGACTTCGCATGGCGAAGCGGCCTACCACTCGTAAGCCTTGCGGGGCGGCCTCGGCCGCCCCGCATTCTCCCATCCCGTCGTGACGCTCCCGAAAGGAGTTCACGCTTTGAGGCCCGGGTCATTCCGGGCCTCTCTTTTTGGCAACCGTGCTGGCAGGCCTCGGTCCCTGCGCAATCACGTTCTAGTGATGGCCGCCGGCGGGGAGACGTCGACCGGATTGGTTCCGAACTGTTGAGACTGCCTACAGTGGAGTGAGCAAGATCGTGGCTCTGGGTGCGTATAGTTAATGCGGCCTTAACCTTCCCCCCGATAGTCTGACATCCGAATCTGCCGGAGTGCGTCATGCGCCCGGCCAGTCCATGACAGACGGGGAACGAAGCATGCGTTCAGGGGCTTCAGCACCGCTCGCGCTGACCGATACGGGGCACGGCATCCAGGCATTCGCGCGGCGCCAGGTCGGGCGGCTGGTCGGCGCCGGCCTGTTTGCGCTGGTCGCCTTTGGCGTCGCGGCGCTGGCGACCTGGAACGTCGCCGATCCCAGCTTCTCGCACGCCACCGACAACATCGTCACCAACGCCATGGGCTATGCGGGCGCGGTATTCTCCGACCTCGCCATGCAGTTCTTCGGCCTTGCCGCGGTCGCCGCCCTGGTGCCGGCGGTGATCTGGGGCTTTCTCCTGTTTTCGGCGCGCGGCGTCGACAGGCTGCCGAAGCGCGGCCTTGCCTGGTTCGGCTTCGCGCTGCTCGCGGCGGCGATGGCCGGCTGCGTGGTGCCGCCCAAGACCTGGCCGTTGCCGACCGGCCTCGGCGGCGTGTTCGGCGACATGGTGCTCAATATTCCGGGCCTGGTCATTGGCGGCTACCCGACCGGCATCGTTGCCAGCGTCATTGCCATGGTGCTCATTGCGCCGGCGCTGTGGCTGTTTGCCTATGGCTCGGCGCTGATTGCGCGCAAGAACGGCTTTGCCGTCATGGAGCGCACCGCGGAGCCCGATCCCCGAGAGGACGACCTGCTCTTCGACGAAGACGACGACGAGGGCGACGAAGGAATACTGGCGCTCGGCGCCATTACCCACTGGTGGCTGTCTTTCCGCGCCTGGATGCATCGCCGGGCTGTGCGCCGCCAGCAGGAGCGCGACGAGTTCGAGCCGGAGATAGAGCAGCGCTCCACCGCATGGCGCCGCGCCGCCGAACGGGTCGAATCAGCGGAATTCGCCGAAGCGCGGATGAGCCCGGATGGCCGCGCCCGCGTCGAGCCGGAATTCTTCGCCGCCATGGTCAATGACCGCAGCGTTTCCGTCGATCCGGACGATGACGACGTCCTCGATGCCGGTTTCGACAATGGCGACGAGGAGGTCGAACTCGACGACGAGCCGGTCCCGCGCCGTGCCGCGCCGAACGCCAAGGTGCAAAACTTCCGGTCAGATGCGGCGACCCGCGTCGCCGCACCTGCGCCGCGTCCCGCTCCCGGCGCGCGCGTCCAGCGCGAGGCGCAGACCTCGCTGATCGGCTCGGAAACATTCGAAATGCCGTCGCTGCATTTCCTGTCGGAGCCGAAGAACGTGGTGCGCGACGCCAGCCTGTCCAAGGACGCGCTGGAGCAGAATGCGCGCCTGCTCGAAGGCGTTCTGGAGGATTTCGGCGTCAAGGGCGAGATTATCGCGGTACGGCCCGGCCCGGTGGTCACGCTCTATGAGTTGGAGCCGGCGCCCGGCATCAAATCGTCGCGCGTCATCGGCCTGTCCGACGACATCGCCCGCTCGATGAGCGCCATTGCCTGCCGCGTCGCCGTGGTGCCCGGCCGCAACGCCATCGGCATCGAATTGCCGAATGCCAAGCGCGAGACCGTCTATCTCCGGGAGATCCTGGCCAGCCGCGATTTCGAGACGACCAAGTCCAAGCTGGCGCTGGCGCTGGGCAAGACCATCAATGGCGAGGCGGTGATCGTCGACATCGCCAAGATGCCGCATGTGCTGGTCGCCGGCACCACCGGCTCCGGCAAGTCCGTCGCCATCAACACCATGATCCTGTCGCTGCTCTACAAGCTGACGCCGCAGGACTGCCGGCTGATCATGATCGACCCGAAGATGCTGGAACTTTCGGTCTATGACGGCATCCCGCACCTTCTGACGCCGGTGGTCACCGACCCGAAGAAGGCGGTGGTGGCGTTGAAATGGACCGTGCGCGAGATGGAGGACCGCTACCGCAAGATGTCCAAGGTCGGCGTGCGCAACATCGACGGCTTCAACGCGCGCGTGCAGTTGGCTGAAAAGAAGGGCGAAAAAATCTCGCGCACCGTGCAGACCGGCTTCGACCGCCAGACCGGCGAGGCGATCTACGAGACCGAGAACCTCGATCTCGAGCCAATGCCCTACATAGTGGTCATCATCGACGAGATGGCCGATTTGATGATGGTCGCCGGCAAGGACATCGAAGGCGCGGTGCAGCGCCTGGCACAAATGGCGCGCGCGGCCGGCATCCATGTCATCATGGCGACGCAGCGTCCGTCGGTCGACGTCATCACCGGCACCATCAAGGCCAATTTCCCGACCCGTATCTCCTTCCAGGTGACGTCGAAGATCGACAGCCGCACCATTCTGGGCGAGCAGGGCGCCGAGCAGCTGCTCGGCATGGGCGACATGCTGTACATGGCCGGCGGCGGCCGCATCCAGCGCGTGCACGGCCCGTTCGTCGCCGACGACGAGGTCGAGAAGATCGTCGCCCATCTGAAGCTGCAGGGCGTGCCCGAATATCTCGACGCCATCACCGAGGATGACGGCGAGGACGATGACGAGCCGTCGGGCAAGGGCGGCGCTGGCGGTGGCGGCAACAGCAATTTCGAGGATTCCGACGATCCCTACGACCAGGCGGTCTCGGTCGTGCTGCGCGACGGCAAGGCGTCGACCAGCTATATCCAGCGCCGGCTCGGCATCGGCTACAACCGCGCCGCCTCGATCATCGAGAAGATGGAGAAGGAAGGCATTGTCGGCCCGGCCAACCATGCCGGCAAACGCGAAATCCTGGTGCCGACCGAGGACGACAAGTTCTGATCAGCCGATACGGCCCGGCGGCAACCTTGAACCTTTTGGCGCGTTACAGCGACTGAGCGCTGTCCGGCCCGCCAAACTTAAGTCTAACTGGGGGTCCACGGACTGCAACGAGACACACACCACACGAGAGTGACCGGCATGAAAAACGATCTTTCCGCGATCAGCGATTTCGCTCCAAACCGTCGCCGGTTGCTCGGCCTTGGCCTGATGCTTGCCGGCGCCGCGGCCATCAACGTCGTGCCGGGGTTCCAGCTCTTGGCCTCGGCGCAGGCGGCGGTGCCGCCGACGGCGCAAAAGATCGCCGACCATTTCTCCTCGGTCAAATCGATGAGCGGCGAGTTCGTCCAGTTCGGCCCCAACAACCAGCAGACCGGCGGCAAGTTCTTCCTTGAGCGGCCAGGCAAGATTCGCTTCAATTATGACGGCAAGTCGAATTTCCGGGTGATTTCCGACGGCAAGTCGGTGGTCATCCTCAACAAGCGGCTGAAAACGTCCGATCTCTATCCGTTGTCGAAGACACCGCTGAAGCTGTTGCTCGACACCAAGATCGACCTCTCGGGCGGCCGCGTCAAATCGATCAAGGAAGAGAGCGACCTCACCACCATCCAGCTTGCCGACAAGTCGGTGTTCGGCAATTCGAAGATCACCATGATGTTCGATCCGAAATCCTATGATCTGCGCCAGTGGACCATCACCGACGCGCAGGGCAAGGACACCACGGTGATGATCTACAACACCAAGGAAGGCGTCAGCTTCCCTGCGGACACCTTCGCCATCGACTATACGGCGAACCGCGAGCTGAACACCAACCACCGCTAGATCCGGTCAGGCCGGCCTGCAAATGGCGATCTCCTGCGCTTCCGGCGCTCACGTGGTTTAAGTACGCTCCGCTCCGGTTCTCGGAGACCACCATTTTCGACTCGGCCTGACCTGAATCAGGGCCGCCGCCCGCAAAGGCTGGCTTGTGTTTGTGGCGCTCGGCTGGCAGTAGATCGGCGACCTTGTTCGGACCGCCGCATGCCCTTCTCCATCGCCACCTGGAACATCAACTCCGTGCGCCTGCGCATGCCGATCGTCGAGCGGCTGCTGACGGAGCAGGCGCCCGATGTGCTTTGCCTGCAGGAGACGAAGGTTCCCGACGAGCTGTTTCCGGAAAAGGCGTTCCGCAAGGCCGGCTACGAGCACATCGCATTCCATGGCCAGAAGGGCTATCACGGCGTTGCGACGGTGGCGCGGCGGCCGATCGAGATTGTCGAGAAACGGCGCTTCTGCGAGATCGATGACAGCCGGCATCTGTCGGTCAAGGTGCAGGCCGGCGGCAAGGCAATCCTGGTCCACAATTTCTACGTGCCGGCCGGCGGCGACGAGCCCGATCCGGAGATCAACCGCAAGTTCCGCCACAAGCTCGATTTCGTTGCCGAGATGAACGCCATCCGCGCCGCGCATGACCAGGTGTCGGCTTCGATCCTGGTCGGCGACCTCAACATCGCGCCGCAGGAGCACGATGTCTGGTCGCACAAGCAATTGCTCAACGTCGTCAGCCACACGCCGGTCGAGACGCAAAATTTCGACGCGATGCGGATCGCCGGCGACTGGGTCGACCTGATGCGGCTCGACGTGCCGCCAGACCAGAAGCTCTACACCTGGTGGAGCTATCGCGCGCGGGACTGGGAAGCCTCGAACCGCGGCCGCCGGCTCGACCATGTCTGGTCGTCACCGAACCTGGTGCCGAGCTTTGCCGGCTATGAGATCCTGCGAGAGGCGCGTGGCTGGGAGCGGCCCTCGGACCATGTGCCGGTGATTGCGCGGTTCGACCTGGATTAGGCGTGCCGATATTCAGGTGAGGCCGGCCTGCAATGGCCGATACCTGCGCTTCCGGTGCGTACTTTGAGTACGCTCCGCTCCGGTTCTCGGTATCAGCCATTTTCGACTCGGCCTGACCTGAATCTCGACATACCCAAGCGTGAGCGCGGTCGCGGGGACCTACCCGCCAAACCTTGGGGCCAGCTTCTCGATGCGGGCGATCATGGCCTGAAAATCATCGAGGATTCGCTGGTGCAGTTTCACCGCCACTTCGGGATATTCCTCCAGGATGCGGCGAAACATCTTGCGGCTCAACCTTATCACTTCCGAATCGGTCTCGGCCGAGGCGCTGGTCAGCCGTCTTGAGTCGGCGATCAGCGCCAGTTCGCTGAGGATCGTGCCGGGGCCGGCGGTGCCGATCGGGATGCGGTCGCCATCCTGCTCCCGGTAGAGCACGATGCGGCCACTGACCACGATATAGGCTGAGTCGGCTTCGTCATCCTCGCGGTACAGCTTGCGGTCGGCCTGCAGATGGGTGGCTTCGGCGCCGAAGGCGAGCAGGCGCAGCTGTTCCTGCGTGAAACCCTCAAAGAGCTTCACGGCGGACAGGATGCGGATGTCGTCATCCAGCGCCATCTCTAGCTGCGTCCCCGAACGGTCAGTCCAATCCCTCCCTTAGAGCGCCGCGCGTCCAATTGGACGCGCAAAGGACGCTCTAACACTTCAATCTGCGCAGCGGGCCGATCCAGGCTCCCCCAGCCGGATCCTCCCCGAAACAGTCCCGCCCCGACCGCTTATTGAACAATGAAAAGTTTAAGGAACCAGCTTGTAGCCGCCGCTTTCTGTCACAAGAATTTCAGCATTGGAAGGATCGCGCTCGATCTTCTGGCGCAGCCGGTAGACGTGAGTTTCCAGCGTGTGCGTGGTGACGCCGGAATTGTAGCCCCACACTTCCTCGAGCAGGACGTCGCGCGTCACCACCTTCTGGTCGGCTCGATAGAGATATTTGATGATCGAGGCTTCCTTCTCGGTCAGCCGCACCTTGCCGCCGCGCTGGTCGATCAGAAGCTTCTGGCTGGGCTTGAACGTGTAGGGCCCGACCGAAAAGGTGGCGTCCTCGCTCTGCTCGTGCTGGCGCAGTTGTGCGCGTATGCGGGCGAGCAGCACGGCGAAGCGGAACGGCTTTGTGACATAGTCGTTGGCGCCGGCCTCGAGGCCCAGAATTGTGTCGGAATCGGTATCGTGGCCGGTCAGCATGATGATCGGCGCCTTGTAGCCGCCCTTGCGCAGGATCTTCACCGCCTCGCGGCCATCCATGTCGGGCAGCCCGACATCCATGATGAGCAGGTCGATGAGCCCGCCGCGCGCCGCGGCGACGCCTTTGGCGGCGGTCGCTTCCTGCAAGACGTCGAATTCTTCGTAAAGGGCCAGTTGCTCGACGAGGGTTCCGCGCAGGTCGTCATCGTCGTCAACGATCAGAATGGTACGTGATGTCATGGATCAATCCATTGTTTTGAAAAGAATTTTCAGTTGACCGCCCCCCATTTATGCGGAAGCTGACCGGCGCAACAGTCCGATCACAGTGATTTGTTCCGTGACACGATCATACAAGAAAAAACGCGATCGCAATGCAGCCGGCGCAATTTTGCCGAAAGGGCTGCGTGTGCTGGTGGTTCGGGCGAGGCCGGGCAACCCCAGCCAGGGGATATTGCAGGCCGGCAGCAAGGTGTTTGCCTGTGCGCTCGGACGCGGCGGCATCTCGGCCAACAAGCGCGAAGGCGACGGTGCGACGCCGCTTGGCGAGATGCGGATTTTGTCAGGATATTTTCGGGGCGATCATTTCGCGGCCGGCCGCAAAACCCGGCTGGCGATGGCGCCGATCGGCGCCGATCTCGGCTGGTGCGAGGTGCCGGACGACCGCAACTACAACCGGCCGGTGAAAATCCCCTATGGCGCCAGCCATGAGCGAATGCGGCGCGACGACCGCCTCTATGACGCCTGCCTTGTGCTCGACTGGAACATGGCGCCGCGCCGGCGCGGCCGCGGCAGCGCCATCTTCTTTCATCTGACCCGCCCAGGCTTCACACCGACGCAAGGCTGCGTGGCGGTGACAGCGCGGACAATGGCGCGGCTGTTGCCGCTGGTGTCGGACCGGACGGTGGTGAGGGTGGTGAGGTAGGGAGTAGGGAGTAGGGAGTAGGGAGTTCTCGGCGTCGTTTCAATCCTTCACTACTCACTACTCCCTACTCACCATTGCCTAACGCCTTCTCGGCTTCTGCCACCCAGTGTCCAGCAATCCAAGCCGGCC